>JAAXHL010000213.1 GCA_012270865.1 Candidatus Poribacteria bacterium | reverse complement strand
GATGTGACAGAACACTAGATTTCGCACAGAATACTGAAAAAAAGATAACCTGTCCAATAATTTTAGGACTTACGCATACTGCTCTTTTGTAGCACAAACTGTTAGTTTGTGTCCTTGAAACGCTGGTTTTTCCGAGAAATCTCATCTCACAGAATAAGACTTATGCGTGCGGTTCTTTGTAGCACAAACTGTTAGTTTGTGTCCGTAGAACGCTGGTTTTTCCGAGAAATCTCATCTCACAGAATAGGGAACCACAGTCAAAATTGCGTAAGTCCCGAATTATAATGTTTGACAAAAATCACGAAATCAGTTAAAATTTCAAAAGAAAACAACGGAGGTAGAAATTATGATTGATCGACGCGCATTCCTAAAATCGCTGGCGAGTTTGACGACAGGTATCCTTTTATCATCGGCATCCACTGAAGCCGGTGCAGAAGAAGTCGCCAGTGACCGCCTCGGAACCCTCCTGCCGACACGCCGCCTCGGTAGAACCGGAGAGGCTGTGACAGTACTCGCTGTCGGTGGTTGGCATATCGGTGATATGCAGGAAGCCGAAGCACAGAAAACAATCGAAACCGCCCTTGAAGGGGGTGTCCGATTCTTTGATACCGCAGAAACTTATCAAAACGGGGGCAGCGAGAGCCGACTCGGAAAACTTCTCGTGCCGAAGTATCGCGATGATGTGTTTCTGATGACAAAGACAACAGCGCGAACCGCAAATCAAGCATGGACACACCTCGAAGCTTCACTCACACGCCTGAATACCGACAGGCTCGATCTCTGGCAGGTACACGCCGTACGAAACCCCGCTGATGTCGATGAACGCATCGAAAATGGTATCTTTGATGTTATGGTCGAAGCAAAGGAAAGCGGAAAAGTCCGGTATATCGGCTTCACAGGACACTCAAGTCCCGCCGCCCATCAACGTGTCCTCGAAAAAACCGATATTTTCGACGCATGTCAACTCGCGGTGAACCTTACCGATATAAGTTATGAAAGTTTCATCGAAAAAGTCGTACCGACCCTTATAGAACGCAACATCGGTGTGATTGGAATGAAATCGTTGGCGAACGGTGGATTTTTTGGTGGCACGCAGCACGGACGACACGGGACGAACCCGAAAGTCGTTCCAGATCGCGTCAGCGTCTCCGAAGCCGTGCGATTCGTCTTCGCACTGCCCGTCAGCACACTCGTCACAGGTCCAGACAACGCGAAGCAGATGCAAGAGAAAATCGACATCGCGAAAAACTTCACCGGTATGGAAGACGACGAAAGGCAGAGATTGATAGAGAAGGTAGAAGATATGGCAGGAACAACGGTTGAATTTTACAAAGCCTAACTAAGACTTACGCAAACTTCATTGCAGGGTTTTTGCTGGGTGTTTCTTCAGGGTTTGTAATCCCGCTTTCTCATGCGTTGTAATAAAAAATAAAAAAGGCAAGAACAATCTGTTCTTGCCTTTTTGTCGTACACTTACTATTTTTTCATCGCTGCCCACGTAGTGGTGAGTTTGTCAGTCGGGGAAACGTCAAAAACCGTATCCAATCCCTCATCCATAATGTCCTTAATCTCATCTTCACTCAGCACCACATTAAAGATAGCGACATCGTCAATGATACCTCTGTATTTACCAGCATAGCCAGAACCGATGAGCAAATTCAGATCACTGGGGCTGGAGTCTCCGCACGGGTGAGCCCCACACTTTACCCATTTATCTTGACCCGTGACCTCACCGTCTTTGTACATCCTATACTCGCGTTTAGCGACATCTCGGACTTCAGCGACATGAATCCATTCGTCATCTACGAAAGTACCGGCAGCCGGTCTCGCCACCTCTACATAAGGCTCACAATTTGCACCACAATCACCCCAATAAAAACTCAACCGGCCATCTATTTCTTGCGTTAAGCAGCCTTCACCACCATACGATTTGCAAACGATGTTTTGGCGACCGGCACTTACGCTTTCAGGTTTAACCCAACAAACGATTGTTACATCTCCATCGAACTGTAGCGAGGCATCATTTCCCATATCCACAAAATTTGTGCCATCGAACTCAAGAGCCTTGCCAAACATGCCGTCCACCCATTTCGGGTTACTCATGAGTGTACCATCGTTCTCGTTTTCAGAAGAATCCTTGGCAGTATCACCCTTACCGTCATCAAATTTCCACATGCCTACGATGGTTTCAGGGTCCAAAATAGCATCACTTGAGAGAGTTAATACACCTGCAATAAATAGGACAACTATCCCAGTCCACACCAATCTGAATCTCATTTTTCTCTTCCTCCTTAAAAAAACGTTTAACTTATTCTGTTATGGGTAAGTTTCCGCTCAGGCAAGGTCTATCGTTTGGATTAAACCTGAGCGTACTTCATCATTAGAGGGTTTTTTATGTATAATGGTGCTGGTACTGACGGAAACCTCTCTCAACCGCGTTGCAGTGTATTATCTATGAATGACAACATCATAACAAAAGTAGGAAAAATAGTCAAGAAAAAATTTCCTACCTACTCCCCAAAATGCACCGCCACCAATGTTAAGTCCAGAATATTCACAACACCGTCCCCATTAACATCCGCAGCTATATCTCCCTTCTCCCCGAAATGCGATGCCACCAACGTCAAGTCCAGAATATTCACAACACCGTCCTGGTTGACATCCCACGCAGGTCTCATCGGTGCCACGATCTCCGCATTCTGCGTCATCACCAGAAGTTCTGTGCCAGACCCACTCGCAAGGACCACCTCCGTTAAGGAAAGCGTTGACGCTTTTATTGCTACCACTTCAAACGTTATCGTCAAGAGCGTTCCCTCTGCAGCACTTGATGCCATACCAGCCGTTGAAGCAAAAGAAATTTCGTTCGTGCCAATTTCCGCAGGAAGATTAAAAAGTTCGCCTTCAAGGTATGTGCCCTGTTCCCATGCAATATACCGGACGGCTTCCGAATCGAATTGAAGTGCTACTTGATAACCCGCCACGTTTTCAGCATCAGCGATGTCTATAGAAATCGTAAACCGTTCTCCAGCATCAGGAGACGTAATTGATGCAGGCATTATGCTAACAGTACTTGTACTCGGCTCGATGCGCAAGAGTCTCGCAAGCGCGTCAATTTCGATCGGATTCTGGAGCAACGTATGGACATCCGGATCGTTAATGAGTGCCTGAACACCAGAGTCGTCCTTCAGGAGCATTATAAACTTATCATCAATATCGGGGACAAGTATTTTGAGGCGATCTGGATCCTCAGCGATCAGCTTGATTGTAGCCGGTTGCAAAAGTTCTTGTAACTCTGGGTCCTTCAATATTATGAGAACATCGGTCAGTAATTCCCGAATATCTTCTCGTTGAAAAAGAGAGCGATGTCTTTCATAAATGATTGGCGCAAGCACCGCTTTCTCTATTTCAAGTAGAAGGGCAAGTTCATCAATCGCCATCGGGTCTTGAAGGAGCGTCTGAACGTCTGGATCACTCAGCATTCCTCGGATATCAGCATCCTCTTTTATCAATGTTATAAACTCGTCGTTTATATCCGGTATAAGGGTCTTGAGAATGTCCGGATCATCCAGCACCACTGTTATCGTTGCAGGTGTTAAAAGAGATTGATTCTCCGGTTTTTTGAGTTCTATGAGAACTGTCGGTAATTCCGCATAGACATCTTCGCGCAGTAAGAGTGACTCGTACCTTTGGAATATCTGTTCAGCGAGCGAAACTTCCTCGGCAGCAGCCTGCATCGCGCAAACCAGACACAGACTCAGCAAGAAAAAAATATAAAAACGTCTACAGAAAATAGATAACATCACATTTTCGTTGGCGAGGCGGACCCCTTCGCATACTTCGGAATCAACTTCTACCTCGCCACCGCCTTTTCAATACGTAAATTGTGCGTCCTAAGCCATTACCTCTTCGGAGGTCGGATTCGCTTTGAACCCGCCTGCCATGATGTTGTTATACGGTTCCTCCGGCGCACGTCCGACGGGACGCATCTCCGGTTTATGATACCCAAAACGAACCGCTTTCCGCCACTGATCCGTTCTATTGACCTCCGACCAGTGAATAAGACAATAACTGAAAAAGATAACATCCCCCGCCTTCGCAGGCACCGGAATCGAGTCAATGAAATCCGGATGGAATTTATCAGTCGGAAGGTGTGGCGCAGTCCCCGCACCCGTGATATGTTCACGCGGACCCTCTTTATGACTACCGGGAACCACCCGCAGGGCACCACTCTCAAACGGCGCATCGTCAAGATGGACAAGGCAATCAACGAAATCGAGTCCATCGTGTGGATAGAACGGATAATCCTGATGCATCGGGAACGGAGTACCTTTCTCTGGAGGCTTCGCATGTAGCACCGTATGATGCCACTGGATCGTATCGCCGATAAGCGACTGCACAGCACCCGTCAACCTTTCGTGAAAAATAACCCTACCCCATGTCGCAGAGTAGAAGTGCGGGTTGTGCATAAACACCGCCTTCGTCGTCTGCTGATCCTCTTCTTTAAGATAACGTGTACGCCAAGGACCAGGCCAACCGATCGTCTCCTGTCCCCAGTTATTGATAATCCGAACCATCTCGGATGCCAGGTCTTTCGTTTCCTCTACTGTGAAAAGCTGATCGACCTTGAGATAGCCGTTCTCGTTGTAAAAATCAACCTGTTCTTGCGTTAGCATATCAATCTCCTTATTGCTGTCAAATATCTTCACCCAAATGCCAGAAAATATCAGTTACTCTAAATTGTACTTCAAAACCTCATATTTTGTCAACCTATCAACTTTTTTTCTAAAAAAATTTGCATTTCTAAATTATATAGGTTATCATATATAATCTAAAAATAAATATATAGTTCTAAATTAACAAAAATAGAACTATTAGGCACAAATCACACAGTCGGTTATCTCGGTTTTTAGGTCCCTGATTTGGATACCTAACAAGATACGACTCGACACGACAACTTTTGTAGGACTTACGCATACTGCTCTTTTGTAGCACGATGCACTTCGCATCTGGGCGAGTACGCCGCAAAACTTTCCAGTTTGTGGCAGGAGACCACTGTGTTTTCCGAAAATTCTCATCTAACAGAACGGGCTGCAGTCAAAATTGCGTAAGTCCTGTTTTGAAAAGGAGGCAAAAAATGACGACTTACACGCGAAACGGAAAAGCGTACATTGTAACGACAGATTGGTTGTTAGGCGAACTCCACATTCCGATGAATATCATCACAGATGCAGTCACCCACGCTGCCGACAACGGTTTCGATGCCAATCAGATTGAGACACACATTCGCGATTCGATGACACTGTTCAAATCTACTGACGCGGAAGAAACAAGGGTTCCATCTCCCGAAGATATCTCTTCAGAAAATACCGAAGATGGCGGACCCTTAGAACTCGTCATCAACGGTGAGATGTATAGCTTCAATATAGACCAATACGGAACACTCAGAGATTTGGTAATCTGGCTATCTGAAACCTTGAATCAGGTGAAGGAACAGATAACCAAGGATTATATGGCAAAGTTAGCAGCAGATTTGCCGAAGAATATTACGTTGAATATAAAAATGTAAAAACGTTACATTTCCCGTGGTAACATTTTGCGTAAGTCCTGAACCAAAAACCAACACTTGCATTAATTTGCAACCTGTTATATCATACCAATATCTTGTACCTTAAGGAGAAAATAAAGTCATGAGTCTTTTGGGAATTGATGTTGGCACGACAGGGTGCAAAGTCATCGCGTTCCGTGAGGATGGGACGCTTCTCGCACAAGCGTACGGCGAATATCCGTTGAACCACCCGCAACCCGGTTGGTCGGAACTCGACGCAAATGTCGTCTGGCAAAATATCGCTACCGGCATTCAACAGGTCGCCGCACAGACGAAATCCGACCCGATCGAGGCGATCAGTGTCGCCTCACAAGGTGAAGCCGTTACACCGGTCTCCGCCACCGGACAGGTTTTAGCCAATGCTATTACAACTTTCGATGCTCGCACAGCAGGCATCTGTGACCAATTAAAGCAAGAGATAACGCCTCTCGAAGTGATGCAAATCACCGGGATGCCAATCAGCGACATCCATACACTCGCGAAACTGATCTGGATACAACAGAACCAACCCGACATCTATCGACAGGTATCCAAATTCCTCGGTTTTGAAGATTTCGTCTACTTCAAACTCGGTATTCCGCCCGTCGTGGACTACTCACTCGCTGCACGCACGATGGCTTTCGACATCATCAATAAATGCTGGTCAGAAAAGATGCTCAACTTAGCAGATGTCGATGCCGCCCTCTTCCCAGAGACCGCACCATCAGGGACTGTCATCGGTGAAGTCAGTGCCAAAATCGCTGACGAACTCGGTCTCCCGAAAGGTGTCGTCTGTGTTACAGGTGGACACGACCAACCCTGCGGTGCCTTAGGGGCAGGTATCATCCGGAGCGGCGAGGTGATGGACGCTACAGGAACCGTCGAATGCATCGCACCCGCTTTCACAGAACCTGTCATCAATCAGCAGATGATTGACGGGAATTTCGCTTGCTACCCGCACGTCGTTGAAGGCTTGTACGTCACACTCGGTTTTGTATCCAGCGGCGGCGTTGTACTGCGATGGTATAGAGACACCCTCGCACAGACGGAAACCGCACAAGCAGCAGCAGAAGGACGCGATGTCTACGATATACTCTTAGAGGATATTCCCGATGCACCCGGAACAGCGATGGTACTGCCACACTTCACCGGTTCGGGGACACCCGCACTTGATTTAGAATCAAAAGGCGCGATTGTCGGACTAACGCTTTCAACAACAAAGGCGGAACTCGTCAAAGCGATCCTCGAAGGCATTAGCTACGAAATTAAACAGAACCTCGCTATGTTGCAGGACGCAGGTGTGGTCATAAACGAAGTCCGAGCAATCGGCGGCGGCGCGAAATCTGAAAAATGGCTACAACTCAAAGCCGATATGTTCGGGAAAAAAGTCATCGCACTCGATATATCCGAAGGGGTCTGTCTCGGAACTGCCATCCTCTCCGGCACAGCCATCGGCAAGTATAACTCCGTTGAAGCAGCCGTCGAACAGTTAGTCACGCCACGCGACACCTACTATCCGAGAGAAGAAATCGCTCAGCAGTATGATGAAAAGTTAAAAGCGTACGAACAGATTTATCCAGCACTACGCAACCTGAATTATCAACTATGAAGACACACGTCGTCGGAATCGACATCGGCGGTACGAAACTTGCCACCGTCGTCGCCGATAGCACCGGACACATCCTCAGCAAAGTACGGAAACCGACGCTCGCGGAACGAGGTCCAGAATACGCACTCCAATTGCTCTTTGCTATGGTACGTGAGACCGTTGAACTCACAGGTTTAGAGCAGAACGCAATTTCAGCGATAGGTGTCAGCTGCGGCGGACCCTTGGATACAAAAACCGGAGTCGTCTATTCACCACCCAATTTACCCGGATGGGACGCACTGCCGCTCAAAGCGAAACTTGAATCCGAATTTCGAGTCCCGGTAACCATTGAGAACGACGCAAATGCCAGCGCACTCGCAGAGTATAGGTTCGGCGGCGGACGCGGGTACAACGCGCTCCTCTATATGACAATGAGCACCGGAATCGGTGGCGGCATCGTTATTGATGGACAGATTTACCACGGTGCCAACGACACTGCTGGCGAGGTCGGGCATCAGATACTGCTACCCCACGGACCGCCGTGTGGATGCGGCAAACGCGGATGTCTTGAAGCACTCTGTTCCGGCCCCGCCATCGCACGCCGCGCACAAGCAGCGATACGAAAACAACTCGAAACGGAAGAAATAGCAACCACCGAACTCCTAAAACTTGCCGAGGGACGCATCGAAACCGTCAAATCGGAACATGTACTCGCAGCAGCGCGGACAGGAGATACCTTGGCTTTGCAACTCGTTGACGAAACCGCATATTATATGGGATGGGGCATCGCAAATCTGGTCAATATCCTGAACCCAGACATCGTTTTATTGGGAACAATCGCAGTCGCTGCAGGGGACCTGTTACTCAATCCCATCAGGAAAACCGTAGCAGAATTCGCAATGACACGTCCCGCAGAGGCAGTCAAAATCGAACCCGCACAATTAGGCGAGGCGTTAGGCGACCTCGCCGCCATCGCATTAGTCATTTGAAATTTACACACACATTTTCTGGTAGGAGCGAGCTGTGCTCGCGATCTTTGTACTGAGAACTGGCAACCCCATAGAAAGGAAACTAAAACACTAAAATGGAAAGAATTCAGAACTACATCTCGCATCTTCAAGGCGTTTTGGAGCGACTCACACTCGCAGATGTTAAGGCTTCCATAGAGGCAATTATGGAGGCATATTATGCCGAAAAACAGATTTTTGTCATCGGCAACGGCGGAAGTGCTTCCACAGCATCGCACATCGCCTGTGATTTAGGAAAAGGCACAAGTGTACCCGGCAAACCCCGCTTTCGCGTCATCAGCCTAACAGATAACGTCGCAACGATGACCGCATGGTCCAACGATGTGTCTTACGAAGACGTTTTCATCGAGCAGCTAAAAAACCTCGTAAATCCAGAGGATGTCGTTATCGGTATCAGCGCAAGTGGGAACTCCGAGAACGTGATTCGCGCAATGCGATACGCCAGTGAAATCGGATGCAAAACAGTCGGATGGAGCGGCTTCGGAGGCGGAAAATTGGCAGAAATTTGTGATGTAAACGTCGTCGTAGACAGCAACCTCTACGGTCCCGTTGAAGATGTCCATTTAATCCTAAACCATATCCTTCACGCCTGGATCCGCGAAGAGTTGACTTCAACCTAAGCACCCAGACGCTACCGAACACACTGAGAGGAATCCGATCCGTAAAAAAACACGAAATTACGTCACATTTCCACGCCACATCTGGATTCTGCACGTCACTGTGACGTTACAAACGTCACACTAAACGTCACATTTAAAACCTGTCCGAATGTCTTCTATATCTCGACTTCGTTGATGAAAGCCGAAAACTGAAACAGTTCCGATTCAAAATACAGGACGATTTAGTTTTCGACTTTTTAATTCAATTTTGACACCCCAGGCCCGGTAGGTGCGGTTTGTAACCGCACCGGGACTGAAAAGGAAAATCCAAAAATTGAGACAACCCGACAATTTGTTTAAAACTAAATAACCCTGGTTCAAAATACAAATCGTCTTGACGTATTAAGCAACCTTAGGATATAATTAATGACGACGATTCATTGATAACAGTTGTAAAATAGAACGGACGCAGCGCACGATTTTCACTGAGCTTAGAAATTGTGATTTGAAATAAGACCCCATTGCAGGGTTTTTGCTGGGGTGTTTCTTCGGGGTTTGAAACCCCGCATCTGACCTATTGCAGGGTTTTTGCTGGGGTGTTTCTTCAGGGTTTGTAACCCCGCATCTGACCTATTGCAGGCGGGGTTTGTAACCCCGCATCTGAGGTGACGCATGAGACGCAAAACGAATCTGCTCGGTTATGTACTCCTTTTAACATTCGGATGTCTTTTCGGAAACGGCAGTCTATCCGCTCAAGATAATAACGCATCGGTGTACGTGATTGATATACGCAACGAGATCGGAAGCGGCATCAATGCCTATATTAGTGACGGCATCAAATTAGCAGAACAAGCCGGGGCGGATGCAATCGTCTTTGATGTCGATACACCCGGCGGAAGAGTCGATTCCGCTGTAAATATCATCCGCGCAATACAAGGGACACAAATCCCGACAATCGCTTTCGTTAACCGACAGGCGATCTCAGCAGGTGCCATGATCTCTATCGCCTGCAATCAGATTGTAATGACTTCCGGCGGTACCATCGGCGATTCCGCACCCGTTAATATTCAAGGGCAAGAAGTCGGTGAAAAAGCCATCTCTTATATACAAGGAACCATCCGAGCAACCGCAGAACGCGAAAATCGGAACCCCGACATCGCCGAAGCTATGGTCGATAAAGAACTGGTACTCGTCAAACTCAACAATGGGCAAATCATCAACCTTCTTCCCGAAGAATACGCTGAACGTGAAGAATTAGGCGAAGACATGGAAATCCTCTGTGCCCAAGGAAAATTGCTCACACTCTCCACCAAGCAAGCACTCGAATACGGGTTCGCAGACGCACAAGCAGAGACCCTCACAGAATTGTTGACACAGTACGAGATCGTTGAAGTCGCTGGCATCATAATGCCGCTGACCGCAGAAGACATCATGCAACGGCAACGCGAATACGGGGTCTCACAAGTCAACCGTCTCAAGAACCTCGCCGACGCAAGTGTCACAAAAGTTAGGGCAACACTCACCGATAGGGTTGTCTTCTTTATCACGAACCCCTTTATCAGTTCGCTCCTGCTCTCCTTAGGAATCCTCGGCATCTTTATAGAGATCCGATCCCCGGGGTTCGGTGTTCCCGGTCTCATCGGTCTCATCTGCATAGGACTCTTCTTCGGCGGACACACGCTGACGAGAATCGATGCAGGATGGGCTTTTCTGCTTTTCCTGCTCGGAATAGCACTCATCGCATTAGAGGTCTTTGTGATCCCCGGTTTCGGTATCGCAGGAATCTTGGGGATTATTATGATGTTGGGGAGCGTTTTCTTTGTTTTCGATGGCGCTTACAACTTACGCACCGCAGTTCTATGGCTCTCTATCTCAGTGATTATGACTTCGATACTCGCTATGCTCGCTGTATTTCTCCTACCTGAAACGCCGATTTTCCAACGGTTCGCACTGTCAACCGTCATGGATGCAGAAAGGGGGTATCACGCATCGAGTCCAGAAGATTTTCAGGCGTACCTCGGAAAATCTGGAACCGCCTTGACACCGCTCCGCCCCTCCGGAACAGTGAAAATCGAGGGTAAAAGGGTCGATGTTATCACCGTCGGTGATTTCATTCCAGCCAATAGGAGTATCAGAGTCGTCGAAGTCGAAGGATCTAAAGTTTTCGTAGAGGCAGTTGAGGATTCTTAATCCATACATAAGGGGGACAACTATGTGGTTTCTAATATTTCTCATCAGCCTCGGGATTCTGCTCGTATTTATTGAACTGTTGATTCTCCCAGGATTCGGGATAGCAGGTATACCGGGCTGTCTACTTATACTGATAGGTTTCGGTGTCGCGTGGTCGGAATACAATCTGCAGACAGCACTCACGACTACGGGGATAACGTTGGTACTCGTCATTCCGTTAGCGATCATCGTGCTATCACTCTTGCGCAGAACACCCGTCATTCAAACGTTCATACTCAGCGCAACCGAAAATAAGGAAGACGGGTTCCAAGCACCACCTTCCGAATTGACAAGCCTCGTCGGGAAATCCGGGAAAACGCTTACGCCTTTGCGACCCGCAGGTGCAGCATTAATCAATGGACACCGCGTCGATATTGTTACACAAGGCGAATTCGTCGCACCGCAGACAGATGTTGAAGTGATTTTTGTAGAAGGAAGTCGTGTCGTCGTTCGTAGTTTACAATAGTTATCAGTTTTCAGTGCGATTTTTTCTGCGAAAAAATCTTTCAGTAGTCAGTTACCAGATTGTGGGAGTTACCTTTCCTGCTACTGCCACAATATACCTCTTTAACTGAAAACTGAAAGCGCAGCGTACTGATAACTGACAACTAATAACTATTCGTAGGAGGAAAATAAATGAGTGACCTATTTACAGGGGGAATCGCCCTTGTTATCCTAATTTTCATCATTATATTCTTTTGGATCGTGCCTTTCGGACTCTGGATCGCCGCTGTCGCTGCAGGGGTACCACTCCGAATCCTTGACCTCATCGGGATGCGTCTCAGGCGAGTGAATCCAAATATCATTGTGAAAGCGTTAATCAGTGCACACAAAGCAGGGCTGAAGGCCGTAACCGCCGAATTAGAAGCACATTATCTCGCCGGTGGTAACGTCCTGAATGTCGTCAGCGCACTCATCGCAGCAGATAAAGCGAGAATCGAGCTCAACTTTCAACGCTCCGCCGCTATAGACTTGGCTGGACGGGATGTCTTTGAAGCTGTTCAGGTCAGTGTCAATCCGCGCGTGATTACCACCCCTCGTATCAGTGCACTCGCTTTAGACGGTGTCGAACTGATAACAACCGTCCGTATCACAGTCCGAACCAACATCAATCGACTGGTCGGCGGAGCCGGTGAGGAGACAATTATCGCACGGGTCGGCGAAGGCATTATCAGCGCAATCGGCGCATCCGAAACCTATGAAGATGTCCTCGAAAACCCAGACATTATCACAAAAACCGTTTCAGACCGTGGACTTGACGCAGGCACCGCTTTTGAAATCCTCTCTATTGACATCGCTGATGTTAACGTCGGAAAAAACATCGGCGCAGAACTTCAAGCTGAACAAGCCGAGGCAGACCTCGTCGTCGCACAAGCCAAGGCAGAAGAACGCCGCGCCATGGCAGTCGCCCAAAAACAACAGATGACCGCAAACGTTCAGGCGATGCGAGCAAAGGTTGTTGAGGCTGAATCTGAAGTCCCACGATCCCTCGCAAACGCATTCCGCGAAGGCAACCTAAATATTAATGAACAGTAACCTGCTGCTCTACGCGCGATTGAGAAATCGCGCAATCTCAATGGAGAAATAGATATGTCACCAATTGTCGCAATTATTGCTGTCCTACTGGTCCTGTTTCTACTCATCCTCAGCTGGCTCGTTCCAATCGGGCTCTGGATTACTGCTATCGCAGCAGGCGTTAAAGTAGGAATCTTTGACCTCGTCGCAATGCGATTGCGCCGTGTACCACCCGCCGCAATTGTCGAACCACAAATCAACGCAACCAAGGCAGGACTAACGCTCTCGCTTGATGACCTCGAAGCACACTTTCTCGCTGGCGGAAGCGTCGGAAGCGTCGTCGCCGCACTTATCGCAGCTGACAAGGCGAATATTGAACTCAGATTCCCACAAGCCGCCGCTATCGACCTCGCAGGTAGAGATGTACTACAAGCCGTACAGGTTAGCGTCACACCAGAAATCATTGATATACCAGCGAAAGACGAGGCAAATGCAGGGGGCGGCATCACCGCCGTCGCACGCGACGGGATACAGCTGATTGTAAAAGCACGCGTTACCGTCAGAGCCGATATCGACCGACTCGTCGGAGGAGCCACAGAAGACACCATCCGCGCAAGGGTCGGCGAGGGGATCATCACAACTATCGGATCATCCGATAGCCACAAGGCTGTTTTAGAAAATCCTGTCCGTATCTCCGAAACAGTCCTCGATAAAGGCTTAGCCGCCGGAACCGCTTTTGAAATCCTATCAATTGATATAGCCGATATAAACGTCGGTGAAAACGTCGGTGCCAAACTGCAAACCGACCAAGCGGAAGCCGAACTCAAAATCGCACGCGCCAAAGCCGAAGAACAGCGCGCACGCGCACAAGCCGAAGAGGAAGAGAATAAAGCACTCGTTGAAGAGATGACGATCAAACTCATTGAGGCTGACGCTGAAGTACCGCTCGCGATCGCGGATACACTTAACACCGAAAGAATGAGTGTTATGGACTACTATGAACTCAGAAATATCCTCGCGGATACGGAGATGCGACAGTCTATCGCCTCACCCGTCACAGACGGACAAGAGATAGACACAACTCGGTCCTCTCATTCCCTCGGACTTTCATAAAGGATAGGACTTACGCATGCATCTCTTTTGTAGCATAAACTGTTAGTTTGTGTCCCCAGAACGCTGGGTTTTCCGAGAAATCTCATCTAACAGAATAGGCTGCAGTCAAAATTGCGTAAGTCCTGAAGAAGGAACCAGTTACCAGAAAGAGGACGCTTCAACTGGTCACTGGTTACTGGCCACTGGTTACTGATACAAAGGAGAAAATTATGGAAAATATCCTCCAGCTACTGATACCACTGATTATTGTGATCCTATCAGTCGTTTTAGGCAACTCACGCCGACGACGGACACAGCAGAACGCTGAAAGGCGAACAGAGGAGAATACACTCGCTGAGACTGGTGATAACGCAGCACCGCCGCCTTTTATGGAAGATTTTCCATTCGCAACCGAATTTGAACAGATGATGACAGAACAGGACGCGGAGGAAACGGAGGCAGTGTCAGAGGTTACTGAAGAACCGGAACCACCTGCACCGGAAGAACCGCCGCAGCCGGTTAAAGCAGCACAACCGCCACCCGTACCTGTGGAATCCCCTGCAAAGATTCGGTCAGTCCCCGTTACGTCGCTCCTCGACTTTTCGCCACAAGCGTTCCGGCAAGGTATCGTTCTCAAAGAGATCCTCGAACGTCGCGGAACACAGCGAACCAGACGCAACAGATAGACATATAGGACTTACGCACACTTCCATGCAGGCCATGCAGGCGGGGTTTGATGAAGTTTAAGAATTTAATTCGGTAATGTATAAACAGCCTCTTGGTAGGAGCGAGCTGTGCTCGCGATTCCTAATGATTACCGAAATATTTATTTAATCTTCATTAACCCCGCCTTCTATAGAGGTCTCGTTAATTGTAGGTTTTACTATAGAACTATCAAAAACTTCTTGTAACTGAAAACTTGTAACTGATAACTGATAACTCTTAAAACTGCTCGCTTTGGTCCTGAATAGAGAGAAGATGGAATATTAAATGCTAAACCGTCTCTTTTACAAAATTGCCGTTATCGCTTCAGTTTTCCTGTTGTTCGCGGGATGTTCCAGCCGTCAACAAATCACAGAACAGGAAGCACCACTCTATACGGAGTTCCCCGCTTACACTCGGCATCTTAAAGGTTTCAAAATCTGTCTCGACCCAGGACACGGTGGGCAAGCGCACGTTCCCGATTACAAACGCGGACCAACAGGCGTTCGTGAGGCTGTAGTCAACTTAAAAGTCGCACTTCATCTGCGCGACATGCTACAGAACGTCGGTGCTACCGTCGTTATGACGCGAGTCGATGATTCTTATGTGAGTCTCGCAAGCCGAAGACAACTCGCCAACGAAAGCGGTGCCGATTTCTTTATCTCGCTCCATCACAACGGGATTGATAACAGTCCACAGACGAACTATACCTCTACGTGGTATCACGGTGACGCAGATGACTCGCGCCAGAGTCTCGACCTCGCTCGATATGTCCAACAAGGTGTTTCAGACGCGCTACAATTACCCAGTTTCCCATCAACAGGCCTCTATTCGGACAAATTGGTAACCTCTTCCGGTTTCGGCGTTTTGCGCCTGACGGAATGTCCAGCCATTTTATGTGAGGCATCTTTCCTTTCAAATCCAGAGGAAGAGACACGGCTACAAGACGATAACTATCTTAGACAGGAGGCTTACGGCTATCTCCTCGGCATCGCACGTTACGTCGCTGCGGGGTTCCCGAAAGGGGTTTTAGTTCACCCACAACATACATCTGCTGTTCAAACAAAAACACCGCACCTCCAGATTCGAGTGATGGACGGTCTCCACGAACGCGGCGCATGGATGCTCAAACGGCAACAAGTCTTCACCGATGCTATCCGCGTTAAAGTCGATGATGTCGTCCTCCCACATCACTACGATCAAGGGACGGATATTATCACTGTCCCGATTGAAAAACCGCTCTCAAACGGTGTCCATTTCGTCCAGACGGAACTGGTGAACTATTACGGCAATCACAGCCTACCCGCACCCCAATGGTTCAAGGTGGCACCCCCTGCCGAAAAACTGACGCTCCACGCGTGGACAGAGACGCTTCCTGCCGATGCGAAAAGTTACGTCGGTATCACTGTAACCGCTCTTGATGCTCACGGGATGCCGATCGCTGACGACGAACCGCTCTACGCACAGACATCAAACGGGACACTCACAGAAACCTCTCAACTCTCGAAAGACGGTTCAGCGCACTTCTACCTGTCCGCCTCTGATACACCCGGCACAGCAACCGTAGAGGCTTCTTACGGTGAAACCCGCGAATCGCTGACAATTCATTTCGCAGATACGGATACCGCTATTCTACAAGGACGCATCGTTAATGCCGATGCTGACGAACCGCTGCAAGACGTACAATTAAATACGGACACCGGTTTAACCGCACACACAGATGCACAAGGGCATTTCTTCATCACAACCGTTCCCACATCGGAAATTCCTGTCGAAACAACGTTGCATATCTCTAAAATCGGCTACTATCCGAGTAAACACCAGGTCAATATCGCACCGAATCAAGCAGCAGTCGTCCGCACCAAACTTCATCCGATTGCAGGGGGTGCTTATGCATCAACTGTCATCATTCTCGACTCTCGAACCGATACACCCGCCACAAAAAAGTTGATACACACCTTGAAAGAACTGTTAGAACTCGCGGGTGCAAAGGTTTACAACATTCACACCCCCGGACAAGCATTGACGACAAAAAAACGAATAGAAACGGTTAACGCTATCGCTGATGAAGGATATTACTTACAAATCAATCATGCACCGCCAAATGGAAACGCACCTATTGTCGCAGCGCATTATCGCGGCAATCAGGTAACAGAGACGTTCCTAAAGCGGATACTCCAACAGTTTAACAAGACCCTTTACAAAACACCCATCACCACGGTTCAAGATCGGACAACACCTGAAATCCAACAGACAAACAAAATGGCGATGACCCTTGAAATCAATCAGCAAAATGTTTCGCCTATAGAAGAGGCGTACGCAATCTTCTTCGGGACATGGACTTTTTTAAACGGAAACGAAAATATTGATCCAGACGAACAGGAACGTTTTATAGCACACCTAAAAGCATTGAATATCTCTCAATAAAATCGTCGCACAAAAGCAGCCTCTTCGTAGAAGCACGCTGTCCTCGTGATTTCCCTTACTCTTCGTAGAAGCACGCTGTCCTCGCGATTCCGTTACTCTTGGTAGGAGCGAGTTGTGCTCGCGATCCTTAAACGAAGTGCTCGCGATCCTTAAACGAAGCAACCCCATTGCAGGCGGGGTTTGTAACCCCGCCATTGTAAAGTTAATTATGGGATTTACTATAAAGGAGCGACCTATCTGAACGAACCGCAAGGAAAATTTAAAAAATGGATATCGTCTCCAAAATCACAAACCTACAACTCAGACATCCGTTCAAAATCGCCAGACGCGCAACGGACACACACCGACAAGTCGTCTCCATAGAAATTGATGGTGGCATCGGTGAAACGGCACCCGCACGGTTTTACGGTGAAACCGTTGAGACAGTCCGTCTCGCGTTAGAAACGATCACACCCAAACTCACAACCAACCTCGACGCTATCCACGATGTTATGGCAGCCGCTGAAACCGCGCTCGGTGGCAATTACGCCGCGAAATCCGCCATTGATATGGCACTACATGACCGTCTCGGCAAGAAACTCGGCGTTCCGCTCTACCAACTCTGGGGACTCGACCCACAAAACACGCCTTGCACATCGTTTACGATCGGACTCGACGAACCCGAAATAATGGCAGAAAAAACCTGTCAAGCAGAAGCATATCCGATCCTGAAGGTGAAACTCGGAACCCCGCGTGATATAGAAATCATCGAAACACTCCGCAGCGTCACAGATAAACCCATCTATGTCGATGCAAACACGGCATGGACACCGAAAGAGGCTGTCCGCAAAATCCGTGAACTGGCAAAATACGGCGTAGAATTAATAGAGCAACCAACAAAACCGAGTGACTTGGCAGGACTCAGATTCGTCCGCGAAAACTCAGAATTACCCATTATTGCCGATGAGAGCGTCAAACGCGCCAGCGATATTCCCGCACTCGTCGGATGCGTTGACGGCATCAACATCAAGCTCGTCAAATGTGGTGGTTTGCTTGAAGCACACCGAATGATACACGTCGCGCGTACACACGGCTTGCTTATTATGATCGGTTGTATGATAGAGAGTTCACTCGGCATCACCGCCGCTGCGCACCTCACCCCACTCGTAGACTACGCCGATCTCGATGGCAACCTACTCATCACAAACGACCCCTATACCGGCGTAACCCTTGAGAACGGAAAACTCATTCTACCAGAACACCCGGGCATCGGCGTGACGTGAAGAATATTCGCAAGATGAAGAACTGGCACTGCTTGTTCGATAGCATATTGATGGATAAAACTCGCTAATGTAAGATAGATTTTTTCTTGCTAAAAAGCGTGGAAACTGCTATACTATGATTTCAATGAACATGCAGACACACCCTAACTTTTTTGATTCCCCGTAATTTTATACCGCACCGTTAATCAACCTCTGATCTTCTATCGTGCTGTACTGCCATTGGGTGGATGAAAAATGTAATAGCAACGTATGCCAACAATTAAACAGAACGGAGAAATTAAAAAATGACAAAACAGAACCGAAACGTCCTCATCACCGGCGGCACAGGTATATTAGGCAGTGCCGTCACAAAAGCCTACCTCACCCAAGGCGATACTGTCGCTGTCACCTATCTATTTGAAGAAGAAGTCGAGCGCTTCAAACAATACAACCCTGATCTCAGCGACAATGTTACCTTCCTATTCGCAAATGTTACTGAAGAAGCCGAAGTCCAGAAAACGATTGCGGAATTCATATCCCAATTCGGTTCGTTAGATGTCTTGATAAACATCGTCGGCGGGTTTGTCGGCGGAATCCCGACAGCGGAACTCGAAGAGGACAGATGGGATTTCATGATGAACCTCAATCTCAAATCCGTTTTCCTCTGCTGCAAGACCGCCATCCCACACATGACAGCGCAGAGCTACGGGAAGATCATCAACGTCTCCGCACGCGCCGGATTAAAAGGCGAAGCAGGGTTGAGTGCCTATTGTGTCTCCAAAGGCGGTGTCCGCACCTTGACAGAATCGTTAGCCGCCGAAGTCATGGATTCAGGTGTAAATGTCAACGCCATTATGCCGAGCATTATGGACACTCCTGCTAACAGAGAATCCATGCCAGACGAAGAGCACGACCGATGGGTCGCACCCGCAGATGTCGCCAAAGTGATATGCTTCTTAACTTCCGACGATGCCTCCATCATCAACGGTGCCGCCATCCCTGTCTACGGCAGAGCCTAACCTATTAAGCACGCATACGGGCGGACCACAGCGTCCGTCCGTATGTCCAACTCCGTACAACCCACCGACATCCAACAGCTTGAAGAAAATAGTACCACATATCTAAACCTGCCACAAAATCCAACGTCTTAATTAATCGTATAGACGGTAGAAAAACGCGCCCTCTCATTGCATTTGCGCGTTACAGGCACAACGCCAACCAGACATGCCTGAACCATCTATACTTTCACGTATCAAGTATCCCAAACCTAAAAAAGTTAGGACTTACGCATCCATCTCTTTTGTAGCATAAACTGTTAGTTTGTGTCCCAAGAACGCTGGGTTTTCCGAGAAACCTGATCTAACAGAATAGGCTGCAGTCAAAATTGCGTAAGTCCTAAAAGTAAAAAAGGAGAGATTCCATGACACAATCAAAATTCTACACACTGGCGCGAAGCCTCTTTGTCCCATCTGAGACACAGGTATCTCACTTTCAAAAACTGATGGTTGAACGTTATCACGTGAACGTCTCAATTGATGAGGGTCGGTTAGCAACAACAGAAGTAGATCTCGTTTTCAGCAACCCAAATAACGTCCCTGCCGGTGGTCTTTTTCTTTTTCCACTACCGGCTGGTGCGAAACAAAAGAATACCGAGATTCGCATGAGTGGCAATCTCACGGAACTACAGTTACTGAGAGGACAGAAGCTAACCGAGTTCTACAAGCGCATTCTTCAAGCGCAAGACTTGCAAATGCTACAGACAATCGGCACTTCCGCGTTGCAGATGGAGATCCCACCGATTCCCGATAATAGCGAATGTCGCGTTCGGATTAAATATGCTGAACTTGTTGAGAGAGCCGACGAGAGTTTGGTGTACACACATCATTTGCGAACCAATCAGCCTGTCGGAAGTTTCTTGATGTCCGTAGACATTGAGGGTGCGGACGCACTTGGCGGCATTGAGTCCCCATCCCATGATGTTACGATCAGGCAGAACCATGCAAGCGCGAACATCGCTTACTACGCCGCCGATGTCGAATTAAATTCGGATTTCGTCTGTCGTTATGCGCTTATCGATGATGTTCTCAATGAAGAAAGTGCGGTTTTGCGTGACGTGTATGTGGATGCTCCAAGACCGTTGACCCTTCATAGTCCTACTTTCAAGCAGAAGCGGCCTGCGCAAGTCACGGAGGCCGTTGCGTTTAGCAGACCTATGCTGATGTCAGCAGAATTAAGTCCTCCCAACGGTGCCGCTTACCACGATGTCTACTTTAAAGGACACGGAACGAACCCGTTTATTGATCCTGAAGACGACAACAAGTCGACATTCGGTATGGATGCCGATAGTGCTTCCTATTCCGTAATGCGTCGATACCTTCAAGACGGTTATCTACCACCACCAGAAGCCGTACGGGTCGAGGAATTCATCAACGCTTTCGATTACGACTATACACCGCCGACGGATAGCACTTTCGCACTGCACCTTGAGGGCGCGCCATCCAAATTCGGTGAAGGCGTGCAACGCCAATTGCTACGTGTCGGTATCCAAGGGCGCGTCGTCCCAGATACTGACCGTAAAGATGCCGTACTCACCTTTGTGATTGATGTCTCCGGTTCGATGAACATGGAAAATCGGTTAGGATTGGTGAAAAAGGCGTTACGGCTTTTGGTCAAACAACTCCGTCCGACCGACAAGATTGGCATCGTTGTCTACGGCACCAATGCCCGCGTTGTCCTCCCGCATACCAAGGTTGTGAACCGAAAACACATCTTGGAGAAAATCGATTCTCTGCACCCAGAAGGCGTGACAAATCTTGAAGATGGGCTCCGCACTGGATATGAACTCGCTTGCAGGAATTCAGAGAGCAATGGTATTAACCGTGTAGTTCTCTGTTCAGATGGCGTTGCGAATGCTGGACAAACGGCATCGGATGTCCTTCTCAAAGAGGTGCGCAACTATGTCGTTGACGACGGGATTTTCTTAACCACAGTCGGTTTCGGCATGGGAAATTATAACGACACCCTCATGGAGGAGCTCGCCAAGAAGGGGAACGGGAATTACGCTTATGTAGACACCCTTAACGAAGCGCGTCGTATCTTCGTCGAGAATCTCACTGGCACATTGCAGACCATCGCCAAGGACGCGAAGGTACAAGTTAAGTTTAACCCTGATACCGTCCGGTCCTTCCGGTTGGTCGGCTATGAAAATCGCCAGATGAAACACGAGGATTTCAGAAACGACGATGCCGATGCTGGCGAAATCGGTTCCGGACACAGTGTCACCGCACTCTATGAAATCAAACTCAACAAAGGGATTGATAGTGGTAGACTTGCGAAGGTTTCCATCCGGTATGAGGATCCGGACACGCAAAAGGTAACGGAAGTCAGTCAGAAATTACGTGTTGAAGACCTTAAAGACCAATTTGAGGGTGCTTCACCCGGACTTCAGTTCGCTGCTACTGTCGCACAGTTCGCTGAAATCCTACGCGAAAGCGTCTGGGTGAAAAACGGTTGCCTCAAAACCGTCCGACAGACACTTAAAGCGATCTTGGAACAACACCCAGAGATCGTCGCAGAAGGCGAAGAACAAGCAGAGAAGCGAGGCGAGGAATTGTTAACACTCGTCAGGAACGCAGGACGAATTAAAGAACAGGAACAAGCAAGTTAAAACATTCCGCTTGGTGTGTTCCTATCACTGACGAAACGGTTTGTTCAGTTGCGTCTGCACAAGTCTCTCCAAGATTTGCAGGCGCAATGCCGTTTCAATATCCGCGACCTCTGGTTTGCCAGCAAGATTGTTCGTCTCATTCGGATCATTTTGCACATCAAACAACAGATAAATTTCGCCATCTGTGTTAAGAGCAGCCTTCCACTCCCGATTGAGCAACATAATCTCGCCTTGTATCTCGGAAATCGCAAAATCGCGGTGTCCCAATTCAGGTTGCGTCAGCGTAGGACACAACGATTTCCCGAACTGACGATGTTGCAATTCACCACCCGCCAATTCAACAAGCGTTGGACCAATGTCAATCCATTCCACAGGACTGTCACATAAACTCCCTGTAGGAGGGGTTTGTAACCCCGATGCCTTAGGTGTCCTCCCTGTAGGAGGGGTTTGTAACCCCGATGCCTTAGGTGTCCTCCCTGTAGGAGGGGTTTGTAACCCCGATACCTTAGGTGTCCGTACAATTAACGGTATCCGAACCGCACCGTTCAAGAAATTGCTTTTATAGATCAGTCCATAATCACCGTTCATTTCACCGTGGTCGGAGGTATGCACGATAACTGTGTTATCAAGCTCACCGCGTGCCTCAATTGCCTCAAGGATTTCCCCGATCTGATCGTCAATCAGCGTGACATTGCCCGCGTAATTCGCACGGAGTCTCCCGATTTCACCCGGTTCAAACACTGGGTTCATCCGATTCATCATTCTATCTAAATGTCCACGCGGACGCTCTCCAGCAGGTGGACGTGGGACCGCTGACGGCATCGTCTCCGGATCGTACATGCTGGCGTACGGCTCCGGCGTATCCCACGGTTCGTGCGGACCCCCGAAACTGACCCAGCAGCACCACGGCTCCTGACGATCATAGTTCTCAAGGTATTGCTTCGCCTGTTGACCGACATACACATCGGCGTAGTCTTCGAGTTCCAACGGTGATGGACGCACGAGATAGGGTTTTGTACTGAACCGTTCCCGATAATCAGCACGGTATGCCTCCCAGACCCCTTTTTCTTCCCACATCGCTGTCATGTGAGATAAAGTACTGGCACTCGCTCGCGGCCCGCCGATTTCGTCTACATCGTCCAACCCGTAAGCATTCATTAATCCCTCACGCTCACGCAAATCACCACCGTGTGGATGCAGATGTGTTTTACCGAAAAGACTTGTGCGGTAACCTGCGTCTCGCACCGCTTGCATCCATGTCGGCGTTTCTTCAGGCATCGTATGGTTCATATTATTCCAAACGCCGGTGTTATGCGGATACAAACCTGTCGCTAAACTGAGCCGTGTCGGGATACAAACCGGCGATGTCGTAACACAATTCGTGAATTGAACGCCTTCACTCGCGATGCGATCCAAATTCGGTGTCCGTACCCAGTCGCCGCTGCAACCCATCGCATCCCAACGCTGCTGATCTGTCATCAATAAAAGAATATTCGGGGTTCCCATCTTTAACCTCTCTGAATTCCTGCTTCCTTAAAGGCGTTTGAGAGTGTCTCGTAAGAGAGTGTCGCAGCAGCGAGCGGGTCGTAATCTTCGCGTGCCTGCACCATAAAACTCACCTCAGCCGTAATGAATCCGTCATAACCGTGTGCTTGCATCTCCTTGAGGTAACCGACATAATCAAAAGTACCTTCACCCGGGATTAGGAACTCAAAATCAGGGGCGATGCCACGCTGGTCTTTCACGTGCGTATGCGCTGAAACGGGTGCTAACGCCGCGACTGTCTCCTCCGTCGGCATACCGACAATATCAAAATGGCTGATGTCGAAGTTTACTTTGAGATAGGGGGAATTGACGATTTCAAGGAGTTCAAGCACCTTTGCGGGTGTGTCAATGATTGCACCGATATGTGGTTCCATAGCGATGGTAACCCCGCGCGATGCACCATATTCAACCAGTTCACCGAGGCGTTCCGCAAGGAAATCTCTGTTTCTATCCCAATCCTCCGGTTTGCCACCCGGTGTCGTGTTAACAGCAGGCGGTTCATCGCCTTGGGCAAGTTCCACTGCCAGATCAACACCACCTTTGAGTCGCCACATATTTTTCGCATGCGCCTCTGGATCCATGTCCAGCAAACTTGAATGTGCCGCGATTGCGGGCAGTGCTAAGTTATGTTGTTCCAACAGAGACGCAATCCGTTTTCGTTCCGCAGCATCAAGCGTGCTGAGTTCAGTTGTAAACCGTGGGATGATGGTAAGTTCAACGCCATCATATCCGAGGTTCGCTAAGTGAGAGATGGCAGTATCTATGGGAACGGTAGGCATCCCCCACGTACTATATCCAAGTTTCATTTTTAATTTTTCCTTGCGGTTAAATGGTGTGGGTTTGAACTTTAGCAGTCAGCGGATTAGCCATCAGCAGTCAGAAAAGAAGTGTTGATTTAATCAGAAACCCCTTAAATGCTGAAGGTTTCCGACGGTTTCCGACGGTTTCCGATAGCCATACCCATAAAGATCAAAAAATTGTAAAAATTGAGCCGATCCAATCGTTTAGCAGGAAATCAACCCGTTGAATAAGCAACGCGACACGACCCATAACCGTATTTCCGAATGCCGAACCGAATCCTATCATCAGGAAAGCAATGCCAACTTTAGACAGCCATTTAACAGGACCGCGATGCTCTACAGCAAAGAAAAAATAGGTGAGCGTGCAAATTACCCCAACAACCATCAGAACTGCTTCAAAAATACCCCAACCAGAGAGCGTTCCCGCTGCAATCTCCGCAAACGGTGCAATCGTTCCGCGCGTCTGTTCAAATATGTTCGCACGCAGCACATTCGGAATCGCAATGCCTGAGCCAAATCCGATAAGAATCGCAATCGGGTAGCGGATGAGCCACGTATGCCGAGGCGATAAACGGGCAAAAAATAGCAAACCAATACAGATCGGAATTAATTTAATGAAACCGCTCATCGATTCCCCAGTTATTGCCTCTTCAAAAGGTTTCCACGCAAACGGGATAAATCCATCATAGATAGAAATGACAATGCCATATCCGACAGATACACCTACAAAAAGGTGTTCGGCAAATCGGTAGAACGGGTTGTCTCGATAGAGAACACTATAGATGGAGAGAGTCAGAAACGCTGCAACCCAAATTCCAAATGAACTCCAGAAATCCATCAACTATTCCTCCCGTGTCCTATGAATAAAGTAAGTTATGTTGCCGATGACCACCAGTACGACAATCAACAGATGGACAAACGATTCTACATTTATCCATTGCATCCCTTTATCAGGGGCACCTACGAGGTTCTCGTACTCAGCCGCCCCCAAAATACCAGAGAGTAAGCCAACTAACTGTCCGGTCTGCAGATACGGAAACATCTGGGCGATAATAACACCTGTGACCCCAGCGGCGATCTTTTGGTTGTACTGGACATTCGCGTAGATAATCCATGACTCTACCGTATCGCTGGAGGCGAAATCAACCAGAAGATCAATCTGGTCATAGTTCGTAATATTTTGCATCATCGGGATCTCACCGATAGCCGTCCCGTTGTAATCCGTATCATAGACACTGGCGATGTCTGTCCCCATGCCAAGCATCACTTGCACAGCTCCAGGACGGAAGCCTAAAAAGACATAATCTTCACCTTCCACTGCCCCTTTCTCTGCAGCGACTTCTTGTATAAGGGTATTCGCTAAGGTAGGCGCATCTACAACAAGTGTAATACCGATGACACGTATGTCTCTATCGAAACACTGTTTCAGTAACGCTTTTGCCATAGGATTCAGTTCGGCTAAGGAGGAGGGACCATAATCAAAGGCAACCATGATCGTTGAACCAGTAGGAAGATCTTCAACATAATCATAGAATTTCTGCGTCGGTTCAGATACTGAGACGGGTAAATTGACGGATAATAACATCGGAATAATAACCGCCAACGCAACTAAAATAAAAACAATTCGTCGATCTATATTCAGCATTTGTTAGTCTCCTCCGCCCAAGTATGAACGTTCGATTCCTAATATAATTCGGATAGATTGTGAGATGACTCCTAAACTAACCCCAAGAATAATGCCACGTCTCGCAGAGAGATTTGGGTTATCCAAAATCCACTGCCGCCACCAGGAAGCACCATCCTCCCAAGGGGTCCACCAAGACAACGCTTTATTCCAGATAAGATCTCCTACAGGCACATTTCCCATCATCACAATCAGAGCAGTAATCAATAGTAAACTTGCTTCAAATGTTCGGGCACGGAAAGCACGGTAGGCAGCTGAGGCGATGAAGAAGGCAAGAAGCGAGAACATCGTCGCATCCATCGGTACTTGGACGTTGTTGTATAACCACTCAAATGTAGTATTCTGCGGTCCAAACGGAACACCGATCAGGACCATTATAATCAGACCCGCGAATACAACAAAACTGTACTGCCAATGTTCTGTTCGACGCTGAATTCGCGCCGCATGCGTCTGAATCAGCGTTATTGTTGCTAATACCAACGCAAAAGGACCAATAATCAATGCCCAACTGATAACTTCCTCGTAAATGCCTTGCGAAAATGAATGCGGGCTGAATTGTGTGAAGATCATTGCAATCCCGAAAACAAAGCAGAGAACTAAAGGGACTTGTCGCTTCATAAAACCTCCTAACTTACCCGCTGTAAAAGCGTTGTAATCCAACTAACACCAAATAATTCAAGCACCACGCCCAATACGATAGCAGCGAAAATAAGTAGTTTTCCCCAATCTTGACCTCTCAGGCTTCCGAGCAACATCGGCTCCCTGGAAAGGTACGCACTCGCAGCATAAAGTTCTTCGCCAATTAAGGTGTAGTCGCACGCGGCAATGAAGAATGGGAGTTGGTGTTCCGAATCTGTTCCAGCGATCTGGATAGCACCAACAGAATTACCGGTTTCGGCAAGGATAAGAGATTCAGCGTAAAATGTACCTTGTAAAAATATCGCTGCCGGTTTCTCGCGGAGCATCATCCCTTCTACACCCGCAGCGTAGGCGAATTGGCTTTCGGTGATAAAGAAGATGTCATCTTCATTATAAGCATCTGGGCGCCCTTCCTCAAGATAAGCAGTTTTTACCATTTCACGCACCACATTTAGGACAATCGGATCCCGGCACGGAACACGTAATGCAGTCTCATAGTCCGCTGTCCGCCGAGCGACCTGTCCCAAAATCGTCATACTCGCAATCGTAGCGACACCACTGACACCCCCCAAGCCTGTACTGTATAAAATGGAACGTCCCATCTCCGTCGCTCTGCCGATAGCTTCATCTACCGCCTCTAAGCCAGGAATACGCCGTACAAACAACTCCTTACCACTTCGCGCACTATAGATATTCCAGACAATCGCTGTAGAAAAAAGCAGCATCGCAATAAGCAAGGGGATTTTGCCCGTATGAAACCATTCACCTTTTCCTTCAACTGGAGCAGTCTGTTCAGAATCCACTGTCGCTTCTGCTTCGCTAACAGCACGCACAATATACGCGTAAGCTGTACCCTTTTCAATAGCGGAATCGACATATATCACCGTTTCAGCAGGCAGTAAATCACCGATCGCTTCAAGTTCACCATCGGCAATCTGACGGAGGATTTGGTAACCACTGATACCGCTTCCCTCAGCCGCCGCGTCCCACGTAATCGTGATGCTTGACCCATCGTCGTTTGGCGTGTCCACTGCCGTAACGTTCGACGGCGGCGCAAGACCTTGACTGAAGGCACTGCCAACACTCATACATAAAACCAGGCAGATCGCAATCCATTGAATCGTTTTTAGCATAAATATTATATTCCTCGAGAATGGTTACCAGTTAACAGTTACCAGAGAAGAGGTTTTGGGTTAATAGAATGCCTCTTAACTGGCAACTGGTGACTGGTAACTGACAACTATTAAAAACATTCCGATATAGCTTCTAAAACCTGATAATCGTCTATATCGTCGCGAATAACAACTTCCCCGATACGTGTCGGTAAGATGAGACGGAGTTTACCACCAAGCACCTTTTTATCTAAATACATAGCATCACAGAGCGCATCTGGCGTAAGATCGTCCGGAAAAGTGAGCGGCAATTTCGCACGCTTCAAAAGCGAACGCTGCCGTTGAAAATCGGTTTCGGGGAACATCCCCAAATTAACCGCCAATTGCGCCGCACAATTCATCCCGATAGAGACCGCCTCACCGTGTCGGTATCTATTGTAATGCGTCAACGCCTCAAGCGCGTGTCCAAAAGTATGTCCATAGTTAAGCACCATCCGTAAACGACTCTCTTTTTCGTCTTTCGCCACGATTTCCGCCTTGTTCAAGCACGCACTTGAGATCATCTCAATCAACTTCGTCGTCTCAGTATTTAAGATCGCCTCCAGATGTTTCTCAACCATTTCAAATAGCGGTTCATCACGGATAACACCCATCTTGATAACTTCGATCAGTCCTGCTCGGATGTCGCGTTGCGGTAAAGTTTTGAGCGTATCCACATCAATAATAACCGACTTCGGCTGGTGAAACGCACCGATGAGGTTTTTGCCTTTCGGGTGATTTATCGCCGTCTTACCACCGACGCTCGCGTCGACTTGTGCCTGCAGCGTCGTCGGAATCTGGACGTAAGAGATACCGCGCATATAAACCGCCGCCGAAAATCCGCCTAAATCGCCAACAACACCGCCACCAAGGGCAATAAGCGTTGAACCACGGTCAAGTTGATGCGCTACCAAACTATCCTGTATCCGAGAGAATTCCGCCAACGATTTGCTCGCTTCACCGACCGGAATTTCTACCGTGTTTACGTCAAATCCCGCATCGGCCAGGCTGCGCTGAACGATAGGCACGTACCGCGCTTTAACAAACGCGTCCGAAACGATCAGCATCTTATTCGATTTTACGTCCAGCGTAAGAAATTCACCAACTCGGTTCAGCAGCCCCGCACCGACAACAATCGGATAACTGTTCTCTGCAAGTTCCACGCGTAAGGTCTTTTTCATCGTTGATTCCTAACACTTTTTAAACACGCGTTTGATATACGCCATCACCTCTCCGAACGAGCGTCCCGTCGTTTCCACCATATAATCTGCCTTCACGTAGTACGCATGTCGATCTTCGAGCATCGTTTTTATCTTCGTGAGCGGATCAGGGGTCTGGAGCAGCGGTCGATGCGACTGATGTCGGACACGTCGGTAAATCTCCTCGGGGGTCGCTGTTAGACAGAAAATGATGCCGTTACGTCTCAACTCCGTCATATTGCTCTCCCTCAAGACCACACCACCACCAGTAGAGATAACGTAATTGTCCAATTTTGACGCTTTACGAACCGCTTCGCTTTCGAGTTCGCGAAAAGTCTCCTCCCCATCCTCCGAGAAAATGTCGCTGATACGACGACCACTATCACGCTCAATAATGTCATCTGTATCCACGTAGTGCATTCGGAGTTGCATAGCAAGTCGTTTACCTATAGAGGTCTTACCAGTTCCCATAAAACCGACAAGCACAATATTAGGTCTGCTTTCATCTTGTGGTTTCATTTATATCCTGCCTTTACACAACTGTTCCCCTAATTCCGGTAGATCCGATTTGAATCGGATAGTTCCAACCGACGGCGAATCGCTAACTGCTGACGGCTGATGGCTAATTGCTGAAAACTATTATACTGCTTTTGAGAAATATTGTAAAGGTTTTGCACGAATTTTTGAGATATGATATAATTCAACGCACTATAACGCCACCAATCACATGGGACTTACGCACTGTAGCATAAACTGTATGAAGATTAATTTATCTGATATTTC
>JAAXHL010000006.1 GCA_012270865.1 Candidatus Poribacteria bacterium | reverse complement strand
GGGTCTCCTGCCCGAAGAGTGATGAAAAAGTTGGCGTTTATCTCAATGATATAGGTGTCCAAGAGTACTTTATACATCAACCGGAGCTGAAGAAACCTGCGGAGTTTCGCGGATGGCGGCAGGACCCATCGGGTGCTATTGTTGAGATGGAACCGGATGCGGAAGGCGGTCTGTTCAGTGAAGCGTTAAATCTCTACTTTCGCTACGAGGAACAGCACCGGACGCACGTTAGGCTGTTGCGTCCGTATCTGCCGGATGGCACGCCGATTCCAACATCTCTGGAGGAGCAGCACCTGAAAGAGGCAGCTGAAGCACGCGCAGAAACAGCTGAAGCACGCGCAGAAACAGCTGAAGCAGAATTGGAAAAACTACGCGCACAAATGGCTAAATCTCAACGCTAAGAAAAGATATGGATTTCAGAGATCGGACGATTATCTTAGGTGTTACCGGCGGTATCGCCATCCACAAATCGCTTGACTTAGCGAGTCAACTTGTCAAGCATGGTGCCTCTGTCCACGTCGTGATGACAGAAAACGCTACGCGGCTTGTCCAACCGTTGCAATTCCAAGTCATCTCACGGAACCCTGTCCTCCTGGACCTGTTTGATGCAGGCACAGACTGGAAACCGCCGCATATCGATCTCGCTGACCGTGCCGATCTGCTCGCGATTGTCCCTGCGACAGCGAACATTATCGGTAAACTCGCAAACGGCATCGCTGACGACGCACTCTCGACTATCGCGGTCTCCGTCCACTGTCCGATACTCCTCGCCCCTGCCATGAACGGACACATGTACCAGAACCCTTTCGTTCAACGGAACCTCACGAGGCTAAAAACGCACGGTGTTCATTTCATCGAACCCGCAAGCGGCGATCTCGCGTGTGGTTATGAAGGCGTGGGACGTTTGAATACCGTAGAAACGATCCTTGAAGGTGCCAGTCATATCCTAACTTCAAATATGAGTTGGGAAAGACAGGATTTACGAGGTGTACGCGTTCTCGTTACGGCAGGTGCGACGCGTGAATATATCGATCCGGTCAGATTTATCACCAACGGTTCGAGCGGTAAGATGGGATACGCTGTCGCTGAAGCGGCGGCACAGCGCGGTGCTGCAGTGCAGTTGGTTAGCGGGACTGCTACTGTCTCCCCACCTGTTGGGATCAAGACGCAGCACGTCGAAACGACGCTTGAGATGTACGATGCCGTTCTGGAGGCGTTCAATGAAACGGATGTTGTCATCATGGCAGGCGCGCCCGCCGATTATCGTCCGCACGAATTCACACCGCATAAAATCAAAAAAACCGCGGAGACGTTGACACTCCCGCTTGAAAGAAACCCGGACATCGCGCAGGTGCTTGGTGAACAGAAAACGCACCAAACCGTTGTCTGTTTCGCCGCCGAAACGGACGATCTTCTTGAAAACGCGAGAAAGAAATTGAGACGCAAAAACTGCGATCTGATTGTCGCAAACGATATTCTTGCGGAAGGCGCGGGGTTTCAAGTCGACACGAACATCGTCACTCTACTTGACCAAGACGGCAGTTGCGAACAACTCCCACTCTCCTCAAAGCGCGACGTGGCAGATGCCATCCTGACAAAGGTTGTGTCTATACGAAACAGCGCGCAATAGACCGTATATCTGAAATGAACGAACAACAGGTCCGCGATTTTTTCACTCTCAATCACACCCGTCCGAAAAAGCAGTTAGGACAAAACTTTCTCGTTAATCCAGAAATCCTCAAAATTATTCTCGAAGCCGGAGAACTGACAAACACTGACACCGTCATAGAAATCGGTGCAGGGTTAGGGTGTCTCACCGAAGTGGTGACACGCCACGCCAAACACGTTATTGCGATTGAGGTAGACGAATTACTCTATAAGGCACTAAAATCCCGTTTTGACGTGCCTGAGCATACGGACGAAGTGACCTTGAAGAAATCCGCAGAAATACCCGAAACAAAGACACCCTCAAGCAAATATCCGCTACAAAAGTCAGACATTTCGAGCGTTCAACTCATCAATGCCGATATTCTGAAATTAGAACTCAACACACTTTTATCTGAGGAAGCACCTACTACATTTAAAGTGCTCGCAAACCTGCCTTATAGTATTACAACACCTATCCTGTGGAAACTCCTCGAACATCATAAACAGATTCATAGCTGCGTGTTAATGATGCAGAAAGAAGTCGCTGAACGAATTGTTGCGGGACCGGGAGGGAAGGACTACGGTGCCTTGACCATCGGTATCACTTATCATGCCGAAGCGGAACTCATCGCGATACTATCGCCAGAAAGTTTCTATCCCGCACCGAAAGTTGACTCCGCGCTGCTAAAATTGACGATGCGCGAAAATCCGAAGGTCGCTGTAGAAAACGAGCAGCTTTTCTTTAACGTCGTCCGGACAGCGTTTCGGACGCGACGGAAGATGCTGAAAAATGCGTTGGCGCGGGGGCGGTTCGCGCCAGCAGAGGCATTAGGTGCTATATTTGAAGAGCTCGGTATAGCCCCACAGCGGCGCGCCGAAACATTAGATATTACGGAATTCGCGGCACTCGCGAACGCCTTGTCTGAACTTTAGGATACCAGAATTATAAACGGATGTCTAACTCAAGCAGCTGCCAATAGACAATCTTCCAATCCGACCCTTCACGACGGAACTCAAATTTACAGTGTGCCTTGAGTTCCCTTAAGTCGCGTTGCTCACCTTTCTCCGCGTCTATATCCAACCGAAGCGTTACTGCCATTTTCCGAGCATTTGTCACATCTATCTCTATATCCTTAAAGATAAATTCAAGCAAGACGTACTCTGCAAAGAGTTGCGTCATCGCTGGCACGACATCTTCGTAATTTTCAGGAATAATGCCTGATGCCACACCGAAAAGCGTCGCAGGATCGTCTGCAGCGACGTAGGTCTCCGAAAAGAGGGATTGGATCGCTTCAATGTTATCCATATCCAACGATTCGAGAAGGTCGCTAAAATGGTCAAAGAACTCTCGTATCTCGGCTTCCGGGTCCCTGAGTGGTGTTAAAGCGACATCCACAGTCAAGCGCGGCTGATTGAATGCAAAGGGTTGGCTATACGGTTTATAATCCACATCCGCAACAGTCAAGACGTGCGCATTATCGTAAGGGATACCGTGAAAAGCGAAAGTGCCATCTACACCCGTTGTGAACGATAATCCGTATAGCGTTACAGTCGCTCCGAGAATAGGCTGTCCACTTCCGGCATCGGTGACGGTGCCGGAAACTGTTCCGTATTCGATAACAACTGTTTCCTCAGGTTCCTGCTCAACTTCAATCGGATCTTCGGCTTCTTGACATGCGAACAGACACACCAGACACATAACGAAATAAAGCCAAGCGTTTTTTTTCAAAGTCATCATTATTTACCACTCTCCTCTCAATCAAAAAATTTCTCAAGCGTCTGTGAATTCGGCGGTTTCGTGAACAGCGAAACGACTACCAAGGTGATAGACGAAACAACGATGAGTACAGCGACAGGCATAACCCCGGTTCCACCGACACTATATCCCGGTGTCTGCCAGTTCGTAAGGAAAAAATAGAGCCATAACACAATAACACTTATAATTGCAGCAAATATGCCGGATTTTGTGCTACGCCGCCAGAACAACGCCGCTACGACAATCGGAAAGAGACCCGAAAATCCGGTAAAGGACCAGATCGCCAGCCTAAAGATGCTCGGTGTCGCAATGAGCGAGATGAGATAGGTGACACAGAGCACACCGCTTACAAACAATCTTCCGACCCAGACCCGCTGCTTCTCCGAAAACGCCTCTTGACGATAGTGACCAATAATATCGTGTGTGAACATACTCCCGATAGCAAGCGACTGTGAATCGAGCGAGGACATAATCGCAGCGAAGACACCTGCCCCTAAGAAACCGGCTAAGACACCGGGGGCGTGGATACCGATCATCTGAATCAGGACGTTGTTTGCTTGTGATCCCTCTAAACCGGGGACATCTATATTGCCGAGTATGCCGAGCAAGACGCTCGGAATCCACACGATCGCGATACATAACGGATATAGAATAATCGCATAACGGAAGGATCCGACATCTTTCGCCGTTAGGAAATGTGAAAAGATATGCGGAAACATACCGACACAGAGCGGAACACAGAGATAGGTCATTAATTCCAACGGCTTAATATGTTCGGCTTGTATCAGTAGACTTGGGTCAACTTTAGAGATTGCGTTTGACAACCCGCCCATCCGATGCGTAATCACAAAGAAGGTGATACCGCCGAGGGTCATGAAAACGAGCGTTTGGAACGTGTTCACCCATGCGGTGCCACGCATACCGCTGTAGGTGACATAACTGAGGACAACAGCACATATCAGTAAGCCGCCTATCCACTGCGGGATTTTGCCGTCCGTGAGTGTCGCCAATGTACCACCGCCACCCATCACGCCAATCAGCAGATACGGTATGAGGAGCAGCACAAATATAATGAATAGGAGGAGTCCTAAACCGTCGGATTCCCACCGGTCTCGAAAGTATTGTACCTGCGTTACATAACCGAACCGTTTTCCGAGTCGCCAGAGACGGGTTCCGATGAAGAGGAACACACACGGTACAACGATTGCGGAAGAAGAAGCCATCAAAGCGAAGACACCGATGCCTCTGTGGTAGGCTTCGCCGGATGCCCCGAGGATCGAGAAGGCTGTCATATTCGTGCCGAAAAGCGTCATCAAGAGGATAAACCAATTGATTGTCCGACTCGCGACGAAGTAATCTTCGCCGGTGTTTCGGAAAAGTTTATGGCTCAAAACGCCGAGCATCAGCACCACAGCAAGATAGATAAAAACGACAGCAAGACTCATTGCTCACCCCAATCTCCGCGTGCTTTGACGAAGGCAGCCATCAGTAACGTCGCGGCAAGGCAGTACGCGATATGATAGAGCAGCCCAACGGGGACCCCTAAAATAATTTGTGGTGTTTCCCAGAACCAGAAATCGTTGTGGAGCAGAAACAGCAGCACGAGCAGACCGTACAACAACCATTTCATTCGATTTTTCATGACGCGCCTCCTTTCTGCCGCCAATTATAGTAGAAAATAGGAATACTTGCAAGTACGACGATTCCGTGAATCCACACGAACTGCATAGTAGTCGGTGCAAAGAAGAGGACAATTGCCGCGATAAACAGCAGGCCGCGCGCCCATAACGATAATTTGCTAAAGATATACCCCGCAATAGCCGCTGCCAAAATAACCGTTCCAACGAGTGTCAGTGAGAAATTTCCGATAACTGTCCACAGTGCTGGTGCGCTCCCGTCATCGCTTAGCCAGAGCAACGCCGGACGCAATACAAAGGTGTAAGGCAAAGCGAAACCGACGAGTGCGAACCTGAACGCCGCGAATGCTGTCGCCATTATCCCCGAACCCGCGATAGCCGCCGCGGCATAAGCTGCCAATGCAACGGGTGGAGTCACCATCGACATCATCCCGAAATAGAAGATGAAGAAGTGCGCCGCAAGCGGAACGACACCCAATCTTAGAAGTATGGGACCCACCAAGATTGCCATCAACAGATAACAGACCGATGAAGGCAGCCCCATCCCCAAAATGATTGTCGAGATCATCAAGAAAAAGAGTGCCAATATTAGGTTCGTCGCGGCGAGCGGTAAAAGCGTTGACGGTAATTTACTACCGACACCGGTTAGCGTCACCACGCCGAGAATGATACCGACGCACGCTGCGGCTGCGATGAGCGAAACGCCGCTCTGTGCTGCACGTCTACAAGGTGTTATTAAAAAGTCGGCACCTTTGCGCAACTCCGAGATGCCAGATGCGGTCTCTGTTGTCGTCTGTTGCTTACGGATTCTCTGGATGAAGAAGTTCAACAGGCTTATCACAACGATAACCAGTAGACTCCAACTCACTGCACGGAACGCCGTAGCACCGAGCAGCAGGAACACAATAAGCGTAACAAACGCAGCGAAAAAGATGCCGCCTTGCACGGTCAGCAGTTTGTCGTCTTTTTCTTTCTGTGCGTCGGGACTCGCTTCTTCGGAATCACGAACTTGTGTATCCTTTGCGGCATTCGCAGCAAAGTGTACCATGCACAGCATTCCGGTGTAGTAAAGGATTGCGGGTAGCAGTGCTGCCCTGATGATCTCCAGATAGGTGACGGAGGGTTCCACGATTTCGAGCATCATATACGCGGCGGCACCCATGATCGGTGGCATGAGCGCGCCGCCAGAACTCGCCGCGGCTTCTATGCCGCCTGCTATTGCTGGTTGGAACCCGGAACGTCGCATCAACGGAATCGTAAAGGTTCCCGTCGTCGCGGTGTTTGCCACGGCGGAACCCGACAACGACCCCATCATGCCGCTGCTTAAGACAGCGACCTTCGCAGGCGCGCCGGCACTTGAACCGAAGACACGCCTCGCCAAATTTAAAACATAACCGGTCGCGCCGGTACGTTCTAACAACGTCCCGAATAGCACAAAAAGGAAAACATAGGTGAACATCACCCGAAGCGCGACACCGAAAGTGCCTTGGCTGTGTAGGAACGTCTGACTTACAATACGTTGGAGAGAATAGCCGCGGTGTGGAAACAGCCAATCCGGCATGAATTGCCCGAAACTGGCGTAGAGGAAAAATGCGAAAGAGAGTAGCGGCAGCGCGATGCCGATAGAACGGCGCGTGGCTTCCAGGACCAAGACGAGTCCGATGCCACCGACAACGTAATCCAGCGACAATTCCGCACCAGCCCGATCACCGAGGGATTTACCGTCTAACCAGAAGCCTTTAAAAACCGGTTCCGTTTGCACCAAAACATAGCCGAAACAGAAGATTACACTCCCTATCAGCACGACATCGAGAATTTGGAAAAGAGGATTGCCTTCAAAACGCGAGTGGATCGGGTATCTCAAGAATACCACTATTAACCCGAACATCGCGAAGAGTGCTAATTGAGATTGCGGTGTAAGCTGCGGATAGTTGACCTCTGCTAAGATGAAGAGACACAGCAGCACCGAGACTGCAAGGAAAATGTTATTTTTTATCAATAGATTAACCGATTCTGCTTTTTATGTTTGTCAGTAGCCTGTCCAGTCTAAAATTGAGAGTAACCCCGCTCGTAGTAGGGAAACCATTCATTGCCCGTTTCTGAACCGTTCTCACTGCGAAGCAGTGCGATAAATCGCACTACTACAAACGAATCCACCTACAATTCAAAGGTGGACAGACTACTAATGTGATATGAACTTCGCTCGCTATTCAAGGGATAGGTTTGAAAGACAGAAAACGAGATGCCTCAGTTTTCTTTTAGTTTAGCAGGAAAGAAACGGTAAATCAAGGGAAAAGCGTAGCACGAGGCGACGATGCGAAGCGTGTAAAATTTTTGACACACAACTTTGGAAATATCAATTCAAACATCCTGATTCTGACAAAATAGGGACTTTTGGTAAAAATATGCAAAAAATTTGCTAATATCCGAAAAAACACATTTTTTGAAATTTTAATTTGATAAAACTTTTTTCACAAGGTATAATCAATCTTGTATTTTATCGTTTAATCTTGTATTTTATCGTTTAATCTTGTATTTTATCGAACGCGACCCTTTACACATTTCGATTGCGAATATCGTTAACTTTTGTGAAAGATATGATGTTTTCCCTCGCGTTGCGACTTTTTGTTTGAAGGAGAACCGCTTTGAAAAGCAAATCCCTTTGATTCTCTTTCTTTGTGGACTGGGGGTTTCGGTGTCGATTTTCTTGAAATACCGTGCGAGTGCGGAAACAGAGAAGTGTTCGCCACGCAGTCCGTGTGTTCCCGATGTCCAACCGCCCGATTGTGAAAAGGTGGTAGGTTATAAGTTAAGAGGTGTTCGGACTTTCCATAAGACGGTTTCCTACCCCTTATAACTTATAACCCCGTGGAGGTATCACTATGTCTGTTATCCGTTTATCGTCTGTCCTATTGTTGGTCGTTGTGATGTTATTGATCGGTTGCGGTCCCTCAACCGAGGTGATTGCGTTCAGTATTGAAGGTATGGACTGAGGCGGGTGTGCTGAAAAAGTGCGGTCGGCACTCAGTGAAGTTGAAGGTGAATTAGAGATCGTCTCGGTCTCGGTTTTAGACCGAAAAGTTGTTGTGAAAAGTAACGTCAAAAGTGATGTGCTGATAACCGCGTTAGCGAAAGCGGGGTTCGGTGCAGAAGTTGTGAAATAAAGGAGGACTCAAATGTTTATCCGAAAGTATTGGCTACCGCTCTCGGTGTTCCTTGTGGCGATTGTGGGCGTGGGGATTTACTACCTTGCGATACAACCGCCACCTGACCCGATTGTGATTTACAAGGCGGTTGAACCCTTAGAGAAACAGGCGGAAGAACCCACAACAGAAACGCCTGTTGTTGAGAAACCGCCACAACAGCAACAAGGCGGACATACCCATGCGGATGGGACCTGGCACGCTGAAACGCATGAGCCCGTGGCGGAGTCGTCACCTGTAGAGACAGAGACACCTGTCGCAAAAAACAACGCAGCCCCGAAAGCCCGGGATATGTCATTCCTTGACAACCCAGAAGAAGCCATCCGCAGACACGCAGAAATCTTGTTAGACCTTGACATACCCTTTTGGGAGAGACATGACGCTTTTTGGGAACACCATACACTTGCCGGAAAACTCATCCAGGGGTACTACGGAGAAGGTGAGTATAGAGACAAATTAAAGAAACTCCAGAGGGATTTGGTAGATGACCCGTTGTTAAGGATGAATGGGATAGATCCGGAGCAGTTACGTGCCTCTGTACCGAGAAAACACGACCCGTCGTATGTCCCTGCACCGCCTATCACGCTAAAGTTCGGACCCGATTCCATCAAACGTGCAAGAGAAGCTCTAAAAGAAGGAGGAGATACCCAATGAAAATTGTCCGATCTGTTACCATTCTGTTCCTCATTTTGTTGGGGATCGCCATCCTTATTATCCCCGTGACACCCAATACCGCACCGCCATACCCTGATATGGCAAATGTAACCAGTGCTTCGAACTACTTGGTTGTTTGGTACGATGATAACATGCCTAACGCAGAGTATCATGTCAACGAAGCCTATAGTGCGGTCGGCACTCGGTAAAGTAGAAGGTGAATTGGAGATCGTCTCGGTCTCGGTTTTAGATAGACGCGTCGTTGTCAAGAGTCAAGTTAAAAGTTCTGTGCTAATCTCTGCGTTAGCGACTGCGGGGTTTGGTGCTGATGCTGAAGTCGTCAAATAATCCGCCGATGCAGACGTGTATCGGTGATAAGGAGATAAACATGTTACTCCGAAAATACTGGAAACTAACGATCTGGGTGTTTCTGGTGGCAATCGTAGGTGTCGGGCTTTACCTGCTCTTGATACAACCCCCACCCGAGCCGATAGTGATTTACAAGGTGGTAGAACCCTTAGAGAAACCGACAGAAGAACCGACAATCGAAGCGACTGTTGTTGAGCCGCCCGAACAGGATGGGCATTTCCATGCTGATGGTACGTCGCACGCGGAACCGCATGATGTCCCCGCTCCTGTTATCGGTGATGCGGACGGGTCCGAAACCTCTCAGACGGATTCCGAGGGTGAAGTCATTTACCCCCACCATGCGCTCTTACAATCGCACCCTGTTGAGGCACTTCGCCAGCAGTCGATAGATCGGGGGCATTGGAGTGCGGAATGGATCCCGCCCTTCCGAGCTGATGACGTGGAAGCCAACGAACTTGCACGAAGCCATTACCTGGCATTCTACTACAATGAGAGAGATTTCCACAACCCGATTGCCGCTCAAGCGAGGGCGGTCATTCGTCAATGGCAGAAGCACTTTCACAGTTTTCCGCAGTCGCGCCGATTGGAGAGACCTCACCGAGATTTCGATCTAATGAAGTTGGGGTGGATAACATGGGAATACGACGCGGAGCTCTTGGAAATGGATATACCCTCAAGTTTTCCTCGGGCGAAGTATAAACCTTCAAATGCGCCGACGACTTATACACCTTCAACCTTTATACCGGAGGATAACAGATAATGCGTTTATTTTCTACGACACTTGTATTTCTGACGCTGCTTTCACTGTTTACTGTGTTGTCCTCTGCAGATGATTATGAACCTTTGACCAATTACGAAGGATACTTAGCCAAGGAAATCACAAAAACTTTGCTTGCTGCGCGTAAAGTAGACAAGTGGGGTAATGCGATGGATAAGTTAGGTACGAAGTATGAGGCGAACAAAGCCTCGATTCAGCGGGGTTCGACGATGACGGTTGCGTCTGCGTTTGGTGTCGGTCTGACCGCGTTTGCGACGGGTGGTAAGAGCGTTGCGTGGGCATTGTACGTCTCATTGTTCTTCACCGTGTCTTTGTAGTAATTCGGGGACGTGTAATGGGACAGTGTCGTATCATGCGTGTGGTGCGCATTTAACATCCGTGAGTGGTGATCACACTTATGGCACCTATACATGTGGATCGCATTCTGGCTATAAGTGTCAGGAGTCACATGACCATAAGACGTATATTTCGTCGTGTACACAGACCGATGCTAATGGTAACACGTGTACCAACTCTTCGGGGTATTACGAGTGTTCGCAGCATACGCACACGTATCCGCCAACGTTAGTTCCTTGTGGTGGTGCGAGTTACACGGGGTGTTCGGGTGCATCCTCACGGACAGAACACCATGTGCCATTGTGTTCCAACGGTTGTGGCAGCGGGTATTGGACGTGTGATCCGAATGCGTCTCTTCATACGGAAACAAAGACGTGTAAACGCTCGGGGTGCGGTGCGACCCTGACACCGTGTCAGAACGGTCCAACCGAATGCATCAATGGCGGGTATCACTGGCTCTAAGGTCCAAAAAACACTCAACTTTTTTCTTTTGACGCGCCCGTTGTGTTTGTATAGCGGGCGCGTTTATCTTCAAGGATTCACGCCGAGTCGTCTTGGTAAGTACCGATCTCCTATTCAGTTTGCTTCGTTTTTCGAGATGTCCCCTTAAATACAGCGTAAAGATACCAGAACGCAGGCACTAACAGCACAATGCCGACACCCAGCACAATCAGTACCGGACGTAGTACAGTATCTGGTGCAGCCGTATTTGAAAAGGTTAAGTCCGGTGTGACAAGATGCGGATACTGCGCCAATCCCCAACCGAAGATAATCAGTGTCACCTGTATCGGGACGAGGAGACGTGCGAGTCGGAATTGACGGTTCCAAAGAGTCCAGATTGCCCACAATGCCGTCGCGCCCGTCAAGACTTGAAAAGGAATTGACCAAGATGCGCTACCGAGTCCATGCCGAATTGTCGGTGCCCCGTCAGCGGATAAGATAAAACTCAATCCAGCCATCGCACCGACGCTCACCGCTGCGATGAGGGCGCGTCGCCGAAAATCCTCTTGTAACTCTGGGTCATCCGTCTCCAGCGTAAGATACACTGCCGCAAGCAGTGCGCAGAGCGTCAAGGTGAAAAAACCGATCGCGAACGGAAACGGCGCGAACCACGCTGAGACAAAATCGGTCTCTACGACACCAGTTTCTACGTCAACATGAATTGTGCCAGACGCAACCGCACCCAACGTAACCCCCAACATCACAGGCGTGATGACACTCCCGATAGCGAAGACTCGGCTCCAACGGCGGTGTGTTGTATCGGATTGGACATCGTAGGTGCGAAACACAAATGCTGAGCCTCGGAGTACAATTCCGATAAGCATTAGCGTCAATGGAATGTGTAATGCCGTACTCATCGCGGCGAATCCGACTGGAAATGCCACGAAAAGCAGCACGACAATTACGATCAGCCAGACGTGGTTCGCCTCCCAGATGGGTGCGATGGCTTGTGCGATAAGCGTGCGTTGCGCTTTCGTCCGTGGACCCGTTGCGAACAGGTCCCAAACACCGCCGCCAAAATCCGCTCCACCCGTCAACATATAGATAATCAAGGAGATAAGCATCACACCTGCGACGCAAAATTCGAGGGTCAACATAGGACTCTCTTCACCTTTTAGCTGCTATAGACATACCGTCCCCTACGGGACTGGAGAGGTTCTTAAGTCTTCAAGTTTTCCGCGTAGAATCCGGTTCGGTTGCAAACCGAACCTACCGGGCCTGGGTCAGAGGCGGTTTTTCTTCTAAAATTGACACCTATGCTTCCTATCTTGCACGCCCCTACAAGCGTGGACTTTGGAAGATATGTCGGCGCATGAGGACGAAAACAATAATTGAGAGAAAAATATAAAGCACTGTAAAACTAACAAAGGGGATGACAAGATTCGGCATCGGTGTTACTGCCTCCGATGTACGCATGATATTGTAGATAACCCACGGTTGCCGTCCGACTTCCGTGACCGTCCAACCCGCTTCAATTGCGATAAATCCGAGTGGCGTGCAGAATGTAACGAACCGCAGGTACCAACGTTGGGTTGGTAGACTTTTGTGTTTCCACGCAAGCCAACCGCCAAGGAGTCCAGCGATAATCAGCACGATCCCACAAGCGACCATAATCTGAAATGCGAAGTGTACGATTGTCACAGGTGGACGGTCTTCGCGTGGCACTGCTTTAAGCCCGATTATCTCTGCGTTGAAATCGGAATGTGCGAGGAAGCTGAGTGCCTTCGGAATCTCAAGTGCGTATCGTGTTTCTTCAGCGTCTTCGTCGGGGATACCGCCGATACGCAAAGGCGCGCCGCGCTCTGTCTCCCACTGTGCCTCCATCGCCGCGAGTTTGATAGGCTGGTACTTCGCGACGCGTTTCGCACTGATGTCCCCCGAAATCGGCTGCAGGATAGCGAACACAGCACCGACACTCAAGGCAATCCCATAAGCCCGACGGTGGAACAGGTTATCCGGGTCGCGTCTGAGGAGATAGGCGTGGATGCCAGCAACTGCAAATCCGACTGTGAGGAATGCAGCGATCGTCATGTGGAGTGCGTGGCTGAATGAGGAGGGGTTAAGCATCGCTGCAATCGGATCAACGTCTGTCACCACGCCATTGACGATAGAGAAGCCGGTAGGTGTGTTCATCCAAGCGTTGGCAGTAACAACGAAGATACCGGAAAAGGTGCCACCGAGCAGCACCATCATACCCGCGAACCAGTGTGCATATTTCGGGATACGCTCCCAACCGTAGAGGTAAAGTCCTAAGAAGATCGCCTCAAGGAAGAATGCTAACCCTTCCAGTGAAAACGGCATCCCGATAATCGGACCGGCGTACGCCATGAAATTGGGCCACAACAAACCGAGTTCAAAAGAGAGAACGGTACCGGAGACGGCTCCGACAGCGAACATGATAGCTGTGCCTTTTGCCCACTGTTTCGCCAGCGTGAGGTAGACTTCCTCCCGTGTCTTGATCCACAATCCTTCGGCAATCACCATCAACAACGGCATCGCTATGCCGACGACCGCGAAAATGATGTGAAATGCCAGTGACATCGCCATCTGTGCGCGTGCTGCGAGTAAATCTGTCATGAGTGTGTCCTCTTAGCATCAAAACCAAGCCTGAAACGAAGTGGAAGGCGACTCTTACAAGTTTGGCTCTAAAACATAGACTCGCTTGACTTCTCCGCAAGGTAAATTTAAAAATTCTACTTCATGCACGAGCTGCACATCAGTGAGCGTCACAGGCACCCACCGTATTCTTTAACAACAAAGAGACCTTACGCAACCCAGGGTTCGAGTCCGAGGAGTTTCTTTCCGAGCGGTGTCAATTCGGCGGTCTTACCCTGGTAATGCTCTTTCTCTTTCTGCTCTTTTCCGAGACCGGTTAGCCGTTCGCTCCATCCTTTGACGCGCCCCTCACTTGTATCCTTGCCTTCATTCGGCGCGGGCGACATCGTGATGTATTGTGCCATCCGAGGACGTTGTGCGGAGTTCGGACTGCTGCCGTGCGGTAATGCGCTGTGCCAGATTACAAGATCCCCGGCTTTCCCAGCAACCGGTACCGCCTCGGCTTGGTACTCTCTGACCACTTCCCGCGGGTTCGCATCCTCTGGGAGGTCGTTCAGCCACGCCTCTAACTTCCGATGGAAACCCGGAATACAGGTAAACGCCCCTTGATTGCCGGGTGTATCCGCCAGATATAGCACACCTTGCACCTTCAAACGCACCGGCATATTGTCCAACGACATATCCCAATGGAGGTAAGGACCGGTGAACTTCCAATCTGGACGTTCAGGCGGGTTCATACTCGCCCGATCAAAACTGACCCAGAGTTTATCGTTTTCCCAAATCTCTGAAAACGCCTGATGAATACGCGGGTATTGACGGTTATTCCACAACGCTTGGTGTTGATAAATTTCCACCATAATACTCCGGCGTGGCGGGTCAGGATACCAACTATCCGGATCATCACCGTCCATTTCAAGAAAATCCCAGACGGCTTGTTCAGCAGCGCGACAATTTTCAAGTGGCACCGCTTCCGGGACGACCACATAACCGTGTTCTTCCCAAAATTCTAAGGCTTCTGCATCAAAAACTGGCATGCGTATCTCCTTTTCAGTTTCAAATTGTTCCATAAACAGAGAACGTTTCGACTGCTTGAGAATCACTGTCGTTTTAAGAATACCACAAAACAGCGAGACAATTCAAATTTTTAAACTACAATTTTTTAGGAATCTTTCGGGGTGTTATTCACAATCGAACCGCTGAAAAATTTTCTTGAAATCGACGCGACTTTGTGGTAAAGTACGGACACTTTCGTGGATATGATTTAGCGAATACTAAGACGGAGAGGAACTTCCCAATGCTTAAAGCAGGATTTATCGGTGCAGGTGGACGCAGTCAAGGTGCCCATTATCCGAGCGTTAACCGTCTGGAAGACGATGTTGAGATGCTTGGCGCGTGTGAACTTGATGAAGGAAAGCTGGCGCAAGTCGCACAGAAATACGAGTTCCCGCATACGTTCACAGATCACCGTAAAATGTTGGATACTTTGGATTTAGATGTTGTCTATTGTGTTATGAACGAGAAGTGGATTTTGCAACCCGCTTTGGATTGTCTGAACGCTGGTAAGCATCTCTTCATAGAGAAACCGCCGGGTGCAAACAGCGACGAAACGCAACAATTACTTGAGGCAGCAATCGCGAATGATGTCTACTGCATGGTGGGATTTCAGCGCAGATACGCCGCCGTTACTCGTGAAGCCATGCGGCGCGTCGCAGAAAAGGGGCCCGTGACCTTAGCCGTCACCACCTTTAATAAACAGATGTTGGGCGGGAATCGCGAATTTACGACGACCCTCTGGAACGATGTCTGCCACGTCGTGGATTTACTTCGTTATATGGCAGGTGGCGAACCTGTGGAAGTCACGGCGCATCGCGACACTTTTGGCGCGGAACAACGCAACTTCTATACCGCCTTCGTCCGTTTCGATAATAATGTCACAGGTGTGCTTTTCGGAAGTCGCGCATCGGGTGGACGTGTGCTGCGCTCCGAATTACACGGTGTCGGTATCGGTTGTTACATGAAGATTCCGGAAGAAATCGAAATTCATGAGGATAACCAAAGAAGTGTGATGGGCGGTTGGGAAGTTGACGGTGTTGATCAGCGCGACTCACCGAGTTATGAAGGTGTGCTAACGATGCACCAACATTTTGTTGACAGTGTCCGCAGCAAGACAGTCCCGCTGACAGACCTCCGTGATGTCATCCACTCTATCCACCTCGTGGATCAGATAGAAGGGCCTTTGCCGGATTAACGGGTTCGTGTACTGAGACAAAATATGGAGACGAATTGGAGATTGAATCTATGCTTGATGAACGCCATCTACAACATCAGATTACGGACGAACAGCGCGACATCTTAAATGCGGATGGATATTTCATCGTTGAAAACGCGCTCCCGTCAGACCTCGTTGAACGCCTTGAAAAACAGGTTGATAGCATCTATCAGGATCATCTTGATGCCGGTTATGACCCGCATACCAAAAATCAGTTGACCGCGCACAAGAATTTTTTCTTTCCAAACTTCCTCGGCAGAGACCAGATTTTCGTAAACATTCTGGATTGGTACAAAACGTTCCCAAAGGTGTGGGGCATTCTGGGATGGAATATCTACTCCTATCACAGCCATTTCATTGTCACACCGCCGCGTCCGGAGGCGGTTCGTGGTAAACCGGGACCCCTCGGTTGGCATCAAGATAGCGGACGCGTTAATATTGAGATCGAAAGTTCACCACGTCCGCGTCTCTCCATCAAGGTCGTCTACTGGTTATCCGACTGTTCCGAAGTCGGACGCGGGAATTTCTATGTGATTCCCGGGAGCCATTTGTGGGACAAACTTGAACGTCCAGCGGACGGATCCATGCCGGAAAACGCGATGCCTGTCTGTTGTAAACCCGGCGATGCCGTCTTTTTTGACCGTCGCCTATGGCACGCCCGGAGCGAGAACGATTCCGAAATTACACGTAAAGGACTCTTCTACGGCTACGGCTATCGTTGGCTCCGAAGCAAGGACAATATGACAATTCCGAAGGAGATGTTCGAGCGAAACGACCCCATCCGACAACAACTGCTCGGCGGCGGCACGAACGCGAACGGACATTTTTCACCCAAAGACGCGGATGTGCCTCTGAAAGTATGGCTCGAAGAACACGGTGTCATCGCAAAATAGTAAATCTGATTGGCTTGACAGACGGTAGAAAATAACGTATAATATCAATTAATCATGGGACGAATGGAGGCATAGTTTAATGTTTCAAACAAAGTTTTATGTAAGCATCTTGGCTGTTAGCGTTATGACAGCCATTTTGATTGCAACAGTATCAGGGGAGGAGGCAGTGACAGCTCCAAACACACTAAAAGTGGGGATGATTGCCCCAGATTTCACACTGAAAGATGAAGAAGGGACCGAACGAAATCTCAGTGACTACCTCGGAAAAAAGAACGTCGTCCTCGCATTTTATCCGAAAGATTTCACCGGTGGCTGAACGACCGAACTTTGCTCGCTCCGGGATAATTTGAGCGAGATAGAAGAGACAGGGAGTGTCCTGTTCGGCGTTAGTGTTGACTCTGTTGGCTCACATAAACGGTTTCGAGAGGAACAGAAATTCGGGTTTTCGCTGTTAGCAGATACCGAATTTGAGGTGAGCAATCAGTACAGCGGTGTTATGGAGCGTTTCAATGCCTCACAACGGGCGACCTTTATCATTGACAAAGCGGGATACATCCGCGCCATTGATAAACAGGTGAAGGTCAAAACGCACGGCGAAGATGTCGTTGCTCTGCTTAAGAAGGTGCTACCGAAGTTAGAAGTTGGACAACCTGCTCCAGATTTCATCGCAACGGATAGCACAGGCGAAACCCATCAACTCAGCGAGTTAATCGAAAAAAAGAATGTCGTGTTATCGTTCTACCCGCGCGATTTCGGGCGTGGCTGAACGGCGCAAGTTTGCTCGCTCCGTGATGAGTCGAGTGGTTTCGCAGAATATGATGCCCAGGTCTTCGGGATTACGCACAACGATGTAGATTCGCATCAGAAATTTTCAGAAGAAAATCAGTTGAATTTTCCGCTTTTGATGGACACCGGACGCAATCTCGCGCTCTTGTACGGTGCGACGGACGCTCCAGATGGCAAAATCCAGCGGATGGCAATTATCATTGATAAAGCAGGAAAGATTGTGAAAATTGATAAAGCGGTCAATGCGAGTCGCCATGGATCCGATTTAGTCAATTTTTTCAAAACCTTGGAATCATCAGATTAATAGATGGCGCGTAGCAATTTATCAACGATACCGGCAGGCATCGCGTGGGGGACCTCTGTTCTCTTTAGTCCGTTTTTGGTTCCGATTGCGACCGCTGCCGGTGTTGTCTACAAACACGCAGACCCACAAAACGCGCTCCGCTGGTTAGCGATCGTCGTGCTATTCGTCACCGTTCTACCGGCACTTTCAATAGCCGTCATGGTTCGGCTTTCTAAAGTCAGCGATCTCCATCTGCAGAATAGAGAAGAACGGTTTCTACCTTTATGTTGTACGCTTATCAGTATGATTGTGGGGACTTTTCTATTGTACCGGCTGGGTGCGGCGCGTGAAATCGTTTGGGCGGGTGTCGCGTATATTACGAATAGTGTTATTTTCTCGGCAATTACGCCGCTCTGGAAGATCAGTTTTCACAGTAGCGTTGCCACCGGCTGCGTTACTGTACTTGTCATGCTCGTTAACCCACTATTTGGATGGTTATTCTTGTTAGTGCCTTTGATCTCTTGGGCACGGGTTTACCGAAAACGACACACGTTTCTCCAAACCGTTGTCGGCGCGGCTCTTGCGGTGGGGAACACCGTCATTGTTCTTCATATCGTGCAACTTGGCAGCCAAAGTTAAAGCACACTCGCAAATCATCGTGCCTGTCTGAGAGGTGGTAGGTTGTCCCAATCGCATTCTAAGCAGAAATTGGCTTCCCTGCCGAGCCTGCGTACTCTGCCGCCACACTCTGGACATTTAATGAGGTGCTGCCGGTTTGTGTCTTCGGGATTCGGTGGAAACATGAGTAACTGTTCTATCGGCAGATTTTGCTCTCTTGCCCTCCCGAGTTCAAGTTGGACATTCTCCAATATATCACGGGTATCGAATTTAAAGGGTGGCGGAGAGTTGCGATTTAGATTAATAAATTCGCTTCGATAGATCCGAACGGTATTGTCTTCCTGGACCTTCCGCATAAAGAGCGTATATTTATCGGGTGCGACCAGATACGCTGTGGTATCTAAGACGTGTCGGCGCGGTTTGATTGTTATCTCATATTCGCCATAATTCAGTACAGAGGAACTTGACCCTGCTTGCATCTGGCAGATCTCAAAGAGCTCATGAGAACTTGAGGCAGAAAGGATCAATAGATACTGACGGCAGGAATGTTGGACAAGACGTTCAAACGGCAGAAAGATTTCCGGTTCCGCACTATCGCGGAGAAATTGAACGAAAGTCGCATAAATTAACTCATTCAACCGCCGAGACTGCGCTGCCCCATCCCCGGCAACACGGTTAAGCTCGCGGGAATATAGTTCAATGTGGACATTCACATCGATAGGTTCATTTTCAGCATTGACGCACTGCAGCCGTTCCACTGGACGGTCGGCAACTTTAAGAACAAAAGGTAACATAACGAACCCCCTTTAACACCTTACAAACAAGGGATATAATAAGTTTAACACACAATCGAATTTTTGTCCATTGAAAAACAGCAGTTAGCGTTTCGCTTGACAAACGGTTGTATATGTGATATGTTAAAATAGAAAACTTCATCATTAGAAAGGACACAGATTATGTCAGGACACTCTAAATGGTCAACAATCAAACATAAAAAAGCAGCAAATGACTCCAGGCGCGGCAAACTCTTCTCAAAACTGATCAAAGAGATTACAGCATCTGCGCGTATCGGCGGTGGTGATATAGACACGAATCCTCGACTCCGAACAGCCATCGCGGCTGCGAAATCGAACAACGTTCCGAATGATAACATTAACAAGGCAATCCTTCGTGGCACCGGTGAACTTGAGGGTGAAACCTACGAAGAAATTCTTTATGAAGGCTATGGTCCCGGCGGTGTTGCGGTGATGATAGAAGTCTTGACCGACAACCGCAATCGCGCGGTTGCAGAGATTCGGCACGTTTTTGGTAAACATGAAGGCAGGATCGGCGAACGCGGGTGCGTCGCATGGGGGTTCGATAAATGTGGATTGATCGTCGTTACGCCCGATAGCATCGATGAAGAGGACCTGTTCATGACCGCAGTCGAAGCCGGTGCCGAAGATGTAACCGCCTCCGACACAGGTATGGAAGTCGTTACACCCTTCGAGATGTTCGATACCGTTTTGACGGCAATTCAGGAGACCGCCGCCGAAGTTCAACTCGCTGAAATTAGCATGATTCCACAAAACACAGTGAGGCTCGAAGGGAAAGAAGCGGAACGGATGCTACGCCTCATGGATGCCCTCGATGACCTTGATGATGTTCAGAAGGTTTATGCCAACTTCGATATTCCAGATAACCTTTTAGAAGCCGCTGCGTAACAAAGGTATAATGTAGCGGAGGAGATCTCTATTGGAAGGGACATCAGATGCAAAACGCACCGAACCGAACCGCAAGGAACGGTAAAAAAATAATTCTTGGCGTTGATCCGGGAATTGCGAATACAGGATACGGTGTGGTTGAGTCTCACGGCAACCGTCTGGTCCCGCGTGATTTCGGTAACATCCGTACGAGTCCGCGAACTGCACCAGAGGTGCGATTGAAAGAGATTTACGATGTCATAACGCATTTGATCACAGAGTTCGCTATTGAGAATGTGGTGCTTGAAGATATTTTTTTTAGTAAAAACAGGAGTAGTGCGTTTAGTGTTAGTGAGGTCAAAGGTATCGTGAAACTTGCGGCGGCGAATGCCGGATGCCCGGTTGCTGTATACACACCTACGCAAGTTAAACAGGCGATCGTCGGTTACGGGAAAGCCACAAAACCTCAGATGCAAAAGATGGTACAAGCGTTCCTTAAACTCAAAGATCCGCCTCGTCCGGATCACGCTGCAGATGCGCTCGCGCTCGCGCTTTGCCATGCCCGTTCCTATAAAGTCCTTGAACTCCGAAAAAAATATTCTTGACTATGAGCCTTCGTGCCTCGTTCCACTTCGTTTCACGATGGTTTCTGATAAAAGGCAGAACATAATTGACCATAAGACCGTTGGAATTAATCAAAAACCTGCTCGGAATGTAATGGAGAGCAGAGAGAGGTCCTAATAGTTTAAAAAATGATTGCTTATATCAAAGGTGCTATCGTCCATAAGGATATAAAACAGGTTATCATAGATGTCAACGGCATCGGGTATGCGGTTGATGTGACACCGCGTGTTATAACCGGTCTACCGCCGATAGGCGAGACGGTTACCTTCTATACGCACTATTACCAGAACCGTGAAAATAAGATAACGCTCTACGGCTTCACCTCAATGGATGCTCTCAAAATCTTTGAACTGGCACTGACTGTCTCCGGTGTAGGACCGGCACTCGCGCAAAATATTGTTTCGAGGTTGTCGCCTTCACAATTCCAACGCGCTGTCCAACGTGGAGATACGACTACACTGATGCGGGTGCCACGCTTAAGCAAAGACAACGCACAAGTTATCATTACCAAGCTGAAAAATAAGATTGGTAAAATAAAATTGGAAGGCGCGGTAGATACGGAAAAATCCGTGGCAGCAGATATAGAGGTGATCGAAATCCTTGTTAATCTTGGTGCATCAGAACTTGAAGCAGAACAAGCCGTTGAAAAAGCACAAAAAGTGCTTGGCAGCTCTGCGAAACGGGATAACTTAGTCAAACAAGCACTTCGCTATATCCGAAATTAGGTTTTAGGCATACAAATACTCACCAACACCGACGCATTGGCGTGGACGCTTCGTATTCGGATGAAATAAAATGGATAACCACAACATACCAGATTTCTCCCATTTAGCAAATGAAGAGGACGACTTTGGATATAGCCTCCGTCCGGAAACGCTAAACGAATTCATCGGACAGGATAGAGCCAAAGAGCAGCTCCGTATTCACATTGAAGCTGCGAAAAAGCGTGGAGACGCACTTGAGCATGTCTTACTCGTCAGTCCACCGGGACTCGGTAAGACGACACTCGCGAGGATCATCGCCAATGAAATCCAGAGTAATTTTAAACAGACGATTGGACCTGTTATGGAACGACTCGATCTCGCTTCGACCTTGACGAACCTCGAAAAGGGAGACATCCTGTTTATTGACGAAATCCATCAGATGAAAGGACACGTCCAAGAATCGCTTTATCCTGCGATGGAAGATTATCAACTCGATTTAACGGTCGGTCAGGGACCGGCATCGGATTCCGTTCAAATTCCGCTCCAGCACTTCACGCTTGTCGGTGCGACAACACGTGAGGGTCAACTCGCGGGTCCATTTCGAGACCGTTTCGGTATCCGTCTCCATTTGGATTACTACGAACCAAGGGACATCCAAAAAGTCATCCGAATCAACAGTTCAAAGCTCAACATTAATATCGACGAAGACGCAGAATACGCATTGGCTCGTCGTTCACGCGGCACGATGCGTATTGCGAATAAGATGCTCGCTAACGTTAGGGATTATGCTGAGGTTAAAGGAGACGGTACACTTTCGCTTAAGGTGGCGGAGGAGGCACTCGAATTCTTTGGCATCGATGAACGCGGATTAAACGCACAAGATTACGCTTATTTTCAGACGCTTATTGAGAAATTCAGCGGACGTGCAGGGCTTAAGGCACTCGCCATCGCCTTGAGTGAGGATGAACGCACGATTGCAGAGGTCTACGAACCTTATTACATTAAAGAAGGGTTCTTAGCGTTGACACCGGGCGGCCGTGTCGCAAACGATGCGGCTTATACGTATTTCGACTATCCTGTCGGTTCGCAAGCATCGTTGTTCGATTCGATGTGAATTTTGGAGAGGTCCACTCTCAACCGTAATTATGAAACTTACAGATTTTGATTACCATCTGCCGCCTGAACGGATCGCGCAAAGTCCGCTTCAACAACGTGATGCGTCACGGCTTTTGGTAGTCAATCGAGATACCGGTGCTTTCCATCACACACAATTTTCACATATCGGTGAACACTTACCGCGCAATTCGGTGTTAGTCCTAAACGACACCAAGGTAATACCAGCACGGCTCATCGGTAAAAAGGCAGAAACCGGTGGCAAGATAGAACTCCTCCTCATCCGAGAAACCGAGACGGATACTTGGGAAGTACTCGCGAAACCGAGACGGAGCCTTCGGATCGGGACACGGATTGTATTCGGTGAAGCGAAACTGACAGCAGAAGTGCTCGCGAAACCGGAGGATGGACACTGTATCGTCCATTTCAATTACGATCACAGCGAAACGTTTTTAGCTGTCCTTACGGACATCGGCATGATGCCATTACCGCCTTACATTCGTCGTCCACCAAATGCTGAAGACAGGGTGCGCTATCAGTCTGTTTATGCCGCTACGGAAGGTGCGATCGCTGCACCGACAGCCGGACTGCACTTTACTCAGGAACTGCTGGCAGAATTGAAGGGTAACGGGATAGAGATCGTGACGTTAACACTGCATGTCGGACCTGGGACGTTCCAACCGGTGAAGGTCGAAAATATTCGGACACACAAGATGCACGCCGAATATATTCATATCACTGAAACAGCAGCGAACCGGATTCGCATCGCACGCGAAACAGGCTCGAAAATTGTCGCTATCGGGACGACAGTCGTGCGTTCACTTGAAACCGCTGGTTCAACCGGAACTGTTAATCCTTATAGCGGCTACAGTGAACTCTTTATTTATCCCGGATACCAATTTAACGTGGTAGATGCCTTGGTTACCAATTTTCATCTACCGAAATCAACTTTACTTATGTTGGTGAGTGCCTTCGCTGGACGCGATCTGATTGAGAAGGCGTATCAAGAAGCACTCCAAAATAACTACCGTTTTTACAGTTATGGCGATGCCATGCTGATTCTTTAGGAGAAACTTATGGACGCAATAACAGGTATGCTCGTTCCGTTTATCGCGATGGGTGTTATCTTTTATTTTCTACTATTTCGACCGGAGCAAACGAAACGCAAAAAACACCAAAATATGCTGGAGAACCTATCTAAGGGTGACGAAATCGTAACCAACGGGGGACTGCACGGCAAGATCCTTGGGTTGAGCAATGATAAGAATATTATTCTAATTGCCGTTGGGGAACTAAATAGCCAAGAGGTCAAGGTTCAAATCTCGCGGAGTGCTGTCGCTTTTCTTAAGAAGGGTGGCGAACTCATCGAAGGCGAGTAGTGTCCTCTTCATATTTCATTTTCTTGGCTGGACCCATAACTGGTAGCCAATGCCCTTGGAAGCTAAGGTCAGAAGGCTATCGTGTTCTGAAAGAGTAAACACATCATTGTGATACACCGACACGCGCACCGTTTCAGTGGTGCGCGTAACATCGTAGACTGCAACGTCATCAGTATCTCGGAATCGTTGAAAGCAGACCGCTTCGCCGTTTACACGGATATCCGAACCCTCCGAAAAAACGTTTTCCCAAATCCTGAGGTTTGTCTCATCTTCACCGATTGTCTCACCTTCTCCCAAAATAACCGCCGCGGATTCCGAATGAGATTGTACTTTGCATACGGCAATTTCGATACCCGTTTCACGCGTGAGAATCTCATAGGTTGTGTGATGTGGAATATAGGCTATGCAAGCCTCGCTATGGAAAACATCGCGACGCTGTCCCAAAGTTCCGTAAGCCTTGTTGCCGTTATGTCCGACTAAGAGGGTGCAGTCGCCTCCCAGAGCGATCAAGGCAACTTCGGTATCATCAGAATGGTCAAAGAATGTTGCGTCAGGTGTGAGGGTAAGAATCCCGAAATGGAGTTTCGTAATGCCCATCTCACCGGGCTTCACAATTTCGGTGTATCCGTCGGTAGGTGTGTAATTTTTAGATGCCGACATTTTTTTTAATTTACCTTGCGGTTAAATAGCGTGCAATCAGCAATTAACATGCATATCTTAAATCCAAAGAAACACCCAAGCAAAAACCCCTCCATTTCATTACGGACCCCAAGTTTTGGATATTCTTAATCTTCCTTGGATTGAAAATCCGAGAGATGTTCAACGAGACTCGCTAAGGGTAATCCAACGACATTAAAATAACATCCATTAATACGTTTAACGAAAGCGGCAGCGCGTCCTTGAATTCCATACGCGCCAGCCTTATCCGATGGTTCGCCGCTCGCGATGTATGCCGTTATTTCGGCACTCTGTAATTTCCGAAAATAGACTTGCGTCGTTTCTGACCAGACACGTTCGCGTCCTGATGATGCGTCGATTAATGCCACACCGGTCACGACCTCGTGGCACGTGTTGCTGAGGGTGGTCAACATCGCCAAGGCATCGGCATCGTCAGTCGGTTTACCCAGAAGTTTACCATTTAGGGATACCAGCGTATCTGCGCCGATAATCAAACCGTCATCATAATATTGTGCGACGGTTGATGCCTTTAGTAAAGCGAGTTTTTGTGTTACCTCGCTTGCGGGTTTATTGGCGTGGACATCATGCGGCGGTTCTACAGCATCGCTCGGGTGTATATCGAACGTTAACCCGATCTGTGTTAGCAATGCTGAGCGTCGAGGCGAGGCAGAGGCTAAAATCAGATACGGAATTTTCACAGGACATTCATCGGCTTGCATACTACTTCAGGCAATACCACCTTGCGTCTTGCCCCTCTTGAATTTCCAACAGGTCTGCCTGTACCAATTCTTGGATCCCGTTCTCAATATCCGTTTCAGAAAATCCGATCTTCTGAAGAAGCGGATCACGCTTGGGCATGCGAAACCAGTCTGGATTATCGGCAGAACAATATCTCTTCTTAAAGATTTCCAAAGCATTATATAAACGCAGCGTCTTTGGAGGCAATCCGACAAGTGGGTTAATTTCAGCAAAGGATTGGAGCGATTGGTTCGGCATTGCTTCAGTCCTTAGATAAGCAAAGTTATTCATACTTTGAATAACGTATCCACTTACAAAAAGGTTACAAAAAATAGTAAACATACTTGCGTGAGGCTCTTGATACATCGGTATCGCGGCAGATTTTAACACGCCGATGCCACGAGATCGCATTTGACAATCCACTGACATTGTGGTAAACTTTCTCAAATCTTACGTAGGACGGTGTGATATTGCTCTCCCGAAACGAAAATCGTATATCAGGGCGTTCTCTCCTGCTCGGTATCTGCTGCGTCATCGTTATCTGTTGCATCGTCTCTTATGCGGAACTTGTGATCACCTACATCCAAATCGGTTTTTTACAGTTACCGCCAGCCGTTATCGGGCTGTTCTTTTTTCTTGTATTAGGGAATCGGCTGCTTGCCAAACTCAACAATCGGTTTACGTTCTCACCGCGCGAGTTGATGTGTATTTACTGTATGATGCTCGTTGCTTCAATGATTTCATCGCGCGGGGTCATGGAAAAACTGATTCCAGCACTCATTGCAGTCAACTACTTCACCAACGAGACCAACAGTTGGGATACCCTCTTTTTTCCTCATATCAAGCCGTGGCTAATCCCATTCTCGCCTGAACAGAAAGGTCAAGCATCTATCGCTATCAGTTTTTATGAAGGCATGCAAGGTGGCGATAGCATTCCGTGGCGCGCATGGTTAGAACCGTTATGTGCTTGGGGTGTCCTTGTCTTTTTTGTGTTCACGGCGTTCCTCTGCTTAGCAGCAATTTTACGCAAACAGTGGATTGAAAACGAGAAACTCTCATTTCCGTTAGTCTCTCTCCCGCTTGAATTCGTCCACGAGGGACACAGTTTCTTTCGGAACCGACTGATGTGGTTAGGGTTCGCACTGCCTGCGTTCATTTTTACCTTAAACGGGCTCCATGAAATCTGGCCACAAATTCCGAATGTGTCGCTACGGTATCTGCTTAACCAATATTTCACAGAACAACCTTTCAATGCCATCGCCTATACACCTATCTTCTTGTCTTTCGCGGCGATAGGGTTTTTCTACCTCCTACCGACACAACTGCTGTTCAGTCTATGGTTCTTCTTTTTACTTACCCGGTTCCAAGACATCGTTGCAGCGATGTTCGGTTTACGGGTCAGTAGCATGCCGCTCTATCCGACCCGACTCTATATCGGCTACCAAGTCGCAGGTGCTTACGTTGTGCTAATAATTTCGTTTATCTATATGGGGTTTCCACATTTCCGACGCGTTTTTCGCGATGCCTTCACGAGAAACAAAACAGATGATACTGACGAACTCCTGCCTTATCGAACGGCAGTTTGGGGACTCATCATCAGTCTGATTCTTGCAGTCGGGTGGTGCTATGCAGCCGGACTGAATTTAGGTTTTGCGGCATTTGAGATACTGGTTTATATCTGTATTGTTGCGGTTGTGATGGCACGGAGTACAGCAGAAGGCGGGTTACTAATGACAGAAACATCGTTCCGACCCATAGATTTGTATCAACTCATCGCGAGCAAAGCGTCATTGGGGGCACAGAGTCTAACCGTGCTATCTTTCCTTGACGCAATCTTCACCCGCGACCAGCGTGGGTTAATCCTGACAGGCTTCTTAGACGGTTTAAAAATTAGGGATCGGGTCGGGATGTCATCCCGTTCGCTGGTAGGTGTGTTCGTTTTAGGTTGTACGTTGGCGTTTTTGTGTGCAGCAGTTATCCATCTATGGCTTCCATATAAACACGGTGCGAACTATATGTATAACTACACCTATCGTGGGAATCCACTTTGGGCATTTCGGGATAACGTCGCAGCGATAGAGGGGTTAGGTGCAGCCCATCACACAACTGGCGGACTCTTTTTCGGCGTAGGTATCTTGGTGACAACAGGTTTGGTTATCTTGAGAATGCTATATTGGTGGTGGCCCCTTCATCCGCTTGGATATGCGTTATCGGCTTCGTGGACGCTGATTGTGTTCTGGTTTCCTGTTTTAATTGCGTGGAGCATTAAAACGCCGCTCTTACGCTACAGCGGTATTCGGCAGTATCAACGGCTCCGTCCATTTTTCTTAGGCATGGTTTTCGGCGAATTCAGTATGGCAGTCCTGTGGACGCTTATCAGTTGGGGTGCGAACGTCCCTGCCCCATTCTTTCCTTGGCCTTGAGCGTCACGTTTCTTAGATTCAAGCAGGAGTTCGATTGCGTGCCGTGACTTCCCATGTCCCTCGACAATACCCATCGCTATCGACAACGTAATAAAACGGATGGAGCGCGACACACGGACAGATATGCGTCGGACAGACGTAAATCTCTTGTCCGATGTGCATCGGTGTGCTGTCGGGAACGTTGACTGCCCAATGTTCCTCGTGCTGCATGTCCACCTCCGCATCATCAATATTCAGGACGACACCTCGGTCCCCAGCAGGATCCGCGGCGATGGCTTTATGCCCCAAATCAAGCGTAATCCGATGCGGCGTTGGGATACTAATTACACGACTCAAGAGCAGTGCTGCAGGCGTAAAACCGAGGTCGGGAAAATGGGTTGTATAACCGTGGTCGTGGAAAACGAATGTTCCGGGTGATGCCTCTACTCCCGGTGTTTCCGCATAGATCGGGAATGTCGGCGTGCCACCGATCACCACCAACGGCACATCAAGACCTTTGGCAGCAAGTTTATCTTTCATCTCCGCTACCTGTGCGAGGCTCTTGTTGCAGGACGCTCTCCGTTCAGTCACATCTTCATCGTGAATATGCCCATCGTAGACGTGTAACCCCCACGCTTGCAATCCGTCCGCAGCTTCGATCTGTGCATAGACATCCACAGCAGTATCGCCGACAGGTATCCCCGTCCGGTTCATTCCGACATCCAGATCCAACATAACTTTAACGGTTAAACCGTGTTTCGTTACTGCCGATGAGAGTGCTGTCACTGCCTCTGAGTGATCGACGACGACTTTGAAATCCGCATCAGGGTATCGCACCTGTAGCATTACGAAACGGTCAATATTCGGTCCTACCATCTGGTAGGCAATCAGGATATCTTCGATGCCGTTCTGTGCTAACATCTCTGCTTCGCGGAGCGTGGCGCACTTATGCTTAAGGATACCGGCATCGCGTTCCATAGCGACAATCTCTGCGGTTTTATGTGTCTTCGCATGCGGTCTGAGTTTTGAGACATCCCCATTAACAGTAGCGATTGCGTGTTCAATGTTATATCGAACCTGCGCGAGATAGACAACCAACGATGGACTCGGTATCGTCTCAACGTTCTGAATACGGTATCTCTTATCCATGGGTTCACCTCTTTGCATAGACTGTTATAATTCTGCTATTTTCCCCGGTAAGGACGGTCTCCGAATAGCGATTTTCATGAATCCCAGCATCCACGATTGTATACGCTCGGCGATTGTGTCAATATCGGTGATAGATCCATCCGCAATCTTAAGACCGAGTTCAATGATCGAATCGTCAAGGTCGAGACGACGAGAGTAGCCATTCAATTCTAAAAACCGGAGCGCACACGTTAGACCGATACGCTTATTTCCATCCAAAAAGATATGGCCTGTAATGATATGGTGGGCATACACAGCCGCTTTTTGGAATATAGTTGGAAATAGGTCTGTATCACCAAATTTTCCTCCAACTGCTTCAATCAAATAGTGCAACTGATTTTCATTCAACAATTGATAGTTACCTACATGTCCTACAGCAATGATCAGAATATCTTCAATTGTCAAATATTTCATGAGTTACCGAGAACTTTCCATGCGCGATCGTAGTCTTTTAGTATTTTATCTAAGGCGGTGATGGCATCGACACCCATGTTTCTGGCAGTTGTCAGGTCGGCTTCGGCCCTTTCCCGTTTTCCAAGACGTAAAAACGCGCCACCCCGATTATAATAGGCATCAGCATAATCTGATTTGAGTTCTATTGCTGTGGTATAGTCTTCAACGGCTTTGTCAAGTTCGCCATTTTTAGCGTGAGCAAGCCCGCGCTGATAATACGCTTGGGCAAACTTCGGGTCCAGTGTTATCGCCTCGGTGTAGTCCTCAATCGCAAGTTCAAGCTCGCCTTTTTCGCTGGCGGCTATACCGCGCGCATAATATTTATCAACAAGTTCCTGATTTCGTTCTTGCATCGGTTTTCTCCTTCACAAAGCAAGTTATTATAGTGGATCGTGTAATTATTTTTACACTCAGCATCGGTGCGGTTAGGAAACCGCACCTACCGCAGGTTAAAAGTGTGTATTTATTTTTCAAATTTACTATAAGGTAATGATAACATACAACACGGCTGATTTCAACGGAATGTAGGAGTGATCTCTGAATCGCGACTGCTTTACTGAACAAACAACGTCATCGGTTTTCATGTACTTGGCTTCAGCACCGTTATATTTTTCAATTTAACGTCGCCGTACGGAGGATAACCCGATCTTCGGTCCAATTATCGCGATACCACGTACACGCCTCAAAGGTGTCGTTGAGGGTCTCCATGCGGTGCTTCAACATTGCCCGGAACTGTTCTCGAAGTTTAGCGGTTTCAGGTTCGTCAATCAGATTACGGGTTTGGAACGGGTCAGTGATATTATCAAAAAGTTTCTCACTCCGATCTGGACGATGGACAGCGTAGGTATGCTGTTTTGTGCGGAGTGCTCGCCACTCATAACCGTCTTCCCATTTCGCCGTACACCCCATTCCTTGCATGAACGCTGCATCAGGTTCGTCAGCGGGTTGGTTAAACGCGGCTCGACTTAAATCGGTGCCTTCAACGTCTTCAGGAATCGGTAGATCCATCATGGATAGCAGCGTTGGCATGATGTCGGGCGTATTCAGGCATGCATCCGAGATGTATCCCGCCGGAATTTGTCCGTGCCATCGGACAAGAAAAGGCACGCGTACCGCTTCCTCATAAAAGATGTTCTTTGCACGACGCCCTTGGGCACCAAACATCTCACCGTGATCAGATGTAAAGACGAAGATCGTACTATCACGCAATCCGAGATCGTCAATCGCGCGGAGCAACCTTCCGATATTCCGATCCAGATTGGTTGTCATTGCGTAATAGGCACGCATCCATTCAGGTAACTGCGCCCTCTGTTTTGAGGACATAATTGCCCACGTATCACCGTACGGGTCATTCTCATCGCGATAGTTGGGTGGTAGCGGGAAGTCGATGTCTCGGAATATCTCATAATCAGCGGCTGGAACGTTATCTGGTGTCCACGGGTCGTGCGGTGTCCCGATTGAGAGGAAAAGCGCGAACGGATCGTCTGCCGTTGATGTCCGTTGCAGGTAATCAATCGCCATATCGGTTTGTCCGTCTGGTTCGTAGCCAGGGATCACGATTTTCTCAGGCGAATCTTTGTGATAATATGCGTCAAAATAGAGATGATGAAAATTGTATGCCGACCATTCACCATCGAAACCGAGCCGATGCTGTCCCGGTGGGATGTAGGAATTTCTCGGATCGTTGTGCCGCCCCAATTGATTTGCCCACAGATGCCATTTTCCGATATAACTGCTTTGGTAGCCGCTTCGATGCAATACATGTCCGAAACAGTCATGATTCGGATTCATGCGGAGTTCATTAATTGCCATACCGGTGCTACTGGTGTACTTACCTGTGAAGAGGGACGCACGATACGGTGCGCACATCGGGCTGCCAGAGACGGTATTGCAGAAATCGACACTCTCTGTAGCGAGATGGTCAATATTAGGGGTCCGTGCGCGGGTATCGCCAGCATAGCCGCACGACTGGTAGCGGAGTTGATCGGCGAAAACATAGACGAGGTTCGGTCGCTTTTTGGTTGAATGAGACATCAAAGTATTCCCTTCGATTTGTGATGTCTACAGCATAGCATACCGCAGCAGATCCTTCAAGGTAAATAAAGTAAATATGTCAGGACTTACGCAATTTTGACTGCAGCCCGTTCTGTTAGATGAGAATTTTCGGAAAACACAACGGTCTCCTGCCACAAACTGGGAAGTTTGTGCTACAAAAGAATAGCATGCGTAAGTCCTATATATAAAACTAAATGACCCTGTTACAAAGTGACTCCTAACTGATAACTGACAACCCGTCTACTCCGGCGGTTGTCTCCATTGTCCTTTAGTGGCTTGGTCGATCAGAATACGGGCTTTTTGGCTTTCGCGAACCTGCTTTTCGATTTCAACAGGATCCCAGTCTGCTAACAGTTCTGCCTCGAGTTCCCGACAAATCGTTTGATACGCCTTGTCATTCGCGAGGTTCCGAAATTCACCTGGATCTTCGGCAATGTCGTAAAGTTCTGGTGGGTCGCCGAGGCTATAGTTGAATTTATACTGCCCTTTTCGGAGCATCGCCATCGGTCGTTGAACGCCGTGTGCCAGGTATTCAGAGAAGGCGAAATCTTTCCAGTTCCTTTTGGTGCGCTGCATCAAAGGCAACAGACTATCCCCATCAAGTTGACAGACAGGCTGCGCGCCTGCAATATCAACAAGCGTTGCCGTTAAGTCCACAAGCGAAACGACTTCATCAATCTGTCTACCGGCAGACATCTCGTCAGGGAACATAATCTGTAGGGGGACGCGAGCAGATGCTTCATAGAAATTCGACTTGCGCCACATACCGTGCTCGCCGTTCATTTCACCGTGGTCACTGGTGTAGATGACGATAGTATTCTCCAATTGCCAGGTTTCCTCAAGCGTCTTGAGCAAGTTGCCAATCTTTTCGTCGAGGTAGGTAATCAATCCATAATAGCCTGCTCTCCCACGCCGAACGAGTTCTTCGGGAAAATCAACACACCCGAACATGCGTCGCATCCGTTGATAGACAGGGTGCTGGTTCTCGAGGTGTCCCTCTGGAATGTCGGGGAGATCAATCTTATCAAGCGGATAGAGGTCCCAAAACCGCTGAGGAACGATGAGTGGGAAATGCGGTGCGATAAACGAGACGTTGAGTGCCCACGGTTTCTCCTTCCGAGCGGGGTCTTGGAGATACGCTAACGCCTCTGCTTCTGCGAGGTCATCGACTTCAATCTCCACAGTTGTCCCCGGACGTGCCTGTGCGAGTCCCTGCCACGGACGCAGTGCGGGTGGTGTGCCGTTATCCCAATCCGTAAGTCCGTGTTGTCGTTCTGCGTGGAGATCGCGAGCAAGTTGGGTCCGAAATCCGTGGAGTTGGTCCATCCCACCGAAGTGTTGTTTGCCAGAGAGTACAACATCGTAGCCTACTGATCGTAGAAGGTGTGCCCATGTGACCGCATCTGGTCGGAGGGGTGCAGCGTTGTCCCACGCCCCGATTTTGTGGATATACCGACCTGTCATAAACGACATCCGAGACGGCATACAGAGCGGAGAATTGCAATAAGCGTTTGCGAAAGTGGCACCGTCTTCGGCGAGTCTGTCCATGTGTGGTGTTTGGACGAGCGGGTGCCTGTAGGGACCGCTGTACATCGGTGCGTGTTCGTCGGACATGATGATGAGGAGATTGGGATGTTGTTTTGAGGGCATGGTGTTCCTATACTAAGGAAAATTGTCGATTTTCTCTAAGATACCACTGCTTTACATCTACTGTCAAGAGAAAACCAGGACGATTTAGTTCTCAGCTTTGATTTCGATTTTCGTTTACATAAGTTGAGGTTTTTTCTTAAATATCGCGAGCACAGCTCGCTCCTACAGAGGAAAATATACACACATATAAAGCGAATTTATAAAACTAAATGACCCTGGAGAAAACAACTGTAACTTCAGTTGTCTCCAGCAATATCAGTATGTGACAAGTTCCCAGAAAAGCGGAAAAACATTGACATGGACGGCAAACTCTGATAAAATGTACAGCAAGTTTGTGAAGATCGCTGTGTCACCAGTTTTTAGTAAACTCCGGTGCATCACGGAAAAGGAGGAAAATCGTGTCAGTTAACACAAAAAAATGGGTGCTTAATACTGTCGAGAAATTGTCTGCCTCGGAGATAGAAGAATTGAAGCGTTACTTGGAATACCTCGTCTGGAAATCGCAAACACCAACAGAAAATTTAGAAAACCCGAAAGATTCGCCAAAATCTGAACCAACGGGCCAACCTACACAAGTTTTAGCAGCCCTTAACAGATCACATCGGGTGTCGATAGAAGATGCTGAGGCGTTGCTACAATCCATTAAAGAAGGTGAAATCCCAATCCGATTTGATTCTGATTTTGACGAATCAGCAGGTAAATAGTTGATGAATTACCTCCTGGATACATCAACGTGCAGCCTCTTGATGGCGCACGCTCCCTCCGCTACTTCTCATTTCGATTCTCTGTCTGATCTCAATGACTATCTCTTTACCTGTACGATTGTTAGAGGCGAAATCCTCTTTGGAATTCAGAAACTGCCGATAGGGCGTAGGCGACAGGATTTGGAAAATCAAGCCATTAATTTGTTTGACGAATTGCCATGTTTAGCAGTTCCAAAGGAAGCTGCCGACCACTATGCCTCCATGAAAAATTACGCTGAACAACATGGAACACCCTTATCAGAGAATGACCTCTGGATAGCCGCAACTGCGATGGCACTTGATGCGATTCTCGCCACTGCTGATTCGGATTTTCAAAGGATTGCCGGGTTCGGCTTACGACTGGAAAATTGGACGAGTGAACGTCCATAGGGGCCACTGTACATGGGTGTCTGTTCGTAGGGCATGATGATAAGGAGATTGAGTTGTTGTCTTGCAGGTATGGTGTTTTTAAGTTTCATAGTAAATGTAAGAAATACTCCACAGAAATTGGGCAAACCTCACACTGGACCTGGTTCCTCTGGAATTTTGGAGTAACTGTCCCTTGAAACAAACTACTATAAAAAGATTTGCTTAGTCCTTTTTCAAACCTGCGATAATCCAACTCAAAACCCAGATGATACCATATACAGCAAACCCCAAAGCCCAAACGTAACCGAACCAGAATAAAGCTACAAGTAATCCCTTGGCAAAAGCACTTCCTAAAGATCCGATAGGGTATTCCGATGAATAGGTTTCAGAGAACATCATACAGAATCCGATGATACTGAGTCCGATTGAAACAATGAATGTCAACCGCCTCCAGAACCGTTTCCAATTTAGCGACTTTAATTTCTTGAAGTCCATGCATTTTCCATCCTTTGATTCTGGAAATGGTTTATCTATATAGGTAGCATGAGAGGTTTTTCCGTCGGTCGTACCGCTATTGGGGTGAGGTCTTCAAATAGGTGTTGCTCCATTCCACCCTGCGGCTGGAACAGGTTTCTTGCTATGGAGGGAGGTAAGATTTGCTCATCCGACTGAGTTAATATTGCAGAGATGTTTTCCGGTAATTTCACACCAGCCTTGCTCTCAAAGTTCTCCACACTTTGATAATCTCTAAGAAATGAACCGATAACATCCACATTTCGATTTCTTGCAACGGTCAAAGCCTGTCTAGCTCTCTCCCATTCTTGCTGGTGTAACCAAGCAATGGCACGATTGTAATAGGTCTGCAGGTAATCAGGATCCAATTCTAATGCTTTCGCATAGTCTTCAAGAGCCTGATCAACCTCGCCTTTGAGAAAGTACGCAAAACCTCGATTATTATAAGCATAGGCATAGTTCGATTTTAGTGCTATCGCTGTGTTATAAAGTGAAATAGCTGAGTCAACCTCGTCCTTGAGGAGATAGGCATTGCCGAGATTCACATAGGCTTTGGCATGATCAGGTTTGAGTGTTATCGCGTGGTTTAGATCTTTAATCGCTAGATCTGCTTCGCCTTTGAGGCCATAAGCAATACCTCGGTTGCCATAGGCTTTGGCATAATCAGGTTTGAGCTGTATCGCCTTTGTATAGTTTCCGATAGCCCTATCAAATTCCGCAATTCTGTCGTAAACAGCACCTCGGTTGAAATAGAGTTCGGCCTGCTCAGGAGCAAATTGTATTGCTTTAGTAAGGTCACCGATAGCCTTATCAAACTCCCCTAAACTATTGTAAATATCCCCGCGATTGCTATAGGCCTGGACATAATCGGGGTTCAGTTGTATGGCCATAGTCAGGTCAGCAATCGCCAGGTCAATCTCATCTGTGTTACGGTAAGCATTACCGCGATTATAATACGGAATGGCAAACGTTGGCTTGAGTTGTATTGCCCTCGTGTAATCTGCGATGGCTTTATCAAAATCGTTTTCTTTGCTGTAAACCATGCCGCGATGGACATAAGCATAAACGTAATCAGGACTATGTTCTATTGCGGTAGTTAAGTCTCTAATTGCCAGATCAACCTCGTCTATTTTACTGTAAGCAGTACCACGATGAAAATAGAGTTCAGCGTGATTAGGATTTAATTCTATTGCATTTGTATAGTCTGCAATAGCGAGTTTAAAATCGCGTTTAATACTATAAGCATCTCCACGAATGATATAAGCACCATTGTCCTTAGGATCAAGCTCTATCGCCTTTGTACAATCAACAATTGCCAAGTCAACTTCGTCTGTAAGAACGTAAGTACTAGCGCGAATGACGTACGGATTAACTTCATCGGGGTTAAGCTCTATCGCTTTTGTACAGTCGGCAATAGCTAAGTTAACCTGACGTATAAGGAAGTAAACGTGAGCGCGAACGCCATAAGCTTCAGTGTAATTTGGCTTTAGTTCTATTGCTTTGTTATAGTCCTCAATAGCTAAATTAATCTCTCCTTTGTCGCGATAGGCATTGCCGCGAATGAGATAGGCTTCAGCATAATTTGGATTCAACTCTATGGCCTTCGTATAACTTGCAATGGCCAAATTAAGTTCACCCTTAACACTGTAAGCATTACCGCGATGGTAATAAACTTCAGCAAGTCCCGGGTTTCGCCTTATTGTACTATTATAGTCTTCAATAGCGATGTCAACTTCACCGATGCTGGCGTAAGCAATACCGCGCTTAAGGTAGGTTTCAGTATAATCTGGGTTCAGTTTTATCGCTATATTGTAATCCTCAATTGCAAGTGTGATCTCCTCTTTGGCAATATAAGCGTTACCGCGATGGTAATAGGCTTCCGGATAATCCCAATCGTAGCTGCGGCTTCTGTGTATAGCAGTGGTAAAATCCTTAAGTGCTAAGTCAATTTCACCTTTCGCAACATAAACGAGCCCTCGACCACAATAGGCTTTATGAGGTCTTCGGGTGAGACTTGTCGCTTCAGTATAGTCTGCAATCGCCAGATCAAATTCGCCCATTTTGCGGTAAATATCGCCGCGGCGAATGTAGGCTTCAACAAAACTCGGACTTAGTTCAATTGCTCTGCTAAGGTGCTTGATAGATTTTTCATAATGCGCCAATTTCGTCTGGGTTGCCACTCGCTGAACCTCCTCATTTTTCGGTTAAGACATATAGAACTCCACATAGGCTTCCAGATGGACATTCTGATTTCTGATAAAACCATGGAGGTCGTTGTAGATAGTTTTGACAGATATATCGTGGTACCTATGCAAATGCGTTAACATTGGCTGTTTGACGGCCGCCGGAATATTGATAACATCAACCTCGTCAGGAGCAATAAATCCCCTGGGAGGTCTAACGAATACGCTTTTCTGGGCAACGACACGATGTACCGGTTCATAAGGTCTTTCGATGTCCTCCGATGCTATCTGGGATTTTTCCTGTAAGATAACCCTACCCTCTTTGACTTTGGAACGGGAACCGCTACAAGCAAAGAAGAGAGCGATGAGATAGTCTGTCGTGAAATCAATAAGGTTGGTTTTACCACCATAGTGTTGGATTTCGGAGAGACGTTCCATTTCGCTAACGGGTTTGCGGAAATACTCTTCAGTTTCCTCTAACATGCTTGCTTGAACAGCCTCTATATCAAGATCTGCCTCAACGTCAAACGCTTCATGTTCAAGAAAGACCCGGTAGAGGTTTGAGGAGATTTTCCCATAATACGGGTGTTCCTGATAGTGTTCAGGTTCACCGCGGTAGAGATATTCCCCGGTGTCCGCCTTTTCTTCTATTTGCCGGAGTATTTCGTCAACTGTGTTTGGCTCGTTTTGGTTTGCTTTGTCCATTCCCTTTCCTTTACAATTGCGATGCTGTCTAAAAGAATAACATGTTTTTGTGAGGGATGTCAACCAAATTTAATTCGTTCCGAAATCGGGGTTACAAACCCCGCCTACAGCATTCTTCTTGAATTATTCTTTCCAAAATGCTATGATGATTTTACCAACAAATACAACACAAAGGACTTCTGTAGCGCAAGTTTTCACTTGCAAACTACGCGAAAAGTATGACTAAAACCAGACCTAATATCTTACTGATTACCAGCGATCAGCAACATTGGAATACCTTGGGGTGCCTCAACCCCGAAATTCAGACACCTCACTTAGACGCATTGGCACAGCAAGGAACACTCTTCAATAGAGCCTATTGCCCGAACCCTACCTGTACACCGACACGCGCCTCTATTATCACGGGGAAGTATCCGAGTCAACACGGTGCCTGGTCCCTCGGTACAAAACTCTCTGAAGATGAGCATACCGTCGGCGAAGATTTCACGGATGCGGGTTATCGGACGGCACTTGTTGGGAAAGCACACTTCCAACCGCTCCACGGGACTGAGGAATTTCCGTCTCTGGAATCTTATCCGATTCTCCAAGATTTAGATTTCTGGCGGAGTTTCAACGAACCGTTCTACGGGTTTGAACATGTCGAGTTGGCACGCAACCACGCCGATGAAGCACACGTCGGACAGCACTATGCTATCTGGATGGAAGAAAACGGATGCACCAATTGGCGGGATTATTTTGCACCTCCGACAGGGAACGCCCGTGGACAATACCGAACGTGGCCCATCCCAGAAGAATATCACTACGATACGTGGATTGCGGAACGCACAAACGCACTCATGGAAACATACCAACAGAACGATGAGAACTTCTTCCTTTGGGCAAGTTTTTTCGATCCGCACCCGAAATATTTAGTGCCAGAGCCGTGGGATACGATGTATGACCCGGCAGAATTGACAGTGCCATCCGTGACGGAAGGGGAACACGACAACAATCCACCGCACTTCCAACTAACGCAACAGCGAAAACCCGATTTCTCGGATTGGCGTGAAAGTGGAAAGGGTGTCCACGGTTTCAGATCGCATTTGCGGGATCGGGACGAACTCGCTAAAGACATCGCCGTCTATTACGGGATGGTGACGCTGATGGATAAGTACATCGGGAAAATGTTGGCGAAACTCGATGAACTCGGCCTGGCAGACAACACATTGGTTGTATTCACCTCTGATCATGGGCACTTTTATGGACAACATGGGCTTATCGCAAAAGGCGCGTTCCATTACGAAGATGTCATTCGAGTACCGTTTATCGTGCGGTATCCGGGAGTTGTACCTGCAGGACAGCAGTCGGAGGCGTTACAGACGCTGGTAGATTTAGCACCCTCGTTCCTCGGTGCTACCGGTATTGATATTCCGCGTCCGATGACGGGTGTAGATCAGATGCCGGTCTGGTCGGGACAAGCAGAACAGGCACGCGATCATATTATCGTCGAAAATCGCCACGAACCGACAACGGTACATGTTAAAACCTACGTCGATGACCGTTATAAGTTGACGGTTTACTACAACCGAGACTATGGTGAGTTGTTCGATCTGAAAGCGGATCCTGGAGAGATTAATAATCTCTGGAATTCGGCTGAGCATGCCGAATTGAAGGCGGAGATGGTGATGAAATTACTGTTCGCGGAGATGGGCAAAGAGCCGTTGCGGATGCCGCGGACAGCGGGAGCATAAAGGAGCAGATTCGGGTAAAGACAGAGAGGCTTGAGGTGCGGTTAAGCGGGATATGGTTTGTTGCTAAAGGGTTGAAGGTCGTTCTTGCATCACAGGGATCACGTAACTCCGAATTTTCACACCCTCAACTGTTTCGGTCTCCAGGCGCGGCTCTGGCTCTGCCCGATGATCAAATACGACATAATATCCTTCTCTGACACCCTCTAATTTAAGATATGCGGCGAGTTGCTTTTTACCTGCTTGATAGCGGCTGGTACCTCTCCAAACTTTCGTTTCGACAATATATTTTCGCTGATTGTGAGTAATGATGAGGTCCATCCGCCCGCGCCCGGTTTGTACCTCAATGTGCATCACACCACCGACGAGCTTAACAAACTGGTCAAGATAGGCAAGCAGGAGGTGTCTGCCTACGGACTCTCGTGGCGTATCTGATACCTGCAGGATATGGAAACCTGCACGCTCGATGAAGTCCCGAAAATTATCAAGGAGTGATTGGAGGTCAATGTCTCCAGCAGGTGTGAGGTAATCGCCAAAGCCCGCGTCAGTGTCTTCCGGTAAGTATTGGTACTCTAACCCATTTATCAGGGGTTTGAATGTCTGTAGAATGCAATAGAGATAAATCGGGTTCAGGATTTCACATAGACCGTCAGCCCCTTTAGCAATCACCCCGTAGGTAAAGAGTTCGCTGATAAGTTCATTTCGGAGGTTAAAGTTCACGCTCTCTTCAGCGGCTGTGATCCGCATGAGCAGCGTCTCAAATTGGCGATCCCTGCGAATATTGGTAGTCAGATGTGTAAGATTGGTATTGTCTTCTTCAAGGAGTTGCGCGTGTGCTTTTGAAAAATGATCCATTGTAAAAGCTTCAGTTTTAGGAATGTCCAACTCTTGGGTAAGTATCTGGGCAAGGCGGTTTACTAAGAACGGTTGTCCGGCAGTTTGTTTATAAATGGATTCAATGATCCCTGGGACGAAAGCTTGCCCGACTTCGGCTGTATACTGTTGAAGAAGCTCTTGTATCTGTTCAAGTGTGAAGTTCGGCAATTTGAATTCATCTTGAATGTTGAACGGAGAGACGGACCGGTCATAGTCGAGCTGCGCGATGCTTCTGACCCCAACAATACCAACACTGTAGGGACATTGCATTTCCTCAGAGAGATAAATCTGGCGGAGCGAATACAGAAAATTGCTGATGACTGTTTTTGGGATGCCATCAAACTCGTCAATGAGCAGCACAACCCTTTTGAAAGCGGGAACATCTTTGTGCGAATCACTGTCCAAGAGACTTGCGAGTTGGCTAAAAAACAGCAGCATCGAAAAATGGTCGGTTAGCGTTGTCTTCTCCAGAAATTGGGTGAGTGCCTCAGAAGGTGTACCCCTATGTTTTTCAAAAACAGACGCAATTTGCTGTTGAATCATGTGGGTGAGTTGCTGATAAAAAGTTGTAGGCGAAGCGTTGCGCATTATTTGGAAATCCAACAGAATAGGAAAATAGGTGGGATCCTCAACCGTGAGCGTATTAAGTGCCAATCGGAAAAAGGTGGTTTTTCCGGTCTGACGTGGTGCGAACAGCACAATGTATCTGCCTGCTTTGACACGGTTGATGAAATCAGCAACCTCCGTAGTACGCGGAACAACATAATGTTGCTCAGGCCGCACATGTCCGTAGGTACCAAAACTTCTCATTTTTCCTCCTATAAAACCCGACAAAAATCCCTAAATTGACCCCTATGAAGCTTTCCATTATTAGGCAAATAATTCGACAAGAAAACTAACGAAACTAACTGCTTCACTCTTCTTTCTCTTCCTCTATTTCAGAGGATCGCCATGCCCATCGAAAGCAAATATACAGCAATTTCACCAGAGCATACACGCCCCAAACAGAAACGAACCCCACCGCTGAACCGAGGATAAGTAGAAGTAACTCTTCATAAACAGTCTCGTTTCCACCTTGTATTGGCCCGTGGTACGTAAAGAAAAAAGCGACAACCGCTCCGATACATGACAATATGAGTGTTAGTTTGCTAAAAAAATATTCCAATTGCGTTTTTTCATTCGTGGTTCTTACTTATGAGATACCAGCGGATACTTCAAGCGAAGATCCATGCAGATTCATAGTAAAGTAGAAAGGTATTGCTACTGATTGTACTAATAAGTGATAAATACATCGGTCCATCTAAAGACTGTATACTAACAAAGAGGTCTAACCTTTGTAGTGACTGCTTTCATTCAAAACAACCGCACATACTTTTACATGAGCGTAAATTTAATACCGCCGTTTCCAGTGCCAACTGTCGCTTCCTGAGATGAGTGGACGGATGTCTTCTGGTAAGGTCTCAATAAATTCAGGACTCACTTCGTTGCCGGGCCATTCGCGCACCATCGGTGGTGTATAACCGGAGATAAGGATGACGCGCTCCTTGTCGCTACGGATGGCAGTGGTGCTGTGGATCAACGCTTCGGCAAAAAGCAGCACGGAACCGGCGGATGCTTCGACTTGGTAGATGAGTTTATCGTCCGAGAGTGCCGCTTCAATCATTTCGCTCTGATTCCACGTTAGGCGATGGCTGCCGGGTATGACGCACGTTCCGCCATCGTCGGGACCGACATCGGTGAGATACGCGAGCGTCTTGACGAAGATGCAGTGGTACTTGTTCTGTTCTATGTAGGTTCCCCATCCGTGTTGTGTCCCGCGATGGAAACCTGTCGGGTTATAGCGGCGTTTGTGGAGTTCGTCTAATTCTGCTTCTGGATTACGACTATTAATGATCGCTTCGGTCTCCTCAAGGCGCACTGCGCCACCGACGACTTCTTCAATGAGCGGTACGAGTTTTGGATGCGCGGCGTATTCTAAGAGTGCAGGATCATATTCAACGAGATTACCGAAAAGTACATGGTGTTCGCTGCGCCCACGGGCATAGACGCGCGTGGCATCCAGATTCTCGTCTGCTTTGATTCTATAGAGCGCGTCTTTCATGCGTTCAATTTCATTGACGTTCAGGACGTTCTCTAACAACACGAAACCGTAGATGTCGAAATGGAGTCGCTGTGCTGGCGTGAGACAAACGGTATCATTGTTTGTCATGTGTTCCTCCAAACTCTCAGATAATTATAACCCTTGCTTAATGTGTCCCCAGAATGTGGTGAGTTTTCCGGTCGGGTCAACGGCGAGATCGAGTGCCTCTTCTCCTTCATAGACCAATAAATCATCAACGTAACCGCGGACAATTATCCCCCACGTATAGAAAGCGACCCATTTGGCAACGGGACCGAGTGCTGGCATCCGAAAGGGGAGTCCTTTTTTTGGTTTGGCACCCAACGCATCGTCTCTATCATCGCCCGCGTAAAAATCGAATTCGCTTTTGCTGACATCAGCGATGATACGGACGTACTTCCATGTATCGGTTTCAAAGTCACCAATAAGTTGCCACGCACCCCCGTCGTAAAGTCGGACGACACCAGCATCCCAGTTGATGTAGGTGCAGCCGCTGTTTTCGCCAAAACCATCAGCGGTGGCGATTTTGAGATTGAAACACCTACCGCCGCCTTCAATATACACATAGAATTCAACAGAAATAATGGGGTCTTCGGTTTCTATCGGGATACCGAGTCCGTCTCCATCCGCGCCACCTAAGATAGCAAGTGCTTTTTTATCGGTTTTGACGGTATCGCCAGAAACTTCAAAGTCACCACCAATAACCTCCCAATCTTTCGGCGGATTACCGGTAGGAAATTCCTCAAATCCTGTTCGTACGAACACCTCTTGGGAAATAGCAGTTTTTACAATAACAAGATTCAAAAGGACAATAACAACGGGTAAAAAACAGTGGCTGAAACTAATATGCTTATCTTGATTTATCATTTTTCCTCCTCTTTTTACGGCATCCAAATATTCCACTCTCCCTTTTTCTCCCATTTACGGCAGGCGATGCACAAACACATAAATCGAATTGCGAAACGCGGTGTAGCACCGACATTCATTGTGCCAGAATGCGGTAGCAGGTGATGAAAAAACAGTACATCCCCCTGTTTAGCGACAACCTCCATCGGTTCGCCTAAATCCATCTCTGGAAACAGTGCACGTACGTCGCTGACATGGTTCGAGAATTTCGGGTTTTTCTTACGGAATTCACGAATGCGTTGGGGTCCCTCGGGCCATATCACTGTCGTTCCGCTGTGCGAATTGGCATCGGTGAGATAGGTCAGGCTGGTTGCTCGGAATGTGCCAGGGTCCAACCGAAAATCTCGGAAGTCGCCATCCAAGTGCGGTGACGGACTTTTCCACTCACCTGAAACTGGGAATTGGTTGAGTGCCCAGATGCCATCTGGACGTGAATCTTCGCAGTGTGGAATTTCTGGGTATCGGGAGGCAAGTTGTTTAAGGATATCGAGGTAATCATTGGAGCAACATGCTAACACATCTGGATTGGTAATGCCGAAAAGTTCAATGCGATTTCCACTTGACATCCGTTCCATGTAGAAACCGGCGAGCGGCGGACGTTTGAAATGTTCCCACGATTCGGGATTATCTGCTTCCATACCCATCATGTGCCACATCGCTGCCTCTGCCTTTTCGACGGTGTTTTGCGGAATCAGTCCGGAAAGGAGAAGATAACCCTCTTCTTCAAATTGCGCCAACTGTTGTGTTGAAAGCATTTTTAATTTATGACTCCTGGGTGTTTCTTCAGATATACGGGAAAGCACGTCAATATCCAAACACCTCTTATCTATAACAGGACTTACGCAATTTTGACTTCGGCCCGTTCTGTTCGATGAGAATTTTCGGAGAAAACAGCGGTCTTCTGCCACAAACTGGGAAGTTTTGCGGCGTACTCAAAGAAACACCGCAGCAAAAACCCCAGATGCGAAGTGCATCGTGCTACAAAAGAGCAGCATGCGTAAGTCCTATATAATTAAAAATTTCAATCCTCAATCGTGAGTTCGGTAACGTCAATCTTAGGTTCAGGGTACTTCATGTCCAGTTTTTTGAGCGTCTCCACGATACATTCTGTGATCACGAGGTTCCGATACCACTTCTTATTCGCTGGGATTATATGCCACGGTGCCCAGTCGGTGCTACACTTTTGGAGCATCACTTCATAAGCCTGCATGTAATCATCCCAATAGGCGCGCTCTCGAATATCGGATGCCTCGACTTTCCAATGCTTGGTCGGATCGTTAATCCGAGATTCGAGACGTTCTTTCTGTTCATCCTTTGAGATATGAAGGTAAAACTTTAGGACAACGGTTCCATTTTCAACGAGCATCCTCTCAAACTCGTTGATCTGCCGATAGCGCTGCATCCAAGCCTGCTCCGGCACGAGATTATGCACGCGAACAACGAGTACATCTTCATAATGCGAACGATTAAAGATGCCGATTTTTCCCTTAGATGGAACGGCTTTGTGTGCGCGCCATAAGAAATCACGGGAGAGTTCATCGGCAGTGGGGACTTTGAAGCTGAAGACATCGCATCCTTGGACGTTGACACCCTCCATCACACGCCGGATAGTGCCATCTTTGCCACATGTATCCAGACCTTGCAAGATGATAAGAAGCGCGTGTTGGCTTTCGGCGTAAAGCAGCCCCTGAAGTTCCAGCAGCTGCTTCCGCAGTGCTTTGAGGCGTTTTTTCGTTTGACTTTTTTTCTCGTAAGTTCCAGTATAATCCGGTGGGTAATCGTCCAAACTGACCAACTCACCGGGCGTGATAATATTCTTAGGTTTAAGTTCCATCAAAGATTTCCAATCATTACAGCCGTCAGCAATCCGCCAGATGGCTTTCGGCTGTCGGTTTTCAGCAATCCGCAAAGAGATGTTAGGATTTTCAAAACCTATTTGCTGTCTGCTGACAGCTATTTTGCCGATAGCCGATTATTGCGATAAAGATTCATAGTAGTTATCAACAAGTCGTCGGTATTCAGGTGGGACATCTTCCTTTGCGACTTGGGTGAGTTGTTTTTTCTCTTGAAGCGTGTTGAGCCGTTCTTCAAGCGCGGCTTCCAACTTCACGAGGTCCCGGATAACGAATTCATAGTTCGGGAACGGATTCGTTCGACTTCCGGGACGGTAATCCATGGTATCCAAGACATCGAGCCAGAGTTCGTTAATTTCTTGTTCGGACTCTCTACCACCGGTGCGTGCCTGTTCTTGGTTTTCGGTTTCGGCTTGCCCGGGTTGTTGACCGTCCTGCCCCTGCTGTTGTTGTTCTTGCTCTTGCTGTCGATCCTGCATGGCTTGTTGTGCCTGCTGCATCCGTTCCTGAATCTGCTGTTGTTGCTCAGCGAGTTGTTGCTGACGCTGTTGTTGTTCTTCCGTCTGCTCTTGCCCTTCCATCGCTTGCAGTTCGCGTTGGATGTCCTCCATCTGCTCTCTGGATTCTTGAAGTTGTTGGAGTGCGGCTTCGAGTTGCTCTTCTTCGGTGCTTGCCATATTGGCGCGCGCCTGTTGCAGATCACCTTGTACCTGTCTCAGCGTCTCTATGACATCCTGCTGGTTCAGGTCAGCGGCACGGAAACTACGCCATTGTAGGGCGCGCTGTGCGGTTGACATATCCCCGGCGGTCTGTTCTTCGGTTAGCCGTCTTGTTGCATCAGCCACATTCTGTGCTGCTTCTGGATTCTCCTCGCTGAGTTGCTCTGGAAGATTTCTCAGCGTGTTCTCAAGAGATTGAAGGTCGCGTTGTAGTTCACGCTGCTCATTGGCAAGTTGGGAGGCTCTCTGTAAATCTTCAGGACGCAGTTCGGCTTGTCGAGAACGGTTTCTAAGTTCTTGCGTCTCCTCTTGGACACCGGACTGTTCTTGAATGAGCTGCTGCGCCTGCTGTGTCGCTCTTTCAAGTGCAGCATCGGTGAATTCGGATGCGACCTGTTCCAACTGTTCAATCGCCTCCTCAAGCCTCTCCTCTGCTTTTTGCCCTTTGGCGGCACTGAGTTGCGGTTCCTGCTGTTGCATGCTTTCGGAGGCTTGTTGCATCTGTTCGCCTGCCTGCTGCATCGCCTGACCGGCTTGATCCAAGCGTTGCCCTTGTGTGCCTTGTGCGTTCTGCTGCATCGTGCCGAGCTGCTGTGACATCTGCTGTGCCTGCTGGGAGAGCTGCCCCTGCTGCTGACTGTTCTGTTGCATATCGTTCTGAGAGGGTTGGTTTTCACGTCCCATCTGTTGGCTCTGTTGACTCAGCTGCTGTTGATCTGCCAACATTTGACGTGCCTGATCCAACATCTCCTGCGTCTGCTCTTGCATCTCTGAATCGAGTTCGTTCTGTTGATTCTCAAGTTCGCTTTGCAGCTCCTCCATTTCGAGTTCAAGATTTTCAGCAATTTGTGGATTGTTGTTCCGCATCTGGGTCAGAACTTTCGGTAACTCAAGGCTAACTTTTATCAGCAGTTCAAGAGCCTCCTGTTCCGCGGGTATAGCCACATCAGGTTGGACAGCATTAAGACTATCGGCTGCCTCACGCATTCTGGCGACGGCATCCTCTAAGTTCATAAGAATTTCCGGAGTGACAGCCGAGTCACCTTGCATTGCCAAACTAAACTCATCAGCGAGTCTCTGCGTTTTATCGATTAATTCGTTCTGTTTATCCGCCGTTGCTCTAACCGCGTTGCGATATTCGTCGGTCATTGAAGCCGGTTTCGTATTAATGTGATTCGCTGTTTCGCGAATAATCTGTTTCTGGTTAGCGACCATCTCCAAGGCGGGATTCGATTCCTGTTGTTGCTGCTGTTCTCCCTCCTGAGCCTCCTCCTCTCGGAAATTCTCATTAAAGGGTCGGATCTCAATGAAGTAGATGTCGCTACTGGCTTCGCCAGGACCTGTGCGCGTGTTATTATCAACGGCGCGGGCATAGTAGGAGATAATATCTCCGGGTTCAACGTCAAACTCCTCAAGATAGAACGTGTAGCTGCCGTCGGCGACGCGGCGTCGGCGTGTATCAACAGGTGCCGGTTCAGGGGTCGTGGCTTCCATTACCAATTCCTGTAAGGCATCAGACCCGACGCGGTACATGAGTTTTAATTCTGCGATCCCATAGTCATCCATCGCCTCAGCGATGACTTCCACTTCACCCAACTTTGTCGTTTTGATATCTCGTCCGGGTTCTTTGATAACAACTTCAGGGACTTCGTCGGGAATCGCTTTTACGGCGTATTCAATAGGTATCTCGTTGTTGAAACCGTCAATACACAACAATTGCACACTATAGGTTCCATCCTCAACGACATCAATGCTTGTTGTCAGGGTGTTTCCACCGGAGATAACCATTTCGGTTGTGACGGGTTCGGTTGTTCCAGTCAACCTTTCGGTGAAAGACCGTTTCTTGCCATCACGCCTCAGTGAAAACGTTGCACTTTGAATGGCTTTATTGGTTATGAGTTTGAGTTCCGCCTGCGTCCCTGCCACCGCTTGGATATCGCCTGTCCCTGTTTGAACGACGGGTTTGAGTCCTGTGTAGTCAGGGTAAGCGTAAGCGACAGAGATTTCCGTTACCTTCGGCATCTCAAACACCTCAACAGTATAGCGTTCCGAAGTTGTCTCGTTTGCGACAATGTAATACTCAATATCTGTTTCAATGTTAAAAATTTCATAAGCAAATCCACGCTTATCGTCGGGATTTTGCAACATGTTGATCTGTTGTTGCGTTGACTCGGTCTCAGATGTAGGTGTGTTTTGAACCTGTGCATTCTCGTAGGTCAAAACAACTTTATCGGCAGATTTCCCGGTGACGGTAACGTGAATCGGTAGACTTTTACCGCGGAGGATGCGAGCATTCCCGGGTTCAACAGTTAATTTGGTCGTTAGAACCGGGTCGGTTTTCTCCCAAGGCACGAGGACGCGGAGGAGACTGGTATGGATTTCTGTGGGAAAGATGAGGGCGAGTACACAACAAGCGGCAATAACCAAAGCCGCGATGCCGACCTGTTTACGGGTGCGGCTGTGATCGATTGTCGCTTTAAAATCTATACCCTTTACGCGCTCGGTGGTATCTTCAATCAAGCGTTGGAGCATGTGAGACTCAATAGGGTCCGCCGATTCCCGATTCCCGAACTGGACAGCACTGATGAGTCTATCTTCCAAGTCGGGGTGATTGCGTTCAACATTGAGAGCGACATCGCGGAGCGTCAGTGATGCTCGGAGCGGTTGAACGAGGTATCTGTATAAGAGGTAGCCGATGACACCAATCCCGACCAGTAATAGTGCAATCCGGACGAAATTTGGGAGTGGCATCAACCAATCAACGATAGCCTCTCCCATAAACAGAGCGATTAAGCCTGTCAGGACAATAGCAAACCCTGCCCAGAAGATACTCCGTTTCCAGACGCGCCGTGCTTCCAAAATCTTTGCCTGTAATTCTGCGTAACCTTCTCTCGTATTCATCAGTCTTCCTCCACCTACATTGTCCATGATCTATAAGATCCTACGACTCCTTTCATCTACACCCTCCTAAGACGCGGATGAAACTTGGAATACAACATCAATTCCGACTCTTAATAGCCAAATGATGACTGCCGTAAGACATGCTTTCGCTCTACTAATTTCGACAAGCGTAGCAACGGCTACAGTTAAAACGAAGATATTCCATATACCCAAAAGATCCACATAACTCAAAAACAGTAGAAGGTACGGATTTTCAACGAATGGCATCAACATGTGCATGCCGGGAATAATCCTTAGATCAACGACTGTCTCAATATCCTCAACGCGCCTAAAAACTGGTAAGAAGGCGATATTGATAAAAAACACCGATGGATTAATTAAAATAGAATGCCACCAAGCCGCGAAGAAGTGTTTAAATTTGAGTGCCTCATTTAGTTTGAAGACCCGCGATACGACTATGAATATAGTGCTGAACACAACAGCACAGAGCATGCCAAGAATAATCCCACTCACGGCAACAAATACCATGGCTGTTGCTCTGGTAGACCCAAGTAGCTGAATATCGGCGAAACGACTTACATATCTTGGGTTAAGGAACCGTTGTGTAAAAGGGTAAACCATCCATGCCAACCACACCACAAGGATGCAAAAGACAAGGAATGCAACACCCCATTTCGGTCTGGATTTCAGTCGCGTAAACGTGGCTTTCGGGTTTGCAATGAGATCAATTAGATTGCGCCAACTCTCTCGCATAACAATAATTCTTCAGCCATCGAAGCACTGGACTATCAGCACGCGAAGCATCTAAAGGTAAAAAAATATAAAAATCCCATCTAAAATAGCAAAATACGCAGATCCTAATTGACAACCGACATCTTTTAGGACAAAGTTATTGGAATAGAGTTCGGTTGAAATATAGTGCTTGTGTACGACATCAGATAAAACATAGTGCTTACGGCTCACTTTTCTCTGCTTCCAGTTGTGCCTTCTGCCAACTGTAATCAACATCTCCTTTATAGAATTTGTCTGGGTTCTCGACTGCCCAAATCTGTTTATGGATGATCCAATTATTGGGGTCTAAGGCGAGTGCTTTTCGCCATTCAACCATCGCTTCCTCTTTTTTACCGGCTTCAAGTAAGACGAGCCCGAGTTGAAAACGGGCAGCCGCTTCAGCATTAGACTGGACGGTTGGCTTGTTCGACGATTTAATATCGTTGAGCAGCACTGCATTGTAACCTGGATCAGATAACCATTTCTCAAGCATCGCAACGGTTTTTTGATCTTGGACATTAACACTGAAAGGTGCTTTCACCAATCGTCCTGCTTCATCAATCATAACGCCGTAGGGGATCGCTTTGAGATTATAGCGGTTCCCGAATATGTTCTGTGAATCAACGAGCGTAACGAAATCGGCATTTGCCGCGTTGTGCCACGGTCGGACGACAGATGCGCCTTGGGCATCAACGGCAATTGAGACAAGGTTTAATGTTTCTTTGTGTTCGGCATAAAATTTCTGCCAGCCCGGCAGTTGTCCACGGCACCCTCACCACGAACCCCAAACATAGAGAAACGTCTTTTTCCCTCGGAAATCGCGTAAACGTCTTGGAACGTCTTCTAAATCGGGTAGTGTGAATTCAGGTGCAAGGTGTGTCGGATGGATGACCTCTAATTGGTTCGATGCGGCTTTGTAAACTTCAAAACCAAAAGTTTTCGAGATGTGCGCGGGCTGCACATACGTCACGCCATCAATATCTATGGCACCGTCATCTCCATTTTGGAATCGGAGTGGTACACACAGTTCTGATTCTACGCCACCGCACAGGACCACCATCTCCGTTCCTTGTGGATATTCCACTTTCAATCCGAGTTGCTCGGCGAAGGGTTTCAAAGGCACGAACCATGTCCCCTCTTTGGCGATAGGTGCCGCGGTAAATTCAACACGTCGTCCATCTACTGACACCTGAAAGTCCTCTTTTTTCATATCTTCCCCTTTAGTGAACCCTACCTGTACACCTACGACAGCGCACAACATCACCAACGTTAAGAATCCGAACATAACCTGTAACTTCCGACCTGATACTATCGCGATCATCATTTTGTTTTTCTCTCCCTATGCTGTGCGTCGTAAATTAGGAACTCTATTATCTCCTCAGCGGTTTTCGGCTTAAGACCGGATCCCGGTTTCCGCATCATTTTATATACATACTTCCGCCACTCTTCGGGCGCGAAAGTAGAATTAATCGGGCGCGCGACGGTATGGCATCGGCTACATTTCTTGGTAAAAAGGTTGTAAGCTTCTTGCATCTTCGCAGGATAATTGGTAACATCAATAAAGTTAGGACCCTTATCCGCTGGATACGTTTTTGGGGTTGTCTTTCGGGCGCGCAAGGCAAAGACCATCCCGATTCCTACAAGAATAATGACCCCCAAGACAGTTCCCAAGACGATCTTTTGATCTTTACTCATAACGTGTTTAAAGTCGATTTATCGCAAAAACTACAATTACCGAGACATCTATAGAAGACGGGGTTACAAACCCCGCCTGCAAGGGGCATAACGTGTGTGCTTGAAGTCGATTTAGAATAGGCGAGGTTTCAAACTCACTTACAATTCGGCTCCGAGACTGCTATACGGCAATAACGTCCTTTACCTTTTGCACAATAGCATTCGCACTGATGCCGTGATGTTCCACAAGTTCTTCCGGTTTCCCAGAGCGCGGTATTCCAGTAACGGCGAGTTTGTGGACGCAAACATCTTCGGTTGCGACAGCATCCAAGACAGCGTCCCCTAAACCACCTTCCGGATAATGGTCTTCAACGGTGATGAGTGTCTTGTTCGTGTCTGCTGCGGCTGCTTTGAGTGTTTCAGCGTCAACCGGTTTAACAGAATATAGGTCAACGACACGGACAGCGACCCCTTCTGCAGCGAGCATCTGGTGTGCTTTGAGTACCTCGTGAAGGGTAACACCGCCAGCAACAACAGTTACAGCATCTTCGCTGCTCTGCCGAATAACCTTACACCCACCGATAGGGAACTCTTCATCAGCATCATAGAGAATAGGCGTTTTTGGACGTGAAGTTCGGAGGTAGACGATGCCATCGTATGCGGCAGCTTCTGCGACAAGCCGTTCCGCACTGACTGCGTCGCTCGGATAAAGTACCACTGCTCCCGGAATCGCTCGGAACATGGCTATATCTTCTAACCCCATTTGTGAGGGTCCGTCTTCTCCGATAGAGACCCCGCAATGTGAACCGGCATATTTGATATTCGCTTGCGAGATTGCGGACATGCGAATCTGATCGTAAGCCCGCGATAAAAATGCGGCAAAGGTTGAAACAAAGGGAATCTTGCCGCGCTTTGCTAAACCGATTCCTGCACCGACTAAGTTCTGTTCTGCGATAAACATCTCAAAATACCGGTCTGGATGGAGATTCATAAACTGTTCGGCATAAGTGGAGTTCTTGGTATCTCCATCTAAAGCGACGACGTTTGGGTTCGCAGTTCCGAGTTTAGCGAGTCCGGTTCCGTATCCGCCGCGTGTCGCGACATCTTCGTCGGGCGGATAGTCGGGTGGCTCAGGTTCGGTTTGTAGAGGTGAGGTGACCTCGCCGCTACCATCTACAGCGGTAGGTGGTTCAATCTGAATAGGCTCTAAATGTAAGGGACCGAGTTCAGCTAATGCTTTGTCGAGGTCTTCACCCTTCTCGACTGCCTTCCCGTGCCAGTTGTCCGCGTTTTCGAGGAACGAGACCCCTTTCCCTTTAAACGTCTTAGCGACTATCATGGTAGGTTTGTCGGTTGAGGCTTTCGCTTGCTCAAGTGCTGGCAGAATCTCATCAAAATTGTGTCCATCAATGCCGATGGTCTGCCATCCGAACGCCTCAAAACGTTGGCAATAGGTATCAATATCAAACGCGTACATCGTGCGTTGACTCTGTCCGAGTGCGTTGACATCCACGATTCCGATCAGATTGTTGAGTTGATAGTGTGATGCCAAAGCGGCAGCTTCCCAGACACCACCTTCGGCAGTCTCGCCATCACCGAGCAGGACATAGACGCGGTAGTCGGATTTGTCTAAAAATTTTCCGTTGAGTGCCATACCGAGTCCGAGTGATAAACCTTGCCCAAGCGAACCTGTCGCCACCTCTGTCCACGCAAAGCGAGGTGTCGGATGCCCTTCAAGGATACTGTCGATTTGACGTAAGGTGCACAGTTCCTCAGTGGGGATGATACCTGCTTCTGCATAAGCGGCGTAGAGTAGCGGAGCGGCGTGCCCTTTGGATAAGATGAATCTATCGTTGTTAGGATTTTGTGCATCGTTCGTGTCATAACGCATGGCGTGAAAAAAGAGCGCGGAGACGATATCCGCAGCTGAAAGACACGTCGTCGGATGCCCAGAACCCGCCTCCGATGTGGCGGTAATAGAGTGAATTCGTAAATTCGTTGCTTTCTGTTTAAGGGTATCTTTCAAGGTTTCCACAAATTTATTAATCCTTCTTTCTGAAGTAGTTTACAGTACGATTTTTTCTGCGAAAAAATCTTTCAGTTTTCGGTTCTCGGTTAAGATTGTGTCAGGGACATTTTTTCTAACGACCATAGGAAGCCTCTTAACTGAAAACTGTTAACCGAAAACTGTTAACTGTTAGCGGTTTAGGCGTTCGCTATGTTTAAACTGGATCGACCTCCGTTCTGCTGCTAAAACGAGATAGTGCCCTTTACAGGTTTCGACTAAGTCGTCGAAAATCTGGACAGCTTGAGACATGTCATGTAATTTGGCGTATGCCTCTGCTTGCCAGTACTTGGATTTCGCGACGATTTCATTAGGGGTGTTTGCGTTGTCTTCAGTGTGTTGTGCTTCGTAAGCAATCGCCTCATCAAATTTCTCGATTGCCCGTTGATAATTTCTTTCTACATAGTAGGCTGTCACAGCGTCTGCGTAAGCAGTGTTGCTCTGTTCTTGGGGTCGGAACTGTTCGACGATGGTTTTGACAGGTGGCAACTCAAGCGTTGGCAGTTCAATTTCTAACTCGTCCTCGTCCTCGTCTTCGACATCACTATCTTCTTCTTCGGTCTCACTATCCTCTTCGTCAACCTCACCCTCATCTTCGGTTTCATCGTCCGTATCGTCTTCATCGGGCATTAGCTCTATCGGTTTTACGGACAGTTGCTCATCAGGACTCTCATGGTCCTCCTCATCATCTAAGTCATCTTCATCATCTGCGTCGTCCTCCTCATCTTCATCCTCTATTTCGGGTACCGCCGCTTTTTGAAAAGCCAGAGACAGTGCGGTATTAGGTTCGTCCTCCTCATCTAAAAAATCGTCCTCCGGTTCAGGTTCAAGATCATCAGTCTCTTCATATTCATCTATTTCATCAAACTCATCTGCTTCATCAAAATCGTCTTTTTCGTCATAGTTGAATGTCATTTTTTTCTCCATTTTTTGTTTTTTAATAGAATGTTTTAACGGCGAATGTCCGCTATAGAACGAGACGCAGCGCGTATTTTGCTGTAGGCGACCCATTCGCTATCCGAATTCTTATGTAACCAGAATTTACATAATTTTCCGCCAGTCCTACGTGATACGAGCTGCAGGCGCGGTTACAAACCTCGCCTGCAGTGGTTTTGCGTAAGCCGTATTGACTCTAAAAGTCTCTAATACTTGACCTTCACATCCGCCCAGGTGGTGGTCATTTTATCGGCAGGTTCGACCGCCAAGACTTCAGCATAAAGGCCGTTCTTATACATTTTTTCAATGTCCTCTTGTTCCAAAGCCACACTGAAAATTACGACCTCGTCAACAATACCTGCGCCATAGCGTGTGCCGCCGCAACAGTCATCAAATCCGATATTGACGGGTCCACTATCAGGATCAATAGGATTTTTAGATAGATCCATTGCGCTTGCTTCTTCTGCATCAATATAGATGTACCACTCACCCGTATTACTATCAAAAGTGGTGGTGTACATGTGCCATTCGGTAATATCATCGGTGCCAACATTACCATCATTCCATCCCCCGGGTTTATTCCAGCACCCGCCGTTGCAAACTGGCCAGGCAACATTTGTTGAGCCACTATTGGGATGAATGATATAAGCGGGTCGTTTTTCAACGATCCAACCGGGTTGGTTCCAAGTTGCGTTTGCGCTCTTCACCCAAGCTGAGACCGTGATTGCTTCGTTTGGGTTTTCATGTGCTGGAATCTGGACAAAAGAGGATTGACCATCGAATTCAAGTGCCATCCCGAACTTACCCTCAACCCACTTCGGTTTGTCCATCAGTTCACCATCTAAACCGTTTCCAGACGCATCGGAGGCGACATCGCCTTTGCCTTCAAGCCACACGCCGACAACGGTATCAGGGTCAATTGAGGCTGAGGCAGCCGAGATGAATAGGATACCAATAGAAAAGAGACACGTAAGCATGACGCTCAAAATACTAAACCTGCGAAAAAAAATAGAGCTAAAATTCATTGCGACCTCCTATTCGGTATTACACAATTTCAAATGTGTTTAATAAATCTAAGCGATTTACCTAAAGGCGTAAAACGCTTACAATGCCGATATATCTATCGTATCAGATTCACAGGTATATGTCAAGTAAAAAATATAATTTTCAGAGAAATTCGGTCTCCCAATAATTTATAATTGTTGACATAAGAGAAATATTTGTCTATAATGCTCTCATACATTCATCACATACAAAGCGCAGGAAAACATGAAAGGAATAGGATTTATCTTTTTGATTTTTGGGTTTGGCGTGTTGTCCTTGTTTGGACAGGCTGAAGTTGCAGACCCGGAGAACATCGAAACTATTGAAGAATCGGGGACAGTCGAAGAAAAAACACAACGGGTTTTCAAGGTTGTTAATGACTATGAATTAGCACCAGATGCAGCAATAACAACGCTCGTTATCATCGCGGGGGACGCAAGACTACACGGGCGCGTTACAGGGAATATCCTGGTCATCGGTGGAGATGTCAAACTCGAATCAGACGCGGCGGTGAACGGAACGCTCCATCTTATTGGTGGACAGGTCGCCGGGAACATAGAACGCATCGCGCATCTTCAGGTGAGCAACCGCTGGCAGATAGTGCCTGCTGTCGTAAAACTCCTGATGCACCCGTATAGCAGCATTTGGGCAACCGATAAAGGAACGGGCTTCCAATTTACCATCGTTCAGTTTGTGGTCTTACTGATCATGTACCTGCTGATAGTTGCAGTATTTCCGAAGCCGGTAAACGCCGTGCGTACACTTTTGACACATCGACCGATAGCAAGTATACTCTTCAGTCTCCTGATGTTGGCTGTGATACCGTTGATCCTTAGCGTTACTGACCGTTTCAATCGTTGGCGTTCCATTTATGTTGCTGGCGTTGTCGCTCCTATTACCGTTAGCAATTTGCGGTAAAGCGGCAATTTTTCTCACCCTCGGTAGTACCCTCTTCTCAGGTCGCTTGAGGCCGTTGGCAGCAATCTTCGGTTATATTTTATATTTTATGGCGACATCCTTGCCGTATCTTGACTGGATAACGTTCCTTGTCGTCAACACTATCGGTATCGGACTTTGTTTGCTAAGTGGACTCGGTCTAATGCGACAGCAAGATTCGCGTCGGAACACGCCGCTTCTCCCGGGTAACGAGTGGGGGTCCCGAACAGAAAGGGTTTAGCATGCAATTAGCGTCTCCGGTGTTCTTAACTTTGCTTATCGTCATCCCGTTGATGCTCATCGTTTCTCGACTGCTTCCGAGAAGGACGACCCATCCGATTATCCGTTTTTCTGACTTTAACCACGGGTTCGCAGCGGGTGTTCAAAAGATGCGGCAATCTCTCTCGGTCAAAGCGATGCCGCTCTTGAGGATCCTGAGATTCATTGCTCTCTCGCTTCTCATCATCACGCTTGCGCGTCCCCAACTTTCGCAAAGCCGTGAACACAGTATCGCGCAAGGGATTGACATTCTCTTAGTCCTCGATATTTCGGAAAGCATGCGTGCGGAAGATTTTGCAGGATCAAATCGGATTCAAACTGCCAAATCGGTTATCAATGAATTTCTCACACATCGCGAAAACGATCGTATCGGACTCGTTATCTTTGGGGGTGAAAGTTTCACACTCTGTCCGCTCACATTAGATTATGCGGTGCTTTCAGAACTCCTCAGCGATGTAGAGATTGGGCAGTTAGAGGATGGAACGGCTATCGGAGACGCGCTCGCGACAGCCACACATCGGTTACGCGCCTCAGCATCGAAAAGCAAGGTTGTTATCCTTTTGACGGATGGCGAAAATAACGCTGGAAGTATTGCACCGGAAACGGCAGCGGTACTTGCAGCAGCCGACGGGATCAAGGTTTATACCATCGGCATGGGCAAAGAAGGTGGCGCGCGTATCCCTTATGCGGATACGACGTTTGGCAAACGATACCGAGAGGTTCTAACCTATCTCGACGAAGGAACGCTAAAACAGATCGCTAACGCAACAAATGGAAACTACTTCCGCGCGACAGATACGCAATCGTTGAAGCAGATTTATGCAGAGATTGATAAATTTGAAAAGACGAAATTCGAGGTCATCAATACCATCGTTCATAAAGAGTTGGCAACATATTTCTTGATACCCACAATGCTACTGTTGGGAATCGAGATTTTATTGAGCAATACAGTGCTACGAAAAATCCCTTAAACGAAGTGGAAGCGGGTATACGGAGAAGAACGTCAAAACTCCAAACCCACTTACCCGAACCGCAAGGAAAATCTATAGTAAAACCTATAATTAACGAGACATCTATAGAAGGCGAGGTTACAAACCCCGCCTGCAACGAGGAGGTATGTTGTTTTCTAAAGTGTTGCATTATTTTTCGGTTTTACTATAAAAAGCAGCTTGAAACGAAGTGGAAAGCGGGTATACGGAGAAGAACGTCAAAACTCCAAACCCACTTACCCGAACCGCAAGGAAAATTTAAAAAATGGAAAATATTATTGCCTGCAACTTAGGAAGTTATCGACAGTTTAGTGAAGGTGCTTATACACACTTGGCAGAAATCGGTCTAACGAATGTAGAAATCGGGGTGCCTTCGGTTGAATCTGTTGACGCAGTTCAGTCGGAACTGAAAGCACACGGACTCACCGCCACCAGTCTGCTCGGCAGATGCGATATACAGTCCGAAACGGTTGTCTCAGATTTCCAACCGACCCTGGAGATTGCCGATAAGATGGGTGTGAAGATCATCTTTGTCAGCGTCCATGCCGGCGATACGGACAGGGACGCTGTGTACGATCGGCTCCGTGCGATCGGAGAGAACGCCGCGCCCGGCGGGATTAAGGTTTGTTTGGAAACGCACCCGGATTTGATACACAACGGCGACATCGCACTTGAGACGATGCAAGCCGTTAGCCACCCGAATATCTGTGTTAATTTCGACACAGGGAACGTCTATTATTATAACCACAATGTGACCGCCGTTTCGGAAGTTCAGAAAGTTGTTCCACACGTCGGTGCGGTTCACCTTAAGGACACAAACGGCGGTTATCGGACGTGGCATTTCCCGGCGCTCGGTGAAGGCGTGGTTGATTACAAGGCGGTATTCCAGATATTGAACGATGCCGGTTTCTACGGTCCCTTCACGATGGAATTAGAGGGTATCGAAGGCGAAAATCTTGACGAAGCCGGTGCCAAAGCACGCGTAGCAGATTCGCTACAACACCTGAAAGACATTGGGGTAATCTAATGGATACGAATCTCTGCGTTATTCGGCTCGGTAAGGGTGAGCGCGTCAGTGATGCGCTCGGAAAAGTTTTGGATACCCCAGATATGACGACAATTGGGGCTTTCGCCGTTTCCAAAGAGAACCCGACCGAACTTCATTACCACGATTTCGACGAGTATTGGTATTTTACCGAAGGCACAACAACCGTGACACTGCGCACAGCGGACGGTCGGTCCGAATCCTATCGTATCGGTCCCGGAGATATGGTCATCACGCCGAAAGGCGTTGAGCATGGACACATCCCGGATAATGTTGTGAAAGGGGTGCAGTGGGTGAGCGTGATCCATCCCGATGCCCGCCGCGGGCATTTACACAGAGAATTCACAGCAGTCTAAAATTGTAGGCATATCCTGTTGTGCCGTAATAGGGAACACATACATGAATACGGCAATCCTTACCAAAAATGCGATTAAACAGATACTGCTCAGCCACCAGAACACACTGAGAGAATACGGTGTGAAACGCCTTGGACTTTTTGGATCTTATGTCAAAGACACTGCTCATAGCGATAGTGACATTGACCTGCTTGTAGAACTTGAGGAAGTGTCATTTGACAGGTATATGGAACTCCGTATTTTTCTTGAAGATCTTTTTGAGAAGAAGGTTGACCTCGTCATCGCGGATTCGCTGAAACCACGTTTGCGGCCGCGCATCGAAAAGGAAATTGAATATGTCCCGGGACTCTGACATCTACCTTGAGGATATATAAGAGGCAATAGAGGCAAAAAACGAGTAATTCTATAACACGCTTATTACGAGAGGCGAAATTATGTCAACACAAGCAAACCCATTACCCCTGCGGCGGTTAGGACGCACGGAATTAGAGGTCACCTGTCTCGGTATGGGTGGTGCGGGACTCGGCAGAGGCGATGTCACCGACGATGAAGCCGTCGAGGCGGTGCATCGAGCGATCGATCTGGGCATTAATTATCTGGATACCGCACCGCTCTACGGTGAAAGCGAAAGACGCGTCGGGCTTGCATTCGCTGATAGCGGTTGGCGGGAGAAGATTTATCTCGCCACGAAAACGGGGACACACCCTGAGTGGCGCGGCGATTATAGTGCTGCGGGTACACGCCGAAGCGTTGAGAACAGCCTGCGGCTGCTAAATACCGACTATCTCGATGTCTGTTTGGTACATGACCCGGACAGTATGGACCCGGTCGTGGCAAAAGGGGGTGCGTTGGACGAACTTCAACGGATGCGTGAGGAAGGGTTGATTAAGTTTATTGGACTTGGGGTCCGGCAACATGAGTTTCACAAGATTGCTATAGAGACCGGTGTTGTTGATGTGATTTTAACCTACTTGGATTACACGCTCCTGAGTCAAACTGCAAACGAGTGGTTGTTACCTTTTGCTGCCGAAAACGACATCGGTGTTATTAACGGCAGTCCGATTGCGATGGGATTGCTTTCAGGGGTTGAGCCGGATGTATCAACCAGCAGTGCGCATTTAGGGACTTCTGATGCCGAAAGAGCACATCGCCTCTATCGGTGGGCAACGGATAACGATTTGAATTTACTGAACCTCGCGATTCAATTCTGTTTCCGACAACCGCGGATTGCGATGAATCTGACCGGTTCTAAGAATGCATCAGAGGTAGATCAGAACTTCGCCGCTGCGACGACACCGGTGCCAGAGGATGTGTGGGAGCAGTTGGCGGTACTTTTGTAAAGAGGTGTCAAATCACTCCGTTTGCTTCAGTTCACCCCAGAGCGTCGTGAGTTTCTCCACAGGGGATACCGAGAGGGGACCCGCATGCCAGTCCGGGTCGTAGTCACCCCCCGGCTGATGCGTCAGGTTCGTCAGTTGACGGCTCCGCACCTCATAGCGATAGATCTCGTAGTTGGAGAAGGGGTCGGTGTAATCGGCTTTCATAGCCAAAAGCACCGTCTCATCGGAACCCATCCAACACCCAGGGCTGACCAGAGACACCTTTGGGAATGTATGGACGCGGCGAAGCTTTGTCTCCACGTTCTGAAAAATGAGGGTCGTGGTAAGCCGATGCTGTAAATCCGGCGTTCGTTCGCTTTCGCGATACATGATATATTTACCGGATGGAGACCAATAGGGGCCACCGCGAAAAACGATATTCGGTCCTTTGGGGAGTGGGGTGAACCGTCTTTTGCGGTTCCCGTTGGCATTCATGATCCATATATTATCGCCCTCCGGTGCAACATCGAGTTCATACGCGATCTGGTGACCATCGGGTGACCAGTCTGTTCGGTATGCCCATCCGATCCGATCCCCGAGGTCTGTTAATTGCTTCAGATCCCCGGTCTCTAAGTTCAGCACATAGATATCAGCGGCACCGCCACGTTCACTATTAAAGGCGATGTATTTGCCATCCGGCGACAGGGAGGGGTTTGAGTCAGTCGGGTGATTCTCCATAAAGGTCTCTGCTTTGCCTGTTTTGAGATCAAAAATATAAAACTCCGCGTTCTCTTCCGAACCGTTTCCGCGTGAGTGGTCTCTCTCAAAGAGGATGTGTCTGCCATCTGGGAACCATTGGGGGAGTATATCATAAAAAGCGGGGTCTGTGAGTCGCTCGACATTGCTGCCGTCATCGTCCATCAGATAGATATGATAGTCGGTATCGCCGTTGCGTTTAGAGGAAAAGACGATTTTGGCATCTACACGGGAGCGTGTGGTCCCGAATTCTATCAGCAGAAACAGGGCGATTGTGGCAGCACATACGGCTTTCCATCGTGTCGGGAACATCTGTGTGTCCTCACTTGTGAGACGCACGGAGCGGTTGAGAACCCTCCGTGCCTGAAAAATCAGTGTCAAGATTAGTTTTGGGGAATGGTATAGGTGTCATACCCTTCATCAAAGCACTCTTGGGGTTCCGCGTTTCTTTCATTGTTTGAGGAATCACATATTTCCTCGTAGAGGCACCCGTTGTCTCTATGCGTTCTCTGAAAATGATCGCCCCTTGGTACATAATATACAAACAAAACGCAAAAAGTTAAGGCCTCAATGCATTTTTTTTGTTTTTTCTGAGACAGGACTTACGCAAATTGAATGGAGAAACGGTATATTTTTCTGATTTAACCCCCTAAATCCCCCTTATCAGGGGGATTTTAAGAGAAAATGCGTAAGTCCTATGAAAAATAGAGAAGAAATAAGGCATTTTCTTGAAACAGGCAGGCGGCAGCGAATATGCCATACAATCCGCACACTTCAAGTATTATAGTAAATCCCGTAGTTACTTGAGAGTGTTTCATAAATAAAGGTTAGTACTTCAACCAATATCTTTAATTATATGCCTAAAAAAAGATTAGTCAAGTTAAAACTTTGTTTTAGTTTGATTTGGAGATAATATAGTAGATTTTGAAGATATATTTACACTTTAACAGACAATATCTCCGTACCCCCTATTGCAGGCGGGGTTTGATGAAGTTTAAGAAAATATTTCGGTAATTTCTTTTACAAGTCCGGTGCGGTTAGATGAAGATTAAATAAATATTTCGGTAATCATTAGGAATCGCGAGCACAGCTCGCTCCTACCAAGAGGCTGTTTATACATTACCGAATTAAATTCTTAAACTTCATGAAACCGCACCTACCGGCCCTGGGGACAAATTAGAATTACCGAATTAATAAACTGATAT
>JAAXHL010000087.1 GCA_012270865.1 Candidatus Poribacteria bacterium | reverse complement strand
AAACTCAACATTGAACGACTACTAGCAGTAAAACCGTGTTCTATTGGATCGTTAAGATACCAATAAGTACCAATGCCTGCCCCGCGATAAAATATCGCCATAAATCATCTTTTTATCCTATTGTTCCGCTTTCCAATATAGGATACTCACGCGTTCTTCATAGTTTACCACCCATTAGAGATCTGTGTCAAGGCGATTTGTCTATAGAGTCAGGACGATTTTGGTCTTGTGTTATCTTGTAACGATCTATGAACCATTCCAACTATAGTAAAATAGGGTGAAGGATTTATCCTTCACCCTATGTGTTCTTAATTGTGGTTGTGAGGTTTCAAAACGCTGCTATCGAGAGCGTCCTTTCGGGAGGCGTGGTGAGGAGCGTCGGTCGCGGTATTCACGGTTGTCGCGTTGCTCATACCTTCCGCCACGTCGGTCGCGTGAGTCATTTCCGCGTCGGTCGCGGTATTCGCGGGAGTCTCGATTGTCCCGATAGTTAGAGCGCCCTCCATCGCGAGTGTCTCTGGGTGAGAATTCCCGGTCATCGCTTGATTCGATATTCAGTTCTTCAACAGGGACACCGTTGGCAGCGACGAGTGCTAAATCGACACGGTCTTGCTCGTCAATGGTGAGGATCCGGACGGTAACTTCATCACCGACTTGCATGACATCTTCAGCACGACGTACGTATCCGTCTCCCATCTGTGAGATATGAACGAGTCCATCTTTCCCGGGTAGAATTTCGACGAATGCGCCAAAAGATGCGGTTCGTACGACTTTACCGGTGTACTCTTTACCGATTTCAGGCATAGCGGTGATTGCTCGAATTTTCTCCTCAGCGCGTTTGACATCTTCTGCGCTTGTTGCAGCGACTTCCACAGTTCCATCGTCTTCGATATTGATGGTTGTGTTTGTCTCCTCTTGGATACCCTGCACGGTTTTACCGCGAGGTCCGATGAGGTCTTTAATTTTCTGCTGTGCGATTTGTAGGGAGTAAATTCGTGGTGCGTAGGGTGAAAGTTCGGCGCGCGGTTGTGCGATAACGGCGTTCATCTGTTCGATGACGGCGAGGCGTGCCTCTTTTGCCTGATGAATGGCGCGGCGCATCAATTCAGGTGTAACGCCTTCAATTTTGATGTCCATTTGGACAGCGGTAACGCCTTCACTTGTTCCGGCTACTTTGAAGTCCATATCGCCGAGGAAGTCTTCGGTCCCGAGCATATCTGTGAGTATAACTTCCTGTTCATCTTCCTTAATAAGTCCGACACCAATTCCTGCGACGGCTCTTTTAATGGGTACCCCTGCGTCTAATAGTGCGAGTGTTGCGCCACAGACGGTTGCCATAGAAGATGAAGCGTTAGATTCCAATATCTCCGAAACGATACGGATGGTATAGTGGAATTCTTCCTTGTTAGGTATGACGGGTTCGAGAGCTTTTTCAGCGAGTGCTCCGTGTCCGATTTCGCGGCGTCCGGGTCCCATCATCCGTTTGACTTCTCCGGTGCTAAAAGGCGGGAAATTATAGTGTAAAAAGAAAGAACGTCTTGCTTCGCCATCAAGTCCACGTTGAACATCTTCATCACCAGATGTTCCGAGCGTCGTAACACAGAGTGCTTGGGTCTGTCCTCTGCTAAAGAGAGCGGAGCCGTGCGTATACGGGAGGAGAGAGACTTCTCCGGCGATGGAACGGATGTCGGTTACACCGCGTCCATCCACACGTTTACCTTCTGTCAAGATGGCTTGTCGCATCTCTTCTTTTTCGATTTCACTTAGAATAGAGATGGTGTCTTTTGTTGCATTCGGATCAACGTCTTCTGGTCCCTCTTCAAGGATTTCCGAGAGTACCTCTGCTTGTACTTGTTCGAGATAGTCCTCACGTGCCTTCTTGTCAGACATGCCGATGGATTCTCGAATGCGTGAAGTGGCAAGATTTCGGACGCGGTCGCTAAGTTCTGATTCAACACTTTTAGCGGCATAATCGCGTTTTGTATTACTACATCCTGCTGCGAGTCCCTCTTGAAGTTTGATAATCTCTTTTATCTCAGCATGTGCTGTGATAATAGTATCTATGACCTCATCTTCAGGGATTTCGTGTCCACCGCCTTCAACAGACATAACGGCATCTTCTTTTCCACTGACGAATAGCTCCATATCGGAGGCGTGCAATTCCTCATAAGTTGGGTTGATGATCAATCGGTCTTCAATTCTTCCGACAGTGACGGCGGCGACGGGTCCATTGAAAGGTATATCCGAGATAGATAATGCGGCGGAGGTCCCGATAAGTGCGGGTACATCGGCTGGGTGGACCCCATCGGATGAAAAGACGTTACATAATATTTGTACCTCAGACTTAAAGTCCTTTGGAAAGAGCGGACGGATACAATGGTCTATGAGTCGAGCCACGAGTTGTTCTGAGGTTCCGGGACGTGGTTCTCGTCTGCCATAGACTGTCGGTATGCGTCCAGTGGCATAAGCCCTTTCACGATAATCTACTGTTAATGGAAAGAAATCGAGGTCGTGTTCACTATCATCAGCCACGACAGTGACCAAGACAACTGTCCCACCGTATTGTACCCAGACAGCACCATCTGCCTGTTTCGCAACTTTTCCGGTTTCAATGGATAACTTCTCGCTCCCAAGTTGCATTTCAACTTTCATTATATATACTACTCCTGTATTCCAATTTTCCGTTGTTCCATCATATATGAACAATAAAGAGGCGATGCAATTCGTGTCTCTGTTTAGGAGACAGACTGCCGACTTGACGATGCTAACTACATTTTTTAAGATGAGCGTGTGCCGTGGCAATGAAACGCGCTCGGCACTTATTAGACACAAGGTTGCAAGTGTTGCGTTCTGCTTGTGCCGGTATAGCAATGTACTTAGCAGCCCTAAAATAACCTAATTTACCTTAATCCGATGGTGTCACGAATTCCGAGTTCATTAATCAAACGATAATAGCGTGTAACGTCTTTCTTATATAGATACCGTAACAAGCGACGCTGTTTACCAACCAAGCGGTAGAGTCCATGGCGTGAATGATGATCCTTGCGGTGTGTCCGAAAATGTTCAGTCAACTGTCGAATACGCGCAGTCAAAATTGCCACTTGTGCTTCTGGGGAACCGGTGTCCTGTTGATGTATCTGATGCTTTTGGATTAATTCTTTTTTTTCTGCTGCACCAATTGCCAATTACTTCACCTCCTTCTCACAATTTTAGGGTTGGCGACTTTACCAATTTCATAAGGAGAGCCGTGTGATGAACTGATGGCTATCCTGTATTATTATGAAATGTAGATTCAGCTGCGTTCGGGAAGTCGTTCCCATCGTTATTTATTTGATACGTATATAATACCACAAATCTGTTGCGAATTCAAATTAAACTCAAATCTCAAGCAGTAGGGATACCTAACGAAGTCTTTCAGGTAAGGGGTTCGTCTCTGCGAGAATCTTCTTTGCTGCGTTGATATCGCGTTGTATTTGCTGAATGAGTGCCTCGGGATTTGGGAATTTCCGTTCATGCCGAATTTTGTCTATCAAAAAGATTTCTACAGATTTGCCGTAGATTGTTTCATCAAAATCGAAAAAATGGCTTTCTATCTGAACGGTTGTGCCGTCAAATGTAGGACGGACCCCGATATTCAAGACTCCATCTAACTGTTGTGCTTCCAATTTTGCTCGGATGGCGTAAACGCCATTCGGTGGACAGACCTGTTGCTGTGTGTTTATGTTGGCAGTTGGGAATCCGATTTGCTTTCCCCGTCCATCGCCGGGGATGACGTTCCCGATAAGGGAATAGTAACGTCCGAGTAGTTGCGAACCGCGTTTCAGATCGCCGCGCGTCAGTGCTTCTCGTATCCGTGTGCTATGGACAGGTGCGCCCTCTATTTCTGTTGGTGGGACAACGGTAACCTCAAACGGATGTACTTTGGCGAGTTCTGCCAATTTTTCGGCGTTGCCAGCGCGATCTTTTCCGAACTGACAAGCGTACCCAACAACGACATGTCTGGCTCGGCATTTTTCTAAGAGTACACGTTCGACAAAGTATTCGGGGGACATCGCTGCTATCTGAGCATCAAAGTTGAGGATAATAATTTTGTCGATACCGAGTTGCTGAAGGATTTCGAGGCGTGTGGAGAGCGGTGTTAGGAGAGGCGGGCAGCGTTCAGGTGCCAGGAAGGCGAGCGGGTGCGGATAAAAACCGATCAAAACGCTCATTAACTGATGTTCTGTGGCACGCTTGAGAAGTGTATTAATAACGGTTTGGTGCCCAATGTGAATCCCGTCAAACACACCAAAGGTGACGACTGTGTTTCTCTCGAATTCGGCTATATCATCTAACCGACAAGTTGTAGGAACGCTGTGTAGATCGCTCCTATTACTGACGTTTTCCACGTGGTCAATCCTTCCGTCCATTGGTGTCTTTGAAGGTGCTTTGGTCCATATAGCGTTGTGCCGTTTGCACAAGCGTTGTGAGTGCTGTGAGATAGTGCGTGAGGAGTCTACAGCCTGCGGCCCGTGCGTGTCCGCCGCCTTCAAATTCAGCTGCAAGTTGGCTGACATCAACGTGTCCTTGACTTCTTAGGCTTACTTTCGTGCTTCGGTCTGTCATTTCTGAAACACAGAGTGCCACCTCAACCCCGGCGATTGCTTGAATTTGGTTCACGATACCTTCTACTGCATCGGCGTTTGTTCCAGCTTTACGGAACATGTCTTGTGTTGCGTAAACTGAAGCGATTTTTCCGTTATCGGTCACTTGTAAGGTACTGAGCACCTCGCTTAAGAGTCGAAGTTTAGCGACGGGGACTTGTTCATAAACGTTGCGATAGACTTCATCTGGTGCGAATTCGCCGGTCTCAATGAGTTCCGCTGCAATCCGATGGGTTTCAGGTGTCGTATTGCTATAGCGAAAACACCCGGTATCAAACATGAGACCTGTATAAAGACAGAGGGCACATTCTTTGCCGATGGGTGCTTGATAGTGTTTAATAAGTTTATAGACGATTTCTGAGGTGGAAGAGGCAGTAGGCATAATGAGGTTTATGTCGCCGAACGCCTCCGCAGTGGCGTGATGATCGATGTTAACGAGTTTTTGTATTGGGAGCAAGGTTTTAGAGAGTTTTTTTCCGATCCGCTCAAGTGTGCTTGCGTCTAATACAACGAGTACTTCCGGTCGATATGTATCAACTGCTTTGACGCCTTCAATGATATCCCAAAACGGCAGGAATTTGTAGTTTTTCGGTACTGCGTCTGTATTAAAGACTTTAACAGATTTTCCGATCTCTGTAAGAAAGGTGTATAGCGCGAGTTGTGACCCGATTGCGTCGCCATCCGGGTTAATATGCGTTGAGAGTGCGAAGGTGTGATACCGATCAAAAACGGCGGTGAGTGTGCTGTAGTTTGGCATACCAGTTATCTGTAGAGAGTTCATGTCAGGTCTGCTGTCTGGTTATCGGGAGCCTCATCTTCTGATTCAACGGATTTCAGAAGTCCATCTATTCTCAATAGGTAGTCTGCGGATTGATCAATAGCGAACCGGAGTTCTGGTGAATAGCGGAGCGTGAGCCGTTTTCCGATTTCTCGTCGTAGGAATCCTGCTGCACTTTTTAGGCCGGCAAGTGTTTTCTCCTTTTGTGCTTCGTCCCCGATGACACTTACTTTGACATCAACATATTTCAGGTCCGGTGACACTTCTGCTTGTGTGACAGTACAAAACGCGACACGCGGGTCCTTAACGGAACGTTGGATGATTTCGCTGAGTTCCCGTTGAATAAGGGCTGCTACGCGATCTTGCCTTCTGCTATCTGCCATGTGTTTCTACCTCAACAGCAAGTTTCGGCTTGCGATTGTTATTTTTTAGAAGAAGAATTCCGTTTCATAATCCATTAGCTCAGCATCAACATTTGCCTCAACAAAATTAACGACATGTGATATAAGTTTGTTGAGGTGTGCGCTATCGTTAGAAACGGATACCGCTGCTAACACAGCAAACTGATGTGTGTCTAACGCGTCCACCTCTGCGATAGCGATATTGAAACGGTTTTTAAGTTTAGCGATAAGACTTTTGACGACCCGGCGTTTCGCTTTCAACGATTGGCTGTCAGGGATGCGTAGCCGGATTTTACAAACACCGATGTGCATAGATACGTATTGATTAATTGCGACAGTAGGCGCGGTGTTCGACCGCGCGGTTTCAAGAAATAGGCTATCGTTCTAAGAAAACCGGTTATCAAAGCGTGCGTGCGACTTCTTCGTGAACATAGCACTCAAGAACATCACCGATCTGTAGGTCATCAAACGCCTCAATGCCTATACCGCATTCATAGTTTGCTTGGACTTCGTTGACACTTTCCTTAAATCGACGGAGTGAATTGACCTTCCCTTCGTGAATCAAGCGATTGTCGCGAAGGACACGAAGCGGTTGATTGTAAGAGATGCGTCCCCAATTGACGTAGCTGCCAGCGACTAAACCGAGGCGTGGTACTTTAAAGAGTTCCCGAACCTCTGCGCGTCCGATGACGACTTCTCGTACTTCTGGATCGAGTAAGCCTTCCATAGCCGAATGGATATAGGAGATGAGGTTATAGATGACGTTGTAGGTACGGACATCAATTCCCTCTATTTCCTTAGCTTGGACGGCTTCGGTTGTTGGGTGAACGTTGAACCCGACAACAATCGCGTCAGAAGCGGATGCGAGCAGGATGTCAGTTTCGGTGATCCCGCCGACGGCTTGGTGAATAATGTTAATTTTAACTTCGTCAGTGCCTAATTCAGTTAAGGATGAAGAGACGGCTTGTACGGAGCCTTGGACATCACCTTTAAGGACGACGTTCAATTCTTTAATTTCACCTTCTTGAATTTGTTGGTATAGATTTTCTAAGCTGATGTGGCTGTTTGTGCCGAGTTTCTCTGTTCGGTACTGATCCAGTCGGGTTTCACTAATTGCGCGTGCGTCTTTTTCAGATTCGACGACGTAGAATTTATCACCTGCTTCAGGAACACCGGTAAATCCGAGGACTTCAACAGGTGTAGAAGGTCCGGCTTTTTTCATGCGTTTGCCGAGGTCGTCCATCATTGCTCTAACTTTTCCAGAATACCTTCCGGAGACAAAAAAGTCGCCGACGTTAAGAGTTCCAGCCTGTACGAGTACGGTTGCGACGGTGCCGCGTCCTTTATCGACCTCTGCTTCAATGACAACGCCTCGTGCGGATTTATCTGGGTTTGCCTTGAGTTCGAGGAGTGCTGCCTCCAAAAGTAGCATTTCAAGTAGGAAATCAATGCCTGTTCCCTCAGTAGCGGAGGTTTCGACACATATAGTTTGCCCACCCCAGTCTTCAGGAATGAGTTCGTGTTCTGATAATTGTTGTTTTATATAGTCTGGTCGTGCCCCGGGTACATCAATCTTGTTAATTGCGACGACGATAGGTACTTTTGCGGCTCTTGCGTGGTTAATCGCTTCAACGGTTTGGGGCATCACGCCGTCGTCGGCGGCAACGATAAGTACGACGATATCAGTTGCCTGTGCGCCGCGTGCGCGCATAGCGGTAAAAGCGGCGTGTCCGGGGGTATCTAAGAAAACGACGCTTCCACCTTCCAAGGTTACGTGATATGCGCCGATGTGTTGTGTGATATTACCTGCTTCAGATTCACTGATGTTTGATTGACGAATAGCGTCTAAGAGAGAAGTTTTGCCGTGATCAACGTGTCCCATAATCGTAACCACTGGGGCACGGGGTCTTAAAGATTCAGGTAGGTCAGCTTCCTCAACTAACAGTTCTTCCTCCAATGATTTCGCTTTGATGGCTTCAAACCCGAGGTGTTCTCCGAGTAGGAGGAGTGTATCATAATCAAGTCTCTGGTTTATATTTGCCATCACTTTCAATTTCATGAGTTGCATAATCAGTGCCGAGGGTTGCAAGTCAAGTGATGCGGCGAGATCAGCAACGGTTGCGCCTTCCTCGATTTGAAGACCGTTGGAGGCGTTTTTGACAGCAGTTTCATTTGTGGATACAACATCCTCGTCGGATTCGGTTGTTAATTCAGATTCGATTAATGCGACCGTATCTTCGTCAAGCGATGCCATATCGTTTTTAACACGAACACCGAGGTCCTTTAAGAAGACAATAAGTTCCTTGGGCGTTAGGTTGTATTGTTCTGCCAATTCATAAACCCGTGTGCCTTGTTCGTGGTTTTCTTCACGATTATCTTCAGCGGATCTTCGCCGCTGCCGTGGGGCTCTACTCATAGGAGTACCTCCTTTTTTGCTGTTGTGCTATCGGATTCTTTTGTGTACCGAAGAAGGGTTTTCTCAAATTGTTTTATACTCGCGTGTGTGAGTTGCGTGCGTAACATTGAATTAATACGTCTCGGTGCCTGAAACGCTTTCAGGATGCAGGATTCGGAGCGGCAGACATAAGCCCCGCGCCCGTGTAACTTTTTTTCGTTGTCAATTTGTAGTGTTCCGTCCTTTTGACCGACGAATCGGATCAATATGGGTTGCGTAAATTTACCACGACACCCAATACAAGTCCGAATGACATCCTTCAACGATTTCACCCACTTTCAGATTCAACATCAAAGTCGTCTTCGGGATCAAAATCATCAATATCGGTGGTTTCGTCAGTCGGTTCAGTTTCGAGATCAAAATCATCAATATCGGTGGTTTCGTCAGTCGGTTCAGCGTTTTGTTCAGCGGTTTCGGTTTCAATAGTATCCGTATCAACGGCACTACCCTCTACCTCTTCAACATCTGTAGTTTGTGTTGCGTCGGTAGCGGTTTGTTCTTGTTGATTTTCGTTTGCGTTTTCATCAGGACTGTCCGCTGTTTGCGGAGTATCTTCCGATTTGAAGAGTTCGTTAATGGAAACAGTGTCTTCGGATTCGCCTTTTATATCGACCTTCCATCCGGTTAATTTTGCGGCGAGTCGAGCGTTCTGTCCACGTTGTCCGATGGCTAACGAGAGTTGGTTGTCAGGTACAATGACGCGTGCGCTTTTATTTTCCTCGTCGAGTTCAACCCTTTTGACGATGACGCGTCCGAGTGCCTTTGCGATAAAGACGCTTGGGTCTTCACTCCATTCAACGAGGTCAATTCTTTCGTCATCAAGTTCACTAACGATTGCGCGTACACGAATCCCTTTGACCCCAACGCAGGTGCCGACGGGTTCTATCCCTTCCTCCATGGCTCTAACTGCGACTTTTGCGCGATTGCCGGGGTCTCGTGCGACTGCCATAATCCGGACTTGCCCGTCGTAGATTTCGGGGACTTCTTGTTCAAATAACATTGCGACGAGGTCTCGGTGTGTTCGTGATACGACGATCGGAGGTCCACGTCTCTCATTGTTCACGGATAGGATTAGGCATTGCAAGCGTTTACCGCGTTCGTACTTGTGTGAGCGCGGTGTCTCCCTTGGGGGTAAAAGGGCTTCTGTCTGCATCTGTTCAAGGTCTAAGATAATATTGCCGCGTTCAAAGCGCTGTACATAACCGGTGACGACCTCACCCTCGCGTCCAGCGAATTCCTGATAGATTTTTTCGCGTTCAGCCTGTTTGATCTTTTGGGAAAGGATCTGTTTTGCCAACTGTGCAGGAATCCGTCCAAATTCGCTGGGATTGATTTCGACGGTCAGCGTCTGTCCGATTTCAACGTCCTCTTGAAGTTGTACGGCTTGCTCAATGGGGATTTCTGTGGAGAAATCGCGCATAATATTAACGACTTTCTTAGGGGCGTAGCAACGTATATCGTTGTTTTCCAAATTAATTTCAACAGAAACATCGTCCTCGGGCCAAACCCGGCGTGCAGCAGCATGGAGTGCTTCCTCTATCGCCTCAACCACCACCTCTTCAGGTAAATCTGTTTGCGCGGTAATTTGACGAATAGCGTTCTGGATGTCCTTTAACATAAGTAACGTTCGCGGGCGCTGTTTCTCGTTTTATATAGGTTGGTAAACGACATCCTATACCGGTTCAGGCCGCGTGCTCCTTTCCAAATTCTGTTACAAAACTTAGGCAAACGCTATGCTGACGAGACATCGAACCTGCTAATCGGGGAGTTCTGAAATCTCGACAACAATAAGTAGGACATTGGGTTTATAGAAAAATTGCGTAAGCCCGATTTATATATGTGCTTCACTTCTACTTGTTACCATTGCAGATGTATATGTGCCGTGCGAATCTGTGAAATATCAACAGAGGTGCTTTTTCCATCTGTTTGTTTTAAGACAACGGTTTCGGGTTGGACTTCTACGACGACACCTTGGACATAATGTCCTTGTCGGTTTTCTGATTCGGAGTCGACTTCGATGCGGACGGTTCGCCCACAATTTCGCTGGAAGTCTCTGGCGGTTCGTAAAGGTCTATCTACTCCCGGTGAGGCGACTTCTAACTGTGTATAGGCTGTGAAAAACTCATGGACTTCTAAAATCGGTTGTACGATATGATTCACGGCTTGACAATCTTTCACCGAGAGTCCATCGGGTTTGTAGATGAGGAGTCGCAAGGTTTGTCGTTGCGTTTCGACATCCACGAGCTCGATACCGTCGATATCGAGTATCGGTGTCAACATCTCAATAATAGCGTTTTTCTCAGTTGTTGTTATATCCACGTATTTGAAAATCCTGTATCAAATTATAAAAAAACGCGAATTATCCCAATAATGGAGGTCCCTCGCGGTTGGTTCTATGTTGTGTTATGCAGTTGAGAGGAGCCGCACTGAGGTACAAGTGTCTCCATCTAATTTTGCGATGACTGTTTAACACAACTTCTATCAATTGCCAATTAACGGCGTATTAGGGGTCGTCTATCGTAATCTTGTCACATAATACGCGTTTTCCCTTTTTGAATCAAGCCAAAACGTTGCTATAAGTCATATCCACTAAAGATTATGACATAATTGTATCATATCTTCTGCTATAAGTCAAATTAAAAAGTTGAAAACGATTAAAGCGATTTCATTTTCTGGCGAAGTGCGCTATAATGTTTAGTATGAGTATGTTTCGTGAACACTGGATCGGCGGGTTAGTGGCATATAGTACCTTTTTCATTATCTCGTTTATTGCTACGATTGCTGTTCCAATCTTTTATGATACGGTGCCGGAGACGTGGAATCCGACGATTCCGCCGGTGTTTGATTTTCTACAGATCGTCGGTTGTTTTGTTATCGCGGTGCTGTTCGGACTCTGGCCAGATGTCGATATTAAGAGCAAGAGTCAAAAGATATTTTACAGTGTCCTTTTTACACTCAACGTTGTGTTAATTGTTTTTTTCCAAAAGTACTTAGAATCTGCGTTATTAGGTCTGTTTGCGATGCTTCCGATTATGAGTAAACACCGCGGATGGACGCACGCGAAGATTACGATGATTCTGCTTCCTGGTGTGTTCCTTTTAGTTCCGATCTATACCAACTATCCAGAATGGGCATCGGGTGGTAATTTCGGGTCAGATTTCTATGGATTACGAGATTGGGATACCCTTCCAAATGCTCTCCTGAGCGGTCTGCCGTTTTACGTTGCGAGTTTTATCGGCTATGCGTCACACTTGCATCTCGACGGTATCCTTTTTCGTTCACGGAAAGCGCAACGACGGAAAGCGCGAGCGAACCGATGAACAGAGCATCCCATACACTCCAAGAGTTCCTTGACCACAAGGCTGTGCAAGCACTCGGCGATTTCGCTAAGAAAAGCGGCGTTGAACTTTATCTTGTTGGCGGTAGCGTTAGGGATCTATTGCTCGAACGCGAAACGGCGGATATCGATTTTGCTTTGGCATCGGACGCGATTGCGTTTGTGAAGGCTTTTGCAGCGAGTATCAGAGCGACCTGCGTCGTGCTTGAAGAAAATCCAGCCACTGCCCGCGTAGTTGCTAAACGGTCCGACGTTTCAGGTGTACCGTGGCTCAGCATGGATTTTACACAATTTCGCGCTGCATCGCTCACCGAGGACTTGCGTTTACGGGACCTGACGATTAATGCGATGGCAATCACGTTTGAAAATGCGAGGACAATTGCAAAGCAGGCGTGTGAGCAGAACGCCTTTCGTGTAATTGACCCGTGTGGTGGTATGAACGACTTAGCGGCAGGTCTGCTACGGTTTCCGAGTGAAAAGGTGGTGAAAGAGGATCCGTTGCGTCTGCTACGGATTTATAGATTCGCAGCGCAGTTGGATTTTGAGATTTCTGAGAGTGCTATTGCTTTGATCGTAAAGCATCGGTCATCGCTGTCTAACGTGGCGATGGAAAGATGTCGTGATGAACTGATCAAGATTTTTAAGGCTAAAAAAGCGTATCCACACTTAAGACGATTGGAGAAAATAGGATTACTTGAGCAGGTTGTTCCATCAATTAGCGGGTCGGATAGTGATTGGTGTTCACTTGAGGATTTTGAAAAAAGTCCGATTCCTACGGTGCTTGATGCTCATCGGAATAGGATTAATGACTATCTCCGAGAGGAATTAGGCGTGGAAGCGGATAGGCGTTCACTGATCAAACTCGGTTTTCTCTGCGGCGAGAATCCGAGTCGTATCGGCAAACACCTTCGGTTAAGTCGGAAAGCTATGCGGTTTATAGCGAATCTCATCTCAGGCAGTGCGGAACTGAGACGGATAATTCCACAATTGACGCGAAAACGGATAATAGATTTTCTCAGAATGTATGTGTCTGATTGGTGGGGCGTGTTATTATATGCTGCTGCGTCATATACCGTTGATTCGGCAGTCCTTAAACAGATTGCTGATACGTACTATGAGCATATCCTGCCAATTCTTGAGCAGGGAAGGCTTCTCACAGGGAACGATCTGATTCAGACTTTTCGCTTGAAAGAAGGGAAACAGATTGGGAGTTTGTTGAAAGAAATTGAGGATCGCCAATTTGCGGGTGAAATCCATACGCGTGAAGAGGCGTTAGCTGCAGTAGGGGCGTTAATTCGACAGGATAGGAGTTAAAAAAATGCGTAAGTCTTCTTACAATTTCGTTTGGTCTTTCTGTAGGAATTTCGGGAGCAAAGATAGCAACAGTAGCAGCACGCCGGCGACTCCGAGATATATGAGCGTCTTCCAGATATTACCCTCGCCACTGACAAGTGCCCCACCGAACTGGACATACACTGCCGTCCCGGGTAACATAAAGATAGCAGAGACAAGGACAAAGGTAGAGAACCGAATACTGGTGAGTCCATAGGCATAATTTTGGAGGTTAAACGGAAAGATAGGTACTAAGCGCGTAAGCATCACGATCCGCCATCCTTGTTCTTCGACCTGCGCGTCTATTTTTCGGAATTGTGCGTTATCTTTGACCCAATTTTCAACAAGATCGCGAGCGACGTATCGGGCGATGAGAAAAGCGGCAGAAACGGAAATAATAGAGGCTATAGAAGCGTATAAAACACCCCACAGCGGACCGAAAACGAAGCCTGCTAACACAGTTACGGGAGTGCCGGGGAGAAAGAAAACAGTGGACACAAGATAGAGTCCGATATAGACCAACGGTGCGACTGCCCCAAAACTCGCCACCCACGCTTTGATCTTCGGAACATTTTCCAGTCGGATATTGTCTGTCACACCATAGGATTTCAACACGAAATAAACTATAATAACGATACCGACAGCAATCGTGATTTTGATGATGCTTTTTTTCATTTTTTTCCTGCAATCGCCTCCAAATAGGCTTTGATTTGTGTTTGATACCGGACAGGTATACGTTTATTATCTATAGCCTCGGCGTACGCGCGTGAGGCACTGAGAACTGCATCGTTGAAAGGTAGATAGACAGGTGTCCCGTCCCGTACCTCACCTGTAAAGACATCGGAGAAACCTTGTGAATCGCCAGAGTCGGGTGTTGTAAGTATCAACGGGTTGCCATTAACTTGTAAAACCGGTGTTTCTTCGCCAATGAGTGGCGGCGTTGCGTTTTCGTTATCTGTTCCGCTCTCTGTTGTGCCTGCGTCAGAGGTCTGTAATTCAGTCTGTGAATCGGGATTGGAGACGCTTTCAGCAGTGCCTTGTACCTCGGTGGTGCCGGCGTTTTGTCCGGGGGAGCCATCGCTATTGGCAGTATCGCCACTGGGTGTTTCGGTTTCGATTGCTGCCAATGCTAACTCTTTCTGACGTGCTGTGAGTTGTGCTTCGAGTTGCGCCAGATCGTCTGATTTCTCGACCTTCTCAAGTGCAGCGATGATGTCTTGTAAGGTCTCTGGCGTGACAGGCTTGCCCTGAATCTGATTCAAGGTATCGCTGAGTGCTCCGCTCGGTAAACCTTCAGCTAAACGGTCAAAGAGGTCTCTAAGTTCCGATTGGAGTTCTGGCGGTATCTCAACCTGTTCAGTGAGGTTTTCAAGTTCTGCGGCGAGTTGGTTGGCATTCATTCCTTGAAAACTTTGACTCGCATCTGTGGCTTCGGCGATAGCAGAGGTTTGCTCGGATTGCTGTTTACGGACCTCTTTCTTTAACTCGCTGAGATGTCTCTGTGCGGTATCGAAATCGGTTGCGGTTTTCAACTTCTTTACGGTGTCTTTGAGTTGCTGCTGTAGGTCTGCGTTTTTTAGTTGTCTCTCGGTAAGTTCGCGAGCGGTTTTATCCAATATTTCCTGCTGTTGAGGCGTGAGTGGTTGCGACACTTCATAGAAAGGCGGAACAGCGAAAGAGAGTCCGATGAATAAAATGGGAATTGGAAACAGTTTCAAGAACTTTGGCAGATAGTGTGGACTTATTTCTGTGATGTCTAAAGTGTCCACAGTCTCTGCGGTATCTTGGACCTGGCGTTGCGCGAATTCACTTTGAGGGGCAGTCTGTATCAATTCAAACGCTGTGCCGAGACGCTCTTTGAGTGCCATTTTTTTGTCAACGAAACGCGCGACGGACGACAAATCTTTGCGTTGTTTGCGGCTGAGATAGATACCTATCGCTATCGCTGTGAGTATAACCATTGAACTGATGAGCGGCATCTGTAGCGGTAGGAGAACGACTCGGTTCAGAAGGAACAGCGCGGCAAGTAGGACAAGTCCGCAGAAAGACGTGTTTGTGATTGTCTCTAAGCGTGTTTGTCGATAGATCCTGGAACGGATATCGGTTAGGCATTTATGAATGCGTTGTGTCTCTAATCTGTTTGTCTGGTTGCGTTGCGTGTTCACTGTAAGAGTTTCTCCACTGTTGCCATCACTGTATTCGGGGTAATCGCTTCGAGATTCTCACGAGCGCGGTCTGGGTGTGCGTCCCATTCTTTAGAGGACAGCGTTTTCATCAACGGACATTTTTTCCGTGCGATAACGGCATGTTTTTCCCACGGTGGTGCCCACTGAATAAGGTTTGACGCGCCGAACAAGGCGACCGTCGGTGTTTTTACGGCGGTGCTGAGATGCATCGGTCCCGTATCGTTGCTGATATAGAGGTTACAACGTTGTAGAAGTGCTGCAAGTTGCATCGGGGTTACCTGATTAACAATAATAGGCGAATGTGCCATCTGTGCTACGACTTGATTGGCTAATTCGCCCTCCCGCGGTCCGGTTGTGACGACGATATGTGCATTATATGTTTCGTGAAGCAGGTCGCCGAGAACGGCAAAATTCGCTGCGTCCCAACGTCGGTAAACAGTCGCGGCTCCGGGGTTGATGCCGATAATAGGCTTGCCATCGTCAAGTTTCGCTATTTTAAGAAAGTTATCTATCCACGCTTTACTTTCATTGTTGACAAACATCTCTGGTTCATCGTCTACGACTTGGACACCTAAAGCACGCACAACATCGAGGTAACGTTGCGTCTCATGTTGTGCGGTGTTGTTTGGCGCTGCGATGTTTAGCAATTTTTTTCCGGCTGCGTTCGTTTCAAACCCAACGCGAAGCGGGATTCGAGAAAGAAATGTATGAAGCACCAAGCGGAATGTGGGTTGTAAAATAACCGCCATCTGAAACTTCCGCCGCGTGATTTGGTAGATAAGTTTCGGTACGGAAGCCTGATAGGTTAGCACCTCATTGAGATGCGGATTTGCGGATACCAGTTCCTCTCGTGTCGGTGCTACCATGTAGGCGATATGTGCCTCTCGAAAGTGTTGACGTAAAGCACGGATGACGGGTGTTGTCAAAACTGTTTCACCGAGCGGTGCGAGTCTGATAATTAAGATGCGGTTGATCTGTTCGATATTTAGCATATCGGTTTGTCTTCTCAATTCCAAATTTTTCCCATTCAGGGTATAATACCGCAAAACTGATGGGAATTCAAGATGATTATCAATATTCAGACATTAAAAGAAAAGTATCTACGTGGTTGGGAACGACAAGCGACCGTTGTTTTGCTTGCTGCTGCGCTGTTATTAATGCTGCATAGGTATTATAACCGTCGCAGCTTTTTCAGTCGTCATTTCGCAGAATACTTCAGCAACCTCCCCTTACCAGAGAGCCACACGTACTACTACTGGTTTTTAACTACCGCGTTTACGTTGTTCCTTATTCCAGCACTGATTGCGAAATTTGGGACAGCGGAACGGCTGAACAATTACGGGTTTCAACTCGGACATCAGAAATTGGGATGGAGTGTAACAGGTGCTGCGTGGGTTCTGATGGTCCCCGTGGTTGTCCTCGCTGTCATCGTGTATCCGCCTTTTGTGGAAAAATACCCACTTTGCAAGGCAGTCGCGGGCAGTTGGCAGGCGTTCCTACTCTATCAACTCGCGTACGGTGTTTACATGTTTTCGTGGGAATTCTTTTTTCGCGGGTTTATGCTTTTCGGGTTGGAACGGAAGTTCGGGAACTATACCATTTTGATTCAGACGATTCCGTTTGCGGTGATGCACTATTCTAAACCGTTGCCGGAGGCACTCGGTTCAATCATTGCGGGTCTATTGCTCGGTGTGTTAGCGTTGGAAACGCGATCATTTCTCTATGGCGCGGCAATCCACTGGCTCGTGGCGATGACGATGGATGTGGTGGCTGTCGCTTTTCAGTCTGCCGTCCCTTAAAAATTCTATTGTGGATGCTCAACAATTGTGTTATACTTCGTGAATTATAGACAACCTACCCTTTAAGTCTGACAAAATATCTGAGGTGTTATCCATGGAACAATATCTACAGATTCAGAAACCTGACCTTGATTATACTTACGAGTTTGAGGTCGATCAACTCTCTCAGATGTCCGAATGTTTGGAGGCACACGGCTTCGCGATTGTCAAAGATGTCCTGCCACGAGAATTGGTTGACAGTCTAAAACAGGCGGTCTTTGATGGTACGGATCCCAACAGCGAATTGGAACGCGGACAGAGCCGGACCCGGCACGCTTGGATTGAGTCTGGACCGGGTGCTTGGCAGCTGCTCGGATATGAGCCGTTTATGAAAATCCATCGTCACCTCATCGGTACAGACGAGATGACCGTCCACCGTTCTGCCGCAATCATTCGGATGCCGGGTTCTCAACCCGTTGCATGGCACACCGATTGGTGCGGTTTTTCAACGGACGCGCCGAAAAATTCGGGTGATGTGTTGAACCGTGGGTTGTGGCCCTCAGGTAAATGGTTTTACTTGACGGGTTCTCGTCCGGAACACGGTGGGTTGTGCGTAATTGCGGACTCTCATATAGAGGGTTGGGAAGGTCCTGAAGGTTTCAACCTAACAACGGACAAGCGTTCCTTCTATAAGGAGGGTGAAGCAGAAAAAGCCTACGTCGGTTTTGATATTCCGGGGTTGGTACCGCTCTTTACGAATCCGGGGGATATGATTGTATTTGCGCATCGGACGTATCACGGTGCGTTCCCGAACCAGATTGATGATATCCGATTGTCATGTGCGATCGGTTTTCGGCGGCGAGACCACCACATTAATATTCCGTGGGAGATCCCGGACGACGGCAGGCAGTTCTTATCGGATTTACCGCCACGTTTCGAGCAATACACACGCGGTTACACAAGCATTAATCTGAATTGGCGTGGTTAACACCCGAAGATCGTATTATGATCGGCTTTTCCGAGTGTGCAAGTTTGATATGGCAATAAACATGAACATCGTTTTTCTATTTTCAGATGAACACGCGGGTGCTGTGATGGGGAATAGTGGACATCCTGTTGTCCAGACACCACATCTTGATCGCCTCGCCGAGCAGAGTTACACCTTCGACAACGCCTATTGCAATTATCCAATCTGTACACCTTCGCGGTTGTCCATGCTCACTGGACGCTATCCGCATCAGATTGAGGCGTGGGATTTGGGGGCAATTGCGGATCGGCAGTACAAAACGTGGGGTGACTATTTGGCAGAGGCGGGTTATGAGACCGTATTATGCGGACGGACGCATTTCAATGGGACGGATCGTTTGCTCGGTTTTTCGCATCGCTTACTTGATGATCTACCTCGCTGGAGGCACACCACCGGTCGTCCACCACGGCGCACGCCAGATGAGCGTCGCGGCTCCAATTCGCACGTCGCTGAATGCGGTCCGGGAGACCACGAACACACGAGATATGACCGAAACGTCACAGACTTGGCGGTTGAGTTCCTTCACGAAAAAGCGGCTTCATCAGACGATAAACCTTTCCTGCTCTATTGCGGGTTCATGCACCCACACTTTCCACTGATTGCGCCGCCGGAATTCTACGCATTATACGATCCAGATACCGTTGAGCTGCCTGCCACGTGGAACGAACCGCTTGAATCTCAACACCCGATAATCCAACACCATCGTTGGGCGTGGCGGAACGATATTCCACCACCTGAAGCCACTGTACGCTGCGCATTGGCTTCCTACTACGCACTCGTTTCGTCTCTTGACGCACAGATTGCGAGAATTCTTGCGGCGATTGATACATCTCCATTAGCGGAGAATACGGTTGTTATCTACACTAGCGATCACGGTGAGATGGCAGGACACCACGGCATCTGGCAGAAGCAGTGCTTCTATGAACCCGCTGTGAGAGTGCCATTAATGCTGCGTCTACCTTCGGGTGAGAACGGTCGAGTGGTGCAAAACGTTTCGCTGGTAGATGTGTTACCGACTTTATTAGAAATGGCTGATTTGGAAACGCCTTCTGATTTACCGGGTGACAGTCTGATGGGGAGCGCCAGACATCAAGCAGAGGAGACAACACGCGCCGTTTTTTCGGAATACCATCATAGCGGTATGCTCAACGCCGGTTTCATGCTTAAGCGTGGAAATTACAAGCTGTGTTATTACGTCGGAAGTGAACCGCAATTATTTGATGTAGGGACGGATCCATTAGAAAACGATGATTTGGCGGCAAAGTCTAAATATGCAACAATACGTAGTGAAATGGAAGTTGACCTGCGTGCGATTGTCAATCCAAAACTGACAGATGCGCGGGCAAAGGAAAATCAGAGGGTGCGTAGATCAAAAGCAAGAGATGCCTAACTATTAGACCTCGCCATCCCAATAACTGAGACTTGGGTCTTTACGATAAATCTTTCCGACGACATAGGGCAAGACCTTGTTGGAATCCGGGTATTCGCTAACATCGTGTGGTGTCGTCGTACCGAGAATGAATAGCACCACCGGTGCCTCGGTTTCGTTCACGAATTTATGTGCGCCGATTGTGCCGGGCGGAAACGCGATGAAATCGCCTTGGGTAACTTCTATATCACCGCGTGGCGTTTTAAGCGTGCAAGCACCATCCATGACGTAGCACATCTCCTCGCCGAAATTGTGAAAATGCATTGGGAAACTCATCTTACCGGGTTGGAGACGGATCACGCGATACCCTAAATTCTTGCCGCCGATGAGCGGGTCAATGTCTTTGTCCTCAAAATCATAAGGAGGTGGTGCGTTTTTATACTGCCACGCTATTTCGTCAATATGGATACGGTTGATATAGATATCACGTCGCGCTTGCAGGCAGTCAATCAAGTGTTGGCGCGCATCTTTAAAGATAGAGTGTCCATCACCGACGAGAATCGTGCTGAAGCGGAGTGCTAAAATTTTGCGGAGTTTAAGTGCTGCTTTAGGTGGGTCTTTGAGTTTAGCATCAGCGAGTAGACTTAATGCGCCCATCGGTTCGCCGACCACTAAGTCTCCGAATAGGACGGTCTGTTTCTCTGGAAAATAGAGCGCGATTTCGCCGGGACTTTTTCCGTGTTCGAGATGCACCGCGTGTAAGCCTGGCACAATCGTTTCCCGATCCGTGATTGTCCTTGTTGGTGTAATGCTCAGTGCGTCCGCATCGGCTTCATGCACAATTACATCAGCACCTGTCCATTCCTGAAAGGCAGCGGCTTCGCGTTCGTGATCGGCATTCGTCAGCACAATGGTCTTCGCGCCGCCGAGTGCCGTCAGGTGTTCTTTATCGGCATCGGATATGGGGACGGGGTCTATGATAATATTTCCGTCTGGACGTACCCATAAATGTCCGTTAAAATCGATCTGGCGTTCCTGACTAAAGATACCCCAACTGTATATATCTTCAAAAATCAAACGTTTCATTTTTTTAATTATTCCTTGCGGTTACGGTAGAATGGACGGGAATGTGGCGGTTTCTTCCGAAATCCGCTTTCCACTTCGTTTCAAGCTACGTCATTTGACTTCTTTTAATTATTCCTTGCGGTTACGGCAAAGTGAACTTGGATGTGGCGGTTTCTTCCAAACCCCGCTTTCCACTTCGTTTCAAGCTACGTCATTTGACTTCTTTGATTATTCCTTGCGGTTACGGCAGAGCGGTCTGGAATGTGGCGGTTTCCTCCGAATCCCGCTTTCCACTTCGTTTCAAGCTACGTCATTTGACTTCTTTTAAAGACGCATCCTTGTTTTCCTTTGAGACGAATCCATAGACTTCAAGTTCATGTACGAAGGCTCTACCTAACTTTATTTGCGGTACGATTGCGCCACGCCTCGGATCGTACTGGCCGGCTCTCTTTTCATCATCAGTGGTGCCGCTGATGTAGATGCGGATAGCATTCGTCACAATACCGTTGACGCGGGTTTCGATAACCGGACTCTCGTTGTTCTGTATCTGTTGAATCGCTTGCCAACGCCCTTCGCCGTCTAATTTCTGATATATCATCGCGTTTATAATATTAGTGCTGCGGATAGCGATTCGATGGATCGCTTTTCGGGTCGGTAACGTCAGATGTATCCAGCGTCCTTGAGCGTAGCCTCTCGTATTCACGTCACCATCTATCATCTCTGGTGATGTGCAAGTGACCCCCTCTGTGACGGCATAGTTATAAAATTCTTGTGGTTCAATTAACATCTGTAGTACCTGCGATTGGCATCCTGAAAAGAGGACGACCGCGCAGAACACTATAAGCGTAAAGAGATAACGATGCATCTTTTCCTCCGTATGCAGATTTCATTTTACAAAATATTATACCATATTTCTATACTTCTTTGAACTCTAATTTTGCGAAAAGCGTTGTCTAAAAACCACAAATAGGGTATAATATTTTCTGGAAAAACTTTAAACGAAGGTAGATTCTAATATAGGAGAAAAATATGTACAAAAGTGCGATTTTGGGATGTCGCGGACGTGCACGCGGGCACGCTCGCGCATATCAACACGTCAAAAAGGGTAAACTGTCCGCCATCTGTGATATGAAGGAAGACCTTCTCAACGATTTCGGCGATGAATTCGGGATCGAGGCACGTTATACCGATCTCAATGAAATGCTCTCAAAAGAGAAACCGGATCTGCTGCACATCGTCACGGCACCGGTGTTACGCGGTAGCAACGAACGGATCCGCTACCCGCTGATGAATCAAGCGTCTGAACACGGTGTCCCCGCGGCAATCGTTGAGAAACCGATCGCTGTTGAAAGCGAAGATTGGCGGCAAATCTCTGAACTCGCTGACCGCACCCAAACCAAGTTCGTCGTTAACACACAACTCAATTTCCATCCACAGAACCTTACACTTAAACAGGATGTGGCTGAAGGCAAAATCGGTGCGATCAAATTTATTGAGGCGAGCGCGCGAAACCCACCCGTTGATCAAGCACCACACGTCCTACAACTCGTGTCCTCTTATATTGATAACTCACGTCCAGCGAAGGTACAAGGTCAAATATCTGGGGCAGGGCAACTCGATTCGGCACAACCTTCACCTGCAAACGCCACAGCACTCGTGACCTACGCGAACGGCGTACAAGCCTCCGTCGCATTCGGACCGGAGATGGCACCACGCGTGCTACCGGATACCGGAAATAATCGGCACAAACGTGTCTGCGTGTTCGGTGAACAAGGTTTCGTCCATTGGCGGTTTGAGAGTTGGGAACGGAATCTACCGGGCAGCGGCTATGAAGGCGGCGACCTGAGCTACGGCGCACAAGATGTCCTTGCACAAGGCGGACTCACCGAGGCTGTGTTTGAATGGCTCGATGATGAGAATAACGTCCATCCGACGCATCTCAAGCAATCCCTCGCCGAATTCAACCTATTGCTCGGTATCTATTATAGCGGTTTGACGAACACTGTCATTGAGTTGCCGTTTGATCCACCAGACGGCATGATGGATATGTTCCGAGAACGGCTTTAATTGCGTTATCTCTACGTTGGCGAGGTTTTTTAACCTCGCCTGTTTTCATGCGCTACTCTTGACCTATTTGGATATTACTCAGAAGGAACAACCCTGTGTCTGACATCATCTATATGGACAACCATGCCACAACGCCGATTGCACCCGAAGTGTTAGAAGCGATGATGCCTTACCTAACGACGCATTTCGGGAACGCTTCCAGCACGCATCCGTTTGGCGTTACAGCGAAAGATGCGGTGGAAAAGGCGCGTCATCAAGTCGCCGATTTGCTCGGTTGTTCAGCAGAAGAGATCGTCTTCACCAGTGGTGCTACCGAATCGGACAATCTTGCTATCAGAGGGATCGCCTACGCCTGTCAAGAGAAAGGCAACCACATCATCACAAGCACTGCCGAGCATCACGCAATCCTTGATACGTGTCACGCTTTGGCAGCGGAGGGGTTTGAAACGACGTATCTGCCGGTGGATAAATATGGAATGGTGAGTCCTGATGACGTTGAAGCCGCGATAACGCCGAAGACCATTTTGATGAGTTTTATGTATGGAAACAACGAGGTCGGTACGATAAATCCGATCGTCGATATTGCTGCTGTCGCTGCCAAACACGGTGTGCTTTTTCACTCGGATGCGGTGCAGGGGATCGGGCAGCTACCCTCGGATCTGGAGGCACTCGGCTTAAATCTTGCATCTTTGACAGCACACAAGATTTACGGTCCTAAGGGGATCGGCGCGCTTTACGTTCAACGCAACAATTCGCAACCGCATTCGCTTTTTTACGGGGGCGGACAAGAAGCAGGGATTCGACCGGGAACATTGAACGTCGCGGGGATTGTCGGATTAGGGGCGGCGTGTGAACTTTCTAAAAAGTACATGGAGACGGGGAAAAGCAGTGTCGCAACTTTACGTGATACACTCCATCGGAAATTAATGGCGAGTCTGGATGCTCTTCACCTCAATGGGCATCCGGAACAACGGCTGCCGGGCAATCTGAATCTCTGTTTTGCGGGTGTGCAGAGCCTTGCACATCTGGCAGGACTTAAACGCGTCGCAGTATCAACGGGGTCGGCATGCGATTCGGAGTCGGTGAAGGCATCACACGTCTTGGTTGCGATGGGGGTCCCGAATGAACTGGCGTTGACTGCCGTCCGTTTCGGCTTGGGACGCTACAATACTGCTGAAGAGGTTGACATCGTTGCTGATGAGGTCATAAAGGTCGTTAATCGGTTGCGGGCATTGGCACCAGAATAGGAATATCCTAAGTCCTTTGCTCCGCTTGTGGTTGATTTTGGGCGGCGTGTTTGGCAATCAATTCACGTACAGCAGGCACCAATGCTATGGGCACTTCTATCAGCATGCTGGATTCATTCTGCAATGCTTCTTCAGCTTCGGCGACGGCTTCATCTTCTGTCTGTTGGTCGTAGTGCGCAATAACGCTCTGGACACGTTCTTCATCCCAACCGAGTGGAAATTCATTTTGTTTTTTAATCAAAATATTCGGCGTGGAAACCTCGCCATTTATGGGGGGAGGAAACGCCGCTCCGTGTTGTGTCAAGAAAAAACTTGACATTCGTTGAATCCTTCCTTAATTTTGGTTTAAATGTGGCGTTGTTAGGAAACCGGTGATGCTTATCGAAGAAGGGTTCACACAAGGTATGCCTTTACAGAGCATCGGTTTTTTCATTGTTGATTAAGTGCTGTGTTGATTTTGGTTTCAATTTTTCGGGCGACGGACCGCGTCAATGGGAGTTGATTGATCGAGAGCGTGCTTCCCATGACATAGACGAGGACATTGTTTTTCACAAACCAGATGGATGTATCATTTGCGGGTCGCCATGTAGCATCGCCGATGACATCCACAGCGTTGGGTTCGGGTTGATAGGCAGATTCTCTCTGTCCATTAATCTCAATCGTAGCGGAGGCAAGGAAACCTCGCCATTGGTCGGCGGCTTTTTGCGCATCGGCAACGCTCTGAAATAACCAATATTTACAGTAAACACCTTCTTCAGATTGCGTTTCATTCCATACATGTACAAATCCGTCTACAACAGGGGGTTGCTTTGCGAGACCGGGGATAGGAAAATTAAGCCCAGCATCCACCTCCATCATAGGTAAATCGTCTGCCGTTAGGATAACAGCATCAAGTTTTCTGACCAGCATATTTTCTGCTTTATTGAAAGTATGACACCCAAGTTTATTGATAGTATGACACCCAAGGGGTGCCATCGCCAAAAGGAAAATAAAGGCGGTAAAATGGCATCGAAACATCATGAACAAACCTCTTTATTTAAATGACCACACCTACTAATTCTTCTGATTCGTCCCAAGGGAACGTTGAGATTCTTTCTGTTTTCGTTAGTCTTAACCCAAGTTGCTACCTTTATCCAAAGAGATTTGAGTTATAATATGACATATATTATTTTTTTTCAAATTAAAAATAATAATGTCATATACAACTAAAACTATACGTTGAAATTTTCCCTAATAATATGTTATACTTTCATTGCGAAGTTTGAACCCATAGTGAGGAGCGAGTGAGGAGCGACGCATGTCATCTATTGCAGCCCGAACCTATCTAACACCTGAAGAGTATATCGCTGCCGAACGCAAGGCGAACAATGTCCTTAGCGAATTCAGTACACTTGAGGATAGACTGTCGCCCGTTCCAATTGGGACGGAACTCCCCTTACACCAGATTTACAGATTCATTGAATTTGAAACCGATGATTCCCTTGAAACTGCCCGTAGCGTTTAAAAGGGGGCACCTGTCTCATGCTAACCGTTGAACAGATCATCGCTTGTGGATTGGAGAAGGCGGAGGCATTGAAGATAACCGAAGCCGTTAATCAGATATTGCCAACACAGTCCCCAACAGCCTGCTGGTATGAAATTTCGCGCTACATCCTCACGCCACAACACCCGTTTGCCCTCCACCAAGTGCTTTATGAAACAGTATACGCCGATTTCGATCGCGCAACGCACGGACCCCCACCTGCCTGGTTTCCTACGGATGAAGACATCACCGAAGCAAATATAACGCGTCTAATGGCGGAATTACACATCAAGACCTACCTTGAACTCCACGCGTGGTCGGTTAACAATCGCGACACGTTTTGGCAGATGATGATTGACAGGTTGGACATCAAGGCGATGGCGACAACTACCGAACCACAAAAGGATGCAACAGGCATCACAACAGAACTCGCTAAACTGAATATCGTCGAAAGCTGCTTTGATGCTCCCAATGATGCCATCGCGATTGTCACACAACGCGAAAACGACGCATACCTGAAAACGCTAACCTACCGCGAGTTGGAGGATCTCACCAACCGGGTTGCGAACGGACTTCTGGACATCGGTGTGAAGCAAGGGGACGCAATAGCAATTGACATGCCGATGAACGCTGAATCCGTTGCCATCTATCTCGGAATTGTCAAAACGGGGTGTGTTGTCGTTGGCATCGCCGATAGTTTTGCACCGGACGAGATAGCCACCCGTCTCCGCATCGGCAAGGCAAAAGCCATCTTCACACAAGACTATATCAACAGAGCAGGTAAACGTCTGCCGTTGTATCAAAAGGTGATTGCTGCGAATGCCCCAAAAGCGGTTGTTTTTGCTTCTGAGGGGCGTGAAAGCATCGCACAAATCCAACGCGAAGGCGATATGACATGGGACGACTTCCTGAGTGAAAAGGCGACTTTTACTGCTATCCCGTGCCATCCTGACGAACATACCAATATCCTTTTCTCCTCCGGGACCACTGGTGAACCGAAGGCGATTCCGTGGACGCATACCACTCCGATCAAAGCCACCGCAGATGCCTATCTACATCACGACATTCACCCCGGCGATGTGCTGGCGTGGTATACAAATCTCGGTTGGATGATGGGACCGTGGCTCATCTATGCGAGTCTCATTAACAAAGCGACTATCGCTCTCTATGATGGCGTGCCGACGGGGCGCGATTTCGGTATTTTTGTGCAGAACGCGAAGGTCAGCATGCTCGGTGTTGTGCCGACCCTTGTGCGCGCATGGAAAAATACGGGGTGTATGCACGGGTTGGACTGGCAGGCAGTCCGTGCGTTCAGTTCGACAGGTGAATGTTCTAATCCAGAGGAAATGCTTTTCCTTATGTCTTTGGCGGGCTATAAGCCGGTGATTGAATACTGTGGAGGCACGGAGATTGGTGGTGGTTATATTACGGGTACACGCGTCCAACCCGCCGCACCTTCGACGTTCACAACGCCTGCACTCGGTGTGGATTTTCGGCTCTTTGACGAAAATGGGGCACCGACCGAAAACGGCGAAGTTTTCATCGTTCCACCCTCTCTCGGTCTCTCCACGAGTTTGATCAACGCCGACCACAATGAAGTCTATTTTGCAGGAACGCCGCAACCCAATCTACGCCGCCACGGCGATGCGATTGAAAGGTTAGGCAGCCTCTTTGAAACTGAGCCTTGGCTTGCGGGGATTAAATATCGCGTTCACGGTCGGGTTGACGATACGATGAATCTAAGCGGTATCAAAGTCAGTTCTGCGGAGATTGAGGAGGTCCTCAACACTATTGATGTGGTTCAGGAGACCGCAGCGGTTGCTGTGCCACCGAAAGGTGGCGGTCCCAGTCGCCTCGTCATCTACGCTGTGTTGGCAGCATCTGGAACAGGACCCGCAAAACAGGAGCTTCACGCGACGCTGCAAGCCGCCCTTTCCGAGCATCTCAATCCGCTGTTCAGGATTCATGATGTCGTTATCGTAGACACATTACCGCGGACCGCTTCTAATAAGGTGATGCGCCGTCTTTTGCGCCAGCAAGCGATATGATCTTCGCAAAAAGATTGACTTATGCAATTTTTTTCGGTATACTAAACAGATATCCGAGTGACATAACTTGTTTTTCAATTACTTTGTAGAAAAGGAGATATTCTCATAGAAACGTATAATGGAGACTACTATGGAAAAACAGTTCAAAGTTAGAGCAGCGCATTGCGACTATCGCGCAACCGAAGAGGAAATCTATCAAACACTTCGCCGCATCACGGATCCGTTGACCCGGGCTTGGAAACCTATTGAGAACGCCAAGAAGGTGGTCATGAAGTTCAATATGATGAAACCGCACGAGCGGATCATCTACTTCGAGGGTCGCCGCCGCGAATTGGTGGACGATGCGACCTGCCGTGCAGTGCTGCGATTAATCAAGGAGCATACCACGGCGCAGCTAATCGCGACCGACACGAATCCGTATAACTACGGAAATCGGATGCCACCCGATTTCAATTATTTGCACCACCTAAAAGAATTCGATGTGAAATTCGTTGATTCCAACCTACCGCCATTCGAGGTCTATGATGTCCCCGGCGGCGGTTCGATGTTCGATCGTTACACGCTGAGTGCCTGTTTCGACGATGCCGATGCGGTCGTCTCTGTGGCGAAGATGAAAAACCACGCCTTCATGGGGATTACCTTATGTACCAAAAACTTGTTCGGGTTGCCACCGATGATCCTTCCAGAAGGCAGAACACGCAGCTACTACCATCATCTCATCCGACTCTCTTATGTGCTTCCAGACCTTGCACTCATCACGAAACCGTGCCTCAATATCATTGATGCGTTGACGGGACAATGGGGACGCGAATGGGGTGGCGAAGGTAGAATCTGTAACGCACTCATCGCAGGCGATCATCCGATTTCCACGGATACTGTCGGTATGCATCTGATGGGCCACGATCCGAAATCTGATTGGCCGACACCACCGTTCAAACGCGATCGGAACCATATCCTCATCGCTGCACAGCGTGGATACGGGACTGTTGACCTTGATGAGATTGATTGGGAGAGCGAGGTTACAGCACCGTTGGCGGAATTTGATTCTGTAGAAACGGACACCGCGGAAACGGTCGCTAATTGGCGGAAAACAACGTGCGAACAGGGGTTGGTCTATCAAGAGAACCAGAAATCACTTATTGACCGGTATCGTGACAACTTCATCTACATGCAAGGCGGTGAAGTCGTCTGGAGCGGGCCGGATCCGTCGAACCTCGGTAGCCGCCGGCAACTGAGCGGGAAAAGGAAGGACAGCGCGCTCTGGCTCAAGCTTGTCGATGCTGAAGAACACGAAGGGGAACGCTTCAACGTCTATGAGGAGTGCCTGAAAGATTTTGCGGCGTAGTTTCCGTTGTGTATCGGCGAGGCTTCCTAACCTCGTTCATTATTAGTCGTTTATATTTGCAGGCGAGGTTTTCAACCTCGCCACCTGAAGGAGAACTCGAAATGAGCATCACCGACGCACAAAAGAAGCAATTGGACGAGCAGGGGTGCATCGTCATTCCAGATGTGCTTTCCGACGAAGAGATTGAGATCTACAGAGCAGATATACTTCGATTAGCAGAGGAGGAGAAGCAGAACGGGTTGGCACGCGAACACACCAACGGCTACGGGCAGCACGTCCGTTGGTTGGTGAACAAGGGAGAGATGTACGAGCATCTCGTGGCTCGTCCCAAAGTGATGCCGTTTTTTGAACACCTGCTCGGTCCCGACTATACGCTTAGTACACTTACGTCCAATATTATTGATCCGGGCGCGCCTGACGGTGGCTATCATGTTGATAGCGTGTTAGGATCCATGCCAGAACCGTTGCCGAGTTTCCCACTGGTTGCTAACAGTCTCTGGCTCCTTGACGATTTTACGCCGGAGAACGGCGGCACGCGTCATGTCCCCGGTATCCATCTCCAACGCATCAAACCGCCTCCCGGTACCACGCATCATCCCGATGAGGTACGACTCTCTGCCCCGAAAGGCTCCGTATTCCTGTTCAACGGTGCGATTTGGCATTCCGCGGGTGCCAACAAGACGGATCAACAGCGCATCGCGCTGATCTGTTTCTGTTGTCGTTCGTTTGTGAAACCGATGTTTGACTTCGTGCATCATCTCAAGCCGGAGGTCGTCGAACGCGCCACCCCCACGATGCGCCGTATCTACGGGTTCGATTCCCAACCGCAACCGCCGGACCAACCTACGCAGTAAAGCAAGATATGAAGACGATTTTCGTGATCAAATCGTCTATATTTCATTGGCGAGGGTACAAACCTCGCCTAAAAAAGAAGATGTCTAAGTCCCCAAAATTATGAGGCGAGGTTGAAACCTCGCCAGTAGAAAAGTTTGTGAAGATCCGGTGCGGTTGCAAACCGCACCTACTTTGTTTGGAATAGGCGAGGTTGAAAAACGGAAAAGAGTAAAAATCTCCGAAATTAGTTCCGTTTAGGCGTTGACTGCTTGAGTGCTCCCCACGTTATTGCCAGTTTTCCAACCGGTTCAACCGCCAACGCCAGTGTATGCAATCTCTTCACTTCGTCATCACTTAATGCCCCTTCAAAAATGGCAACTTCGTCAATAGCACCAGCATACCAGATACCACCTAAGTGTTGTGTATAGGCGATTGTCGGCTTCTGCGCTGCACCGTAAGCCATGCTGATTGGATCCGGTGCCGGGGTCGTCTTTTTTAGTTCACCGTCCAAGTAAATTCGGACAGACTTTTTGCTCTCAACAACACCAACGACATGATGCCATTCGCCATCGGCGGGAAACGGTACGTAAGCGGAGGGCCAATGCTTCGCCGCGTTCGCTGTATCCGCTCGAATCCAGACACCGACATTGTTGCTATCAAGTAGCTGGATACCGTAGTTGTATTTGTCATAGATCGGATTTCGTGTGCCGAGGGTCGGCTTAATAATCGCTTCCATCGTTACGGACGGGAAGAAGATGTCTTCAGCCATACGTATCAAATCAACGGCACCGTCGAAATTGAGTGCCTCACTACGAAATCCGTCGATTTGGTTGGGTTTGCCGGTAATGGTTCCGACGTTCTGACCGAAAACATCTTCAACGTCGTTCCCTTGAACGGTGTCTTTGTCAAGCGTCCAAAGTGCCACAAGCCCCATCTTTTCTCTTGGATCCTCGGCTGCTGCGGACTGAATCACCGTGATAGAAAATACGAAACCGACTAAAAGCAGAACAGAGAGAGACAATTTCGTTTTCATGAATCGTTCCTCCTGAGATGTCGTAGTAAATCGTATAAACTGCTACAATAGTTAGGTACATGGGGGTTCTCCTTTTGAAAAATACTGTATAGGAGATCCCATGACTTGACAAGTGGAAACTTCGGTTATTAACACTATGTAAACCATACACTGTACGATGAATCCAGCAGATACGACAATCGGTCATTCCTTTGGGAAATTGTGCTTTTCTTTCCAGCGTGGGTAATCATCTGCAAGGAGATTGGCTGCCCATCCGCCGTAGTAGGCGTATCCGGTGCGACGTTCCTGACTAATCTCGGAAAACGAGTAGTGTACCACTGAGTCTCGGTCGAGAAAGATTGGACGGTTACTTCCGATTTCATAGAAACGTGCCCAGAGCGGCTCCGCGTCGGGGTCCGCTACGACCCGCCTATCGTTTTGTCCGGCTGCGTTGGTGAACGTATCAAGACGTATGCCGTGGATAACGACGCTCCTGAACCACGCAACGGACCCTTCAACAGCGGCGATGATCTCTGGTGTGGGGTCTTCGATTGACATCAGGAACCGCACGACACCGACGCTTTCGGCACCAGAGAACGATGGTGGCTCATAAGAACGTGCCCACGCAGGCGCAAGCGTTTTCTCATCATGCTGCGCGCACCAGACTGTGGGTTTGCCATTCTGCTTAATTTGTGTACGCAGGATACAGTCGATGCCCTTGTTTACAGCAGCTTCAGCCTTAGTGCGGTACTCTGTCTTCAGAAACCGATAGTCGGAAGATTCAGAGGCATCTCGGAGAAATTCAAGAATGCGGACCATAGCATTATCATTGAATGTGATGTGGCGATGATAGCCTTTGCTTAGTGGATAAAACTGAGGCCACCCACCATTCGGGTATTGCGCTTCAAAGATATGAGAAAGACCTTTGAGAAATGCTTGCAGGTAACGTGGTTCGTTTGTCGCACGAAACGCACGGGCAAGAAACCGTAGTTCGCCAATGGTCGCGCTGTTGTCAAACGTTCCGTGCAGCTCCTCAATTTTACCATCAAACGGTTCAGATGCCGTGTCTTTATTCTTGGGCCAATCGCCGTGCGGTGTCTGCCAGGTGAGGACGTTGTCGACAATACGGCGCCCTTCTTCGGTCTGGAACCATTCAACGGATTGCTTCGCGTATTCGGAGGGAACAGTTGCATCGGAAGATGACAGAAGCAAAAGAAGCAAGATACAGAGGGTAGCAAGTCGTAGTTTCATTTTTTTTCCTCTCGTTGCATCGTTAGTCGGATTCAGGAACGGGTCGAATTTCGCGTTCGACTTCGTGAACCTTGTCGGGGAAGGTTTCGCCGCGAATCCATACGACGGGTTGCCTTGTTCTACTATTCAGTGCAGCAGCATGTGCCCATTCTGCTTTTGCGCTAAGGTAATGAGAAACATAACAACGTCGAAACCTTAGGCTATGATTATCCGTACTTTTATGCAGAAGATGACTATGGAACCAGATGACTGCACCGGGAGGCACTTCTACTGCGAGTCCGTCCTCGTCACGGATACCGCGTGCGAGTTTGAATTCCCGTTGCTGTGAACCTTCGAGGTCGTCATGCTCTAAAATATCCCATTTATGACTGCCGGGGATAACGTAGAGACAACCGTTTCCGCGATCTGCCGCGTCAATGGCTGTCCATGTTCCGATGGTTGTTTCGGTATTAAATCGATTACGGAAGTAGAACTTGTCCTGATGCCACGGGAAACCGAGACCGATCTTAGGTGCTTTCCAGATGAACAGGTTGTTGATACCGAGGATGTCTGGACCGAGGATGTCGACGAGTGGGTCAGTCAGACGCGGGTCGCGCACACGAGCGAGGAATTCTGGGCAATAACAACTTGGATGATGGATTTTGTGCATCGCGTAGATGCCTTGTTCTTCTGTTTTCCCGTCTCTGACGAGTGCATTTTGATTGACGTTGGTAGATGGATACGGACGCTTTCCATCAACAACATCTTCGGCGACTTGGCGGAGGACATCGTTCTCTTCAGACGAGAATACGTTCAAACGGACGAGGTAACCGTTTTCGTTCCAGTGTGCTGATTCGTCCGGACTTAATCCGAAACGTCGTTCTTGTGGGGCTGATTCTGTATTCATTGCGATCTCCTATTGCGAAAGTGCGGGGAAAGTTCAGAAATTTGAGGCTATTATAATTTTAATCGGGTTCGGGAATAGGGATGACATCGCGTGCGACCTCGTGAACTTTGTCGGGGAAGGTCTCGCCGCGAACCCACATGACGGGTTGCCCTCTTCTACCGTTTGCCCATTCCGCTTGCGCACTGAGATAATGGGAGACGAAACTTCGACGGAACCGCAGGCTGTGATTGTCTGTACTTTTATGCAGGAGGTGACTGTGGAACCAGATGACTGCACCGGGAGGCACTTCTACTGCGAGACCATCTTCGTCCCGGACACCGCGTGCGAGTTTGAATTCTTGTTGTTGTGAACCTTCGAGATCGTCGTGCTGTAAAATGTCCCATTTGTGGCTACCTGGGATAACGTAAAGACAACCGTTCTCACGATCCGCAGGATCGATAGCCGTCCACGTTCCGACGGTTGTCTCTGTCCTAAACCGACTGCGGAAATAGAACTTGTCCTGATGCCACGGGAAACCGAGACCGATTTTAGGAGCTTTCCAGATAAACAGGGTATTGATACCGAGGATGTCTGGACCGAGGATGTCGACGAGTGGGTCCGTTAGACGCGGGTCGCGCACACGAGCGAGGAATTCTGGATCGTAGCAACTCGGAAAATGGATTTTGTGCATCGCGTAGATGCCTTGCTGCTCCGTTTTTCCGTCTTTGACGAGTGCGTTTTGATCAATATGCGCAGCCGGGAACGGACGTTTGCCATCAACAATATCCTCGGCGACCTGACGGAGCGCGTCATTCTCTTCAGGCGAGAATACGTCAAAACGGACGAGATAACCGTTTTCGTTCCAGTGCGAAAGTTCGTCTGGACGCAACCGAAAACCGTGATTGTGTGGTTCTGTCTTCATTGTGAGCTCCTGTTGTTTTTAAAGCGTCAACTTATTTTTAGTTTTACGATACGTTATATTTTATCATAGTTTGCGAAGAATAGAAAATTTCCGAATTGTTGTAAATATAATAGCATACTCAGTGAAAAAGTCAAGGAGAATCAAGTGGCACCACAATTGTCTTAATTTTTATCTTACTGATATGTCCTTATCATAGGCGTTTTAGTTCTTTCAGTACCGGTGCCTCATACTGCTAACGCTGCGCGAGAGATTGCCCAGCATAAGTGGAAAGAACCGAGAAAAATGAAAAACTTGACCTCAATCCTTTACGGATTAATCCTTTGCGGATTGCTTATTTTTGTTATAAAACTTAGCATGCCTGATGAACCAGAAGGTATGGTGCTGATTCCAGCAGGCGATGGTGTTGATGCGTTCTACATAGACGTGTATGAAGTCACCAACGCAGAATATAAGAGGTTTATAGATGAAAATCCGCAGTGGCGAAAAAGCAGAGCGTTAACCGCAATCGTAGATGACAATTACCTATCAGGTTGGAACGGTAATATATATCCGAGCGGGAAGGCGGATCATCCTGTGGTGAACGTCAGTTGGTTCGCTGCGAAAGCCTATGCCGAATGGATCGGTAAAGAATTGCCGACAGAAGCGCAGTGGGAAAGAGCAGCGCGCGGTACATTGGCATGCAAAGAGTACCCTTGGGGTGATGCGGATCCCCGCAGTAGAGCCAACTATGATCGTTACACGTCGGGAACAAATTTCAGGGACCCACCTACAAAGAAGGTCGGTAGTTATGCGCCGAATACATACGGTTTATACGACATGGCGGGTAACGTCGAAGAATGGTGTTTGGAAAGGTTAGACGTTAACGATATTCACGGTAGATACCATAGGATGCGCGGCGGTTCATGGTTTAGCGGTGCCAAGGAGATCCAGATCGCGGCGAGAAGTCAACATCCTGTAGATGATGGGATGGGGACTCTCGGTTTCCGTTGTGTCTTGCCACAAACAGAGACGAAGACGACAAGGGTCGCCACTGATATGGCTGCTTGGCTTTATCAGAACATGCGGAATCAATTTGACAGTGCAATTTTCAGTGTGGCACAAGGTTTTACGCCGCGCGCGAGTCTCAACGCTAAATTCGCTGCGATTGTGATGCATAATACCGGATATCCGCGGACATTTGAGAAGGAGCTTATCGGTGTGCTACGCGAGGTAGCCCCTAACCAAGTCGCGGATATTCAGGATGAAGAATCCGTTATCTATCAAGACCTAATTCTTCGGCTGTGGAAACACTATCTTGAAATCCACTTCCAGCATAGCAGCGAAAGCGAATTTGGAAAACTGCGTATCTTCAAGGAGTGTCTGAAAAAGAGCATAAATAACATTTTTGTGCAAGATGGACGTTGAACCTACAACACTTACGTGCGGAGTGATAAGAAATCACTCCGCTCCCCTCTAACCATTTCACCTTTTCTTCGCCTTATATAGGAAAACCACTCATTTTTCGCTTGACAGATGCTGCTGGATAGTGTATTTTCATAGAAGAGTGCTCTCGTGCTATCTCAGATTATTTGTTTTTTTACTCTGGAAAAGCATAACAACAGGGCATGCTGCGATCAACGTTCATTTTTTTAAGAACGAACTAATCCTAAATTCTACCGACTTAATTTTGAAGAATATGCGAAATGTGTTAAAATAGCGTACTCGTTCAACGTAACTGCCTAACACGGAGGAACAACTAATGAGCACGAATGAATCACAAGCGAAGGAAACTTACCGCGCGACTGCATTCGCAGATTTCAAACCTGAACTTTCGGCTCCGGGTGCTACACCTGAAAGATTAGAATACCTCAAGGAGCACGGTTTTGTTATTATCAACGACTTTGTTGGTAACCCTTGGATCCCTATTCTTCGGGAAGCCGGACGACGTGTTACCGAGGCGTGTGCCCCGGAAAACGTCTACGACTTAATTGATTGCTCGAAAGGTTACGTCCATCGCGCAGCACACGATGAACCGTGGGCAATCCGGGGACTCATCCATCCCGCTTTCGGTGAAACGAGTTTCGCTGAATTCCACGGTTCTTCGGATTTCCTCGACTTCGTTGCTTCTTGGTGTCACGGTCTACAACCTGAAGACCTGGCGTTCAGTGGTATGCTGTTATGGGCAAATCCACGGAAGCAGGAGAACGGACCCAGTTGGCACAGAGACGTGACCTGGTGGGGAGATGGAGCGGGGTACTTCTCACAGCGGGAAATCCGCGGAAACACACCTGAAGACTATTCCGAAGAAGTCGAGCGTACCCGTTGGAAAGAAATTCAAGAGAGCAACGAGAAGCGAATTACCGAACGGAACGGCGTGAGCATGTTTTTGGCACTTACAGATGACGAATGCCATGAACTCATTCCCGGTAGCCATCACCGATGGCGCACGCCTTTTGAGCATGACGTGCTACTCCCACAAGCAATGAAGGATCAGGGTGTTCCGCATACGCCGAGTTGGAACAAGAAAGACCCGTTACCCGGTCAGGTTGCGATTCGGCTGAAGCCGGGAGAGGCACTCATCCGTAATGGTAACAACATCCACACCGGGCACACTGTGCCTGAACGCGAACGTAACACGCTGTCAATTGGTTGGTCGAAATGGTCGGGCGAGTTCACTGGCGAACCCTCAGTCTCGGATGCGCGAAGCGCATGGCAACTTGATCCTGCTGTCCGAGACGCTTTACCGCACAAGTTTATGCAGACGGCATGGGACCGTTGGGCGGAGAGACATAAACTCGGGGACACGCTTGAGGACCGATACGCCGGCTTTGATGTCAGGCAGATCAAATCTGGCAAAGTCGCTGGATGGCGCACTGAATTGGAGCGTCAAGCCGCAGCAGCAGGCGACGCATGGGAAGCCTACCAAACCGTTGCCTAACGCTACAACTCATTAGTTCCTTTGTGTCCAGCAAGCGAGCGGACCCTTGCTGTAATCTGCGTAAAGCTACGGAGACCTATTGCCATGACAGGATTTGATGGATACGACACTGATGGATTTTATGACGAGATGTTCGCGCCAGACGGGCATCCACGTCCTGCTGCTCAGATGTTAGTTGAGCGGATCGGAAGTTTCTCAGAAGGTGAACTGACACGCCGTCAGATTGCCGCCGAACATGCGCTGCTCCGCATGGGGATCACCTTCAACGTCTATGCCGACGAACAAGGTGTCGAAAAAATTTTTCCGTTTGATCTTATTCCGCGAATTATTGACGCGGATGAATGGAGTTGGATAGAACGCGGGCTCAAACAGCGTATCCACGCGTTGAACCTATTCATCGACGACGTTTATCACGATCAGAAGATCCTAAAGGACGGCGTAGTTCCGGCGGATGTCGTACTTTCATCAGAGCGCTATCTGCAGCCGTGTGTCGGTTTGAATCCGCCGCGCGGTATCTGGTGCCACATCACCGGTACAGATTTGGTTCGGGACGGCGATGGACAGATATACGTCTTAGAAGATAATCTCGGTTGTCCGTCCGGGGTCTCCTATGTGGTGGAGAACCGGCAGGTTATGAAACGGACTTTCCCGCAGCTTTTTGGGATGTCGCAAATCCAACCCGTAGAAGATTATCCGAGCAATCTGCTGAATACGCTTCGTTACCTTGCGACAGACAGAGTGGCTTCGCCTACAGTCGCTGTCCTCACGCCAGGAATCTACAATTCTGCCTACTTTGAGCACTCCTTTCTTGCGCAACAGATGGGTGTCGAGTTGGTTGAAGGACGTGACCTTGTGGTGATGGATGGGTTCGTTCACGCCCGAACAACGAAAGGTTTTGAGCGGATTGATGTCCTCTACCGTCGCATTAACGACGATTTCCTTGATCCGAAAGTGTTCAAATCAGAATCCGTACTCGGTGTTCCTGGACTGATGGAGGTCTACAAAGCAGGACGCATCGCACTTGTCAACGCTCCCGGTACGTGTGTCGCTGACGACAAAGTTGTCTGCTCGTTTGTACCGGAGATTATCAAGTACTACCTCGGCGAAGATGTTATTGTTCCGAATGTTCCGACTTATATGTGTTGGGAAGACACGGATCGAAAATACGTTCTTGAGCATCTCAACGAACTTGTTGTGAAAGAAGCGAACCAGTCGGGTGGCTATGGGATGTTAATCGGTCCGCATTCGACAAAGGCGGAACAGGAAGAGTTCGCTCGCCGCATCGAAGCCAATCCGCGCAACTATATCGCACAACCGACGCTCTCGCTTTCACGGGTTCCGGTCCTTATTGACGACCATCTTGAGGGACGACACGTTGATCTTCGTCCGTTCATTCTTTATGGCGAAGACATCTATGTTCTCCCCGGTGGACTCACGCGGGTTGCGCTTAAAAAGGGATCGCTCGTTGTCAATTCGTCGCAAGGTGGTGGTAGCAAGGATACGTGGGTTTTATCGGGAGCGTCAGGACAATCTACGTAGAGGCGAGGTTTCTTCACCAGTAGTCCGAAGTGGGAAAAGCCAAACAACGTGCGGCTTGGATTCTATAATGGATCGGTGTTATCAAACTTGTCTGACTGACCGCAAGGAAAATTAAAATATGCTAAGTCGTGTTGCTGAATCAATCTATTGGATGAGTCGCTACATTGAACGCGCCGAAAACGTCGCCCGTTTTGTCGATGTCAATTTACACCTTATCCTTGATACGCCTGTCGGCATGCAGGCACAATGGCAGCCGCTTGTCGCTACGACAGGCGACGACGAGGTATTTGCTGAACGCTACGGTGAGTCCTCCCGTGAAGCGGTGATCCGGTTTCTGACATTTGATGCCGAAAACCCGAACTCTATTATCTCTTGTCTCCGTGCCGCCCGTGAAAACGCCAGGTCTATACGGGAAAACATCTCATCGGAGATGTGGGAGCAGCTAAACGATGCCTACTTGTTGGTTACCAACACCTCCGAAGAATGGGCGATGGCAGAACCGCATGAGTTTTTTCGTGACATCAAAATCGCCTCGCACCTTTTCATGGGACTGACAGACAACATCATGTCGCATAGCGAAGGTTGGCACTTTTGCCAATTGGGACGGCTCATCGAACGCGCTGATAAAACATCGCGAATCGTTGATGTCAAATACTTCATTCTGCTTCCGTCTGTTTGGGATGTCAACACGCCGTTTGATGACATTCAGTGGGGCGCGCTCCTCCATTCCGCAAGCGGTTTTGAGATGTATCGGCGCACCCACGGACTCATCTCTCCAGACGATGTTGTCGCTTTTCTGCTGTTAGACCGCGAATTCCCGAGGTCCGTTCTCTATTGTCTCTCTAAAGCGGAGGAGTCACTACATGCGATATCTGGGACACCCTTGGAGACGTTCTCTAATCCGGCAGAGCAGCGTTTGGGTCAGCTTCGCGCTGAGTTCGCATACACCCAAGTTAAACAGATCCTCTCTACCGGTCTACACGAGTTCCTTGATGCCTTCCAAACGAAACTCAACTTAGTCGGTGCCGACATTCACAAAACGTTTTTCGCCTTACGACCTATCAATGGGGAACCCGTTGAAGAACACGGATCGTCCCAGGAACAGGCATCTTCATAGCTCAGATGTTGCGACCACGGAATTCTAAACGGAGATCGACAGAGATGTCAATTCGCGTAGCCATTAACCATAAATCTCTTTATCAATATGACCGTCTGGTTAATTTGTCCCCGCACATTTTTCGACTGCGGCCGGCCGTTCATTGTCGAACACCGATCGAGGCGTATTCGCTAAAAATTGAACCCGAAAAGCATTTTATCAATTGGCAGCAAGACCCGTTCGGCAATTATCAGGCTCGCGTTGTTTTTCCAGAACCGACACATGCCTTATCTATTGAAGTTGATCTCGTCGCAAACATGACCGTTATCAATCCGTTCGACTTCTTCCTTGAAGCGAGTGCTGAACACTATCCGTTTGTCTACGAACCGCAGTTGAAAGAAGAATTAGCACCCTTCCTTGAAGTGAAAGAGGACGGGTCCCTGCTGGCAGCGCGGTTAGCGAATATCCCTCGCACAAAGGAGAAATTGATCGATTTTCTCGTTGCTATCAATCAATCCCTGTGGGAAGATATAAAATACACGGTTCGCATGGAACCTGGGGTCCAATCCTGTGAGGAGACTTTGGAGAAACAGATAGGCTCTTGTCGGGATACGGGGTGGCTGCTGGTTCAGACCTTACGACACCTCGGTTTAGCAGCCCGATTTGTTTCAGGTTACCTCATCCAATTGGTTGCGGACCAGAAGCCGGTAGAGGGTCCTGCCGGTCCATCGCAAGATTTCACCGATTTGCATGCGTGGTGCGAGGTCTATGCACCCGGTGCAGGCTGGATAGGTCTTGACCCGACATCCGGCTTATTCGCTGGTGAGGGACATATTCCGTTGGCGTGTGTGGCGGACCCAGTGAGTGCGGCACCGGTTACCGGCTCTTTAGATGCGTGTGAAACAGAGTTTACCTATAGCAATACCGTGCAGCGTATCCACGAGGATCCGCGTGTTACGAAACCTTACACGGAGACACAGTGGACAGCGATTAACTCCCTCGGGCACCAAGTGGACGAGGAGATAATCCGAAATGACATTCGGTTGACTATGGGCGGTGAACCCACCTTCGTGTCAATTGAGAACACAGACAGTCCAGAATGGGATACGGAGGCGGACAGTCCAAGGAAAAGAGAATTAGGTGCAGAACTCTTGCGGCGTTTGCGCGATAGTTTCGGACCCGGCGGCGCGCTCTATTATGGACAAGGCAAATGGTACCCAGGTGAGCCGCTACCGCGTTGGAAGTTCGGATGTTTTTGGCGGAAAGATGGCGTGCCTGTCTGGCAGAACGATAAATACCTCGCTGACCCGCATAAAGATTACGGTTTCGCGGTCGCAGATGCTGAACGATTCGTCTGTCATCTCACGGAACTATTGCGAATCACGCCAGATTCGATATTACCGGCTTATGAAGACGCTCTCTATTTCCTCTGGACGGAAGATAGGCTGCCTGTCAATGTTAATCCGCTTGATTTCGACTTCAAAGAGGCATCTGACCGCCAGCGGCTGGCACAGTTAATGCAAACAGAGGTGCTTGGTGAACCGATCGGCTACGTCCTACCGCTACGCTGGCAACTCGTTGATGATACTTGGGAGAGTTGTGTCTGGCGTTTTAAGGGTGAACGCATGTACCTAATCCCCGGTGATTCGCCGATAGGGTTCCGTCTACCGTTGGAGTCTATGCAGTGGGCACCACCTGAAGCGCGGGATCCGGCTTACGAGCGCGATCCCTTTGAACCACGCGAGGAGATTTTAGACCCCGCTGTAGAGGAAACAGGGTTACCCGACTCCTCCTACGAGCGTGAATCCGCAACAAAAGACAGTGAACCACAAACCGTATTTCAAACAGCACTATGCATTGAACCGCGTGAGGGTCGGCTGCACATCTTTATACCGCCACTGACGCATTTAGAACACTCTCTCTCGCTGCTTAAGGCGATCGAAGCAACCGCTGAGACCTTAGATATACCTGTGATTCTTGAAGGGTATGAGGTGCCTCACGATTCGCGTGTCCAATCGTTGAGTGTGACACCTGACCCGGGTGTGATTGAGGTGAATATCCATCCTGCGGAAAATTGGGATGAACTGGTCCATAATACCACAACGCTTTACGAACAAGCGCGGTTAGCCGGACTGAGTGCCGAAAAATTTATGTTAGACGGTAGGCATACCGGAACAGGGGGCGGCAACCACGTCGTCATCGGTGGTCGTACTCCGGCGGATAGCCCGCTCTTACGACGACCCGATCTGTTACGCAGCCTTATCACATACTGGCAACATCACCCCTGTCTGTCGTATCTTTTTTCGGGGACCTTCATCGGACCGACGAGCCAAGCGCCGCGTGTTGATGAAGGGCGCGACGAAACCCTCTATGAACTTGAGGTCGCTTTCGCGCAAATTCCGGAACGGGCGGTAGAAGAAGATGTCCCACCTTGGCTGATTGATCGGCTCCTACGGCACCTGTTGGTCGATCTCACAGGCAACACGCATCGATCAGAGTTTTGTATTGATAAACTCTATTCCCCGGATTCGGCGGGCGGACGGCTCGGACTCTTGGAGATGCGCGCTTTTGAGATGCCACCACATTCACAGATGAGCATTGTACAGATGCTACTCATTCGTGCCTTGATCGCCAAATTCTGGGGGACACCTTACAAAGGTAAGTTGGTACGCTGGGGGACGGAACTACACGACAGATTTATGCTCCACCACTACGTCCGCGGTGACATACAAGAGGTCGTTACAGAACTTCAAGAAGCAGGCTATCCGTTTGAGATGGCATGGTTGGATCCATTCTTTGAATTCCGATTCCCGAAATTGGGAACTGTCAACATAAGAGATATTGAACTCGAACTTCGGATGGCGATTGAACCGTGGCACGTATTAGGTGAGGAGGTAACGCGTGCGGGGACCTCCCGTTTCGTTGATTCCTCCGTCGAGCGGATGCAGGTACGAGTAAATGGATTGACGGATTCCCGATACATCGTTACGTGCAACGGACGGCGATTAATTTTGCACAATACAGGCACACATGGAGAGTATATCGGTGGTGTCCGTTACCGCGCGTGGCAACCGCCGTCAGCGTTACATCCGACGATCGGGGTGCACTCTCCACTTGTGTTTGACATTATTGACACGTGGAACGGCCGGTCTGTCGGTGGTTGTAGTTATCATGTTTCGCATCCGGGTGGAAGGAGTTACGATACCATCCCTGTCAACGCTTACGAAGCAGAAGCGCGTCGTACAAGTCGGTTCGGGGCAGATGGGCATACGCCGAGCAGAATCCAACCGCAACCGACAGCACCGGCAGGTGGACGTTTTGTCGCTGGAGGGACACCCCCCGGTCCAATAGATGTTCCGCCAGAAGAACGGAATGCCGAATATCCGTACACATTAGACCTCAGAATGGGTCCATCTTAGGTATAGATGAAACATGCAACAATCAGTGATAACAGATGGCAAGGTAATAGGCAACAGTTATTACGCCGCGATCTCTGCGAATTCACCTCACGGTGAACAGGTTGATGAAATGCTGAATCGAGATCAGCAGGTCAATCCGCACTGGTCGAGTTTTATGCAGGCACTTGACACCCTCGGACTTGCCGAGATGGAGTCGCGGCATCAGGAGGTGCAACGTCTGCTCCGTGAAAACGGTGTCACCTACGTGGTACACGGCGAACAGCACGGGCACCGTCCATGGGAATTGGACCCCATCCCTCTGATTATTTCAAGTACGGATTGGGAGGCTATCTCTGCTGGGCTGACGCAGCGCGCCGAGCTGCTCAATTTGATTCTGACGGACCTCTATGGAGATCGGCGTTTAATCAAAGACGGATTGATACCGCCGGAGGTGGTTTATACACATGCAGGGTTTTTACGCGCGTGTGTTGGACTTATCCCGTCTGGGTTTCCGTCTCTCTTGAGTTACGCCACCGATCTGGCACGCGGACCGGACGGTAGGATGTGGGTTCTCAGTGATCGGACACAAGCACCATCAGGTGCCAGTTATGCCCTCGAAAATCGGACTGCGCTTGCTCGTGCCTTGCCCAACTTTTTTGGTGAGGTCGGCGTTCATCGACTCTCTTCCTTTTTTCGTTCATTACAGAACACTCTGTTCGAGTTACCTTTACAGTACCAACTTGGGCAATCCGAAAGTGCCACCGGAATTGCACAACGTCAAACGCATAACCCACATATCGTTGTGCTGACTCCTGGTCCATTGAACGAGACTTACTTCGAGCACGCCTATATCGCAAACTACCTCGGTTATACACTCGTGCAAGGCGATGACTTGACGGTATGGGATGGGCGTGTCTGGTTGAAATCTATTGACGGTTTGCGTCCAGTTGATATTATTCTCCGACGCGTGGACGACATCTTTTGCGATCCGTTGGAACTTCGACAAGATTCTCGTCTCGGTGTTGCTGGTTTGTTGGAGGCGATTCGACACGGAAACGTGATTGTGGTCAACCCACCGGGCAGCGGTGCTTTGGAAAACCCAAGTTTGATGCCGTTTCTACCGAGTATCGCAAAGCATCTAATGGGTGAAGAGTTACGCCTCCCGTCTGTTGCTACTTGGTGGTGCGGCGAACCGAAGCAAAAAGATTATGTCTTGGCAAACCTTAAGACGTTGGTCATCAAACCCATTTATCGCCAACCCGGTAGCCGTTCACTGTTTGGGACTGAACTGAGTAGTGCCGAACTTGAGGCACTCCGCTCAAAGATCATCGCAGAGCCGCACCTCTATGTCGGTCAGGAATATATTCACTTCTCAACAACACCTTCGTTGATTGAAGGTAGACTTCAACCGCGCCGTGCGATTCTCCGTGCTTTCTTGTTCGCAGAAAAAGATGGTTATGCCGTAATGCCCGGTGGACTCACGCGCTGTGAGAGCGAGACAGAGGAATTGACAGTCTCAATCCAAAACGGAGGTGTTAGTAAAGATACGTGGATTCTTGCGCCCGAACCGGAACCGCATATCAGTTTATGGCAGCAACGAACAGGGAGCATGCAAACTGCAGAGGCATCCAGCGGACTCTCAAGCCGGGCGGCTGAAAATCTGTTTTGGGTGGGTCGCTATGGGGAACGTGCTGAAGGGCACGCGCGTCTGCTCCGAATTATACTTGATAAAGTCAAGATGGACAAGATGGGTTTAGAGACCTCACATTTAGGGAAACCGGGAACACCGACACCTCTCACGACTGAGACCGCCAGTGAAGACCCCCAAGAAGTTTCCGAACTCATCTACCTCCGCAGTATGCTCCGATCGTTGACCGGTCTAACGTCTTCACACCCCGGTTTGGTTTCCGAAAAAGGTGAACAATCTTTAGAAAGCGAACTTCTCTCAGTGATGTTCGACACAACAAATAATGGAAGCTTAGTGTCAACGCTTCAGGCACTCGTCAGCGCTGCTTATGCAGTCCGGGATCGTTGGTCTACGGATACGTGGCGTGTTATGAACCGTATTGAGGATCTCTGCGCCACCCTCGAAAAAAGCGTCCCTGAAGATGAAAACGTGGGGCAGATATTAACAGACCTCGTGCTACAAGAGGCGGAACTGGTATCACTTGATCAACTCATAATTTTTCTTTCCGCATTGAGTGGGCTTAATGCCGAGAACATGACGCAGACGATCGGCTGGATGAGTTTGGATGTAGGAAGACGTATCGAACGTTCGCTCCTTCTCATTGTGCTGTGTCGCTCAAGCCTTGTCGCTGTTCAAGACGATTGGATCGAAGACCTCCTGCTTGAATCTGTCCTCGCCGCTGCTGAGAGCCTGATTACGTATCGGCAGCGTTATCGTTCGGAACTCCACTTTCCGACAGTTTTGGAATTGCTGCTGCTTGATGGAGATAACCCGCGCTCGCTCCTCTATCAGTTGAAACGGCTTGAGTCGCATATTCGTGTACTACCGAGAGAAAAACGCCGCTATCGGCTGAGCGAGGAAGAACAACTCATTTTAGAGGCACTAACGCAGCTGCAGCTTTCTAATACGATTGAACTGGCGGCACACACTGGTCGAACGACACAACGAACAGGTTTGGAAAAACTCTTGGTTCGTCTGGCGCAAATACTGATTGATATTTCCGATGTCTTAACACAGACATATTTCAGTCATGTCCAGAGACCGCAACAGTTAACAACGACAGTCGGGGTTGGGTGACCCAACCGCTACTAACACAGACACGCTTTGTCTAACATAATGGGCTCTTATAAAATTATCCATAAGACCGAATATAGTTACATGCATCCGGTGAACTTGTGCTATAACGAGGCCCGCTTGACCCCGCGTACTTTTGCCTACCAACACTGTAAAGATAGTGAATTCGTTGTTGAACCGGAACCGTGGGAATATCGGGAACGCGAAGACTTTTTCGGGAACACCGTCTACTATTTCACCATCCAGCAGCCGCACAACCAACTCACCGTTACGGTCACGAGTCGCGTGGCGGTCGAAGGCAGACAACAAGCGTTAGGCTTCGGTGAATATTTGGCTTGGGAAACCGCCCGTCAGCAGCTGCATACAGATTCGGACGCGGAAACTTTGGAGATACGGCAATATGTGCTCAATTCACCCATGGTTCCGACGCTTCCGGAACTCCACGCTTATGCTGAAAAATCCTTTACAGAAGGGCGACCGTTAGTGAATGCGGTTGAGGATTTAAGTGCCCGTCTTTACACCGATTTTACTTACGACCCCGGTTTCACGACGATAGCAACCCCTCTTACGGATGTGCTAAAACACCGCCGCGGTGTCTGCCAAGATTTTGCCCATCTCGGCATCGGATGCCTACGTGCGTTAGGATTCGCTGCACGCTACGTCAGTGGCTATATTGAGACAGAGCCACCCCCTGATATAGAGCCGTTATCGGGTGCCGACGCATCACATGCGTGGTTCTCTGTTTATCTCCCGCAACTCGGCTGGGTGGATTTCGACCCGACGAATGACCAGATGCCGACCGATCGGCACATCACCGTTGCCTGGGGTAGGGACTACTCGGATGTAACGCCGTTGAAAGGTGTCGTCTTCGGGAGCGGTCCCCACAAATTATTTGTCTCAGTGGATTGTAAACGGGAAGATTTTTAACCGTTCGCAAGGTGTTAAATCAAGCAATGGATTTCAGTTAAAATAACGCGTAGCTTGGAACGAAGTGGAAAGCGGATCTACAGAGAGGAACGTGAAAACTATCAACCCACCTAACCGAACCGCAAGGAAAATTAAAAAATGACAATTGAGACGTTTCAGAAGCAGATCGAAGCGATTTATTATGAGCGGGATGCAGAACGCGGCGTGCCGCTTACCTTCACGTGGTTCGTGGAGGAGGTCGGCGAGTTGGCGAAAGAGATCCGTAAACAGCCACAAGATATGGAGCGACTGCGCGAGGAATTCGCCGATGTTTTTGCATGGCTCGCTACATTAGCGAGTCTGCTCGGTATTTCCTTAGCGGATGCTGCACAAATCTATGCCGAAGGCTGTCCGAAATGTGAAAACACACCCTGCGATTGTTAAAACACAGTTGACATCACTGGGGTAACGGACAATTTCCTTCAAACTCAAGCAGTACAGGCTCTTTGTTAACATCAAATTGGGACCGTCGTCCCCTAAAGTTGACCTTCAACGCTGCCGAATTAAGGAGTTCTACCTCCAAATGCAGTATGTCTTCAACTGTGCCTGACAGCTTCAAATAAAGCACTGAAATCAGGCGCGCATACTTCTTAAATCTCTCTGGCGTTTTTCTAAAGTGCTGATAGAGTTCTGGAATAGGTGACGCGAGTGCTTGAAGCCTATTTCCATATTGCGATGAGAGTTCACCACGAATTTGAACCTCTAATAACATCTGATCAAAGACAGTGGTTTGCGTTAAGGATGAACTTGCAGCATCTAACTTTTCGTCAAGAAGAAGTCGTTTGGCTCGCAGCTCGGCAACCCGGTCTAAGGTCAGCTGCTCCAAAATAACAGGTTCGGTACGATTTTTATATGCACTGGATACTGTTTCTTCCTTGAGATGGATCTCCCATACAGTCTCACACGCAGTTGAAATTTGCTCGACCGCCCGGAGTTTTACCCACGCAGCGTCTTCCTGATGTGCAAAAGCGATAGCCTCCAGTTGGTCAATGGAACTCCCATCAGGTACGTCGCGTAAGCGTGTGCGCAATCTACTCAAGAAAGCCACTTGTGCTGATGCGTTAGGGCAAAGCGTCAACGAAATCTCTGTTGAATTCCAGCATACCTTTTCATAGGGAATGAAATAGTACTGTCCATCTATTGAACGGAACAGCACACATTCATTATCTTCACCTATTGGGGCATTAGCACTGTGTTTCTTGTCGTGTACTGAGGTTACAGAAATAGTGTCAAGTAGGCGTTGAATGCCTGCATCCCAATTTTCATGGAGATCAACATATTGGAGGCTTTGTAAGGTTTCGCCCCCACCGATGTCAATATCTGGGATTTCACATTCGTCCAATTTTACCGGAATAAACCATGCCTTGTCAACAGGTCGCCGATGCAACTCTTCAATCGCAACTTTTAACTCTTCACGCATACACGTTTGACTACGCGCATTAACTTCTGTTGAGAAACATACAATAAAGAAATCTCCATGCTGAATTGCTTGCTGAATCGCTTGTTTCCACGGCGTGCCAGGACCTATATTGTCCCTATCTATCCAGATGTGAATGTCGTGTGCGCCAAGAGCTTGACAGAGGCGATCAACATCAGCCTTATTCTCATGACAATAGGAGATAAAGACGTGTTTCATCTCTCTGGCGTGTTTAAGTTCCATGTTGACATGGTTGATTAACCGCGCCCTAAAGGCTTCACGACGTCTTTTACGCGCTTCAGGCGCAGGGTGAAGCTTGGATAGATCCGGCGGATTATCTCGCGTGTAAGCCTCATAATCAAATTCAACTTCTTCTGTAGTATCCATTACGAACCTCCGTGCTGGCTTCATACGCTGTGATTAAACGGTGGACTTCTTCATCTTCTGGGATGTAGATAATGACTAATATACGATTCGTGACACTTTTTCCTATGAACATCCACCGGTCCGGATGCCCTTGTGGATCCGGACCGTCATATCCATCTGGATCGTCAAACGCAGAAACGACTTCATAAAACTGGACATTGTGTTTCCTTTGTACTTCCTTATATTTGTTCTCGTCCCATATAAATCCAATGTCCATGCAGCGGACTCCATACATGTACTTATAATTTAAACTGTGAGGAATGCCTTTAAGCATTCTACCACAAATTTGTTAATCCCGACTCAAAAAACGTTCAAAGTTCCCACCGAATAGGTTGTTGACATCTCGCTCGATTTCTGACTCGGTAATTGTCCATCCGACATCAAGCAAGGTCTGGTATTTTTCTACCAGAACGTCGGCGATAATTCGACGTGAATGTTTCCACTTGTAGAGGAGTTGATCCAAGATACGGGCATCGGAATGCTGGGGAATCACGCTTAGACCGAGCAACTCAATCCGTTCACGCGTAATCTCCTCAATAATACTCGGATTGTTCATAAACCACCAACATCCGAAGATCATCAGGTTCTTGAATTTGCGTCCAATCACGCACAACTCGTGCTGATTTTCACGGGACAATAGCGTAACGAGGAACTTGTTGTCAGGGTTTTCACGGAGTAGCGTCTCCAGACTCGTCAGGTCCGCTTTTCCGGTTCCGTCGCCTGCCATCTGAAGCTGCGGGTTAACGGCGCGTTTCACACCAATCATCAATGCAAAGGGGACGTTGAATTCACGCGAGATGGGGAGTATGCAGTTGTCAAATAGCCGTCCAAGGGGTCCGTCATCAGGGTATTGGAAATCGGGTGGGAGTGAGACCGCCATGTATTTCGGGTTCATCCGCTGAATCCACGTCTCTAAGAATCTCCGTACCTCTTTGTAACTTTTCTCTGTTGAGAGGTTCGGATCAACATCGTATCCGAGACCGTGGAGGTGTTGATACCCCGTCTCTTGGTATGTGTTGATGAGGACATCCATCCGAAGTGCGGCTTCAAAGCGAGCGTCTCCTGTATCACCAGATTCCCATACGGGTGCCTCTGCCGGATCAAATGGATCATTCGTCATCACCACTTCAGAGACCTTTGCCTGTTTAAAGACCGTGTCAATAAAGGCTTCAACAGTTGTATCTGCAAAGTATTGTCGATAGTCCTGTAGATTGCGTGAACCGACATCTAAACCTAACGTGTCTAACGTCGTCACAACCCCTCGGCACGCCTCGCTCACCGGTGAGTTCTCAATGAAAAGCGTCTGCCATATCAGGTCTGCTTGTTCCGTCTTCGTCATCGCCCAAAATTGGTCGTACGAAACGTCCGATTTGCGGAAGACTTCAGCGATCAGGTAGTGATACGTCAATAACTCATCTATACCCCATAGCAACAAGTCGCCGAAGGGTGGACTAAAGAGGTGCGTGTGAATATCGGTAACGATTTGGTTCTCAACTGTATCCAAAACGGCAGATTCCAACTGTTCTGTGGTTGCAATTGGTCGTGTATTGTTTGATTCAGACATATTAACCTCCAGACTCACAAAATTGATTAGAAAAATCAGTAATTTTTGATAAATAACTCGTTTCCTTTTGCGGCACTCGTTTTCCGATAATTGTTCATCCCGTATTGCAATGTCCATTCCTGAATTTCAGCAAAAGCGAAAAGTTCCCTAATAACCGGTGAATCGTCGTAAGTAATCAACCATTTGTGTTGGCAGTTCCGCATATTTTCGGCGAATTGTGCGTGATCAAATGTTGTGTGCAGGGTGCCTCTCACGCCGTATAATTTGGATTCCTTCGCTTTCCAATAGGGTGGGTCGAGAAAGATGAACACATCCTCGCCATCTTGAAAAAGTGACTCGGTGTAATCCCCGTTTGTGATTTTGGTGCCAGAAAGGTATGGCGATATATTTTTAACGCGTTCGATAGATGAATCTGTAAAACGCTTTTCGTAAGCGGATTGTGAATATCCACCGGAATCCACGACACCAGAGAAGGTAATTCTATTGAGTATAAAAAAACGCACTGCACGCTGAAATTCAGAGAGCGCATTTCGGTTTTGATTTAAGTGATCTTTCGCCTGTGTCAATTCCTCAAACAGTGCGCGCCCGTCAATAGTTGTTGTGTGTGTTTTTCTCAGTGTTGCAACCAAATCTGGTGTTTTGTCTCTTACCGCTTTCCAGAAACAGTAGAGATCATAGTTAAGATCATTAATCCAATAGGATTTGATACGGTTTTGGAAGAGGCTTCGGATCGCAAAAGAGACGGAACCGCCGCCAACGAAAGGCTCACGAAATTCTGATATATTCAGCGGAACATAGGGCAGAATTTGTTTTAGTGCCCTTGATTTGCCACCCGGGTATCGCAACGGACTTTTCGGTAATTTAGCGTTGTACAAAATTTAATCTTTAATTTTATTGGTAATAAAGTTAACGATTTCTTCAGGGGAGTGTTTGCCGAATCGGACGTAAACACCGCGGAAGTTTTCGAGGCGTGTCGGCTGGGCGAACGGACTAAGAAGTACGCCGTTCGCGTCAACGTAAAAACTGCGAAACGTTTCCCAAGGACGCTCCATTTTGTAACAGCAACTCGTGATAACGAGTCTATCCGCTTCAAAATGGTGGTGAAACGGTAGAAAATATTTATAGAGTGATCCAATCAGAAAGATAGCGGACAGGCAGGCGACGTAAATCGACTGAAACCCGACATAGATACCCAATAAAAGGAGTGCCAGAAAAAGTCCTAACAGCACCGATTTGTGCCAATTCTCAGCAAGCGGATGCACTGTCCATGAAAGCGTTGATTGCATCCTACCTCCATTAGACATTGTAACAATAACAGTAAACGAAGTGAAAAGTGACACGACACAGAGGCACGCCAACGCACCAATAGGCGTTCCTTAACCGCAAGGAACATGAAAATTATTCTGTGCTATCCGTTGTACCGCCGTCAATTTCTGTTTTTGATGCGTCTTGCGGATCACTTTCGCTGCCCGTATCTGTTGATGGCTCAACAGTCGATTCACCTGTTGTGTCGGTCGGTTCTTGTGTACTCTCTTGTGTTGTTTTTTCCGCATCCGTCGTGAGTGGACCGTCGCCGCCCCCTTCATCGTAGAACCGCATCAGGAAAAGCGAGATGATCATGAACGCGATGGCAAGCCACGTCGTTAGTTTACCCAAGAAGGTTGCGGCACCGCGCCCTCCGAGGACAGATTGCATCTCCGCGCCACCAAATGCGCTCGATGACAGTCCTTCACCTTTACTGTCCTGTAACAGGATAATCAGCGTCAGAACGACGCAGATAGGTACGAAGAGGAACAATACAAATCCCATGATAATTTCCATTTAATAATCCTCCTATTAGGCAAATTTCGGTACAGTTTGCAAGTCGCAGCTTGCTATCCGAATTTCACAATTTGTGCGAACGATTCGGCTTCAAGACTTGCCCCGCCAACGAGTGCCCCGTCTACGTCCGGCTGCGCCATCAACTCGGAAGCGTTCTCCGGTTTAACACTCCCGCCGTATTGAATGCACAACTGCGAAGCAACATCTGCCGAGTAAATTTTTGTTAGCAACCCACGAATGAAACTGTGTACCTCTTGTGCTTGTGCGGGTGTAGCAGTTTTCCCCGTCCCGATTGCCCAGACCGGTTCATAAGCGATGACACAGGACAACAACTCGGTACTGGATAAGCCAGCAATACCACCCGTAACATGATCTTCAATGATAGTTTCCGTCTGTCCGGCTTCTCGTTCTTGAAGTTGCTCACCGACACATAAGATCGGCTTTAGGTCGTGTGCTAATGCAGCCTTTACCTTCTGGTTGACACTCTCATTTGTTTCACCGAAGTATTGGCGCCGTTCCGAATGCCCGATGATCACATATTCGCATCCGACATCTTTCAGCATCGGTGCGGAGACTTCACCCGTAAACGCGCCGCTGTCTTCCGAATAGACATCTTGTGCGGAGAGTCGGATTTTGCTGCCCGCTATCACCTCGTTTACCGCAGCGAGTGCCGTGAACGGGGGTGCGACGATAATCTCAACGTTGTTAACATCGGCAACCGACGCTTTTAACGACGTTGTGAGTGCGACCGATTCCGAAATCGTTTTGTTTAGTTTCCAATTGCCTGCAATGATTGGTGTTCGCATACTTTTTAATTATGGGCTCCTGGGCATCGCTGTGTAGGGACTGGGTAACCCACAGCCCGTACGGGTTTCGCGATGGTTTCTGGTTAATTCTGTGCTCCCAACGGAAATTAAAGAACCCGGGCGGCGAGTTCAACAAGGCGGTTCGAGTAGCCCCATTCGTTATCATACCATGAGAGGACTTTAATCAAGCCACCTTCGATGACCTTGGTAAAAGGTCCATCAAGAACGGAGGAGAGTTTGTTCCCATTGAAATCTGATGAAACGAGATCGAGTTCCGAATAACCGAGAATCCCGTTCAAACTACTCTCTGCTGCCGCTTTCAGTGCAGCGTTGACCGCTTCTGCATCCGGTTTCGCCTTGAGATCAACAGTAAGATCGACAACGGAGACGTTTGGTGTCGGTACACGGATCGCGAATCCATCAAGTTTACCGTTCAATTCTGGTAATACTTTCCCAACGGCGACAGCGGCACCGGTTGTCGTCGGAATCATTGAAAGTGTTGCTGCCCGTGCGCGGCGCATATCGGAATGCGGGAAGTCGTGAACTCTTTGGTCTCCGGTATAGGCATGAACGGTGGTCATCAATCCGCTCTCAATCCCGAATGTGTCGTTTAAGACCTTCGCAACCGGCGCAAGGCAGTTCGTTGTACAGGAGGCGTTAGAGATGACGTGATGTTGTGCCTTATCGTAAGTCTCGTCGTTCACGCCGAGAACAATGGTGATGTCCTCACCCTTGGCTGGTGCGGAGATGACGACTTTTTTCGCGCCACCGGATGTGAGATGTTTCTCGGCATCTTCACGTGCCGTAAAGAAACCGGTGGATTCAATAACGACATCCGCGCCGAGTTCGCTCCACGGTAAGTTACCCGGATCGCGTTCGGCGAGAACTTTTATCTCTTTGCCGTTGACGACCAAGCCGTTATCTGTCGCTGTGATGTCATCGGACAAGATGCCGTGAATGGAGTCGTACTGTAGAAGATGTGCCAGTGTCTCAGGGTTCGTCAAATCGTTGATTGCAACGAATTCTATATCTAATGCGGGGTTCTGCAACGCCGCACGAAAGGCGTTCCGACCAATCCGACCAAAACCGTTTATACCTACTTTAGTTGACATAAGATAGATAGATCCCTCTATTATAAATACTTGCTGCTACAAGGTGTTCTTTCAAAAATAAGTTCTATAAACCTGCAAGCCTAAAACACTCAGAACTCAGAGAAACAAACATACAGGCTTTTCAGAAATATCGGCTTGCCAGCCATACCCCTTGATATGCTATTATCAATGTTGCGTGATTTAAAACCTTTTTAATTATACCCTAAAACGCAGTAAATTGCAAGTGCCGTTTTAAACGTAGCGAGGATTATTTGGTTCTTGCTTTTGTAGCGCAAACTTTTATTTTTCTGCAGACTTGGACACAAACTAAATAAATGATAACTAAATATTTATTTGTGGCGATAATCACTGCGGGTCGCGAGTACAGAAGAGTGCGTTTGAAAAAACGGTCAAAAATATGGAGAACTAAACGCCCCTGAAATCCATCTCAGGCTCATTCAATTGTCCCTTTTTGGTGTCATTTTGAAGGTAATAATACTTAATTTATGTTATGTATTATGACAAACCGCTGAAATTTTCGCTAGATTTCGCTAGATTTCGCACCAGATCCTGGAAAAAAGACATCCAATCCAATAATTTCTTAAAATTGAATGGCACTGAAATCCATCTGATTTGTTATTTACATTTTTAGAAGTATCTGTTATACTTTCTGCAGAAAGATCAAATGCAATCCGTTAGGAATTCATCGTATCGTTATTTAACGAAAACCCCTCAACTTCAGTATACTCCATAGCAGCTATAATCCATCTGTGAAAGGCGAAATATGTCAAGTTCAAGTACCCCGCTCAATGCTTCGGTCCCATGGGCGAAGCGAATTTCAATTTATCTATTATGCCTCCTGCTCGCGTCTTGTGTATTTACATCCATTGCTCATGCGCAACCGCACCTCGTCTTCGTTGTAGGCGAAAATGAGTACCGTTCCGAAGTAACGATGCCTGCGTTGGCTCAGGTATTATCAGATCACTACGGTTTTCGCACTACACTCCTCATAGACAGCGTACTCCAGGGAGGCGAGGGGAACAGCATCAACGGGCTTGAGGCGTTAGAGACTGCTGACCTCCTTATTTTATATCTGCGATTTCGCCAACTTCCGGATGACCAACTTGCGTTGATACAAAAGTACATTGACAGGGGTGGTCCCATCGTCGCTTTCCGTACAACGACGCACGCCTTTGCCTATGAAGAGGAAGATCAGCGTGCGATGTGGTGGAATAATTTCGGTGCTCGCGAACTCGGTGCCCCGTGGATTTACCACTACGGACACGGGGCAAGCACCGACGCTACAATCATTGGCAATCATCCGATCCTTACAGGTGTGAGTCCAACGTTCCACGTCCGTTCCTGGACCTACCATGTACGTCCGGACTATCCGCCGAAAGATGCCCAAGTCTTAGTGGAGGGTCGTCCTGTATTTCCGGAAGGGGAGCGTGGCGGTGCAGAGACAGTTAATCCGATTGCATGGACGCACACGCACTCCGGCAGCGGACGTGTGTTTACAACGACTATGGGACACCCAGAGGACTTTAGCGTGAGCGACTTTCGTCGTCTTGTCGTTAACGGTGTCTACTGGTGCCTCAACCGAGAGGCACCGCGCCGCTATCCACCCGGTTGGCGTGTTAAAACCGGACAACCGTGGCGAGATATGGATTATGGTCCCTACCTTTCTACAGCTGTTGCAGCGAATGACAATAACCTTACGTACAAAGGTCTTGTTATTCCGCTCACCCCGGACCTCACAGGTGGAGCGGTGGTGTTTGATACAGACTTGTTGCGCTACTCCGCGGGTTGGATAGATGGATTGATTGACTTCGTTGATGTTGTCTATAACGGTTGGCATCAGCGTTATCCAGCAATTGAGGGCAAGCTGCTCTGGGAAAATCGGGTGGGTCCTGGTTGGGCGAAGGACGGCAGCTTTGAAGATACTCGCGCTGTGCCTTTTGGTCCCTTACCCAAGGCGTGGGCGCGTTGGGGAGGATTGTATCTTCACGGTAACCAGGTTGTTTTGTCGTATACAGTAGGCAACCGCTCGGTTTTGGAAACCCCGTCGCTTGAAAGTTCGGAAAAAGGGTCCGCTTTCACTCGCACTTTCCACCTCGGTCCATCTGCATCGAGTTCTCTTGTCCGTATTGCAACGATCCCCACCGCGGAGACAGTCTCTTTACACGTGTTTCCAGATAGTACCAGGGTTGCCCTATATCCGCCGGGAACAGGCCCTGCAGCACCAGGCAGTCTGCTCGCTGCTTTGGTTGACGCGCAGGAAAACGCACAGTGGGAGATAGTGAAGGGCGAGCTCCGCGTCCGGTTTCCTGCCTCTGAACAAGCAATCTCCGCCAAAGTTCTGATCACCCCAACGATTCATGACACACTTGACTTAAGCACATGGAAAGAATTTGTTAAGACCTCACCTGCTGTAGTGGATCTAACGACACTGATTAAAGGTGGACCGCAGCGTTGGTCGGAAAAACCGGTCACGGTTGGACATACTGATATACAGCGGCAGCTCAAGGTGGAAACATTGAAAATCGGTGCCGAGGCAGCGACTTGGCACTTGGAAAGAGATGGCTATCTACCGAAAATGCTTTCTATAGATAATCTATCACCTGCCCGTGGCGGTGTTGGCAATGCAGATCAGTACATTGCAGTCCTGTTTCCGCGTTCCAAAACCTCAGGGTCCGCGTCGGAAACCGAGGAACAGAAAAACGATTCCGCTTTGATCGGACATTGGCGTTTTGACGAAGGCAACGGTTCACACGCAATAAGTGCGACATCCGAAAAGTCAACAATTATGCTTGATGGCGTTCGCTGGGAACCGGGACGACACGGCGATAGTCTTGCATTCGATGGTGGCGCGGAAGCCCGTTTTGACGAAAATTTCGCCCTCGATTTTGATACCACCGACCTAACTTTCGCTGCGTGGATTTCTACCGAGAACGACGGTACAATCTTCGCTGAATCGGTTGAGGAAACGGAGTGGGTCCCCAACGGCAAAACCTTTTTTATTCGGGATGGGCATCTAACGTTTGATGTCGGTTGGATCGGTGTCATTACTGCAAGTGGTGCGCAATCCGTTGATGATGGCACGTGGCATCATGTCGGGTTGACGTGGCGGCATCAAAGTGGTGCAGTGACGCTGTTTTTGGATGGCGAGATTGCTGCCGAAGGTGTCCTTAAACCAGAAGAGGCATTGGAAGATGACGTTTGGCGGCTCGGATTCACGGCAGCGGATTTTCCAGAAGAATCTCCTTGGTTCAAAGGGCAGCTTGATGACCTGCATCTCTACAACTGGGTCCTTTCACCGGACGAGATGCACAGACTTTACCAACAACTCCAAGAGCCGCCTCTGATTGCCGCAGCTCTGGTCGAACCGATCGCGGGTGCGAAATGGAGCGTTGACTCCGAGCGTGCTTCACTCCACGGTCTTGCAGACACAACCGCATCGGTGTTGGTATGGGAGGGCAGCGAATCAAAACTCTCAGATTTCGCTCGGTTGGCAGCAAACGATGGGATTGACCTCGGTCAACCCTTTGCGATTGACAAAATAAATTGGCCCGAACAAAATCCGTGGGAATCCTGGCTACGTTTCGGCGGGTTAGACTTCTTTCCAGATGGCAATCGCGCCGCGCTTTCCACCTGGAGCGGTGATGTCTGGACAGTTACTGGACTCAATGATACCTTGGACACGCTTACTTGGCAACGGATTGCTACTGGGCTGAACCAACCGCTCGGACTTAAAATTGTCGGACAACAGATTTATGTCCTCGGACGTGACCAGATCACCCGACTCGTTGATCTCAACGCAGACGGCGAAACCGATTTCTACGAGAATTTTAACAACGACACCTACAACAGTGAACACTTCCACGAACAGAGCATGGATCTGCAGACGGATGCAGCGGGTAACTTCTACTACATGAAAGGCGCACGGCACGCTTTGCCTGCGCAACACCCGCACCACGGTACACTCATCCGAGTGTCGCCGGATGGGGAACAGTCTACTGTGCTCGCTTACGGATTTCGCGTCTCAAATGGACTTGGCATTGGACCGGGGGCTATCTTCTACGGTACAGATCAGGAAGGCTACTGGATGCCTGCCAACCGCATCAACCGTATCACTGTTCCGGGTAAATTCTACGGTAACTGCTGGGGCTGGTATCCGACGAGCGAAATGCCGGATAGTTATGAGCCGCCCCTCTGCTGGATCGCTCCTTTCGTTGATCGATCTCCGGCGGCACCGGTTTGGATTCCCGCCGGTACCTGGGGGAAAATGGGCGATTCTCTACTCTCGCTGAGTTACGGAACTGGAAAAGTATACGCTGTCCTTGAACACCAAACAGACGCAATTGTACAAGGGGCACTTACCGAGCTCGGGGTAGAGCTGCCTACCGGACTGATGCGCGGACGATTCCATCCGATCAGCAGAGACCTCTATCTTGTGGGTCTATTCGGTTGGTCGTCTGACAAACAAGAAGATACCGGTTTCTATCGGGTGCGCATGACCGGTGCCCCCCTCCGAACCCCTAAATCGTTCCGTGCTGTCAACGGTGGTTTAATTATTGACTTCTATGCTCCGCTTGCTCCAGCGTCCGCCCAAAATCCGGAGAATTGGCGGCTGCAAAGTTGGGAGTACCGCTGGACTGAATACTACGGTTCGCCACAGCTTAAGCGTTCCGGCGAAGAGGGTAGGGATACGCACCCTGTCGAATCTGCCACGCTCTCTGCGGATGGTAAAACCGTTTTCCTCAAAATTCCAAGCCTGACACCGACAATGCAGTTTCACATTAACATCACGGGCAGCTTCGCAGACGGTATCCCGTTGGATTGTTATCTGCACGGCACAATACACACCCTTGAAGATGGAGATAGCACGGTGGCTCCGTAGTGTAGATACGATATTTCGGTTGACAATTTGAAACATTTCAGATACCCTATTGATATGTCAACAAACACCCCGAAAAAACCGATTCAACCGACCGAAAGTTTCCGTGCGATCCCTGTTGCAGTGCCGGAGAACCTCGCTAATATCCGTATTATCCTCTTTGAACCGCGTGAGCCGGGAAACATCGGTTCTGTCGCCAGAGTTGTGAAAGGGATGGGACTGTCGGAGCTTTACTTAGTCAATCCCGTTCCGTTTCAAGATGTTGATGCAGCGTGATATATGGCGCACGGTGCGAAAGACATCCTCGAAAACTGCCACGTTGTTCCCGAACTCAAAGACGCACTTGAGGGTATCCAATACTTGGTAGGGACGACACATCGTCGCCGTGATATCCGTCTGCCGCAGCCTGTGCCTGCGAGAGAAGCGGCGCAAACCGTCGCTACAATTTCACAAGACAAACAGGTTGCACTACTCTTTGGACGTGAAGACTTCGGTTTGTCTACTGATCAACTCAGTTTGTGCCAGTTAGCAGCGAGCGTCCCAATGGCGACGAAAAACCCGTCCTTAAATCTCGCGCAAGCCGTCCAAATCTTTGTGTATGAGGTCTTCGTCGCGAGTCTTGACGAGTATCCGCCATCCGAGCTTGACTACGCCGAAGTGAACGCTTTAGAGGAATTTTACGGACGTGTAACCCGTCTGTTGGATAAGGTCGGCATGTCGCCGTACAATCGGGAGTGGGAGACGTATCTGAAATCGTTGCGGCGCGTCTTTTCGCGTGCCCCATTAGAATCACGGGACATCGCCACACTGGACATGATTTTCTCTACAACATTTCGATACATCGAGCGTCTTGAAAAGAAATTAGAATCTGAGCAATAAATTGGCTTATGGTATAATGTCCTAACTTTGAACAATTGGTGAGAAGGGTTTGTAACCTTGATTGTTGGAGACGGAAAAGTGAAAACATTTAGCACCTACGGACCCGTGAACCCCGAAGAACATTACGTCGTCTCACGCGCTGAGGAGCTCGCTGATTTTATCAGTCGCGTTAAACTCGGACGATATATCGTTATCTTCGCACCTCGTCAAACTGGTAAAACGACATTCTTCCAATGGGCACTTGATGCCCTCGCCTCCAATGCCTCAGAAACCTACTTCCCTATCGAACTCAATTTTGAAGTGTATGAAGGATATACCGCTTCGGATTTCTATGGCTCACTCTATCAAAGAATTTGCAGGGAAATTGGACGCGTCTACCAGAAACGCCAGGATGTGCCTTCTGAAATTTTGAAACAGCTTTTGGAAGACACAAAGTTAACCGATCACATTGCAATGATGGAATTCTTTGAACAACTTGGGGAGACCCTCGGAGATGAGAAACTTGTCCTCATCATTGACGAGTTTGATGGTATTCCTCAAGATGCTATGCGTGGTTTCCTTCGGGCACTCCGCAGTATCTATGTGCAGCGTTCTACGCAGCAGTGTCCTTACAGTGTCGGTATCGTAGGCGTTAAGAACGTTACGCAACTCAATTTGGACCGTTCTATTTCGCCTTTCAATATCCAAGACGAATTCAGTTTGCCCAACTTCACACTTGAACAGGTCCACGAGCTGCTTGCACAGTATACGGATGAAGTCGGTCAAGCCTTCACGCCTGAGGTCGTTAAGAGTATTCACAGACAAACTGCCGGACACCCCTTCCTCGTCAACCGATTCGCACAAATTCTGACAGAGGAGATGGCTATCCCGAAAAATGAAACGATTCAGATGGCGCACTTCGCAGAAGCACATACGCAACTCCTTGAAGAAACAAACGTCAATATCAACCACTTGATAACCAATATCCGCAGAAATCCGCGTTTTGAGAGCATTTTGATGCGAATCGCCTCTTACGAAAGTGGCATCCGCTTCAATCCATACGACGAAATCATCGATGAACTCGCCACTTACGGCGTTATCACAAAAGGTAACGACAAGATGTGCGAGATCCTCAACCCGATATATCAGCAGCATATCATGCAGGCGTTCAAGCCGCTTGTCAATGGATTAGAGCACGAATATTTTCCTGAGGATACCCATCAAGGCTTGACTGACTACCTAACACCTACAAATCAGATTAGGATGGAAATGCTCCTTGACAACTTCCAGGATTTTATTGCGCGTGCAGGCTTTCGGATTCTATTAGTGCCGGATACGCCAAAGGAGTTTGTCGGTCAGTATCTTCTGTATGCGTATCTTGATCAATTCGTCCAATTAATACAGGGACATATCTACCTTGAAGGGCAAACCGGACGCGGCAAAATCGACCTCGCGATTTTCCACAACGCCAAAAAATATATCGTTGAGACAAAGATATGGGAGGGACCCCGGTCCTATAAATCTGGGAAAAAACAACTCGTATCATATCTCAAATTAGAGGGCGTAAATAAAGGGTATTACGTCGTCTTTGACCATCGTGCAGAGCCAGAACCGCGCACGGAAACAGAGACAATAGGCGGTTTGACAATCCGAAGTTACGTCATCCCTGTAGTGCAGGAAATCCCTTCACAACAGGCATAATACTGAGGAAAGACCTGTGAAAGATAAAATACTTGAGGAAATTGAGGCAATCGCAAAAGCAGAAGGGATATGCCCTATTGAAGATGTGATGCGTCGTGGTATGGATGCGCTTGAAAAAGAGCTTAATCCAATCGAACTCAGTCGCTTTATTGTCGAATTACGACGGATGAAATCAGGTATGCCTGAAACCCAGGAAAAGTAGGCTCTTTGCTCCAGCGGAGCAGTATGTCTATATCATCTGTCAACGAAAACCAAAATCAAAATCGAAAACTAAATAGCCCTGGGGAATAGGCTGGGGCATTTATAGTAAACGTTAGAATTAA
>JAAXHL010000215.1 GCA_012270865.1 Candidatus Poribacteria bacterium | reverse complement strand
TGATAGATTTGAGAAATATCAGATTGATTCATCGTTAGCATTTGGGTCATTGGTTTGTTTATATTATACCATGCCAAAAGCAGCTTTTCAATTTTTTAGAAACACGGTTCCTACACGTGGGTGCTCTACTAAAGTCTTCTATAAAGATGTCGTTCTGCTAGAATAAAGAGTGATAAACTGTACACGTTACAAACATAAACTTTTTTACGAAATTGGGAAACACGAGACAGTCGGGTATTAAGCAGTACGCTCAATGGACCAGTGCCGATCTGTGCTTTGGACGACGACTGCGCTCGGCATGTCCATTTGCGTTAGCATCTCGTTGACTTCTGCGATGGTGAATGCGGCGAGGAAGGAGTCGTAGTATAACTTTTGCTGGTAAGGGGTGTCGTTCCCTGCATAACGATCGACAAATGCTTGCGCATCTGCGGGTGTCTCTGGACGGATGAGGTCGCGGATGAGAACAACGCCTTCAGGACGCATAACTCTGCCCATCTCTTGAAGTGCTTTCATCGCGTCGTGGATGTGATGCACGATGCTGTTGGAGATGAGTCCGTCAAAGGTGTTGTCAGGGTAGGGTAGGGTTTTGGCATCAACAAGTTCGAGGGTTATCCGATCGGTGAGACCGGCATTTGCGACGTGCCGTTTCGCTATCTTTAGCATCTCTTCGGATAAATCGATGGCGGTGATGCGGATATCGGGACAGTGTTGGGCGAGGAGGATGGGGATTTGTGCGGGACCGGTGCCGATATCGAGGAAATGTCCGGTGCTTGCGCCGAGTGCGATAACACGGTCTACGAAGGCTCGGTCTACCTCGCCGTGTCCCATCGCATCATAAGCTTCGGCGGCTTCCGCTGTGTCCATGACCTCTGGTTCCGTAATCCTCTTCATTCTGTTGTGCCTTTCCGGTGATATTTCTTGAATCCTGTAATTCTTTATAGTAGAGCTCGTAATTATTTGCACACGCGGGGGGACCGTAGAGATTGGTTTCTCTCTACCTTTGGCACAGGCTAACAGCCTATGCTACATCAGACGATAACTTTACGACAGTTCGTGCGTTCTGGTGGATCTGGTCGGGTTGAAATTGTGTGTACATGCCGACTGCCATCGCGTCTGTCGGTTTAATATTTTCGAGTGCCAGTTGAAAGGCATCACGGGGTTCATTCCTACCAGCGGCTAATACTTTTATAGCGATTATCGGCATCGGTATCGCTTGTATGGCAGAAAATGCTGCGTACCGATCATCTGGTAGATAGAGTTCTCTATGTCTTGTATGATTATATAATGCACAGACGTAAAAGTCAACATCAAATCCGTCAGCATAACAGTGCTTAAGGATCAACGGATCGTGCGTTCCGATTCCGACTGCACAACCGAGATCTCTGATGTGTTTGAGGCTTTCGTGTAAAGAATCGAGTTGTCCTTCGGCATATAACTTATCGGTCGTGCCGCCGTGGTGGTAGATGGCAATCGGTTTATAGCGTGCGATGATCTGTAGGTATTCGTTGAGGTCTGCGTATTCAGTATCCTTGGGGGTCTGGGCAATCCATTGGATGGTGCCGCCTGCGTTCCGGTATTCGTTGAGGACGCGCATGATATGCCGATCCGCGCGGGCGAGGACGGTGTTGATGCCGTTCTGCTCTGCTTGTCGGAGGTCTGCGATAATTTGGTGCGTCGTATAGTAATCTATCATCGCCTGCGATGCCGCTGCGGAGCGGTGCGAGATACCACTATACGGGTTGCCGCCGATGATGAGCCGCGTGACGCGGTATGATGCGATGGAAATTGTCGGTAACTTCATCGTCTTATCTGATGATCCCTGATCTTTCCTGAGAGACGCTAAGACTCCGGGAACCAATGCTGGGGTTCTCATCCCTTTGCACGAAGGTTTTGTGAATTATACCGTTTGCGTCTGTGTAGAACATAAATTCGTAGATGTAATCCGTTGACAAATATACCTCTGTTCGACGTTGCAAATCATTAACGTGTTGGCGAGAAAGGACCCGGTGTTCTCGTCCTTGTGGCAGCGTCTGCACAAGTATCTGCGTCTGCCAGATATAGATGTTAGAACCTTCGTCGTCGTTGGTTATTCCGTGTGGTGAACCCCATTCCCGAATAACCTTTGAGATAGGTTGCCCATTCCATGATTCCAGAGATTTGGTAATTTGCCGTATCTGTTTTTCTGGTGATGGCTGGGGTGGTTCGACTGGGTTGATTAAAAATGATGGTGCCGCACATCCCCCAGCTAAGAGACTTACGATAATCAGAAAATATAAGGCGATTGCGAATTTTTTCATTTCTAAAGCTCCTGATGATTTCTTATTGTCTCGATTCTATTGTTGATACACCCGAATTTCCCGAATCACAACATCCTGAAAAGATACTTCCGTTTTACCTGTCAACGGTTCTCGTGTAGCACTTGCCAAATCACGATTGACATGGATAGCAACTCTTAGCGTCCGCACGGGTCTGTCAATGTCAATGCGGAACACTTTGCCGTTCTCGGATCTGGCAATCTTATGACTTTTTACGGGTTCAAAGTGGTGTGATTTTTGGTTTGTCATCTCTGCGGTTGATGTTTCTACCGAGAAACGATAAATGGTTGAAGTTGGGTGCACCTGAATGTAAGCGACAGGCGTAAGCGTGTCAAGTTGAATCAGTGCCTCAGCCTTGTCTTTACCTTCTATCCAGTCGCCGTATCGGATACTTTTCTGATAATTGGTGTTATTTTTTTCGACAAAGGTTTTTACCTTTAGGAAACTGGTTGTGCCGAGATCGCCATCAACGAGTTTTGGATACGCCTTGCAGGATAAGTGTGTCGCCGCTATTCGTTTTGGAAGCGGTGCGCAACTTACCATGAGTAGGCATATCCCGATTACCATATATATGTGCCAAGAGTAGATTCTACTTAACATCGGTTTTTACCTCCGTCTTATTGATTAGTGAATAGCTCTAAAGACCTTTACTTCGACTTGAATTCACTTCCCGGGTCATAGTTTCTTTCAGCACGTGTTTTATAGATTGTACCGTCTGGACGCGTATAAAATGTGAAATGCAATGTGTGTTCTGTTGATATGAATGTTCCTGCTGCGCCTTGCATGCCATTCGGGTACCGGCGGGTAAACATCCTGTGGAGAGTATTATTAGCTATGAATCTGGGTACGGGTACTTGCCAGGCGTAGGTTTTCCAATCCGTTCCGTGGTCGTTAACTTCGTGTGGTGGCCCCCATTTCTGAATTGCTTTTGAAATGTGGGTGCCTTTCCATCTATCTATAGTTTGTTGCAATTTCTCAGCCTGTGTCGGTTCCGATGTGTGCCTCAAATGCGCCGGTGCTGTACATCCCGCCAGTAAAATGCTTGCGATAAACGCGAGATAAGGGACGAATGGAAATCTACTCATTTCAAAACTCCTCCTTGGTAATACTGTCAGGTAAGTAGCAATTTTTGTGCCAATTTAAAATAAGGGAAAGAGTGGTGAATATCACGGATTTAGCGGGTTTGGCGTGTGTACAGACTGCACGAAATGGGGCAAAGAGGTAGGGGACTGCACGGATTTGTGCAGATACTGATAGGGAAAAGGGGTATGGGACAGCAGGGCTGCTGTCCCATGAAAGATTATCGAATGGCGATTGGGTTGCCGGGTGAACCCGTCGCGCCTTTGAGGCGTAGCGGTGCGAAACTGAAGGCGAATTCGTAGACCTTCGCTGCCGCTAACTCCTCTGTGATGATGTTCTCAAGGTTGTAAATCCCGTGTTTGACGATAAAGAGTTGATGCACCGGAAAGGCGAGCGTTTCATCAGGATTCGGGACGACCTCGATACCCCAATTATCGGCACAGAGCATTACAATTTTCTGATCGACGAGGTATTGCCCTGCTTCCATTCCGATGCCGGGTTCTGTGGTCCCATAGCGATCATTGTCGGTCATCCAGAATTTACCCCAGCCGGTGTGAATGATAACGACATCGCCGGGCGTAATCTCGACACCCTGCTTTTTCAAGGCACCTTCCAGATCGGCGCTCGTAATTTCATAACTATCGCCGAGGACTTCAACGCCTTTATAGCCAGCGACATCAATCAGGACACCGCGCGTTACGATGGGTCCCACGTTCTCAACACCGAGTTCTGTGAGACCTTCGGCTTTGGCGAAATCGTGCTGGTCTAAGCCGTTGTAGTAGAGGTCGCCGATACCGATGTGTCCGAGTCCATCGAACTGTGTGCCGATCTGTCCGATCTCGCCGCTGAAGATCTCCTCAAACCATGTCGTTTTGTTTTCACCGAGCGGACCTGACATCGCCGGAATTCGCAGACTATAGTGCCGCGTTCCGAAGACGGGGATACCACTCTCATAGACTCTGCCGAGTTGAAAGACTTCACCGGTTTTGATTAAGCTGGCGGCTTCTAACACTTTTTCCGGTGTTAGGCGGTTGACGGCACCGCGTCGGTCATCGGCACCCCATTCGGAAGGGAACCACGATTCTTGGGTGAGGGTAATCGTCGCTGTGAGCGTAAGCAGTGCAACTGCAAGAACGAATAGCGTGAAATGTTTGAATGTTTTAAACATTGTTGGCTCCTTATGTGAGTGTTCCTTTAAACTAAAGGACTGAATAACCACACTCCGATTATCGTCGGTTATTTCTTGCCTAAAATACCCGCCAAGATGGCGCGCTGTAACCTGGTCGTCTTTTCCATTTTCTTAATCCGCACGCTGACTTCAGCCTCTGTCGGCGGATTGTCAGAAATCCCATTCAATGTCACAGAAACGGTTATAGATTTATCATCTTCTCCGAATTCTTTAAAGGTGAGGTCTAAAGTCTCTCCAGATTTCCATGTTTTAGCAAGCTTACGGAGTTCCAGAGTCGTTTCAATCGGTACGTCGTTGACAGCAGTTACATGAACCATCGTTTTCCGATCCAAACTCGTTTTAAGCACATCAGCAACATAGTTGTAAGTTGGGAATTCTTCATAGGAGGTTATCTCGAAGTCTAAACCTGCTTTATCAAAATATTCCGCCAGAGGCAGCCGCTTCTTTCCCGTAACATAGGTTTTGAAGAAAGTGTCAAAATCTTTACCTGCGACTTTGTTGACGGTTCTGATGATATCGCGCTGCGTATATTCTATAGAAGTGTCAGGAAATTTTCGATACATTTGCTGCAGGACGTGATTAAAATTTTTCCTGTTTTTCGTGAGGTGGCGTATCTGTAAATCTAATGTTGCTGCGACAAGACTCCCGCCGTCGTAAAGTAATCGACTGTCCCTGAAATCGTCCCCTATCGCAAGTTCGTGAGATACGGACAGATATTTCTCACACGCCTCTTCAAGCCGTTTGAAATATTCACTTTCAGATAGATAGCCGAGTCGCTTCGCTGTAATGTCGGAGTAGTAATTCGTCACACCTTCGGCGAACCACCGTTCCTTTGCTGTAAAAGGTTCAAGGGCAGTGAGCCCGTTCCAGATATGGAACACTTCGTGTCCGAGAAAAGGACCCCACTCGTGTTTCATTGCTGGGTCTAAGGTCTCATCCATCAGGATACTGACGCTGTGGTTCCGCCCTTGACCTTCCATCCGTTGCTCACCTTCTCCTTCATAAGGGTTTACGATAAACATTACACGCCCGTCCGGTCCATCTTTAAAAAGTTTTGAATACGCGTGTAAAAATTTTTCAACGGTGCGTTTCATCTCGTCCTTTGATGTTTTCAGGCTACCGCCCATACCGATCAGAACCTCTGTTTTTCCAGATGCTGCGACAACTTCAGTATGCTCCCCGATGAGCAGGTAGTTCGCGGTTAGTTCTGCTTGATTTTCAACAGAGAATCGGTGCCCTGTGAATCCGATGCGTTTCCAAGGCGTTAGTACGCCCCAGCCTTTGGGGAGTTTGAATTCCACTTCGATATTGTCGGTTTTTCCACCGACAATAAACAGTTCGCTCCCCGACCAACGCATAGCGTCATCCCAGAAATAGGGCGATGTTCTTGAATGTGTTGCGAACCCGTACCGTTTAGTTTGGAAAGCCTTGTAATCCTCAGCATATTTTCGCGATATTTCATAGTTTAAAGTAATAGGTGTCTTGTTCGCATGTTTAAAAAACTTAATCTTCCAAACAGGATAAGGATAACCCCGAAAATGAGGAAAACCTACAGGCCGGGGTTCTTCTACCTTTACTCTGTGTGAGAAAGGGTCATCTGTTGGTTGAGATTCACTGTTTTTTGGTTGATATTGATTATGCTGTACAATATAATCACTATCGCCGTTGAGGCGTAACTGCAATTCCTTAAGATTTGGATTCTTAGGGGATCCCACAAGATTTGGATCTTCAGGCGTTAATTTGCAATCAACCCGCATTTCGCCTTTATCATTCGGATTCTCAATAGTTACGACGTAAGAAGCCTTTTTAAGCGGTGTTTCGGGTAGAATTTTGGGGTCCTTGACCTGAAGTTTTTCGATAGTCGGTTGGGGTTGGTAATCGTTATGCCACCTATAAGTCCACGTTGTATCAAAGTTTAATGGGAAGTAGTCTGTGCTTTCTCCGGGTACATTATATTCTATTAATTCGGCTTCTGTGACAATGCCGTTGGCATGTTCATATCGCATCTTCACAAGCCCGACACCTTTTGCGAACCATAGGTAGCGTGTGCCGTTAATCAGTGAGCTTTTCAATTCGGTGTCAGCTTCAGCACCGGTGAATATAGTTTTATGCTTGAGACACTTTTTAAAATCGCCTGCTGCACATTTAACAGATTCGTAATCTTCTATAGTCGTCTGTAGATATGAATTTGACCCTCCCTCTTCTGTCCATGTTTTTCCTACCGTTAACGGGAATCGGAACATTTCGGGCCAGGAGGCGCTGATATTATCTGAAAAAATGCTTGCAGGATACAGTATGGGTTTAGTGGATTTGGTACCGGGTCTTGAACTTCCGCTCCTTAATTCTAAAGACGCTGCGGTTTTTGCGATATAGAAGTCCCTTTCGCCCAACGCTTCACCGTTCTCATCTGCAACTTCGACAGTAAGCTGGAGGTCTCCTTTAAATTTTTTGCTCGTATTCTGGTTAATATCAATATGCGCCGTTTCAATGAAAACTTCGTTATAATAGTTGTTTTTCCATTTATAGGTCCATGTTGAACCAATATTCAAAGGGAAGTACGCTTCGCTTTCACCGGATATTTTGTAGTCTATTAGTTCGGCTTCCGTGACGATGCCGTTGGAATGCTCGTACCGTACTTTCACTAACCCGATGCCCTTGGCAAACCAGAGATAGCGGGTTCCGTCAATGAGTGCTTTTTCCAGTTTGCTGCCGATGTGGGCATCCGTGAGGACGGTTTTGTGCTTGAGGCAAGCGGGAAAAGTCCCAAGCGCAATTTTTACCGACTCATGCCCCTCAAGCGTTGTTGTATTCGTTGCGTTCCACTTCTGTTCCCATGTCTTTCCGACAGTGAGTGGATAGCGAAACATCTTACCTTCGTACTCGGCGGCGATATTCGTAAATAGAACGCGGACGCGGCCCGGGAACCTTTCTGAATGACTAAAACTTAAAGAGCGTAAGGTCAAAAAATCATCTGTTTTGTGGACATAGAGACCACCTTCACCAAAATCTTGGCCGATTTCTGTGGCAACGTCAATCGTAATTTTACGCGATGCCTTCTCGGAGGGCGGATCGGCGGGACCACAGGATACCATTATGAGAATCAAACTGAGGATGGAAATTAAGGCTTTCATTTTTTTTCTTCCTTATGTCAGCAAAACACAGTGTATCTATTGCTCATGAATTGACTTAAAATTCGCACATAAAAACGACGATGCTTCTCAACTCATAAGAAAATAGTCCACATTGCTTATACCAAGTTTAACGCAATACAAAAATTGTATCTCATCGTTGTTTTTTTTGAGATATAAGCAAGTTTTATGCCAATGTCCTAAAGAAAATACAGAGTTGTGTTCAAACTGCTGAGGTCTCAGAGATACTTCAGCGTCATCCATCTAAAATACACGTTTACACTACCTTTGATCAACAAGTAAAAGCGTTAAATTCTTTCTTAAAAACACCATTATCGACAAGCAAAAATTGTCTTGTATACTGCCAATATTGCCAGACTGGCAAATTTTGGGTTTAGAATCTAAGGCGAATTGTCAATTCAAAATGGTATTATAATTAAGAGCATTTGGTTTTCGTCTGTTATATTGAGGCGCGCCTTAAGGTTTACCGGGCGCAATTCAGTGTCTATGGAAACAGAAAATAAATGGTCCTACTACAAACTCGTGTGTCTGCTACGCTTCTGGATACAGAAAACCGAAAAGATGCGTTATGAACAGCGCGGGAAAAACAGAGCATTTTTATGCACTTGACTTCAATTGCCTTAATTTTGCTATCGGCATTTTGCCATGCTTTATGGAATTTCTACAGCAAATCCAGCAGAGATACACGCATCCTCTTTTTTTGGTGTGGATTTTACACCGTAGCGATAGCACTCGTTGCCTTTGGTATCAAGCAACCGGTAATTCCGAAATCGGTATGGGTCTATATTATTGGTTCAGGCTTCGTCCATCTGTTGTACATTCTGTTTTTGGCACACGCCTATACGGTTGGTGAGATCTCGTTCGTCTATCCGATTACGCGCGCTGCACCGGCGTTCTTACCACTATTTGCCTTTATTTTCTTAAAGGAACGAATTTCAGTGCAAGGTTTGGTAGGTATCTTATGTGTAATGGTCTCGATACTCCTCTATCAACAACGCGAGGCACGCATCCAGTTTGCGGCGTTCTTTCGTTTCCTTCGCGAACCCGATGCCCTCTGGGCTTATGCGACTCTGGCGAGTGTCATTGGATACTCACTGATAGACAAACAGGGGATGTCCGAATTTCATGACCATTCGACGGGTGCCCCCGTGTGGCGAGCCGTGACCTACTATTTAATGGAGAACGGTATCTCGCAAGTTCTTTATGGATTGTCCTGCCTCATCCGGTTTCCACACCGCCAAATTGCCGAGATTGGACGGACGGAATGGAAACGGGCACTCGCTGTTGTTGTACTTATGCTGACATCCTATTCGCTCATCCTCTACGTCTTGATGACGGAAAAGGTCAGTTACGTAACCGCGGTTCGGCAGTGTTCTGTCATTTTCGTTGTCTTGCTCGGCGGATATGCGTTGAAAGAGACTTACACAAAACGCCGATTGATCGCGGCTGTTGTGATGGTATTGGGCATTTTTTTGATCGCATACCAGTAATTTTAATTATACCTTAGTGCTGCTATAAACAGAGTGAAGAAATATCCAAGCAAATAAACTCTACGGGATTGAAGAGGTTTCTGTATAAAATCCGGTTCGGTTAGAAACCGAACCTACCGGACCTGGGTACCCAAGCAAATAAACTCTACGGGATTGAAGAGGTTTTTGAAGTCTTTGAGGTTTCTGTGTAAAATCCGGTTCGGTTAGAAACCGAACCTACCGGACCTGGGACCGAGACGGTTTTTCTTCTAAAATTGACACTTATGGTACATCGCAAAACCGCACCTATTGGGGAAAAACCGAAAGTGTGTATCTATTTTTGGAATTGACTATAAAAGACCTCAACCGAAGGAGACACCTAATTTGACGCTCCGTTCGGGGTGGTTGTCCATCTCTATGTAAGCCTCGACTGAATCTTCAAACGGTACGACTGGGTCAACGACATCTTCGCAGTCAAATCTGCCTTCTTCGAGCCATTTCCAACAGGTATCAACGATGCGTCTGAAATTCCAACGCGGATGATCGCGGTTCGGATCGCTGTTGGCGCGTGCGAAGATGATGTTCGGGATGTTGACGTGCGCGACGGCACCGAGGTCGAGTCCGCCTGTACAGGCTTTCGCGCGTCCCGCATAGACGATTGTGCCTTCAAAAGTGACGCTGCGGAGCGCGTCATCAAGTGCTTCGTAGACTGCGCTCGTTTCTACAGCGACATCAACGCCGAGTCCGCCGGTCGCCTCTTTAAGTACCTCGCCGGTATTGGAGGCAGTCGGGTCAATGACGAGCTCCGCCCCCGTCTTTTCAGCGACTTTCCGCCGTCTTTCGATCGGGTCTACGGCAGCGACGAAGTCTGCCCCTGCGATCCGCGCCATCTGTACTGTCATCAAGCCGATGGCACCGAGTCCAAAGACAGCCACGCGCTCGCCAACGCGGACTTTTCCATCACGAATTGCGGACATTGCGAAGTGTAACGGATCATAGCAGACCGCCTCTTTCCAACTCATCTGGTCGGGCATTCTGAGGACACTGCCTGCGCGCCATGTGTGCGTCTCTTTAAGGTGCCCGTGGCTGGTGACGCGTTCTCCAATCTCGAAACCCTCGACCTCTTCCCCGATTTCAACGATTTTTCCGACGCACATGTTCCCAAGTCTGAGTGGAAAGTTTGCGTTGTTGTATCCGTAGTACGCTGTCAGTTCGGTGCCGCGTTTGGGTGCGCCGAATTCGACTTGAACGCGGATACTGTCTGCTGGAACAGGACCGTCTTCATATTCTCTCAAAGCGGGTTGCCGAGGGGCAACTGCTATTAATTCTTTTGGCATTTTTACCCCCATTAAATTTTACGCGGATTCAATTAATGGTGTAGTTGAGTTGTTGGGTTTCGCTATATCCATTTTATCAACCGTTCATCGGGAAACACTATCGCCTTTGAAAATTGATAGAGACTTGTCTTTTACCGCTCAACCCAACCTACAAGAACTGGCTAAAGTTACTTTAATGCGGAATCCCTAATTGGTGCATCCGACGGTGGATTGCCTCTCGTGCCTCTTGGAACGGACGTGAGAGGTACTCCAAATGGTCGTCCTCGCCGTGGTGGTGCGTTACAGTGCCGGGTTCGTGGTGACGCGCGGTCTGCTGGATGTATGAGAGTCCGCCCTCAATCAGGGTCAGCATATAGTTCGCTGTTTCTGGGTCGAACATCCACCACTCGCCGCCGACGGCGATATAGACAGGCGAGGTGTGTGCGATGATACCGCGTCGCCACCCGTCATGATGTGGGACGGCTTGCGCATAGTTGGGTCCACCACATCGCGCCGCAATCCACGAGTGTTTGTCCACTTTTAGATTCGCTTTCAGGCGTAACTGGCGTGCTCCGTTATTTTCTTCGGTAGAAGCGACAACCTGTCCGGCTTGAACGATCTGCAAGGTGTGGATCGGGAAGATGGAATCCGCGGAGGTTTCGACTTCCACGGTGCCGCCGTTACCGGGAAGGTTAATCGTGCTGCCGATCGGCTGTCCGTTAACGCTGAGCCGTATGATAGGACCGCCGCTGAGGAAGGTGTTACCCGCGCTCATGTATTTACACCAGTTATCGTAATTGAATTCTTCGTTTTCAGGGATGTGGACGTAGGTGCGGTAGACACCGACTGGGACATCGCTGGTCATCTTATCCGTGCCACCGACGAGCGGCAATTTATATCCGCAGTTGAGGTAACGGTAGTATTCGAGGTGTCCGTACATGGCGTTGGTGAGGTATTCGACGGCATCCACGCGTCCGGTGGCGATGAGCGTTGCGGGTTCGCAATTCGGGTTCGGGATATGCGGTAAAACAACAGTGCCACCCTGCGCGTGACATGCATCCGCCCAATGTGAAAGCGTGACTTCCATGTTGCCACCGAGTTCTGCCTCGCCTGGACCATCTGAACACCACGGTGCGACCTGTTCTTTTAAGCCGAGGAGTGTGAGATGCCCGAGGACGTGTTGACGATTCTCCTGTGTTGCGTAGACGATGCTCCGTCCGTCAGCAGAGGTTGTCGGTCTCCCGATGAATTCTTCTGTGTTCGTGAAGAGGTGTCCCCACTGCGAGAGGAGGAGGTTGACAACGCCGAGGTCTTCGCCTTGCGCTTCGGTGTGCGCGCCCTGCGTAGAGAGGAAATGGACGTGCGTATCGCCGCTGAAGTAGCGTTCAGCGTTCATATTGCACCACCGCTTTAAGCGGAGTGTTAGTTCTCGTTGTCCGGGTTTTATATTGACGGTTGTCCGCAGGGGTGTGTATTCAAACCCGCGGGCGACATCAACAATCACATCGCCGCGAGGGAGCCATCCTTGACACGTGCCGTCAATGTAGGCGTAGCTAATCTGTCCGAGTCGGACATCGCCACCGACATCTACGTGCCATGTGCCCATGTTTGAGTTGACGTGTGCGTGGTGTCCGTGCGGTGCGTAAGGCACGCCGTGTGGAGAACGGAAATGGACTCGACAGGGTACGGGTTTGCCTGTATCTTCGTCAATCACGGTTGTATGTACCCAGTTTCTACCGGAGTCGATGACCTCTACCTTGACGCGTTCGTTGGGTTGAACGCTGCCCTTTTCTTGAACTTCTCCCCAGTTGACGGTGCCGAGGGTTTCACCTTGGTTCTTGACTTCAACAGTCGCAGACGGCGTAGCGGATACCTCCGTATACGCAGGGCTGCTTTTGTTGTTTTGGAATTCACCCCACCCTTTGAAGTCGTCATTAATAAAGGCATCGGGCGCGTTTTCCGGCAACGGATACGGATACGTGGCGGTGCCTCGGTCAACATTGACTTCCATATCAAAAGGTTTGTCGGCATCGTCGGATTGCGGTAGCGTGATTTTGACTTCTCGGCGTGGACGACGTGGTATCGGGTTTTCGTCAAGGTGGCCGAGCGTGATTGCTGCGACAAGGAACCGTCGTTCCTGGGGTTGGATTTCAATGGATGTCACCTCAACGCCATCCCTCGGATTTTTCCATGCCCAGAGATAGTAGTCGTGCGGTGTTCCTTGGGTTGCTTCGGTCTGTCGGTTGCCTGCTGATCCCCATGGACCCTCGTGGCGTTGGTATAAACTGTCTTGTCGGTCGGGTATGGCGATAAAGGTCTGTTGTCCCCATCCTTGCGGGACGCTGCCGATTTCAAAACGTTCGCGAATCGGTACGTTGACGGATTCCTCGTCCGCGTAATGAAAAACATAGTTTGCGATGTGCCTGCCGATGGGTTCACCTTCTTGGATACGGGACTCAAGCAGTCGATGTACAAAGATGACCCGTTTCGGGTTCGCATTGATAGGGACTTGGATGGGTTCGGTGTTAACGCCTTCACCGAAGCCTAAGAAGCAGTTTTCGCCTTCGGTGATGTCGAAAGGCAGCCCGTGGAACGTCTGCGGACCGATGTTTGGTGTTGCGTTCGCGCCGATAATCTCTGCGCCGACATTGCACAAAGTAGAAAGTGAAATAGGTTGATAGTCTTTCATGATTGTCCTCAGTTTTGGCTATTTAGAGCGGAAAGTCAATTGACTGTCCCTGCTCAGAAGACATATAGAACGCCTGCATTAACTCCGTGAGGTTACGTCCGTCTTGGATCGTAATTGTCATCGGTTCGTCGCGAAGGATGGCGTTAATCCACTGTTGCATCGGTTCAGGTGGTGCTTCGGGAGCGTTGGCGATGTAGTCCGCCTTCTCTTCGTCAGAGAGTTTACGGGTTTGGAAATGCATTTCGCCGTGTCCGGCGGCAAACGAGCCTTCCGTGCCATAGATTTCGAGCATGTTCGGACCGGAGCGGTGTGTCCATGCGACATCAATTACACCGAGTGCCTTGTTCGCGAATTCAACGACGGAGACGCTGTTGTCGTCAATCGGGAAGTTACCTGTGAAGTTGTTAATTTTGGCGATGGCACTCTTGGGTTCACCCATCAGCCATCGGATAACATCGACACGGTGGCATCCTAAGTCAAAGAGTGCGCCGCCACCTGCGCGTTCGGGGTCCGCGAACCACGCGCTTGTGCCGCTGAACCAACTATCGAGTGCTGCGGAGTGTGCGATCCGTCCTCTACCGAATGTGATGTCGCCGAGGAGTCCGTCATCGATTGCTTTTTTCGCGAACAGGATTTCGGAGTTCGCACGCGAAGGCAGCGAAATCATGAATTTCACACCGGCTTTCTCAACGGTTTCGATAATCGGGTCGCATTCGGCGACGGTAATCGCGAGTGCTTTTTCGGTGAAGATGTGTTTACCGGCTTCAGCGGCGGCGATTATCACACGCGGATGGTCGGATGTGATGGCATCAACAGCGACTGCGTCTATGTCGTCGCGACTGAGCATCTCATCGAGGTCCTCGTAGAACGGGACTTCGTATTGTTCGGCGGCACTTCTGCCACCGTATTCTTCTTCGTCCCAGACGGCGACGAGTTCGGTTTCGGGGTTTTCGTGGATTCTTCGGGCATAGCCACCAGCGTGGACATGCGCCATACTAATTTTTCCGACTCTAATCATAATTTTAATTTTCCTTGCGGTTCGTTTAGGGTGGTATCGGAATTTGCGTTTCTATTCCGTATATCCGCCCTCCATTTCATTACGGGCTACGTTTCGTTTTTCTAAATGTGTCGCGAGCCTAGCTCGCTCCTACCAAGAGGTTATTCATATTCTAAATGTGTCGCGAGCACAACTCGCTCCTACCAAGAGGTTATTCATATTCTAAATGTGTCGCGAGCACAGCTCGCTCCTACCAAGAGGTTGCGGTTCGTTTAGGGCGGTTTTGGACTTTGGGGTGTTATTCCGTATATCCGTTCCTCCATTTCATTACGGGCTATGTTCGCTTTCTAAAAAGTGCCTCTTGATCTATCAGGACTTACGCAAATTGAATGGGGAAACGTATATTTTGCTGATTTAACCCCCTAAATCCCCCAACCCCCCATATCCCCCCTTATCAGGGGGGTAGGGGGACTTTAAGAGAAAATGCGTAAGTCCTATCTATATAATCCGTCCGACGGAGGAACGGGTTGCGAGGTGGTTCCAACCACGGAGTACCAATTTGACGTTGGTGTGGCGGTTTTCGCCTTCGATTTCATCGTCCCCGGCAAGCATCTGGACGAGTACGCTTTTCCGTGTCTTGTTGGAATGGTTCGGCATTGAGCCGTGTAGCGTGAAATAACTAAAGAAAAGCACATCACCGGGTTCTGCTTCCAAAACGGTGGCTTCTTCAATAGGGTATCGATCCGTAACTTCAGCGTTCTTGCCGCTTCCCATCATGCCATCCATACGTTTCAACTGCTTATGCGAACCCGGGTAGACGCGGACGCATCCCATCTCATCAGTGGCTTCTGAGACGTAGATAATCGCGGCTATCATCGTGTCTTTGACAGAGGGAAAATACTGCCAATCTTGGTGCATCGGGAAAGGTGAGCCTTTCTCAGGCGGCTTACAGAAGAGTTTGGAGTGGTGGAGCATAATATCCGGTCCGAGGATGGCTTCGGTGACATCAAGGAACTTTTCCTGCATGAACGCCTGCATCCAGACACCAGAGAAACTTTGGATATTGTGGGTGTGGATGATGACGGATTCGCCACCATCGAGGGCATCCATGAGTCTGCCACCCCAACGCGCGTTGATGTTCTCATCACTTTTGAGGAGCTGATCTACCACCCGATCAAAGTCGCTTTCCATTGCTTCAATCTCTTCGGGAGTGTAGACCCCTTTAGCGAAATAGTATCCGTTTTCGTGAAAGAACGCACTTATATCTGACATGACGGTTTTTTAACCTCCAGTATTTTTTGTAGGACAAGTTTTACAAGGCTTACGCAAAAAGTGGAATTTTCGTCCCTTTAAACCCCCTAAATCCCCCTTATCAGGGGGACTTTAAGGAGACCGACTGCGTAAGTCCTATTTTTCAGGGGGACTTTAAGGAGACCGACTGCGTAAGTCCTAAATTTGTAAGCTCCGAAAAAAGTTCATAGAATCCATCTGGTGAGGCGGTTTCTACGTTTTCCTCTCGCAATTCACGAAACGTCTTGAGCAGAGCGAATCGTCCATCTTTTAGAATGCCGATGAGCGTTTCGTTCTCTGACGCAACATTACCGAATCGACAGACATCTTCAAGGCGATTGGTTGCGATTATGACGGTCTTCCGCATGGCTCGTAGTTCACCGATGAGTTCTATCATCTCAATTTGCCCGTTCGGGTCAAGCGGTGCAAACGGTTCGTCAAGGATCCATAACTGTGGTTCGTGTAAAAAGGTCTTCGCGAATAAGAGACGTTGCCGTTCACCTGTTGATAGGGTTTCAATTCTGATGTCGCGTAGATGGTCAATGTCCATTAATTCAAGCACTGCGTCAATTGCTGCGGCACGTTCAGGTTTCTGTAATTTGTATGCATCGGCGAAAAAATTGAGGTAATCCATGACGGACAACTCAGGATACCCTTCAAACCCGACGGGGATATATCCTATCGTGGGACGTACCTGTTCCAAGTTTGTGAATGCGTCAATGCCATCAATGGAAACAGTGCCAGATGTCGGTTTAACCAAAGTTGCCAAGATGTTGAGCAGGAGCGTCTTGCCTGTGCCGTTTCTGCCGAGCAAGATAAGGCACTCACCGGCTGCTACCTGAAATGTGAGTTCCGTAAGAGACGGTTTCTTGTCAAAGGATTTGCACAGGTTTTGGACATCTAACACTTCCACGCTCCATAGTTCGCTCCCTCATCTAACTTAGATCGACTTTGACGGGTCTACCGAGTTCGGCGGACTGCCATGCGGCTTCGGTTAATTGGATGACACGCAGTCCGTTTGCGACATCAATCGGGTTCTCTGTCCGTTCACCACGGATAAGTTCAATAAAAGCGACATCTTTGTTTCCTGATGCTGGCATTTCAGATGTGTCAACAGGTTCCGGTTTACCCGATTGTTCCTGACGATAGAGTTCACCTTCACGGAGATACAGCGAACCTCCTTCCAACCAGATGGAAAAAGCCTCTTGTACACCGCCATAAGCGTGTCCGACGATGCTGATGTTGCACAAAGCACCTGTATCAAACTTGATTGACATTGCGGTGAGGACATCTACTTCAATATCTAAGTTATCAATCATCGCGAAGACAGTGTCCGGACTCGCTTCCAATACCCAGAGCAGGATGTCAATAAGATGGCTGCCGGAGTCGTTGAGTTGTCCACCCCCACCGAGGAACGGGTCCTGTCGCCATTTTCCTTGCTGGTTGCGATACCAGTTCTGTGACTGTTGTGCGGCGACGAAGTTAACGCGTCCGAGTTCGCCGCTCTGGACGACGTTACGGCAGTATTGATAGGTAGGGCTTAAATGCCGTTGGTAGCCTATCATCAGGTGCAAGCCTGTCTCTTCGACCTTCGTCATCACCTGTTTGGCGTGGTCCACCGTGCAGACCATCGGTTTTTCGGTATGTACGTGGCAGCCTGCATCAAGCGCGTCCATAATGTGTTGGAAATGTAGACCGTGCGGTGAACTGATGACAACAGCATCCGGTTTGACAGCGGTTAACATCTCAACGTGGTCGGCGTAGATTGAGACGGAATCGTCTAAACCGACAGTCTCTTTGAACGCGTTAAGGGAACCTTCACTTGGGTCCGCAAGGGCAACAATTTCCACATCTTCGACCCTTGAAACGCTGCGTCCGTGTCCGCGTGCGTTACCGCCGCATCCGATGAATGCGAAGTTTAATTTTTGTTTTGACATACTCACTCCTGATTGTGTTTTTGTTGACGTTTGTTTAAGTGTCTTACAACTAAAAAGCCTGATAGACCACCGATGATTATGTAGAGAAGTGTCGTCCGAATTGTTGCTCCGTATTCCTCGGAAAAACTTTTCTGTTCTTTCGAGATGCCGTGTTTAAGTGAAAGCACATTCCCTTTCGCAACGGCTTCGTAAACAACGAACATGCCTTCTTCAATTACAGTGACACTGCTTTGCCCACTCTCAGCGGTTGCCTCAGGGAAGCTCATTGTTTTTATATAACCCTTTTTATAGAGGAAAATGATGTAGTGTCCTGGAAGTAAAACGACCTCGTATTCACCATCCGCATTGGATAAAGCGTCCATAGATCGTTCCGAGTCTATCCCTCTAACCCTGACTTCGACACCGCTTACTGGGGTTCGTTGAAAGCCGGTCTCAAAAATCTTACCACGAACAACCCATTTTGTGTCTGTTTCGTGTGGAGATAAAATGTTGATGTCTGTAGTTCCATTAGGAAATTTTACAGTGGCAGTCGTCATCCGATTTTCTCGAACAGTCATTGGGATTGTGGTATGGTAACTGTCCTTACTAACGGTAACGAGGTAACTCCCTAATGGTAAATAGTCGCGCCGATAGTGCCCATTCGCGTCAGATGTTCCAGTGATTTCGACCCTATCTGGAGAATTCCGTTCGCTGTCAAGAAGTTGCCAAATTTTAACTTTAGCGTTTTCAATCGGAGCCGGTTGCGCAGATTGTGTTGTAACTTGCAATTGAAGCGTGCCGTCCTGCGGTTCTTCGGATCTGAACAGATTCTGGAATTTGGTGAATATATCCTCCTGTTTGTTCATTGTAAGAGGAATATAATGAACGCCGCCGTTGGTGACCGATACGGGTTTCCCAATCCGACTTTGGTATCCGGATTTGTGAAAATTAATCAGATAATCGTCTGCGGGTATATTTCTGTATACGAATTCGCCAGTTTCGGCAGACTTGGTTTGAAAAATCTGACCTTTTCCGTTGTCAATCTGAATACGCACACCAACAATAGGGAGCTGCGCAAGGGTTGTGTCGGTAATGTACCCGTGGATTGTGCCTTTTTCATCCAGTGTGTCTGATTCCTGCGCGGTCGCTCCAGCGATACACAGAACGACACATACAACTAAAGTAGGGGTTATCCTAAAATGCACTAAATGCTCCTTTTGGGTCTGCCAAGTTATATTAATGTAATCTATCATAACCTATTGCAAAATGCAAGCGTTAATTTTTAGTAACGGATGCGGATATATTGTATAGCATTTGATAAACATTGTTCAATAAATGAACATCATAAGAAAAATTATAGCGAAAATAGGTCGGAATTCGATGGTTTTATGTCAATTGGCAGATGGCATATAATTTGCGTATAATTTAAACATAGCCATAAATCAGAGGTTGCAGACGGTATAGGCTACCCGCGCGACACACCAAACTCAAATTCGGAGGAAATGTTATCGTGAAGAAACCGTTTTATCTTTTTCTTATTCTATCTTTGACTCTGTTCGTAAGTTGGCTCTCATACGCGTCCGAGGAAAAAGATTGTGCCGAACAGGTTGTAGAGGTAGAAGAAATCACCGTGACAGCCACACGTGCTGAGAAGGAACCCTTTAGAACGCCTAATGCTATCACGGTTCTTGATCTCAAACAGTTGGAGCGGACGAATGCGGATATTGCGTCTAACCTACTTCAGGATGTCGGCGGCGTTATCGCACAGCAGACGACGGTTGGACAAGGCTCGCCGATGCTCCGGAGTTTAACCGGCTATCAGACGTTGATACAGGTTGACTGGGTCCGTCTCAATAATTCGACGTTCCGTTCGGGACCGAACCAGTATACAGCGACCGTCGCGCCGGAGATGTTAGCGCGTGCAGAGGTGTTACTTGGTTCCAGTTCGGTGCTTTATGGCAGCGGTGCGATGGGTGGCGTTATCAGTTTCTTTACGAAAGCCGTGCCGCTGAATCCGGCACAGCAGACGTGGGAGATACATCCGCGCCTCTTGGGTCGCTACGCGACGGCTACACAGGAAAGGCTCGGTCGGTTGGAGGTAACAGGGAACCGAGGGCGGTTTGGGTTTATTGTTGGCGGTGGCGTGCGAGACTATGGCGATGTCAACCCAGGCATCGGGTATGACCTCCACTACAGAAATCGGAAGTTTGAGATCGTGGACGAGATGCCGAGCGGCGTGGAGCTCTACAGTTATGATGAAGTGGCTGAGTTGTCAAAGGAGAATATCCCTGAGAGATGGTTAATTGACAACGAGGGACCGTTGGGGTGGCGTGCCTACGATGCGGATGTGAAAATTGCGTATCAATTCAACGACACAAGTACGCTTAACGTTGCCTACCAGATGTGGCGGCAGCCGAAGACACCACGGTATGATAAAATCGCGCCCCAAGAGTTTGATGAATTCTTCTTTGAACCGCAAAATCGCGACCTCGTTTATGCGAACTATATAGTGAACCCGGTCGGTGAAAACATTGATGCGTTCCGTCTAACCGCCTCTTATCACCGCCAAAAAGAGGGACGAAATGAGGTGGCACTTGATGCGACATCTCGGCGGCAGCGATATGATACCGTTCATACGCTCGGATTAGGCGCGCAAGCGGTTAGTTCTATCCTTCCGCGTCAACGTCTGGTCGGCGGTGGCGAATTCTACTTGGATATGTTACAGAGCCGAACCGTCAGGACGGATATTCCAACCGGCAAAGAAGATGTTAACGAAGGTCTCGGTCGTTTTATTGACGGGTCTCAGTTCTGGGATGCGAGTTTGTATCTTCAAGATGAGATTACAGTCCACGAGCGCGTTGAATTGACGCTTGGGGGTCGTGCTACGTTTTATCAGACCCGTGCGGACCTGCGTCTACGCGATCCGAGTTTTGACGAGTTCGATGTCTTTGACAGCAGTTTGACGGGGAGTGCTGGGGTGGTTGTCGGTTTGACAGACTGGCTGAACTTTGTCAGTAGTTTCGGGACGGCGTTCCGCGCGCCTTCCCTAAATGACACAACGGCGGTGGAAGTTACCAATGAAGGTGTGACGGCACCGAGTCCGGATTTGAAACCGGAGACTTCGTGGACAGTTGAAGGTGGACTCAAGGCGAAACATGCTTATTTCCGTGGTGCTTTGACGCTGTTTCAGAGTCGGGTCGGTGGCTTGGTTGCACGTAGACCTGTTCAAGAGGTGTACGCGGGTGAAGCACTTCCACAACTCCATCAAGACCTCATCAGAGAATATGAAGGTATTGATGTACTCGTATTTGATAACGTTGATGAGGCGCAGTTTCAAGGCGTTGAATTGGCGGGGTTAGTCCCGATTCGTCCGGAGTGGTCAGTTTATGGTAATGTGGCGTTGCTACGTGGCGAAGTATTGAAGATTAACGGTGAAGCACCGGACCCTGAGAAGCCTTGGGAGTCGCGTATTCGTCGGGAGCCGCCGTTGAATGGGATTATTGGAGTCCAGTGGGAACCGCTGCATACGCAGTTTTGGGCGACATTCTTTGTGCGCGCCGCTGCGGAACAGAGACGGTTGAACCGGAGCGATATCCGCGACCCACGGGTCCAAGGGTCAACGCGCGATCCAGCAGAGGTTGAATTCGATGATAACGGCAATGCTGTGGATGCAGGGACACCCGGATGGTGGACACTTAACATTCAGGGGGGTGTCAAACTCTTTGAATATACGCGTTTGACATTGGCATTTGAGAATCTGCTTGATCGGCGGTATCGTCCGCACGGTTCCGGTGTGAACGCGCCCGGTTTCAACGTGAGTGTGGGTTTAGATAATCGGTTTTAATAGTTGTCAGTTTTCAGTACGGTTTTTCTGCGAAAAACCTTTCAGTTTTCAGTGGTTGTCAGTTAACAATACGCAGTTGTCGGTTACGGTCTTGTGTCGGGAACATTTTCTGTCACTGCTACAACAAGCCTTCTGACAACTGACAACTGATGACTGACAACTATTTACAGGACATCAAATTTTTTCTTGATAAATTCTATCACAATTTCTGGTACCATCTCTCTCAATTTTTCCTTGTTTAGTTTTCGTTGTGCCATCTGCACGACTTCCATTACGAGCGTTGAGCTCACATGTGCGTACTGTGTGTTCGCCATCATGAAGAGTGTATCAATGTCTGGCGCGATTTGCTGGTTCATCCGTGCCATTTTGAATTCCCACTCGAAATCCGAGATTTCACGTAGCCCACGGATGATAGCACACGCGCCGCGTGTTTGCGCGTAATGGACTGTCAACCCGGTATAGTCATCAATTGTGGCTTGCGGATACGGTTGAATGACGGTTTGAAGTATTTCTGTGCGTTCCTCAAGCGTGAAACGTGCGGGTTTCGCAGGGTTCACACCGATCGCAACGATCAGTTCGTCAAAGATACTGAGGTTGCAAATCCGGTCAATGAGGTCAACGTGTCCGTTTGTGACGGGGTCAAAACTCGCAGGGAAGATGGCGATTTTTTTCGGCATGTACGCTCCTTATATCAGTTTTAAGGTTCTTTAGAGGGTTGGTATAGTTTTGGATTTATTTTATTTTGAACTCTCGCCATGCGATGTTTCCATACATGTCAATCATCCGAAGTTCAACTTTTTTTATTTCGGGATTAGATACTTCAAATTCAACCATTGATTCTGTTCTACCGCTTAGTATTTGACAATCTTGAATTTTTTTTCTGATGCTCCACGGTTTTTCACTAACATCTACAAACAGTTGGACTTGATGTATCCCATCTTGATCTGTAACCTCAAATTGAAAACGTCGCGAATTTTTTGCATCCGGTTTGGACACACGCATCCCAATTCCAGGGCGTTTATCAAAGAAAGGTTGGTTTGGGTTAAAAAAACGGCTTCTGTTCAACCATTCGGCTTCACATTTAGATAATTGCACCCAACCTTTCCCCCACGGTTTCATACCGTTAACACGTATAAGAAAACGCTTTAACGCGTTTGGTTCATTGTAGTACAAGAAAGTGTATCCAGAACCGTATATCCAGGACCGCATATAGGGATGTATGTTACAGGCAAACGCATACTTAAGTTCGTATGCTGTAACTTTCCAATCAAATTCACCATTGGCAGCAAGGAGCAAAACAAGTTTTCCGTGGGTCATTCCGTTTACCATATCTTCCGAGATGTTGTTTCCCGAAGTCACTCCATGATTGGTAGGATACAGAAATCTATGATTGTAACCGTGGGAGATTCCGCCCGGAAAGTTCGCGCCTTCTTCAACAATTGTGAGCCAGATATCGTTTGACAAATCAAAGTCTGGGATCTGTTGCTTCAATATATCAAAATTGGCAACCTGTTGCTCCTCAAGAAGATAAATTTTGGCTTTGCCACTTTCATCGGTTTCAAAAGTAAACGTTTTCCTGCCGAATCCGTGGCGTTCCATCTCTGTGGCATAGAAGTTTTGAACTTCTCTTATAGATTTATCAAGTTTTGCTGTTATGTTCGACGGAGGTTCTTTGCCTTTCGGTAAGACATAAATAATCCGTATGACATCGTTGGGAGTGGTTGCGTATGCTAATTGCTGGGGTGTAAGTTTCCACAAACGGAGAACGCCATCTTCGCCACCAGCGGCGAGCATATTCCCATCGTGTGAAAACGACACATCCCGCGCTCCTATCGGTAATGATGTGATTGGCGCGCCAGTCGCAGTTGACCAGATTTCCGTACCCCTTCCGTAAAAAGTGTGAGAATTTGCCAACGCACACATTTTTCCATCAGGGGAGAACACCAAATTGTCTACGTTTCCCCGTTGCACCTCTCCATAGCGTTGCCACTCCGGTAATTCCCATATAATGTAGCCGTACGGACTGTTACTTTTCCAATATTTGTTGTTGCTGATGTACTCCTCAGGACCTCCACTTACCAAGAATTTGTTATCTGGAGAGAATTTGAGAAATCCCCCATCCGACAGAGATGTTTTTAAGGTTTTCACGAGTTGTTTGGCCTGTAGATTCCAAACGTTGATGGTCCCGTGCGCGTATCCGGTAGCGATCAATTTTCCGTCTGGCGAGATGTCTACGGCGCATGCCCAACTGTTGACTCGTTCTGCTTCATTGAAAGGTAAAGTAGCCACTTCGGTGATTTCCTTTGGATTCCGAATATCCCAAAGTTTCACCCTATTGCGAACTGTTGCGAGTTGTTGCCCGTCGGGAGAAAAGGCGAACTCACGGTAGGAATTCTCAAGAGAATTGATCTTTTTTCCTAAAGCCACATCCCATAGGACAAGCGTTCCGAAACCGGAACTCGCAAGCAATTCCCCTCTCGGGGAGAAGTCGATGGAAACATACCCACCGGGGTGACTCAGAATTTTTACTGGCTCTTTAGTGTTGTTTCTGTCCCACAACTTTATGGTGCCGTTTTCATCAACACTGGCAATAAGAGATGGATCAGTGGGTGAAAACGCTACAGACAAAATGCGGGGTCCATGATGAAATTCTGCTATGAGGGACGGTTTCTCCGGAAGCTTCGCGAATTGTTGTGGAAGCGGCTGTTGTTGTGGACGTGAGACGAAATATGCTACCAAACCGACACCTATTATTGCGACAAGAATGAGTGATACAAGAACGGTTTTACTTTTCATATAATTCTCCTATATCCCAAAGCTGGACAATACCATTTCCGCCTCCACCGACAAGTCTACTGCCATCCTGTGAGAACCTCACTATGTTTAAAAATCTACCACCCTTCAGTAAGGCGATAGGGGTAACACTTTCAGTTGCGTAGAGGGTTACTGTCCTATTCTCTGCAACTGCGTACATTTTACCGTCAGGCGAGAACGCCAAATCTTCAAAAAATTGAACGGGTTCGCCGACATCGATGCCGATTTGTGTCCGGTCCTCGAGTGAAAAAGATGTCGGTTGGTTAGCGGTTTGTGCGCGTACATCGCAATGGATGTACCACTCGGCATGTGATTTCCTTTCTGATTAAATTAAGGCTTCTCCAGCGATTCTGGTGTCTCGTCCTTAATTTTGGATTTTCGCGATGCTGTGTTGCCGAGTGCATCAATCATCTGGAGTCTCACTCTCTTGACAGCAGTATCAGTTATCTCAAATTCAACTGTAGCCGCCTTTTTACCGTTTAGCAGACGACATTCTTCATGAAACTCCTTTGTCCAGCTCATACCCCGGGACCGAATTCTTTTTGATACAAACAGTTGGACTTGATGTATCCCATCTTCATCTGCAACCTCAAATTGGAAGCGTCGCGAACCTATGGCATCCATTGGAAATACATTCATATCTATCGTCGGGGGTTTATCAAAGAAGGGTTGGTTTGGGTTAAAGAAACGACTCTTGTTTAACCATTCGGCTTCACACTTTGACAATTTCTCTCTGTCTGTTCCCAAGGCATCATATTGTTTACACGCGACAAAAGGCGTTTCAAAGCGTCTGGCTCATACGTAAACTCATCATAGGCCAAACCGAATGCCTCCCTAACTCTATACGCGACAGTTTTCCAATTGAAAGTTTTAGCGCGATAAAATTCGAGTTTACCATGAAAAGTGCCTTTAATTCTGTCCATCGAGATATTGTCTTTGACCCTGCCTGCATTATTGTTAACGTAAGGAAATGTCTGATTATGACCAGCAATGATTATTTGCTGTCCCCAAGAAATGGAGCTTGGAAGGTCGTCTGCTACTGCAAGCCAGATATCGTTTGACATATCATAATGTATAATTTCTCCTTCTTTGAGAAAATAAATTTTTGCTCTCCCGTTTTGATCCGTTTCAAATCTAAAAGTTTTTCTACCGAATCCGTGGCGTTCCATCTCTTTGGCATAGAAGCCTTGAACCTTTTTTATTGATTTGTCGAGTTTCTTAGCAATACCTAATCGTGGTTCTTTATTTTCTGGCAGGAGGTAAACTATCCGTATGACATCAGCAGGCGTAGTGGTATACTCTATCTGCTGCGGTGTAAATTCCCACAAACGGAGAACGCCATCTTCACCAGCACTTGCAAGCATTTTCCCATCGGGTGAAAAGGCAATATCCCGCGCCTTCGTCGGTAGTGAAGTAATCGTTGCTCCACTTGTAGTTGACCAAATTTCTACGCCTCTGCCAGAAGGAAACCCAAGATACGTATTTGCCCGAGCACACATTTTTCCATCGGGCGAAACCGCAAAACTTTCAATATACCCATTTTGCACCTCGCTGTGGCGTTGCCAATCAAGTAATGACCACATAATATAGCGCATAGCAACGTGCCCTTTATAGTGGATACCGTCACGCATGTAACCCTCAGGACCACTACATACCAAGAATCGGTTGTCTGGTGAAAACTTGAGAATCTCCATGTCCGCAAAAGTCGTTTTCAAGGTTTTTACATGTTGTTTATTTTGTAGATTCCAAACGTTCACTGTTCCGTTCGCGTATCCGACAGCAATCAATTCACCATCGGGAGAAATGTCCACTGTACATGTATAACTGTTGACTCTTTTTGCTTCATTGAAGGGTAGGGTAGCCACTTTAGTAATTTTCTTTGGATTCCGAATATTCCAGAGTTTCACTTCCTTTCCATACTTATAGGATGTCGCCAAGTGATTTCTGTCTGGCGAAAAGGAAAAAGATCCAAAATTGCCCTTAATAGTGTTAACTTTTTTTCCTGAAACGACATCCCACAAAATGAGGTCCGCGCCATTGCCTATACTCGCCAGCAGTTCGCCATCAGGTGAAAAGTTGATAGAACAATCGAGATGTGTATAATCGTAGTTTACGGGGTGTTTGAGAGTTACTACTAGATCCTTAGTGTTGTTTGTGTTCCACAACTTTATGATTCCGTCCCTACCTGCACTTGCAACAAGAGAGGCATTGACCGGTAAAAATGCCACGGAGTTAATAGGACTCGGACCGTGGTTAAACGCCGTAACGAGAGTAGGTTTTTCGGGGAGCTTCGCGAGTTTCTGCGGGTCCAGAGTCTGATACTGTGAACGCACATTGAAAAATACCACGCCCCCAACAACTATAGCCAAAATCACGAACAATAGTAACAATTTTTTATTTTTCATGTAGCCCTCCTACATCCCAAAGCCGGACAACGCCATCTATGCCTCCACCGACAAGTGTGTTGCCATCTTGTGAGAAGGTCATAACAAAAGGATTGCCCAAAAGTAGGGCAATAGGGGTAGTACTCTCTATTGACCAGAGAGTTACTGATCCATCGGCAACTGCGTACATTTTACCATCAGGTGAAAAGGCTAAATCGCTGAAGAATTGCGTGTATCCACCGGTATGGGTGTTTTTATCGCCACCGCTAACAAATCCCTTGCTGTTGTATTGCGCGTGTACATTGCAGTAAATGTGCCACTCGGGGAGGGTCCATATCGTATATCCATACGAACCTATACTCGCAAAAAAGCGGTTGTCTGGAGAGAAACTAATAGATCGGATATCGTTGTACTCTGTGTTAGTTTGAAATTCAACACCTTTTGGAAGTGCTCTTGGAAAGATTTTGACAAGTTGCCTGTGTTGTAAATCCCAGACTTTCACCATACCTCGAAATATTTTCTTCTCAACATCGTACATGCTCCCAGCGGCGGCGATCCACTTTCCATCCGATGAAAAGTCAATCACGCGATAGGACTGATTGGCTGTTTCAACGTCATGGCGGCCTGACCATACCTCTTCGTGTGACAGTGGTTGTCTTCCCATCTTCGCTGGTAATATGACTATCGCTTTTATATCCTCCAGGTTCCGGACATCCCAAAGTCTGACATCCCGAGAGGCTGTTGCGAGCAGATGTCCATCTGGTGAAACAGCAGCTGCTCCAGCCGCGCTCTCAAAGGTATTAATTTGCTTACTCGAAGACACATCCCAGAAGACGAGGTTCCAAAAATCTTTACTGGCAAGCCATTCACCTGTTGGCGAAAACGCGATATAGTCAATACTTATGCTTGCCCAACCATTTTCTCTACCGGGATGGTCGGTCAGTGTCAGCATTGGAGCGTCTGGACTATTCCTGTTCCACACCTTTACAACGTTGCGCTTACCAACGCTTGCAATCAGATTTGGATTGACAGGAGAAATTGCGACATCTCTAATCCAAGGCTCTCCGTGGTTAAACTCGGCAATCGGTGTAATCGTTGGAATTCGTTGTTGTGCTAATTTCTGATCAGTGTTCCACCGGTACCAGATAGCAAATCCCAAGAGACCGAGAACAACAATCGATACGATGAACAACAAAAACAGTTTTTTGAATTGCATATTAGCCTCGTTATTTTGTTCTGCTTATCTCTTTGAGGTTAAATATCCGAAATGTGATGTTGCCGTGTAGGTCAATAACCTGAAGCTTAACACTGTTCTGATTCGGTTCTGGTAGGTTGAATTCAATAGTCGCCTCTTTTTTGGCATTCAAGGAGCGGTAGTCGTGTAACACGAAAGATTTCCCTTTCTGTTTCGTTTGCCAACGTTTCTTATTTTCATCTGGATTTTTACCTACTTGGTATCCGGGGGGCGGTGTGTCTGTGGTTGGACGAATTAGCAACATCGCTTGATGCAGACCGTCAGCATCTGTGAGATGAAACTGGAGAATCGTTGACTCAGAAGGACTGCGTGCGGGGACGGTTATCTCAATTGTTGCTGGTTCATCAAAGAACAGTTGACCGGGATTAAAGAACCGGTTTTTATCGAGCCATTCAGCACTGATTTGGGACAAGCGTTCCGCGGTTTTACCATAGGACATCAAATAACTTGCGTCCCGAAAATCGTGTTGTAGACCGAAGGCGTGGCCGAGTTCATGCGCGATCGTTTCCCAATCAAGACCTCTGCCTGATGCTGGGACGGTGGCATCGCCTGTTCGTGCCGTCCGCAGGTGCTTTTCATATTCAAATCTAAATGAGGTAACGCCGCCCACCCCAGTTACATTTTCACGACGATTATTAATTTTTTCGCTACTGATGTCCACAACCATGAGATGGATGTTTTTTGACTCGTCAAACCGTTCATATATTTCGCGATCAACTTTTGTAGGGGTATCTTTACGATAGTAAGCGTCTGTGTACTGCCCTTCCACAAGATATATCTTCGCGCTGCCGTCCTCGTTTTTCTCAAAAGTAAAAGTTTTTCTACCGAATCCGTGGTGCTCCATCTGGTCAGCGTAAAACTGTTGGACTTCCTTTATCAATGCGTCCAATTTCTTGGTGATATCTGGTTGAGCTGCGCGGTCACTGGGAAGAAAATAGATGATCTGCACGGTATCTTTGGAGGCAGGTTTCTGTGGATCCAGATATGATGAAGTGTTCCAAACACGTAAAACGCCCTCGTTATCGCCACTTGCGAGTTTGGTGCCGTCGGTTGAGAGTGCTACAGAATTAGACCATCTCTTGTGCTCTTTCGATGCAGCGATACGGATGCCATCCTCAATAGACCAGAATTCTACTTCGTTAATCCCCGTACTCACAAGTGTCTTCCCATCGGGCATAAAAACGAGATCGTAGATATAGGATGCTGAGATTGTGGTATGGAGGTGCCAATCCGGTAGGGTATATAACTCGATTTTCTTATCATCGTCGGCAAGTGCAAAGAGCGGATTCTCAGCGTCAGGTGAAAATGCAATCGCGTTGATCCGTTGTGTGTCCGATTTTATTTTTTTGATGGTCTGTAGACTTTCTACATCCCAGATGGTCACATCGTCGTTGATGCCGCCTATAGCGGCAAGGAACTTGCTGTCGGGTGAAAAGATAAATTGATCCACCCATGCTGCGTGGGATAAGGAGGGTCCTTCAACGATTGTATTCGGCGTGCGGATATTCCATAATTTCACACGGTGTTCTCGGCTGGCAATCCACTGTCCATCAGGTGAGAATGCGATTGGTGCATAACTGGTTCCACCGAAGATATTGACAGATTTTTGCTCATTTATAGACCACAATCTTATGCCTCTCGACCATCCGGTAAGTGCAAGGAATTTGCCATCTGGCGAAAAAGCGAAAGCATCACCGGCGAGTACTGTTATAGGTTCGCTTGTATCGTTTAAATCCCACAACTTTATTTTTTTTCTTGCACGACCGATGTTAGAAACGCTCACAATGAGAGAAGGGTTGATAGGTGAGAATGCGACAGTTTTAATATTACTACCGTGATTTGCTGTTGCGATAGGTTCAGGCGCGCCCGGTGATTTTGCGAATTTCTGCCGAATTTCATCAGGAATTTCAACTGTCCGAGCGGATGGACGCGGGTGATCAATATTTAATCGGCGCACCGTAAAAAGAATAAATATACCGGTAAGAACACTGACGATAATAGCCGATCGAAACAAAATGCTTCTGCGCCGCATTATTAATCTCCTTGTGGTATTGGGAATACTAAGACAACAGATTCTTCGGATACGTTTTTTATTTTATCACAAGCATCAGTTGGAATGCAAGTTAGAAAAGGTGTCCGCAGTTAGCCGTTAGCCATCGGAAATCGTCGGCAGTCAGTGGGAGTCGCTACCAACGGACGGCTCCTACAAAGGAGCGGAACTATGGTGGCGTTGAATGACGCTGTGAATGCCTGGAAAAAGTTTGCCAGTATTTTTGCACGTGTGATATAATAGGAATATCATAATAACAAGGAGGCTTAAAGAATGGGAAAAATTAACACACTTGTTTTTGCAGGCGGTGCGATTCACGATTGGAAAGGTTGTAGCGACGAGATCGTGAATGCGCTTTCGCAACGGGACGAATTTGAGATTACCAGAGTTGAGGAAGACCTTGACGCGCTCGTCTCACCGAATTTGGATCCTTATGATCTGGTCGTTTTCTACTACACGGTCGGCGAGATTTCGGATGCTCAGAAGAACGGTTTGCTCAATCACGTCGCTTCTGGTAAAGGTTATGTCGGTATCCATTCGGCGGCGGATTCGTTCCGCGGCTGTCCAGAATATCGTTCGATGGTGGGTGGCTATTTTGTCACGCACCCGCGCTACCGCGAATACCAAGTCAGCATCGTTGATAGCGAACACGAGATCACGGAAGGACTTGATGAGTTCGTCGTGACGGACGAGCAATATATCCTTGATTACGATCCTCGGAACCACGTGCTTGCATCGGCGTTGTGGAAAGGCGATGCTGTGCCGGTTGCCTGGACGAAGAATTGGGGTGAGGGTAAGGTTTTCTATCTTGCGCTCGGTCATGACGCTTCGGCGTGCCAGCATGAGATGTTCGGGGTGCTTCTACAACGTGGTGCGCTCTGGGCAGGTAGCAACGGCGGAGAATAGACGAATAGCTGTCAGCAATCGGCTTTCGGTAGAGAGGGTGCTTGTGGCAGTTGCAGAAGTGTTAACCGCCACAGTCCCCTCCGACTGAACGCAGGTGCGTTTTTCAGCGTTGATTCAGGTTTCCGACTGCTTGATGGTTGATGGTTCCAAAAGCCGCTATGAAACAGACAATTACCGATATTCAGGAAGTCCTTGAATTGCCTTCGCACCGCCAACTCCTTTTAGACGGTTCCCCGTTTGTTGTCATCCATGCGTCCCTCATCGAAAAATTTGGGTTGCGTCTCGGTTTAGAGATTGAAGCCGAGACTATCAAAAAGATAATCGCAGCTGATGAGGTGATGCGCGCAAAGAATTACGCCCTCAGATTGCTACGCGAAGAGAAGGATAAAACTGCAGCAGACGCACTGGAAACCTCCCGCCCTACAGTAAAACCGAAAATGTCCACTAAAAGCGAGGTAGCACAGAAACTTGAACGAGAAGGTTTTTCAGCTGACGCGATTGAAACATCTATAGCAGAGTTGATTCGCTCGGGACATATTCGCGACCATAAGTTTGCCGAGAATTGGATCGTCCGCAGGCAAAAATCGAATCCGAGAGGGAGGACGCTGCTTAAACAGGAACTGGTTGATAGAGGGATTGATAGGGAGACAGCGGAGCAGGTTGTCGCGACGGTAGAAGTTGAAGACGAAGCGAGAGTTGCTCTTCAGATTGCAGAAAAGCGGGCCAAACAATACAGACGGCTGCCGACGCACGTCGCGAAACGGCGACTTCATGGGTTCTTAGCGCGACGTGGGTTCGGATCGGAGGTTGTACGGCAGGTACTCGAAAAGATTTTTTGATGCATTTGCCCGTTCTATAGCGTTTAACGCACGGCATCTCTGTGTCCGTTTTTGTCTTGACTTCTCGATAAAAAATAATTTATAATTAGAGATGGAAATCATAGGGGATGGTTACGTAACATGACATCAGATGAAATTAGGTCCGGTTTTTTAGAATACTTCCGCAAAAATGGGCACACGATTGTTCCGAGTGCGTCTTTGATACCGGCAGATGACCCGACGCTGTTGTTCACCAATGCTGGTATGAACCAGTTCAAGGATGTGTTTCTCGGTATCGGGCAGCGGGAATACACGCGCGCCGTTGATACGCAGAAATGCTTACGCGTTAGCGGTAAACACAACGATCTCGAAGAGGTCGGTTATTCGCCGAGTCACCACACTTTCTTTGAGATGCTTGGGAATTGGTCGTTTGGCGATTACTACAAACAGGAAGCCATCGCCTTCGCGTGGGAGTTGGTCACGGAGCTCTGGAAGATTCCGAAGGAACGGCTCTGGGCAACGGTGTACCTCGAAGACGACGAAGCCGAGAAACTCTGGCTTCAGGAGACGGATCTTCCGCTTTCACGGATTCGCCGGTGTGATAAGGATAATTTCTGGGAGATGGGAGAGACGGGTCCGTGCGGTCCCTGTAGCGAACTTTTTGTGGATATGGGTGTTGAAGCCTTTCCTGAGACCGCAAATGACCCCGATGCTGGTCCTAATACGAGTGATCGGTTCCGGGAATTTTGGAATCTGGTGTTTATCCAATACAATCGGAATGAAAGCGGCACGCTTGAGCCTTTGCCAGCGACACATGTTGATACCGGTATGGGTTTTGAGCGGATCGCCTCTATATTGCAAGGGGTTGATACAAACTATAAAACGGACCTGTTCACGCCGCTCTTGGAGACGATTGCTGATATAACGGATACCGCCTATTTTGATGACGATCGCGGGTTACCACACCGGGTTATTGCTGACCATATCCGGTGTTTGACGTTTGCGATCGGTGACGGTGTGATGCCGTCTAATGAGGGACGCGGTTATGTCATCCGTCGTATCTTGCGCCGTGCTGTGCTTTACGGCAAAAAATTGGAGATGAACGAAGCCTTCATCTACCGACTCGTGGATAACGTCATCGGACTGCTGGGTGATGTGTTTCCAGATGTGCTGCCGCGCCGTGAATTTATCAAGCGAACGATTCAGGGAGAAGAGCACCGTTTTCATCAGACGATTGAGCGCGGTTTAGAACTTCTTGACCAGTCTTTTGATGTGCTTACGGAGGAGCGTCGGACGCAGCTTGATGGGGAACGCGCCTTTGCGTTATACGATACATTCGGTTTTCCGCTCGATTTGACACAGATGCTGGCTCGTGAACGTGGGTTCACTGTTGACGATGCTGGTTTCGCGCAAAGTATGGAGGAACAGCGGGAACGTGGACGCGCTGCGTGGGAAGCGAAGGGTGGTGCGAAAGACGAAGATATTTCTGTCTACGCAGAGGTGCTTAAGGAACACGGTGAAACGGAATTTGTCGGCTATACGGAAGATACCGTTGATGCCGAAGTCGTGGCTTTAATCGCCGGTTCGGAATCTGTAGGCAGTGCCCAGACGGGTGACGAGGTGTTCGTGCTGTTGAATCGTACGCCGTTTTATGGCGAGTCGGGTGGACAAGTCGGCGATGTCGGTATTATCGAAAACCGGGATACGAAGTTGCGTGTTGAAGATACACGTAAACCATCCGCAGATTTGTTCGTTCATAGATGTAAAGTGCTTGAAGGTGAAATTACGCCGTATACCGCCGTTCATGCGAAAATTGATACGGAACATCGCAGTGCCGTTGCTGTGAGCCATACCGCGACGCATCTCTTACACAGCGGGTTACGGCAGGTGCTTGGGACACACGTTGGGCAAGCGGGTTCGCTCGTTGAAGCCGGTAGGCTGCGGTTCGACTTTTCGCACTACGAAGCCGTTTCAGCGGAGCAGTTACGCGAGATTGAGGTGTACGTCAACGAAAAGATTCGTGGCAATGATGTGCTCTCTATCAGTGAGATGCCGTTAGATGACGCGAAGGCGAAAGGTGCTTTAGCCTTTTTCGGGGACAAGTACGGGGATGTCGTCCGGGTTGTGCAGGCTGGCGATTATAGCGTTGAACTCTGTGGCGGTACGCACGTCAATGCAACCGGGGAGCTCGGTTTCGTGAAACTTATGAGCGAGAGTAGTATCGCTGCGGGTGTCCGACGCGTTGAGGCGTTGACGGGTAGGACAGCGATGACGAGTATCCAAGAGGATACCGTGCTGATCTCCGATATGTCGGGTCTGTTGAAAGCACCGAAAGCGGATTTACGGGATCGGATTGAAAGACTCCTTCAGGAGCAGCGGGAGTTGGAACAGCAGCTCCAACAGCTTAAGAGCCAACAAGCACTCGGTAACGTTGATGTGTTAGTCAGGGACGCGGCGCGTGTAGAAGATGTGGCTGTTGTTGCTTCGTGCGTGGCGGGTACGGATAGGGACGGGTTGCGTCGGCTTGTTGATGAAATCAAAAACCGTTTAGGGTCGGGTGTTGTTGCGCTTGCCGCTGTGTCAGGAAACGAAGTCGCCTTTGTTGTGGGTGTTACCTCAGACTTGGTGAAGGATCGCGGTTTACATGCTGGCAAGATTATTTCCGAATTAACAGAGTTGGCAGAGGGTCGCGGTGGCGGTCGTCCGGAACTTGCACAGGGTGGCGGCAAAAATCCGAACAAAGTGGATGCGGCAATTGATGCAGCTGGTGAAATCGTGAAAAAACAACTTCAAACTTAGGCTTGTAGGACAGACTTCTTGTAAAAAGATTATCTGCCGAGTGTCTGATAGCGAGCCTGTAAAGGAGAAAAGATGGATTGGAGTTTTATAGCCTCTCTTTTTTGGAAATTTAGTCTTGGGATTTTGCTACTCGCGCTTACTGCACTTGCTGGTTACCTTTGTGCAGCGATTGGTAGCCTCCGTAATTCACTGAATAGTATCCGAAATACGTTGAACTCCGCGGAGAACGTTATCAATCAGGAGGTCGGGGTATTGCTTACAGATGTGGATAAGACGGTGAAAGAGGTGAACCAGGAGCTTCCGCAGCTGCTACAAAATTTGAATGGATTGATAACCTCCTTACAAACGCTTAGCGACTCCGAAATCCGAACGACTGCGCGTAATATCCAAGAAATGAGCGGTGCTCTGAATCAGAGTCTCCAACAACTTGAAGAACTGGTTCAGAAAGCGAGTCATTTTTCTGGACAAACAATTGAACAAGCGACATTTTTCCGTAATCAACTTGCGGTCTCTCTTACAGAGGTTGTGAGTTTGTGGCAGGGGGTGAAAGCGGGGTGGGATAGTTTCACAGCTGCCCAATCACCCGCGCCTTCAGAAAATACATCTTCACCCGAGGCAGCTAACGAATAACGAAAGTAAAACCTGCAATTAACGAGACATCTATAGAAGGCGGGGTTACAAACCGTGAGAAAACACGCCAGTAAAAACCCTGCAACCAAAATATTACGTTAAAATTACGTTAAAAGATATATGTGAGAATTGAAACTTTTAAGATGAATTCTCGTAAGTATTAGGAGTAGTTTTGCTTGCAAAGTCATACCCAAAACGGACTCCGTAATAGAAAGGATATAAAAAATGAGTAATAATGGACAGAACAACGGACTCACGATGGTTTTTGCATTTTTTACTGGATTTATGGCGGGTGCTGTGATCAGTCTGCTTTACGCACCAACTTCAGGTAGAGAGACTCGTCAAAAGATTCGCGATACATCCATTGATGCTAAGAACCGAACAGTTGAGTTCGCTCAACATGCGACGAGTAGTGCGCGTCAAGGTGTTCAGACTCTCGTTGAGCAAGGCAGAGAGAGCGTTCACGAAATCGTGGACACCGGGAAAGAACGTCTTCATGAAGCCGGTGAACAGGTGAAGAGTGCGGTGGAGACAGGTCGTAAAGTTTCCGCAGATGTCCGTTCAAAGATCGCCGAGTCGATTCCTGGTGTTGGCAGCGAAGAAGCCGACGAGGAAGCTCCGGAAGAAGCCTAAACGCTTCTTGACACCTTGCTAACTTCAACGGGCGGGTTTCGTACCTGCTCTTACGTGCTGACTGAACGACAGACGCACGTATCGTGAAATAAATGGAAATTGAGAAGTTAAAGTCCCTACTTGAACAGGTTAGAGGTGGAGAGGTTGCAGTGGCTGATGCGCTGCAATCTCTTCGCACACTTCCTTTTGAAGATTTGGGATTCTCAAAGATTGATCATCATCGTCAACTCAGAACAGGTTTTCCGGAAGTCATTTTCTGTCAAGGGAAGACAGTTGAACATGTTCAGCAGATTAGCGAGCGTATCCTTGCAGCGGGGCATCCGTTGCTTGCGACGCGTGCGACCCCGGAAATGTACGAAGCGGTAAAGGCGATTCAGCCTGCGGCGCGTTATAATGCGCTCGGACGCACCATCAGCGTTGCACAGTCCGAAGATGATGGGGTTCCGGGCATTCTTGTTGTCTCTGCTGGTACATCGGACTTACCGGTTGCCGAGGAAGCCGCTGAAACGGCACTGATGATGGGAAACCTCCCTGAACGGCTTTATGATGTCGGTGTTGCTGGGTTGCACCGCTTAATGAGCAACCACGAGAAACTTTTATCTGCCCGTGTGATTATCGTTGTTGCGGGTATGGAAGGCGCGCTACCGAGTGTTGTCGGTGGGTTGGTGGATTGTCCAGTGATCGCCGTACCGACGAGCATCGGTTACGGTGCGAGTTTCGGTGGACTCGCCGCACTGTTAGGTATGCTCAATAGTTGTGCCTCTGGTGTCACCGTCGTGAACATCGATAACGGTTTCGGTGCTGGCTATAGTGCCGCACTCATCAACCGACTAACGTCTTAATCTGTCATATCTTATCCGTCTCCCTCGCCATATCTCTTCAGCACAACCGATGCCGTTGCACTTTTTGACGGTCCCTGTGGACTAAAACCTGATTTAGACGGATCGTATTCTGCTTTTAACCGAATGCTCTCGGTATCAATGCTGAGAGTGACAACATCTTTTCCAATTTTACATCTAATTTGGTAAGGGTCTGATACTGTTTGGTTCTCTGCGTAACGAGGCGGTCGCCATGTCGCGCCGCGCGCCTCGGCATAGGTTGTGAGGCAAGTTGTGGCGGCTTCTGCCGCGTTTCCGTTCGTGTTGAGCGTCTGTAGTGCCGCATTTGCTGCCCTGTTCGCGGCATTCGTCAAACGTTTTTGGACTGTTTTTGCGTCGCGTTTGTCAATATCGTTCTCATCTTTACTTTTTCGGAGCGCTGCATAGACGATTGCCGTAAGTACAGCGAGGAAGGCAGCAGTACAGAGCAGGACAGTTGTTCGCAATTCGCGACGGCGTGCCATGTTCTCAAAATCTTCACGATGGTGTGGATAGAAAGTATCGTGTGCAGAAATTGGCGGACACCAATATAGCATGCCGATGGATTGCAATAGCAGTAGGAGATAGAAAAATTTTAAGCGCATCGGTTTAAACCCACCTCTTTCTTTTAATATAACAGCAGTTAACAGAAAAGTCAATTTTAGAAAGCGAAAATGGAACTTGACCTAAATTTGTAAATTTGATACAATACGGGTATAGACAGAAATAAAAATGGGGAGATAAAGATTTGCAGCAAAGAACACCTATTGAAGAACAGATCGATCTGCCGTTCGTGGAATCGTTGCGGATTAGTTTTCAGAGTTTGAAAATCCGTTTTGGTCGTTCAATTATCACAACAGCGGGGATTACGTTGGGTATAGCGTTCCTTGTTTCGGTGTGGACGAATAACGAAATCGGTATAGCCCTGCAGGAGAGCGGCCGCCAATCGACAATCAACACTTTTGAAGAGACAGCAGAACAGGGGATTTCGACGAAAGATATATGGCTCATTATTATGTCTTTGATTGTCTGTGTCGTAGGTATCGCAAATTCGATGCTGATGGCAGTGACAGAGCGTTTCCGTGAGATCGGTACAATGAAATGTCTCGGTGCGTTAGACGGGTTCGTGGTTCGGCTGTTCCTACTCGAATCGGGGTTCCAGGGGTTTTCGGGTGCGCTTATCGGCGCGCTCATCGGGACATTAGGCGCGGTGCTTTTAGGACTCAAAGATTACGGGTTAGACCTCTTTTTCTATTTTCCGCTGTTACCCGCGAGTCCTGAAAACGGACCGATGCAGCTCGGAGTAATCATCATCATTCTGCTCGGATGTATCCTCGGCATGATTTTGGCTGTGATTGGTTCATCGTTCCCGGCGTGGCGTGCAGCGAAACTCCCGCCTGCTGAAGCGATGCGTACCGAGGTATAAGACGGAGAAACACTATGGCTGATATTGTTGTAAAAACCGAAGATGTTGTCAAAGAATACCGTATGGGTTCAAACATCCTTCGCGCTTTGGATGGCATCAACATTGAGATCAACCGTGGGGAATATATCTCACTGATGGGACCCTCCGGTTCCGGTAAATCTACGCTCTTTAACATGATCGGCGCGCTTGACCGTCCGACAGAGGGACAGGTTTACATAGATGGACAGAACATGTCGCAACTGTCGCAAAAACAGATTGCGGCGTTCCGGTGCCACCGAGTCGGTTATATTTTTCAGAGTTACAACCTACTGCACGTGAGAAGCGCGCACGGGAACGTAACACTCCCGATGATTTTCGCTGGAATCTCTGAGAAGCAACGCAATGAAAAAGCGGAAAAGTTGTTGGATATGGTCGGTTTAGGGGACAGGATGTACCATCTGCCGGATGAGTTGTCAGGCGGTCAGCGGCAACGCGTCGCTATCGCGAGAGCACTCGCGAACGATCCGAGCATTATCCTCGCTGATGAACCGACGGCGAACCTTGATACGATCACCGGACGCGAGATTATTGATCTCATTAAACGTTTGAATATAGAACAGGGAGTCACTGTAATTTCGGCGACACACGACTTGAAGATGCTCGATGTCTCCGATCGGATTGTGGACATCCGCGACGGACTTGTGGAACGTATCCGGAATCGAGACGAGATTGAAATCGAAGTCGGTGAAGTCGGCGGTGAGGGTGAGTAGAGACCTGCTAAATTTCGGACATGAGGACGGGACGGTTTTCACGCAGTGATTTCAACGCTGCGAAACCCAGTACAACGGGCGCGCGACCGTCTGTTCCTGTAACCGGTGGCGTTGTGTCTTCCTGAATGCATGTGAAAAACGCTTGCAGCTCCGCAAGGTACGCTGGCTTGTAGCGTTCGATAAAGAAATATGGCGGCGATGCAGCACGGGTTCCGTTGTGACCGCTGAAAGTAACGGTGTCTGTCGGCGGGTTCGCTGCCGTAACCATCCCTTTTGAACCGAACACCTCAACACGTTGGTCGTAGCCGTAGACGGCTTCTCGGCTGTTGTCAATCGTTCCGATGACCCCGTTTTGGAACTTTAGTGTGATAACGGCAGTGTCAATATCGCCTGCCTTACCGATCCGCGGATCGACGCGGACCCCACCCGTTGCATAGACTTCAACCACTTCGTCTCCGATGAGATAGCGTGCCATATCGAAATCGTGGATTGTCATGTCGAGGAAGATGCCGCCGGAAACTTTGACGTATTCGATCGGTGGCGGTGCAGGGTCTCGACTTGTAATGCGAAGGATGTGCGGTTCTCCGATCTCGCCACCGGCGATTGCCTCACGTACCCGACTGAAACTGGCATCAAACCGACGATTGAAACCGATCTGAAACTTCACACCCGCTGCTTCTACAATCGCTAAGGTTTCATCAATCTGTTGAAGGTCAAGTGCTATCGGTTTCTCGCAAAAGATGTGTTTCCCTGCTTTCGCGGCGGCTTGACTGATTTCGACATGCGTATCCGTTGAAGAGGCAACCAGTACAGCGTCAATTCGTGGATTTGTCAGGAGGGGCGCGTAGTCGGTTGTTACTATCGGGACATTAAACTGTTCGGCGAGGGATTCGGCATCGGAGATGTTCAAGCCACAGATCGCAATCAGTTCGGCTTCGGGTATGTTTTGGGCGATGTGTTCGATGTGGAGTTGTCCGATACGTCCGGCTCCGATAACACCGACACCGATTTTTGAGGGGTTGTTCATTGCTGCCATAGTGTATATCAATTGTTACAGAATTGAATTTAGATACTGTAGATTCCGTTCTGCGCTTTCGTAGGGGCTGCCCATTCCGGGTAAGACATCCTGCTCTACAACGATCCAACCGTCGTAGTTCCGATTTCGCAATCCTGCAAGGAATGCGGGAAAATCGACATCACCGTTTCCTAACTCACAAAAGACACCGTTGCCGACAGAGGTAAAGTAATCCCATTCGTCTTTCCGAGAGCGGGTAGCGATGTCGGGATGGCAATCCTTGAAATGGACGTGCCAGATTCGATCGGCGTGTCGAGTAAATGCTTCAAGTGGATTTCCACCACCGAATCGGTAGTGTCCTGTATCGAAACACAACCCGATGAGGTCTGGATCGGTGCGTTGCATCAGTGTGTCAACCTCTAACGGTGTTTCTACGTATCCGGCGCAGTGGTGATGAAAAACGGTGCGTAGACCTGTCTCGTTTTTTACGGCTTGGGCGATACGGTGGACACCCTGTACGAAAATATCCCACTGTTCGGGTGTCAATCCGTGTTCGGGACGGATGCGACCGGCGTAGCGGGTACGGGGTTCTGTGGTGGCGTTGTCATCTGAAAGCACGATGAACGGTGTGTCGCCAGCGACATCTGCTAACAAGCGTGCGTGTTGTAGTGCTGAGGCTTCACCTGCTGCGTGTGTCTCTGCATCAGCGAGTGCGACGGCTACGAACGCGCCTAAGAGTGTTAGTTCGCGCGCGGCGAGTTCGGTCCGGAGTTGTTCGGGGTCCGTCGGCATGAACCCCCAATCGCCTAATTCTGTTCCCGTGTAACCGATGGCGTGCATTTCGTCTAATACTTGTATATAATCGGGTGCTTCGCCGTTGAGTTCAAACTCAAGCACACCCCAGGAACATGGAGCGTTTGCTATTTTCATAGGGTTAATGATTCCTTCCTACGTTTATTCACTGGCTATCAATTAGGGTTTCAAGGATCCACTCGCACACGGCGGGCCCCAATTCCATAAGGATTTCTATTAGCATGCCGAATTCATTCTGTGATGCAGCTTCGTTCTCAGCGACGGTTTCATCCTCTGTCTGATTTTCGTAATAATCAATGACGCTTTGCACACGTTGTTCATCCCAACCAGGGGGAAATTTATTCTGTATCATCATCTGGCTCTCCATCACCTGCTAATCGTGTGGTTCGGCTGTTGGCATCTGTCCTGCCTGTACCAAACTCACATCGTTATTTGGGCGGGACTGTGGCTTGTCAATAGGTTGATCCGTGTTGAGATGTTTGAAATGTTGCTGAAAAAACCGTATAAACCCGTAGCCACCAAACTTGTCTATAATGATTTTAAGAGCGAGTTCATAGATTTCAATATCGGTGAGTTCCAACGAACCGTTTCGCCATGCAGCAACTCTCTCGGCTTTGATACGTTCTTCTTCTTTTCGCTCCACTTCTCTCCGTCGGATACGCTCCACGATCTTGTCAATACTGGGCTGATCCGCCAACAATTTGTGCCGCTCAACAGAGTAATCATACTCATTTGGTTTACACTGCTGGAGGAACTTTTCAGTATGCGCGGGTCCCAACTGCGTCGTTAGTTCTGCAATAGCTGCTTCGTAAATCTCAATATCTGTCATCTCTAAAACGTTCATCTGAATTCACCTCTTGTAACCACACAGAAGGATTTTCAACTCGGATGTGAAGTTGCTCGTGGTAGCGTTTCGCCCTTCTGAGCAGTCTATCATCGGTTGTTAGAAATAGGTCCGCCTTGGATAATACCTACACGCAATTATACCATAATATGCGTTTGAATCGCAAACTGTTTCTGATGGGCAAAACATAAATTTCACAAATATACTGAAACGTGATATACTACGGCTAATCCAATCCAAAGACTTCCATGAGGAGTGAAGAGATGATGTTTCCAACGATTGAAGCACAGACGCAACTCCAGACACCACCGACGTGGGCAGTGCTTGAACGCCAACTGATTGACAAAATCAATGACGCAGCGCCGCAAGTGTTGGAGAAATATACGCGCCCAGATGGAACGTTGTTCTGGCCAACACATCCAGATTTTCAGAGTTTCGATGGACTCGATGATGCTTACGAGAGTTTCCATAACTGGCCCCTCTTTTATATGCTCGGCGGCGAAGCACAGTTCTTGGTAGATGCACAAACCGAATTTGAGGTCATCACGAAAGATATGACACGGTTCGGCTCAGGACACGACTATCCGATGGTCTTTAAAGAGTATCAACCGGGATATGATTGGTTTCACCAAAGTGAAGGGAATTATCTGTTTTATATGCTGTGTATGGCGGATCCGTCACATACAGAGAACGTTGAACGCGCGATACGGTTCGCAGGATTCTTTTTAAACGAAGACCCTGATGCACAGAACTACGACCCGGAACACAAGATCATCAAGTGTGTGATGAACGGCAGTAAAGGACCGGCGTTTTGGATACTTGAAAGAGAGTCTTTTTATCCGTCAATGGGTTACAATTTGCCGTTTATTGATGTTCCGGGCTGCACAAGTCGTGATGTGATGCTGGAAAGCCAAGAATTGCGCGATCTGATGGGACGGGTAATCTATGAACGACAAGGAAAAGGGGACGCAGTCGGCAATCTCGCTGCGACGACGCTTGCTACGAATGCATATATGTTCACAGGTGAAGAAAAGTATCAGGCATGGGTTCAGGAATATGTTGATGCATGGATTAGCCGTACGGAAGAGAATGGCGGAATTGTGCCGGATAACGTTGGGCTTTCGGGTATCATCGGTGAACATATAGACGGTAAGTGGTATGGTTCTCGCTATGGCTGGAGTTGGCCCCATGGGTGGCATAGTGTTGGTCAGGCGGTGAGTGTTGCTGCACAGAACGCTGCACTCCTTCATAGAGATTTAACATATATGGACTTTCCGCGTTCCCAGATTGATGTTCTCATACAGCACGGTATAGAACACAACGACCAACTCTATGTGCCGCAGAAATATGGTGACCCGGGAATTGCAAACTATACACCTGGTCCGTGGATGCAGTATCCGATAACAAATGAGGATGGCACGACGCTACAGATTGACGGTTGGTTTGAATTCATGCCGATGCATCCGTCTGATGTGGCACATCTTTGGGCGATGACAATGGAGGATGCTGACCAAGACCGCGCGAAACAGATCGCAAAGAAGACGGGATCGAAATTTGACATTAACGCGTGGCATCACACTAAGGATAGTGGTGGGCGCGATGGCGGGTGGTTGGCGTATATGCGAGGCGATTATCCTGAATACCCAGAATCAATCCTCAACCATAACATATCACAAGTTGAACAACGACTCAACTACATGGCGAATGATGAGGAAGATCCAACGGGATATGGAGACGCTTATTTCCAGAGACGCAACCCTGTTACGTGTGAAGGGTTGGTGGAACTGACCTGTGGCGGTCCGTTGCCGCACTATAACGGTGGGTTGCTCGTGACGCGGTTACGGCACTTTGACGCACAGCAGAAGCGACCCGGACTTCCAGCGGATGTCGGGGCATTGGTGACGAAGATGACAGGTGACACGACGGAACTGCAGCTCGTCAATCTCAGCACGACGGAACGGCGAGAGGTGATTGTGCAAGCCGGTGCGATGGGGGAACACATCTTCACTTCAGCACGTATCAACACCGGTCAGGAGGTACAGACGGTTCCAGTGGATGGCATATATCTCCGCGTCCAGTTGCCACCGAATACAGAGATTGATTTGGCGTTGGGGATGGAACGTTTCGTGAATGCGCCGTCGTATAGGCAGCCGTGGTGATTTGGAGCGCGATAAATACAGTAATTTATCGACGAAGTCCGGTGCGGTTCCAAACCGCACCTACCGAGCCTGGAAAGAGTATCTGCGCGCTTGCAAAGCGCGCCGACTGAAGTCGAAAAGATACTGCCGCGAGACTATGCCCAGCGTTCGACGACGACTTTCTTTTGTGTGAAGAAGTCTACGGCATCCCAGCTCTGACCGTGTAGGTCGCCGAAGAAGCTGTCCTTCCACCCGCTGAACGGGAAGAACGCCATCGGTGCGGCGACCCCGATGTTAATGCCGATGTTTCCGATCTCCGCTTCATAACGGAATTTCCGAGCAGCCGCGCCGCTCTGCGTGAAGAGGCACGCCATATTGCCGTAGCTGCCGCTGTTGATCAGTTCGATGGCATCGTTGATTGTTTCGACGTGAATGAGTCCTAAGACGGGTCCGAAGATTTCCGTTTTCGCGATTTCGCCTTCTGGATTGAGGTTGTTAAGGATTGTCGGACGGATGAAATTACCGTTTTCGCCACCGGATATGCTCGGAAACCTGCCGTCAACGAGGAGCTGCGCGCCTTCGTCTGTGCCTGCCTGAACCAATCCTTCGATTCGCTTCCTGCTTTCAGGCGTGATGACGGGACCCATTTCGACACCGTCTTCCAATCCGTTGCCGACGACCCGATTGGTGGCAGTGTCTGCGATGGCTTCTGTGAACCAGTTCCGTGCGGCGCCGACAGTAAGTGTGAGCGACGCAGCGAGACAACGTTGACCAGCGCACCCGAACGCGCTCTCTGCTGTGGCGTTAACGGTGAACTGCGGGTCTGCATCTGGGAGGACAATCAACGGGTTCTTGGCACCGCCTTGGCACTGGACGCGCTTCCCGTTCGCTGCGGCTTTCGCATAGATGGCTTTCGCCGTTGCGGTTGCACCGACGAAACTGATGGCACGGATGTCAGGGTGTGTTAAGATGGCATCTACAGTCTCATGTCCGCCATTGACAAGATTAACCACACCTTTCGGGAGTCCTGTCTGTTCGAGGAGTCGGAACACCTTTTGCATCGTGATGGGAACTTTTTCGGACGGTTTGACGATGTAGGTGTTGCCGCAAGCAATCGCGTAGGGCAAGAACCAGAAGGTAATCATTCCGGGAAAGTTAAAAGGTGCGATAGCAGCACAAACACCGACGGGTTGACGAATCATGAACTCATCGATGCCGGTTGCGATATCCTCAAGGTTTGTGCCTTGCATGAGTGTCGGGATACCGCATGCGACTTCGACGTTTTCGATGGCGCGGCGCATTTCACCCTTCGCTTCGTCAAGCGTTTTACCGCACTCCAACGTAATCGTTCTGGCGATGTCGTCCAGGTTTTCTTCGAGGAGGTTTTTCAAGGTAAAGAGATATTGGATGCGCTGGACGGCGGGTGTCCGTCGCCATTCGTGAAGTGCGGCGGCGGCAGCAGTCGCGGCTTGATGTACCTCTTCAGCGGATGAGAGCGGGACTTGCGTGAGTACCGCTCCTGTCGCTGGGTTCGTAACATCGAGACGTTCACTCGCTTCCGATTCCTGCCAATTATTATTAATATAGTTTGGCAGTGGTGTTTGTACTGTTTCAGGCATCTGATGTCCTCCGTTAGTTTTGGTTTCCGAAGAGTTCGAGTACTCGCAACTGGTTTATAGCGGCGACGATCTGTGGGTCGTGTTCGAGTTCGTCTTGAGGCGTTTCGGTAATCTGTGCGAGTGCGAATTTGAGCCCGCGGTCGCTGAGGACGATCTGTTCTTCTGTGAGTGCGTCGCTGAGGCGTTGATAACTGCGTCGGAGTCTTGTGGCTTGTTCGTCATCGCGTGCGGCGTGCTCAGCATCAACGAGTTTGTTGAGTACGTCGTCGCCGTTGTCTTCAATAAAGGTTTTGAGTTTCTCGTGGTTTCGGAGCTTCAGCTGCATCTGCTGTTCGGAGCGGCTGAACCATTCGATTTCAACATCAGGGATGATACCGATTTTATCAATATCAACACCGTTTGGTGTGTAATAGCGTGCGACGGTGAGTTTGACAGCAGATTTAGAATTGCTGAGTTGGAAGACCCGTTGGACAGAAGCCTTTCCGAAGGTTTTTTCGCCCATAACGAGTCCACGTTTGTAGTCTTTTACGGCACCTGCGACGATTTCAGATGCGCTTGCGCTGCCACCGTTGACGAGTACAATGAGTGGAAAATACTCTCGTTTAGCACCTTCCGCTTTGAAGTTTTCACGGGTTCCGAGTCCTTTACCTTGACTATATACCACGAGTTGACCGGGGGTGAGGAAATCGCTTGCGATATCGACAGCCGAAGAGAGCAATCCACCCGGATTTAATCGGAGGTCGAGGATAATTCCGCGAACGTCCTGTGCCTTGAACGCTTCAAGAGCGTTATCGACATCATCTGCTGTTGTTTGAAGGAATTGATTGATTTTGATGTATCCGATCTTATCGCCGATAAGGTTCTGCTCGACGCTGGGGATTCGGATGACATCGCGGGTGATGGTCAGCTCGATCGGGCGGCTCTCGTTTTCGCGAATAATCGTGACCGAGACGGAGGTTCCGGGTTCACCGCGAAGTTGATCGACGGCACCACTCAAGGACATCGTTGCGGTGGATTCGCCTTCGATGTGGCTGATAATGTCGCCGCTTAGAACGCCTGCGAGAGCAGCGGGATTATTTTTAAAGGGTGTGATGACGGTCAGCATATCTTCACGGATGCCGATAGTCATACCGAGTCCACCGTATTTTCCTTGATTCTCCGTCTGAAATGTGAGATAGTCTGGAATGAATTGGCTATATGGGTCCAACTGGCGTAGCATACCGTTGATGGCACCCTCCATCGCCTTTTGACTTTCGGGTGTATCGAGATGGTATTGTTTGATATGCCCCAAGATTTCAGCAAAGAGCGCAAGGTTTTCGAGCACTTGGTCGTCGGGTTCCTCTACGATCTCTTCTGAACTCCAAGTCGGTTGGACGAACGCATAGATAAGGAATAGAGACACCAAGATGTGAAGACAAATTTTAGGTAAAGTGTTCAATTGGGAATGTATCGTTAGCAGTTTCATTTTTTCTCCTGCGGTCCGTTTTGGAATGATTTGTGTCAGGCGGGGGTACAACGTCGCCTGCAAGTAGTGTTGCGTAAGTTCTATCTGTCTAACAAGTTTCGCAATCGTTGAATGTTTGGGATGCAAAAAGCGATGGCGGCAGCGACTGCTCCATAAAGCAGGTCAATTGAACGCATTCGTTGCTGCATCAATTCCCAGACGGATTGTCCTTTAAAGAGTGTTGTCGCGATCGGCATCGCTTGTTGTATGGACATGTTATTTTCCTGACTGATCTGCTCGGCGAATTGTGTGACGGCGTTCCATTGGACATCGAGATATTTTCCGATAAAGATGCCGAATATAGCGAAGACCGCAGCACCGACCCCGACAAGCCGCCACGTGGTTTTTGTGTCTTGTGAGAGGCTACGGCTGCTTGTCAGCAGTATCCCTACGCCGCTTAGCACACCGATGACGATGGCGATGAAATCAGCTGTGTGTCCTGTCCACTGGAAATATTTTGCCCAGAGTACACCGCCAAGTACTGCACCAAAGAGGCCACCAAACGGTGCTATCACGGTATTCATCGTCAAACATCTCCGTTCGTTTGGATTTTCGGTTTTTGCTGATGGTGTTCGGTGTTCTGTTCAAAGGTGTAGGCGACACGTAGGACGTTTTCTTCTGCGAAGGGTGCGCCGATGAGTTGTAATCCGATCGGCAGACCGTTTTTGACGAGTCCGCACGGTACAGAGATCCCTGGCAATCCGGCGTGGCTTGCGGGTGTTGTCATCACATCACAAAGGTACATCTGTAGTGGGTCCGCTGTCCGCTCGCCTATTTTGAACGCTGGTGTCGGTGAGGTCGGCGTTGCGATAACGTCCACCTTCTCAAATGCGGCATCGAAATCGGATTTTATGAGTGTCCGTGCTTTTTGTGCTTTTTTGTAATAGGCATCTTGATAGCCTGCACTGAGTGCGAAGGTGCCGAGCATAATCCGCCGTTTGACCTCTTCACCGAACCCTTGACTTCGCGTCTTTTTGTACATAGAGATGAGGTCTTCTGGGTTCTCGTTTCGGTATCCGTATCGGACACCGTCATATCTTGCGAGGTTCGCGCTTGCTTCCGCGGGTGCGATGATGTAGTAGGTGGCAATCGCGTATTCAGTATGCGGTAGCGAGACCTGTTCGACGGTTGCTCCGAGTCCTTCAAGGACAGCGATGGCGGCATGCACACTGTCAGCAATCTCTGTATCTAACGCTGGGGTGAAGTACTCTTTCGGGATCCCGATTTTTAAGCCTTCCACGTCGTTGATGAGGCACTGCGTAAAGTCTGGTACAGGGACATCGACAGAGGTAGCATCCATCGCGTCGCTTCCGCAGATGGCGTTGAGTAACAAGGCACAATCGGTAACATCCTTAGTGAAGGGACCGATTTGGTCGAGTGAAGAAGCGAAGGCGACGAGTCCGTAGCGCGAGACGCGTCCGTAAGTCGGTTTCATGCCGACGACACCACAGAGTGCTGCGGGTTGACGGATGGAGCCGCCGGTATCTGAACCGAGCGAACAGACGGCGGTATCCGCGGCGACGACTGCGGCGGAACCGCCACTTGAGCCGCCGGGAATCGTATCAAGATTCCACGGGTTATGTGTGATCTGATATGCCGAGTTTTCGGTTGAGGACCCCATGGCGAACTCATCCATGTTCGTTTTACCGACCATAACAACGCCTTGTTCGTGGAGTTTCGTCATGACGGTCGCGTTGTATGGCGGAACGAAGTTTTCGAGGATTTTGGAGCCGCAGGTCGTTCGTACGCCTTTGGTGCATATCACGTCTTTAATGGCGATTGGGATTCCAGCGAGCGCGGGCATCTCATCGCCGTTTTGAAATCCGATGTCTGCATGACTCGCTTGTTCCAAGGCGAGGTCTTTTGTCAGAGTCAGATAGCCTTTGACGTGGGGTTCGACTTCGGCGATGCGTTCGTAGACAGCCTCAGTGAGTTCCTGAGCGGTGATTTCACGTGCTTTGAGTTTTTCGTGTAAGGCGTGTGCCGTCAATTCATGTAGCATTTTTAATTCTTCGATCTGGTCACCGTTCCACTATGTTTTACGGTGGTTTTCGGTTAAGTCTAACCGTTTCTGAAATTCTGAAAGGATTTTTAACAGTGCGTGAAAGTCTCTGGTTTATAATCTAATGGCTCCTATCAACGACTCTGGGTACGCCGAAGTATCCGTCTTCCGGTTCAGGCGCATTTCTGAGGACATCTTCGATCGGATAGGAGGGTTTAACTGCATCCGGTTTAGCGACATGAGGTGCGCCTTCTTCTGACCCTAAGATGAAAATTTGGTGCGGATGGATGTGCGAGGTCGGTGGCACATCATCTGTTTCAAGTTCGTTCAGTTTCCCGATATAGTCGAGGATCCGGGTAAGCTGCTCGGTAAAGTGTGCTGTCTCTTCGTCGCTAAATTCGAGGCGCGCCAGATTTGCGACATGGCGTACGCCGTCTACAGTTATCGTGGTACCCATTTTTATTTTTTCTCTCCTTGTTAATCATCAAAACCTATTAGATCGGATGCAATCGAAGTATCAATTTGTTTGGTCATACCTGTCCGATTGAACCTAACCGTGATATAAACATCTCGTCCGCCGCCGCCGACTTTCGTTACCTTACCTCTGCCGAATTGTGGGTGATGAACAATCTGATTGACGTAGTAATCGGCTGCCTCGTCCGAGATTTCCTCGTACAAACCGCCTGATTCTCTGAATGCGGATCGGTATCGGTCCACAAGTTTGATGAGGTCTTCCGGGATTTCGGAGATAAAACGCGACGGTGTGCGATACTCTGTTTCGCGATAGGTTCTGCGTGCGGTTGCGTGTGAGAGATACAGCTGCTCCATCGCCCGCGTGATGCCAACGTAACAGAGTCTGCGTTCTTCCTCTAATTCGGATTCGGTACTGATGGAACGTTGATGCGGTAGATAGCCTTCTTCCACGCCGACGATAAAGACGAATGGGAATTCCAAGCCTTTAGCACTGTGTAGCGTCATCAGCGTTACGAGGTCAGTGTCGTCGGTTTCCATGGTATCTATATCTGCGATGAGTGCGATATTCTCCAAATAATCCGAGAGACTCGGTTCGGGCGTGTTGTCTTCATACTCGATAACAGCATTAATCAATTCTTCAATGTTTTCGACGCGATTTTGCGCTTCGATTGAGTTCTGTCCCTCTAAGTTTTTGAGATAGCCGGTTATCTTCAAGGTGTAGTCGAGTGCATCGGCTGGCAAGGTCGTCGCGTCAAAGTCGTCGAAGGCTTCGGCGAAACGTCGGACTTTGGTTTGGATGCCACGGCTAATGGCATTGACTTCATCAACACGTTGGATCGCCTCAAAAAGAGAGATACCTTCGCGCGTCGCGAAATCGTTGAGCCGTTCAACGGTTGTGGCACCGATTCCCTTGGCGTGGTTGTTGACGCTGCCCGATATATTAATGATGCGTCGGAGGCTCATGGAGTCGTTGGGATTACACATCACACGGAGGTAGGCGATTAGGTCTTTGACTTCCATCCGGTCGTAGAAACCGACACCGCCGACAATCTGATACGGGATATTTGCGGCTCGGAACGCCTCCTCAAAGATACGGGATTGGGCGTTGATCCGATAGAAGATCGCAAAGTCTTTGTAGTCTACGCCTTCTCTATGCCAATCTTCGATTTGTGTGCCGACGAATCCTGCCTCGTCGTTCTCGTCTATCGCTTCGTAACAGGTAATCAGTTCTCCGTCGTCTTGTTCGGTCCAGAGTTTTTTCGCTTTTCGTGCTTTGTTGTTTTGGACGACATGCCACGCTGCGTCTAATATATTTTGCGTGGAACGGTAATTCTGTTCTAAACGGAGAACACGGGTGTCTGGGTAGTCTTTCTCGAAGTCGAGGATATTCCTGATGTCAGCACCGCGGAAAGCGTAGATGGATTGGTCGTCGTCGCCAACGACGCAGATGTTCTGTTTCGATCCTGTTAGCAGACTGACCAATTCATACTGGCATCGGTTGGTGTCCTGATACTCGTCGACGAGGATGTACTCGAATTTGTTTTGATAGTATTTATGTGTCTCGGAATTCTTTTTCAGGAGATCCACAGCAAAGAGGAGTAGATCATCGAAGTCGAGGGAGTTGTTGAGACGGAGTGCTTCTTGATAAAGCGGATAGACTTTCGCGACGACGCTTTCAAAATAGCCGTCAGCCTTCATCTCATATTGCGCTGGCGAGATGGATTCGTTTTTGGCACGACTGATGAGGCTGAGGATGGAGCGCGGGTTGTATTGTTTATCGCTATAGTTGAGTTGTCGGAGGACATCTTTAACGAGCGTGGCTTGCTCACCCGTATCAAAAATAGTAAAATTGCGGGTGTAGAGGTGTTTTTTCGAGGGACCTTCGTTGGGGTTCAACTTCTCAATATCTCGGCGCAGGATACGCGCACAAGTGGCGTGGAAGGTTGAGACCCAGAGGTCGCGGCTAACATTGCCCTCTACGAGTACATCGAGCCGGTCCTTCATCTCTCTCGCTGCTTTGTTTGTGAAGGTTACAGCGAGGATACGATACGGGGAGATGCCGTGGTGTTTGATGAGGTAGGCGATGCGGTGTGTGATGACGCGCGTTTTGCCGCTCCCTGCGCCTGACAAAATGAGAAGCGGTCCGTTGACGTGCTTGACGGCTTCACGTTGGATATCGTTTAAGGAACTTAATAGGGTATCGCTCAATTTTTATCCTTTGCTGTAGTTTCTGAAATAGAGAGTACACTCCGAGTGTGCCATAACGGGTTTGCAAACCTATGGTACAGATGGCATGATGCCATGCTATAGAGTATATACGATATGGGATTAATTTTGCAAGTGGAAATTGCAGAGGGGTATGCAAATATCTTGTTGATTGATATCTGACCCTTCTGCAAGAGGCGCGTAAGCACTACAAGTGGGAAAGGATTACGCCTATATCAAGTAAGATACTCCTTCAAATAGTGCCCAGTAAAGGAGTCTTTGATGGTTGCGACTTCTTCGGGAGTGCCGTAAGCTAAGACTTCTCCGCCTTTATGTCCACCCTCTGGCCCGAGGTCAATGACGTAATCGGCGGCTTTGATGACATCCAAATGGTGTTCAATCACAATCACGGTGTGTCCGCTATCAACGAGACGATTGAGGCTGTCGAGGAGTTTCTGCACGTCGGCGATGTGCAGCCCTGTTGTCGGTTCATCTAAGATATAGAGGTTGTGTTTACCGCGCTTGAGTTTACCGAGTTCGCTTGCCAGTTTTATGCGTTGTGCTTCGCCACCGGAGAGGATCGTAGCGGGGTGACCGATCTGAAGATACCCCATACCGAGTTGGTTCAAGACACTCAATTTATGGTTAATCAACCGCTGATCGGCGAAAAACTCGACACCTTCTTCAATGGACATATTAAGGATTTCGGAGATATTCTTGCCGTTGTAAGTGACATCAAGCGTATCTTCGTTATAGCGTGCGCCTTTACAGGTCGGACAGACGACTTCAACATCCGGCATAAAATGGAGCTGCGTGGTGATTGTGCCATCACCGTGGCACTCCTCACACCGCCCGCCTTTGACATTGAAACTGAATCGTGAAGCGGTATAGCCTCTTGAAACTGAGAGCGGCGCGCTGGCGAAAAGTTTACGGATATTATCGTAGAATTTGATGTAGGTCGCAGGATTGGAACGCGAGGAACGTCCGATCGGCGATTGATCAATGCTAATCACGTCGTCCACGTGCTGGTGTCCCTCCAGTTCATCATGGTCACCGTAGAGCGTCCGACTGTCGTGGTAGATAGAATGTAGTCTCTTGTAAAGAATCTCGTTGATGAGGGTACTCTTACCGGAACCGGAAGCACCGGTAATACAGATAAATAGACCGAGCGGAATATCCACGTCAATGTCTCTGAGGTTGTTTTCTCTGGCACCTGTAATATTGATGAATTTACCGTTCAGGCTGCGGCGTTTCTCTGGCAAAGGTATCTCTCGTCTTCCGCTTAAATAGAGTCCTGTCAAAGATTCGGTGCAATCAAGTATCGTCTCAAGTTCACCTTGGACGACAACTTCCCCGCCGTGGATCCCCGGTCCTGGTCCGAGTTCGATGATGTGGTCAGCGGCACGGATTGTGCTTTCATCGTGTTCAACGACGATAACGGTATTGCCGATGTCCCTTAGTTTTCGTAAGGTCTCTATCATCTTGGCATTGTCTTTCGGGTGCAGACCGATACTCGGTTCGTCGAGGACATAGAGCATACCCATCAATCCGGAACCGATCTGTGTGGAGAGACGGATCCGTTGCGATTCGCCACCGGAGAGGGTTGCGGAGCGGCGGTTGAGGTTGAGATAATCGAGTCCGATACCGAGGAGGAGGTTAATTCGGATGACCAATTCGCTGATGACGCGCCTGCCTGCCTCTCGCTGTTTTTCGGGGATATCTGTGACGGATAGCAAAAAGTCTCTTAATTCCTCAAAGTGCAGTTCTCCGACTTCGTGGATGGTTTGCTCATTGATGGTAACAAGGAGTCGCTGCCGTTTAAGTTTCGCGCCGTCGCAATCTGGGCAGGTGCGTTCTACCATGACTTTTCGGAGATATTCTTCCATGCCGGAGTGTGCTTCTCCGCGTTTTCGGTAGTGGCGATAGTGTCTATCGATTCGGGTAACGATACCGTCGAAACGGATTTTTCGACCGAGATGGCGTTTTTCGACTGGACGCGCGCCTTCAGGTTGGCGGATCGGGAATTCTTCACCGTGTGTGCCGTGATAGAGGATGTCAACAATGTTTTCTGGTAAATCTGCGAAAGGCATATCCAAGTCGAAGTTGTAGTGTTCGGCGAGGCTGTACATCGTCCTGCCGTCCCATCTATCTGGATCGTAGTTGAAGGCTTGATGGACGAACGCGCCATCGGCGATACTTCGGGTCTTATCAGGGACGAGTAGGTTTGGATGTACCTGTAAATAGGTGCCGAGTCCTGAGCAGGTTACGCATGCGCCGCTCGGTTCGTTAAAAGTGAAGTGATGCGGTCCGAGTTCAGCCATAATAACGCCGTGTTCCGGGCATCCGAAGTCTTCGAGTTGCTGTTCTGCCTCCGGCTCGACATCTTCTGGGAATTCGACCTCGAAACGCATGAAGCCTTCACCGACGAGCATAGCGTGTTCAAGAGAGGCGAGGACCTGTTTATCAATATCCTTTTTGACGTAAAATTTGTCAACGATGACTTGGAGATCGTATTCCACTTCCGAGTCGAGTTCTATTTCCTCGCTGATGTCGTGTTCAATGCCGTCGATTCTGACGTGTCTGCACCCTTTTGTACGGATGTCGTCAAAGAGGTAGTCGTAATCTTCGCCGTAGATTTTGAAGACGGGTGCGTGAATCTCGACTTCGGTATCTTCTGGTAACGAGAGCATCCGTTCGAGTATTTGATGGTGCGAACGGATGGGAATCTCGACTTCACAATAAGGACAGTGCGCGACCCCGATGGTTGCGAACAGCATACGGAGGTAGTCTTGGAGATCGGTCATGGTACCGACGGTAGAGCGCGGGTTCATCGTGATCGTTTTCTGTTCGATAGAGACAACAGGGGATAACCCGTCAATGAAATCGACATCCGGTTTTTTCAGTTGTGTGATAAAGCGTTTGGCGTAGGTAGACATCGATTCCAAGAATCTACGCTGTCCTTCGGCATAGACGGTATCGAACGCTAATGAGGACTTACCGGAACCGCTGATACCGGTAACGACGACGAGTTGGTCTCGCGGGATTTCGAGTTCAATATCTTTTAGGTTGTTTTCTCGGGCACCTTTAACGGCGACAGTCTGTCTCATATAAACCTCCTATTTTTTTCTTATTAACTTAAGCTGTCACTCAATTTCTACGATCTGAATATTATTTCCACAAGTATCATTGAAAATAGCAAGGATTATCGTTCCTATCTTAGTAGGTTCTACACTGAATTCGACTCCAAGGTCGATTAGTCGCTCATATTCTTCCTGCACGTTTTCCACACTGAATTGGGTATATGGGAGCCCTGCATCAAATACAGCTTTTTGAAACGTGCTGGCGGGTTTAAAATGGTTATCAGATAGTGGTTCTAACAAAAGTTCAGGACCGTCTTGTTCTTCTTCTGATACGACCGTAAGCCATCTGTCCCCATTTTCTAAAGGAATGTCCATCTTCTTGACAAATCCCAATTTTTGGGTATAAAATTTTAACGCACTTTCCTGATCTTTAACAAAAATGGCGGTTACTCTAATTTTCATAATGTTATTTACCTCGAATTCGCCCGATGGCGGTACAAATCTTGTAAGAGTGAAACCCAACTTCATACCGTCAGTGTTTCGGTAGCGACAAAAGTGTTGGGTTTCACTCGATTTTTTTTTGACGGGACACTATGGAATGGATTGGTTTTTCTATTGTTTTTCACGTTTTTGGTGGCATCCGTTCAACCCAACCTACGAACTATATAGGTGTTTTCTAAAATTGACACTTATGCTCACGGTTACATGGGATCCCAATAATCATCCGCAAAAATGCCTTCACAAACATCATCAGGAAGCGTATTAACAAAAATAGTCATAGAAGCTTCCGTCTCAGCGACGCATTCATCATCATAAGCGTAGTAAATCTCGTGTTCTTTCTCTACGCACGTAATCTCGTTAGGTTGTTCCAACATCTGCGGCTTTCGTTCTTCCAATTTATCACCTCACGTACGGTTCCAATAGGAAATTTTTCGCGCAAGGCGATTAACTGGTCGTAAGCCTCATTAGTCTTAACTTGCGCAACATCATGCGGTGGGACCATTACAGCCACTATTCTACCTCTGTTGGTTATGGAAAAACTCTCACCGTTCTCAACGCGTTTGAGAAGCCGTGACAAATGCGTCTTTGCTTCATAAATGCCTATTTCAGTCATTTCTTAATGTTCCTTGTCAGAGTGGTAGATGGATTTTATAGTAAAATCCGAAAATAAATGAACACTTGTCCGAAGATAACCCCCCTAACCCCCCTTATCAGGGGGGAATAAGATGGGAATTGCCTCGATTTGATGTGTTTAAATAATTATGGGCTTTGCTATAACTTTCTTTGCGGTTTGGTTGGGTAGGTTTCGGTTTTCAAGTGCTTCGGACAGATCAGAAACCCAATAGTTAAAAAATCAGGATTAGCCGCGTTGTACTCTGAATTTGAAGACGAAAGTCGTTTGTTGGTCATTAAATTCACTTGTGACTCTTGGTAC
>JAAXHL010000190.1:12838-24510 GCA_012270865.1 Candidatus Poribacteria bacterium | reverse complement strand
CCCTTGGGAATCCCCGAAGGTGAGATTGATCCGATTGAACCCTACGACGAACCGTTACTCCGCGCGGGGGACGCGTATTTCTTTGAAAGCCGTATCTATCACACCTCTGGACTTAATTTTACCGATAAGACTGCCAAGATTGTTATCTACGGATACCATTACGCATGGCTCAAACCTGAAGGGTATCTGCTGTATTACAATGAAAAACAGCAGCCCGACGATGATGTGTTAGAACTTGTTGATGACTTGGGGAAGCAGTTTCTTGGTGGTGGAGGCGGTGCAGCAGCACAATGGGCAGCGGAACATAATCTGGACTTACAACAAGCACCACACAGCGTGACNNATAGAAAGCACGCGCATTTTCTGCCATAATCTTGCGTTTGAGCATCGGTGTGAGGTTTTTCGGGAGTGCTTGATCGGGGGAATCGAAATCCCAATGTGGATAGTCCGTCGCGAACATCAGCCTATCATCTAAATTGAGCTGCGCGAGGAGTTGATCGAAATATTCTTGTTTGGGCGGTTCTTCGATAGGTTGTGTAGTAATCCAGAAGTGTTCTCGGATATATTCAGACGGCAACTTTTTCAACGCTGGCACCTCATCATGCAACTTTTTCCACGCACGATCGAGTCGCCACATCAACGGCGGTAGCCAAGCGAATCCGCCCTCAATCAGAGCGACCTTGAGCGTTGGGAATTCTTCAAAGACCCCCTCACAGACAAGGCTGGTTACCTGTGTCTGGAACGCCTGCGTCATCCCCGCGTGGTCTTCGATGTAGTGCGAAGGTCTACCGACAGCAGTAATCGGTCCTACGCCGACCCCTGTGAAGTGGATACCGATAGGGAGATCGTGCTGCACGGCTGCCTCGTACATCTTCCAATACCTACGTCGTCCCAACGGTTCCATTGTCCGCGCGAGCAGTAAGATTTGCACAAATCCGGGATGGTCTGCGAGTCGGTTAAGCTCAGCAGTAGTAAACTCTGCGTCATCGCATGCGACGATAATGGAAGCACGGAGTCTCGGTTCTTTTTCAAGCCACTCTTCGATTTGCCAATCGTTCACAGCACTTGCCCATGCTGCTGCATAAGCGAGGTTCGGCATCTCACAGACCGGCGTTAAGCAGTTAAGGATACCGTATTCGATGTTGAATGCATCCAGTAGCTGCTCACGTAGGAAATCGAGATCGGAACCGGGTCTATGTCCCGATGGAGTCCATGCATCGTATCTTGCACCGAAAGGGTGTGCGCGCGGAATATATGCCCCAACGCGATCAGTTGTACCGACCATACTATGATGCTTACGCCACCGTTCCGAAAGATACGGATACAACACACTTTCCGATGCAAGTGTGTTATGTATATCACAGTCGATAACTGATGGTTTTTGGTGTTGCTTGGGTATCTTTGTTTTCTGCATCCTCATGTCCTCGCGGCGGATGTGAAGTCTCTGGATAGTTATATCGAAAAGGTATTTCTGATGATTTCACAATATGAACTCTTAGTACTTTCTCGGGTCCTAATTTGCAAATTACGTCCCAGATGGGGAAATGCGCTATTTCTGAACAGAATTCCACAGTACAGCGAATTGATTCTCGATTACCAGATTATCCCATTCTGCGCGGATTTTGCATTCTCTGCGTGATTCTCTTCTTAGTACATTTATTTTTGACCGCTCTTCAATCAGAAAATTTCTAATGTCTACCTCCTGTCGTTCCTCCACAGTCATTGATTCATATCTTCTTCCGGGAAGAAGTTGGATTTCTGGCGAACTATCGAGTTTTTTGTATAATAGAATGCCAGCTCTCCTGTCTCGTATTGCTTTTCTCAAAGTTCTCATACCTTTAGGTTTTAGGAAAAAAAATAGCGGACTTGAGGCTGGTTTGTAAAAGACTTGGTTCCGTGATCTAAGTTCAAATTCATCAGTCAACTTTAACAACAAACTATCTCTGTGATCGCTCGCCGGACACAACTCAAGATAATCAAATAACAGTATCAGTGTGTCCGTGTTTTTATTCAATAAATTTACTTCCGTATCAATATATTCTAAATCGTCAAGTTTTTCCCATATACGCGCCTCTTTTTCTTCCTCCAAAAATTCTCGAAGCATATCCAACAAAAACATAGGTGATCCCTCCTTAAAACCGACTTTATTACTTCTTACTTTTTGTGGAAAAAAACCAACACCGAAAACGAGGTCAAAGATAATCCATTGCACACCCCGACTCAATACAAATTTACTAAACATAATGTGTTAAATACGGACATTTATTGAACGCTTTGAATCAATTGTATACTGCTGCGGAGCCATTCATTAACCAATTCTTCGACATTTTTGCCTTTTTCGTCAGCGAGTTTGCGCATGAATTCATCAACGTCCTTCTCTAAATAGATGGGCAGATTAAAAGCGGCTTTTGGATCGTAGAACTTACCGAGTTCTCCTTTTGAAAAGTCATATTCTGCTTTCATAGGTTAAATTTTTTGTATTGTTTAATTTCCTTTGGCGTTGCTTTATGTGATTATATAGGAGTTTTATCCAAATGTCAAGAAAAAAGCAAGTTAGATACTCAATGTGGATGTGTAAATATTTTGTCATTTGTTGTCTGAATCACAGATTTTCTCGGATTTCACGGATTTCGCGGATTGGGAAATGCTTTACTCAGACTAACGGTTTCCTATACTACAAGTGATACTTACCACAGGCTAACAGCCTATGCTACAGGATCTCACTTTTAATAATCGCGCGCCAAAACTTTACACACTCCTCAATTTTGTTGGTTCATTCTCTGTCTATTTTTATTCCTGAACCTCACATTTCTTAATCTCTTTTCTCAAAGTGTAGGTTCTTGACTCTGCCTCCTGTCAGTCTAAAGCCTGTAACCTGTCCAGTTTCGTCTCGTGTGAAATGGATCTCTGGGAAAAACCATGTGTTCCCAAGGAAATGGTCATCGGCGTAGGTGAGCAATATATCATCGTGCCGGATATGTTGTGCTACAAGTCCATTTTCGTGCACGCGAATGCTGTAGGTCGTATCGAGCTCTTCGGTGTAATAGTCGCCCTCGAATTCTGTCAACTGTTCCGGTGTCAGCGGTTCAGACTTGGTAGTCTCGGCAGGTGCTGCTGCTTTCTCTGGCTCGGATGCTTCTACCGGAGCGAGGCCATCAGCAAGATAAATATCCGCGACCTTTTCTGTCAAACGGAGCGGGTTAAAGGTGTCCAAATTACATAAGATGACAACGCCAAATTTCTGTTCTGGAAAACGGATGAGATGACTCCGAAACCCCCGCCATGAACCGCTATGTCCAACCGTTTGCAATCCTCTGTATTCACCGATATTCAGCCCCAGAGCGTAACTAATTTGCTCCCCGTTGTTTAGCACACCGCGTTGGTGCATCTGCGCAAGCACTGCTTGTTCGCCAATCTGTGTGTTGTCAAAATTCAGAATCCACTTCGCCAAATCCTCGACTGTTGAAAAGAGGGAACTTGAACCGAGGGCGGTTGTATTATTAACAGCATGTTTAAATCTACCATTTTCGACTGCTTGATACGAATACGCTCGGTTCTTCAGAACCATTTGATGGTCATCGTGAAAATGGGAGTTCGTCATACCGAGCGGCTTGAAAATATGTGTGTCAGTCCACTCCCTGAACGAATCTTCGGTCACCCTCTCAACAATTTCTGCGAGCAGATTGTAACCCGTATTGCTGTATAGATACGCCGCCCCTGGCTCAAAATTGAGTGCCTTCTGATGCCTTGCCATTTTCAAGATGTGTTTGAACGAGATTACATCTTCCATTCCGACTCCTGCGATGACAAGCGACTGGACCCAATCCCGCAGTCCGCTGGTATGATGCAAAAGATGTCGGATTGTGATTGTGTTACCGAAATCCGGGACATCGGGTAGGTGCACACGGAGGTCGTCATCCAACGAAAGTTTTCCGTCGTGTGCTAATGTAGCGATAGCAAACGCCGCGAATTGCTTGGATACTGAAGCGATATCGAAGATGGTTGTCGATGTAATCGGGATGTCGTATTCCAGATTCGCTGTTCCGTATCCTTGTGTATAGATGACTTCCCTATTGCTGGTAACCGCTACGGCGGCACCGGGGGAATCGGATCGGTTCCATTCTGCAAACAGTTGATCAACTTTTCTTTCAAATGTCTCGTGGGTTGTCATAACCATGCCTCTCAGTAAGCGGTTCTGAGGTTATTTCCGCAGCACCTCGTATGGATTCAGCCAGTAGTTGCGTTTAATCACGAATACAATCTATAATACCACACATCTCGCTGAAAGTTGAGATTTTTTTTATTTCTTTTTATTAGGTTGAGACAAAAATATAGGTGCGGTTTTCACCGCACCTGTCAGTCTGCTAAAGTAAGAAAATCGCTATCTGACAAATCAAGCATGTAAGCATTGGAGGACTTTCATGTATAGGATATCAGATAGCGATTGCAGTGGGAGGACTTGAACCCCCAATCTCGTGGATATGAACCACGCGAGATACCAATTTCTCTACACTGCGTTAAGTCAATTGGAAATATTTCCTGCTACTGCTTCAGTCGTCCCCATATCGTCGCGAGTTTTCCTTCTGCTTCAACTGCTGCGAATTCACCACCGATCTCTGCACCATTTTTACCCACCAGATGGTAGGCGTTGCCTGATGTATCCGAGAACTTCCGTGTTCCCATGGGTTCATCAAAATGCCACAATGCAACCGTTTTTGCGTCATTCTTGAACTTTGCGCGTTTTTTGGGTGGCGTGAAACGGCCTTTGGCGATATTGTAACGCGTAACCGTTGAGATGCGGACTTCATCAATATAACCGGCAAAATGACCCCAAAAATGATCGCCGTGAATCTGAGACCTAATGTTCTCTCCAAATCCGCCGATTGTAAAATCCTGTGGATGCCCGGCATCTGAGAGATCGTCTGCGAGAGTTATTCCTTGCTCCCCCTGTGAAATGCGCGCAACATCGTTAACAATGACTGCTGTGTTCAGTCCCTTTCCTCCCTGAAACGCGACGTGATTCCATTGATTCGGCGAAAAATTTAGGAAGCCGGATGCCATTTCAGCGTGTCCCACGGCACGAGCAAGGTGCGCGCCACCTATTAGCAGGAAATCTCTGTCGGGACCAAGGTTCCGGAAATACAGCTGCACTTGCTGGCTGAGAATTACTGCGTCTATCTGTTTAGGCAGCTTGGTTGGATATATCCACGCTTCAAAGGTGAATTCATCTGTGCCTTTTGGCATGAGAAGACCGAAGGTTTCAAAGTCCAAAACCGCATGGTCGTTCGCTCCATCAAGTGCTAAATAGTTGCCACCTGCTGGTGATGGTGGCGGAACCGCTTCAGCACTCATCAGAGTGAAAACGAGTAGGAAAAGGAAAGTAAAAATTGGTAGATTTCGTAGAGTTTTCATTTTCGGAGGTCTCCTTGATTTTAATTTAGAAGTCATATTGTGTTCAAATGTTTTTAGGCTTTACTATAAACAGGGATCTTTGCTTAGTGATTCTGCTTAATATCTGCCCAAGTTGTTGTCGCCTTTCCTGTAGGATCAACTGGGAAGCCACCAGCAATCTCCCTAAAGAAATCTTTCTGGTTCTCCGAGTTATCTGGATAGATTTTGCAAACCTTGTGCGTGTTATCGTCAAAGTGTAAATTGAGATAAGCAGCCCCGCCGGTTTCACCACACCGGTAAAGAACGACGTTGGTCCCTTTTTCCAGTTTGACTTCAATGTTATAATTAACGACCTGCGCGCCGCCTGTCCAAGTTGTATTGTTATACCACTTATCCCCATTAATCCAAATTTGGGCATAGTCATCGTGTGCTGGTGACATCACCGCCTTCATATCTTTAGGCGCAGCAACGACACATACAGCGTAGGTATCAATGTGATTAGCAGGTCCCCCTCGGTTCATATTGTCTTGGTTCGCTGGATCAAGTTCAAAAACTGTCCAATCTCGGGTGCCGCCGTGGTCGCCATCCCATGCCATCTTAATCGTTTGAGTTTTCTTTAAGCCTGCAAGGGTTGAGAGTGATAATTGTGTGAGTTTACCTTTGGTGCCCTCCTCAATAAGGTCTCTGCTACCTGAAATTTGGAAGCCTCCATTGTTTTCATAATTTCCGTCGGGTCCGTACCACTTGGTAATCCAGTTTTCGTTATCAGCGTGGGATTCGTTCAATGCGACTTCGCCGGGATGTTTGAACCAATCTGCTTCTTATTTAAAGGACCGTCGTCAATATTAGCTTCTCCCTGCGCAAATGCCAAGTGTGAAGTTCCAATAACCAATGTAAAAACAACGACTATCGTAAATATGAGTTGGTAAAACCTTTTCATTAAAATTTGCCTCCTTATGGACAATGAAAAACGCGAAAGTAGATTTTGGGAATCCGCGTGTTACGTCAGAAAGTTAAGTAGGGGTGTTTTTGCTTGGGTGTTTCTTCATAGGTTACCCAACCCCTACAATCTAATTTCAGTATTTCTTTTCATTTTCTTCAAGTGAGATGTAAAACAGTCCCCTCTCTTTAGCACCACTGATTATATTGGTAGCACTATAAAGTTTATCGTTAGCGATGACGAGATTACTGATTGCATTTGGCAATTCTGAAGAAATCTGTTCCCACTGCGTACGCGTATTCAAACGATAACCGCCAGCATCGCCTGCACCATAAACCGTTGTGCCATCCACACCCAATTTGTCTATGACGATGCGTTTACCTATTCCATCCGTAAGCACGCGCCAATTTTCCCCAGTTTGCGAAGCCATGACACCATTATCCGTTGCGACGTAAACCGATGCCCCTGCAAAGACTATATCTTTGAAGTGAGTGAAGCGGAGCGGCAGGGTGGGTGTGACATCTCTCCAACTCTCCCCCTCATCAAGCGATTGAAATAGCTGACCATCCCATTTGCCAGCGTAGACGGTCTCTCCTGAAACCGCTAATTTGAACATCTCGAAGGACTTGTTATAATATAGAGGATTATCCTCTACCAATCCAGTGCTTGTCCACTCTGGATCACCGAGTTTCCATTTGAAAAGTTCTCCTATGTATTCTATATAAAACACATTACGACTCGCCGCAGCAGTCTCAGTTCTCAGACGAGATACGTGAAGATAGTCTCGCTCTTTTGACTCATATTTTTCAAAAGCAAGTTTTTCGCGATCAAAAATTGGGACACCTTGAATGGGAATGAACCTATCACCATCGGTAGATAAACGGAAAATTCCTACATTGGCACCTGTAGGGCCTTCACTTAAAAGAAAATAAAGAATATTGTCAACAACCATCAGTTTTAAATCAACGGTCACACTGGTAGTGAAAGGACTGAATCCCGCTTTTTGTCTATCAGCGGGAACTATTTTCCAAGATACGCCTGCATCCGTTGATTGATAAACTTCATAGCCATTATGGGCGTATAATCTATTGTCAAACGCCACCAAATCGGTTATAAGTGTGCCCATCATCCCGTTCATACATAGGTGCCATGACGCACCCCCGTCAGTCGTGCGGTGGATGCCGAATACGTTGGTTTTGTAACATGTTTTCTCGTTTACTATCACAGCTGGAAGGCGGCTCTTTCTCAAAAAATTCCAGTCATCTTTAAGTTTCGTAAGTTTTGTCCACGTCTGTCCTCCATTTGTTGAACGAGATTGGGTGAGACTCAATGCCATGAGCGTCTTACCAGCTGCCAAAACCGTTATACCCGCCAGTACTCCGCTGGGAAGATCTTGATTTTCACGCCATATCTCGGTCCACGACGCGCCCAAGTCAGCCGAATGGAAAATTTTGACAAAATCTGACGTATTATTCCACATTACCTCTTTTATTTCACTTGGCGTTAATCTCACCAAAAACTCGTGCCCTATTCCAGCATAAAGATCGTTCCCTGAGACTGCCAAGGAACAGACGGCACCTGATGTATTCAATGGCAATTTTTCCCAGATGCCTGAATCGAGACGATAAAGACCGTTCTCTGTCCCCGCAAACACTGTTTTTCCAACGGCAGCCACTGCGGAAATTTTTTCGCCTGTCAACCCGTCGTTAAGAGGGGTCCACTGCGCGCCACCCCCTGTGGATCGGAAAATCTCTCTATTTTTAAGGGCGAGATACATTGTAATAGGCACTTGTGAACTGGAGGCTTCTTCGGCACTTGTAATGACGAGTTCAACAGCATCCCCTTTGGGTCGGGGCCCCAGTGACTTCCACGTCTCACCCCTGTTATCCGAAGCAAATATCTCGTCAGTAGAAACAATATAAAGCGTACCACTATGCGCTGCCATTGGCATCAAAGATTCGCCAATCGGGATACTCGCGTTGAGGCGTGTCCATGCAGTCGCATCTGCCGTTGACCTGTATATCCCCGTTTGCATAACAGCATAGACGCTCCCGTCAGATGCGGCGAAGATATTGCGGACAGGCCCCGCTGGAGGCCCGTTTCCGTGCATCCACTGCGCTGTAGAAAACTTGGTCGCATTCTCCGATAGAGCAGATGTCGCGATAACATTAGAAACTTCGGAGCCGGCACGACTGGTTTTGCCGAGACTGGCATCCCGTCCGACCCGGTTTCGCACATCAGGTTTCGTTGTTATATCAAGGATGATAGGTGCATCGACGATTTCGATCGTCGGCTCAGATCGCGCCTCAAAACTATACGGCTTCTGGAAACGGGTGAGGTATCGGTTGCTCGCGCCGAGCAGCAAAGCAATCAAAATCGCAGCCGCTCCCGCAGCCATCCATGGAAGGAACGGTTTAGAAGCCGGAGTTGGTGTGGGTGCGAGGTCAGCGACTTGTCGCATGACATTCCGGCTTAAACTTGCCGGTATTTGTACGCCGCCGAGAACTTCTTGAATTAACACCTCTTGCTGTTCTTGTAAACGCTTGCGCGCTCGCTGGAGCCGACTTGTGATTGTGTTCACAGACACGCCTAAGAATTTGCTAATCTCTTTAGTCGTCATTTTACCGAGATAATAGAGCGTTACAACAGTGCGTTCACTCTCTGGGAGTTTCGCGAGCAGTTTTTTGACGAGTTCATGGCGATGCTCAGTGTCCTCTGTTTCTCGTTGTTCTGCTACATGGTGTGTATAAGAGGCTCTCTCGATTTCTTCCACAGGTGTGTCCTCCAGCGATTGCGTGACCATTTTATTTTTCTCCAGCCATTTAAGACAGAGTCGATTGGCAATGACATACATCCAGCCTGAGAGTTGGTTCGGATTCCTTAGCTGCGAGAGGTTCTTGTATACTTGGAGGAAAGTGTCTTGGGTAATCTCTTCAGCAATGTGAAAATCACCAATCTTCCGCCACACAAGGGCATGAATACTATTTTGATGTTTTTGAACTAAGACTTCAAACGCTGTATCGTCGCCCGACAAAACTCTACGAATGAGTTGAATATCGTCTTCTCTTTCCATCAGGATGCTCCATGATTAATGAATAGATTGAAGTGTGATTGTGTGCCACTGCTGTGGCGATTTTCATCCATTCTATGTCCATCTAAGACTGCTTTTCGGTTTTTTGAAAGATTATACCAAACGTTCCAATAAACTGAAATCGTCAAATTTAAAACACGGTATTAGCATTTATAATTAAAGATACGTTTTTAGGGTAGAAAACGTGCATAACGGAAAAAATAAGTGAGATAAGGGCAACATGTGTATAAAAGAATGCCCTTTCTTGATAACCGCTGCGAGATGTTGTATAATTTTAAAAACCGGTTACAGCAGTGCTTATCTCGGTTCACGCCTACAATACTATCCGTTAATCAATACCTCAAAAATTGGAAGCATACTATGACAAAACGCACGGACCAAACAGATACTCACTATTCACCTGCCACGCGTGAAGCAACCCTTAATCACCTCTTGACCGCCTTACAAAATGATCAACGTATTGCGGGTCTGTTGGTCGTTGGATCCGGCGCGGAAGGTTTTGCAGATGTCTATTCTGATATAGATTTGTGCGCGGTCACAACCTCTGCTGACGATGTCCGACCTGCTTTCCAAGAATGGGGTGTAAAGATTCGCGAGATGCTACCGGTGTTCCATTCTCTTGAATCTGCGAGAGGTACTAACATCTATCTTTGGATATTGCTGCTTGAGAACTTTCTGGAGATTGATTTGTGTTTCCTCTGCTTGGACGATCTTGAAGCGAGGAGAAACCGTTGGAAAACTGTATTTGATCGTTCAGGAAGGATTGAGGGGATTATGCAGTCCAGTTGGAAGAACAGACCGAAGCCTAATCTGGAAGACACCTATCGTTATAGACTCGGTTCAATCTGGCACTATATCAGTTACGCTGCTGTTGCGGTGCAACGAGATCAACCTTGGCGGGCTATATATGAGATTGAACAGATTCGGAACCAAACGATTGAACTACGGGGGCTGCGCGAAGAATTGGAGACAAAACGCTTTCGACACGTCGATCAGATGTCGGCAGATTTTTTGGTGGAGCTTGAGCAGACACGCGTCTTGAGTTTGCGAAGTGTTGACCTTATGAAGGCACTGAGAGCAACCACAACGTGTTTTTTCCGTGAAGTTCAGCATTATGACAAGATACTGAACCTCAAACTTGCAGAACGTTTCGAGACAAAAGTAAAAGCATATCTTGAGTTGTTTGAGACGAATCTGTAAAAAATTAGGAGTCTTTCCTATTTCCCTTTAAAGGCGGTAAAATTCTCGGGCATTTTCGGACAAGATTTTGCGTGTCAGCGATTGTGGTAACTGTGTGGGAAAAGCCTCGTCCGCGGAGTCAAAGTGCCAGTGTGGGTAATCGCTTGAGAACATTAACATATCCTCTGAATCGAGCTGCCCGACAATCTGAAGGAGTTCTGCCGCGGTCGGTGGCGCATCAATCGGTTGGAGGGTCATACGGATATGTTCCCGTATATACGCTGATGGCGGTCGCTTGACCCACGGTGTCAAACTTCGCAAACCGCGCCACTCTTTATCGAACCGCCACATCAGCGACGGCATCCATGTGACACCCGTTTCTATGAGCGCGACGCGTAAATCGGGAAACTTATCAAAAACGCCTTCGGATACGAGGCTCAAGACCTGCGCCTGAAACACCTGTGACATACCGACGTATTCCTCCAGATAGGTTGAGGGCCACCCCACAGATGTCGGTGGCAGTCCGGGTGCGCCGCCGTAATGGATACCGACGACGAGTTGATGACGCACAGCCGCATCATAAATCGGATGATAGCGTCTATTGCCATAGGGTGCCTGTGATCGGGCGGGCAGCATTATCTGGACAAACCCAGGATGTCCTCCTAAGCGTTCAATTTCCCGTGCCGCGAGTTCAGGATTTTGGCTTGGCACAATCAGTGAGGCGCGTAAGCGTGGTTCGGGAGTGAGCCAATGTTCAATCTGCCAATCGTTAACTGCCGAGGCGAGCACTGCTGCGAGGTCCTCGTTGTGGACGCTCTGTACCCGATACCCACAAGTGAGTATCCCGTATTCAACCTCCCAGAAATCGAGGGCATGCTTGCGTAGGAGTGCTAAATCCGATGCTGGACGATCCTCCGACGGATGCGTAATTTCTGGACGTGTTGAGGTCGGCACACCGTCCGGATAGTCGTTTGCATCAGGACCGGGGAAACCCGATTCTTCGCAATAATCGCACCAATAATCGGGTAGGTACGGATAGAGCATTTGGTGTGAGGGTAACCGATTGTGAAG
>JAAXHL010000190.1:762-12756 GCA_012270865.1 Candidatus Poribacteria bacterium | reverse complement strand
TTGCTTGACGAAAGTCTGTTCCCATAGATTTCCTCTCGCGTTTCTGATTAGATTACACCGTATTTTGTTGTCCGCCGCCGTATGTATGCCAAAAAAGTATCGGTTCGCCACTGTGCCTTCGCGCTTGTACGTAATGGATGAGTCCTGCCAGCGTTTTTCCGGTATAGGTGTTTTCGAGCGTGATACCTTCATGTTCAGCCATCATCTCAACCGCTTGGGTGCCTGCTTTTGTCGGGATGGCATACCCTTCCCCAAAATCGCCGTGCCAGAGTTCAATGTCGCTTGATTGAATACCCCGGACCTCGGTCGCGCCGATGAGGTGATAGATCCGCCGCACCATCCGTGAGATTGCCAACGGATTTGCCACCACTCGGTCAGCGACACGAATCCCTACAACCTCGGTTTTCAGCCCGGTCAGTTGCACACCTACGATCAAGCCTGCCATTGTTCCGCATGTCCCAACTGGTACAAAAATAAATCGCGGCTCTGGGAGGATACCTTCCTCGATCTGCGATTTCAGTTCTGAAACCGCTTTCACATAACCGACAGAACCGAGCGGCGACGAACCACCTGCTGGAATGAAATAGCGTGCCTCTCCAATGCCAAGAGCCGTTTTCATCTGTTCATACGCGTAACGCACAAACATCGCCTCCATACGCTTAACCTCGTGAATCTGATCGGCATGTTCACAAATTGTGCGATAATTTATTTCGGAGTACTCAGTAGATGGTTGTTTAAAGAGCAGACATTCTACGTGGAATCCAGAGGCTTTACCATAGACTGCCGTTGCGCGAACGTGATTAGAACCTGTCGGACCGATTGTAAAAAGCCTTTTCCGCTCACCTCCATCAGGGCGCGCTGCTGCGAACATGTACTCCAGCTTTCGGACCTTATTGCCTCCGCCCAATGGACCGCTCAAATCATCTCGTTTTACCCAGAGTGACGCAAAGTCGAGGGCGCGTTCAAGGTTGGAGAGACGCTGCACGGGGGTCGGGAAGTTTCCGAGTGAAAGGTGTGGAATTGATGCAATCATAAATAGCTGTCGTTCTATACGATACCACTCTCAATTATCTGGCTCGCGACATGCTCAGCAAGTGCTGCGATGGTCAAGGTTGGTGGCACACCGATAGAGGTAGGAAAGAGACTCGCATCGGCGACAAACAAGCCGTTCACCGCATGGGATTCCCCTGAAAATTTGACGACACTTCGGTTCGGATTTTCACCCATTCGGAGTGTACCTTGCGGATGACTGGAAGCGAGCATAATATCGTTGGGTACGATACCCCGTCGACGGACAATCTCAAGATCCGACTCTGTTTTGATAGGGGAGTGGTGTGTATAGGGCATCACAATCTCTGTCGCACCTGCAGCGAAAAGCAGGCGAGCGGCGTTAATCGCGCCTTCTACTAACATCCTTTTATCTGACCGTCGGAGCCGGTATGCGATGTTTGGCGCGCCTTTGTAATTAACTGAGACTTGGCCCGTTGTTCGGTCATGTAAGAGGACAAGAAGTGCCGCAATGTGGCGATAGCGTTCCATCAGTTCCCAATGATCCTCGCCGAATCCGGGTAGACTTGCGGCGACTATCATCTGCGAACCGAAAGCAGGCATGAGTAGGTAGCCACTCTTCGGAGACTTTTCCAAGTCAAGGAACTCATCAATATAGTAACTCTGTGGGATGCCGAGGTGTCCGTCAATCGTTTCGTTGAAAATTCCGCCAACGAAGACAGCCGGATGCAGATGGAGATTTGTCCCGACCCGTCGGTTTGTGTTCGGCAGTCGGCTTTTTAACCAGAGTTGAGGCGAGTTGATGGCGCCCGCAGCGAGTACCACTACTTTGCTTTGAACATACAAATTACCCGATGGCAGTTGTGCAGAAACACCGACGATGCTGCCTTTTTCCGTATGGATTTGCTCAGCTGTGCAATTGCTATAGAGCCGAGCATCTGCGGCAAGTGCCAAAGGGATATACGTAACTGCCATGCTCTGCTTGCCCATTCTCTTTGGCTCGTCCTGAATTGATTTTGAGACTGGACACCCAAAAAGACACTGTGAACCGCATGTCGGGCAGGCACCCCGATTGTGCCTTTGCACGACCCCGCGCCATTTCATCACTTCGCATCCGCGGCGGATGACGGCATTTAAGCGGTTTACGTCTTTCTCTTGTATCTGTGTAACGCCGAGGGTCTGCTCTACACGTTCAAAGTTTGCGGAGAGGTCTGGAACCCCCCATCTGTCCAGTAGCGCCTGTGGTGGACGGACAGCATAGCAGAGATTATGTACGGTTGAACCGCCGATCCCTCTACCTTGCGAGATCACGATCGCACCGTCGCGGGTGCGTCGTAAGCCGCTATCCCAAAAGAGCCGCCGCAGCATCTCCGGTTCGTAGCTGCCGAAAGTACTCGGATCGTGATTCTCGCCTGCTTCTAAGATTACTACCGATAGTCCCGCTTCGGCGAGCACCTTTGCGACGACCGCACCACCGGCACCAGAACCGATGACGCACACGTCGGCATGCTCTTGCTGCGAAACACCGGAATTATTGGTGGCACTTGAGGACTGAGATTGTGAATTGTTCATAGTGTCGTGTATGCGTGTAACCTGAAACCTACTTTGTTAGAGAGCGATAGCGTTGATATGCCTGTTTCGCTTTCGCCGCTTCGCCGATTTCTCGGTAAGCGTTTGCTAAATTACGATAAAATTGCGGGTTTGTTGTGTTAAGACGTATAGCCGTTTCAAATTGCGTAATCGCTTGTTGCGGTTTTTTCAGCATCATGTAGGCAATACCGAGGCTATTCCGATATATCGCGCTTTTCGGATGTGCTTCAACAAGGTTCCCATATACCGCAAGCGCGTCCGCGTAAGACGCTGTTTGAAGATAGGTATAACCGAGCAGTTCGGATGCCTTTTCGTCGTGCGGCGAGATGGTAAGACACGCTTTGAGTTCTGTCACAGCAAGTTCCCATTCTGTTCGCTTGATGTGTAGCTCCGCGAGTTGATATCGGGGTTGAAGGCGTTGTGGGTTGTCGAAAATCAGACGCTGTAATGTCGCTAATTGTTCCTCTTCGCGGGTGAGTTTCTCGAATGTGCGGAGTGCAGCGCGTCCCTCAACGATTTTTCCGGTGCGCAGATAGCAGTTCCCAAGATTAAAATGTGCTTTCGCGTGTCGGCTTTGCCGTTTAATGACCGCCTCAAAGTGTGGTATCGCTTCGGTGAAGGCCTCCGCTTGGAAGTAAGCGAGACCGAGAAGGTAGCGTGCTTCGCTGTCCTGCTGTGCCTGTTTAAGATGATGGATCGCTGCATCGGTTTGGTTCTGACGGAGGTAGGCAGTGCCTAAAAGCCGACGGGCGCGAGAGAGGTCGCGTTGTAGCTGCAAAGCGTGTCGCAACGGTTCAACGGCATCTTTCGCGTTCGCTGTCCCGATCAGATAAGCCTCACCGAGACGCACATACGCATCCACGAAATCCGGTGTGAGTTTGATTGCCGTCTGGAGCGCATGAATCGCCGGTTTCCATTGCGAGCGTTTGCCGTAAAGGACACCGAGTTGATAATGTGCCTCAGCATAGGACGCGTCGATTTTTACTGCCCGCTGAAACGCCGCAAGCGCAGTGTGATCCTTTTTTTCGGCGAGTGCTTGCAAACCTGCCTGATATGCGCGTGCTGCCTCGACGGGTCGGTCTTGTGCTGCTGAGGTCAGACACACTGTTGATAGGAAGCATAGTAAAGAAAGATAGAGAAAATTCGTTTTCATTATGCTGTTTATGGGTGGACATCATTTTAGATTCATGATAGCATATTTCCACGTGTCTATCAACTCTCTATTGAGGTGTAACTTGTAAGCCATCCAGAGAAGTCAGAGGATAAAGGAGAAAACTGATGGAATTTGTTCAGTTGACAGATACCCAACGCGAGGAATTTGATGAAAACGGGTACCTCATCGTGCGCTCAGCACTTGATAACGAGATGATTGATCGCTTGATTGCGGCAGGCGACCGACTCATGGAGTCGTTTGAATACCACGGCTATTACGCACATCGGCGGGACGGTTTGGTGCAAGAGCCTACATTTGCTGAACTTTCAACACAGTCAAAGGCGGTACCGTTGATTCTTCAACTGCTCGGTACAAATATCCATATTACCAATACCGCGCTTATTTACAAACATCCACAAGCACCTGAGAAACCGGACAACCGTAACTGGCACCGGGATGTCGGTGTGCATTTAGATGTCGGACACGAAGGATGTCCACGTGTCGGGTTAAAGGTAGGCTATTGCTTGACAGATTTCAGTGTGCCGAACTCAGGCGCGACATGGTTTATCCGACAGAGCCATAAGTTAGATGAACCGCTGCGTATCCAAGAAGGCGAAGTTGATCCGCCTGTATATGATGAACCGCTACTTAAAGCAGGCGATGCGTTTCTGTTTGAGAGTCGTATCTATCATGCTGCAGGGTTGAATTTCAGAGAGAACGTGTCTAAGGTGGTTATCTACGGATACCATTATCGCTGGATTAAACCTGATTACTACCTACGATATTACAACGATACTTTGCAACCGGATGAAGTATTAGTGGAAAATCTCGACGATCTCGGCAGACAGTTTCTCGGTGCCTCTATAGATACGCAAGGTAGGCGCGACCCGAACGGTGTACACTGGGCTGGTACAGAATGGGCAACTTCGCACAATCTGAATTTAGAACAAGCCCCACAAGTGGTGACCGCTTAAATTAAAATAAGTGAAGAAGGAGCAAAAATGGCTAAGGGTAAAGAGGTTAAGGTAGGTATCGTGGGGTGTGGTGGTATTGCTGGTGGCAAACACCTTCCGGGTCATAAAGGTGTCAAAGGAGTCTCTATTATCGCCGCATGTGACATTGACGAAACCCGCGCAAAAGCGTTCGCGAAACAGCACGACATCCCACATGTTTTCAGTGATTATGAGGAATTGGCTGCGATGGATGAACTCGATGCAGTGAGTGTTTGCACACCGAACAACTTCCACGCAGGTCCGACGATCGCAGCGTTAAACGCCGGTAAGCACGTTATCTGTGAAAAACCGATTGCTGCCAACGCTATTGACGGACAAGCGATGGTAGACGCACAGAAAGCGAGTGGCAAAGTTCTACAAATCGGCTTACAATCTCGGTTCCGTGCTGAGGCGCGCACGTTGCGGAAACTCTATGATGAGGGGTTTTTCGGGGACATCTATTATGCCCGCGCAATGGCGATGCGACGGCGCGGTGTCCCTGCTTCGCCATCGTTTCTCAGTAAAACCATCGCGGGTGGTGGTCCACTGATTGACATCGGCGTACATATTCTTGATGTGTTGCTCTGGATGATCGGTTGCCCGAAACCGATTGAAGCGTTCGGGATGACAGCGACGAAGTTTGGACATAAAAAGGATGTCATCAACCCGTGGGGCAAATGGAATCCTGAAGATTTTGAAGTTGAGGATTTCGCGATGGGCACGATCCGCTTTGAAGGTGGGTTAACAGTAACCTTAGAAACAGCATGGGCATCGCACATTGAGAACATCGGCGGCACGTTTTTCATGGGTGATTTAGCGGGCGCCACTTATGAACCGCTCCAGATTTATCTTGATAAGGAAGATGAGATGGTAAATTACGAACCCAAACTCCTCAAAGGTTTGCCGAGCGAATTTGAGTCGTTCCACAAGGCTGTTCGTGAGGGATTACCGTCTCCGGTCCCTGCGGAAGAGGTGCTGAACATTGCGAAGATCTTTGACGCGCTTTACGAATCCGCACGGATTGGTCGCTCAGTGCCGATCGCATAATATCTATCTGTTAGCCGATCTCTTAGGCGCGCTTTCTGCTGCGTTCATTTCTGGTAGTTTGCTTGCACGACTGTTTTGATACCGCCACGGATGTTGAAGTCGCCTACGACTTCTGCCTTCCGCGGCTGACACGCTTCAACAAAGTCCTCTAATACCTTGTTCACGACATGTTCATGAAAGATGCCGACATCTCGATAGAAAAGAAAGTACTCCTTCAACGACTTCAGTTCGACACAGTGCTGGTCTGGCACGTAGGTGATACAGAGCGTGGCAAAATCGGGTAACCCCGTTTTAGGGCATACGGCAGTAAATTCAAGGTTGGTAATCTCGATCGTGTAATCGCGGTGGCTATACTGATTTTCCCATGTCTCAATTGCCGGTGTTTCTAACTCAGGAATATGGGTCTGTAAATCGTCATAGCCGGTGTGCTGGCTCATTTAATGTCTCCGCTATTCTCATTGAGGCGCGCTTCAAAAGCGCGCCTATCAATTAGGGCGTGCTACTTGAGAATTACCATCCGGCGGGTGCTTTGGAAATCGCCTGCGGTGAATGTATAGAAATAGATACCACTTGCGACTTTCGTTCCAAATTCATCCCTACCATCCCAATACGCGGCTTTCTCTTGATGCTGATAACGACCCGGCTCCTGTAACCCGATATCCAATTGACGGACAAGCGCACCAGTGACATCATAGATTTTTACGGTGACTTCGGCTTGTTCTGCTAAGTTGTAGGGAAACCATGTTTCAGGGTTAAAAGGATTCGGATAGTTCTGAAAAATCATTGTCTGTTTAATATGCCCGAGCATTGTGAGCGTCTTCGATTTTGGATCAACAGAGAACGGAACATCCGCTGATTGGAATCCGAGGTCAATCGGGTTATAGATAAACGCGGAACCCGAATTATCGCCAGCACTATCATTGCCTGCAGCCCCAACAACAGCGAATGGACCTTTGATTGCAACCGAGGCACCAAACAGATCCGACCGATTTGTGCCACTCGCAACAATTCTGCGTTTCTGCACCCAAGTCAACCCATCTCTCAGAAAAGAGTAGGCTGAGCCTTTGTCGATCTGTAGGGGTATTAAAGCATTATCTCTGCTTTCAGGAACTGGGTGATCGTCCTTCCATGCCCCAACGACTGCTGTGTCTTTATGAATAGAGACGGCTGCCCCGAATTCATCGCCTGCCTCTGCCTCGGTGGCGGTGAGTTTTGACTGTTGTACCCACGCCGTTCGTGTCTCCACGAAAACATAAGCCGCTCCCATATCCGGTTCACTTCGATCTTCCTTAGGTGCGCCGACGATAGCGACACCGTCCGTTAAATCCACAGCATAACCGAATTCGTCGCCGAGTCCACTATCATTTGGGATGATTTCAAATTCTTGGCTCCAGGTCCCGCCGTTGCGCGTAAAGACGTATGCAGCACCAGAATCGGGGCCTGTCGCGTCACTCAGATGGGCACCGATGAGCGCGTTATCTCCGTAGATAGCCACAGCACGACCGAACTGATCCCCGGGTACAGCATTTTGACGCGCGAGTTTCGCCTGTTGTGTCCAAGAGACCCCGTTTCGGACAAAAATGTATGCGGCACCAGAATCTTCTACACTGTTTTCATCTTTGCCGTGAGCTCCGATAATGGCGGTATTTTCATGGACGGCGACAGCCGTTCCGAAGTGGTCAAACATGCTGGTGTCGTCTCCGATTAATTTGGCGCGTTGAACCCATTCATCGCCTAAATAGGTGAAAACGTACGCCGCACCCGACTCCGGTCCAGCATCATCAACCCCAGGCGCGCCAATAACCACGGTTTCGCCATAGATAGCAACAGTATTTCCGAACAGGTCACCTGCCTTTGCATCGTCAGCGATAAGCTTCGTGCGTTGTAACCAGAGGCTACCACTCCGCTCAAAAATGTAAGCAGCACCTGCGTTTGGGGCAACATCATCATCTTGTTGGGCACCAGAAATGGCGAGATTGCCACTAATCGCGACAGAGATGCCAAACTGATCTTCGGATGCGGTTTCGCCATCGCTTAGTTTGATGGTTTCTATCCATGTGCCCTCTTCTTTTTGTTCGTAGATGTAAGCAGCCCCAGAACCGAGCCCACCTGCGCTATGTTTTGGCGCACCTGAAATAACTTCGTTTCCACTGATTGCGACAGAATATCCGAGTTGATCACCGCCATTACTATCACTCGCGGTGAGTTTTGTGTGTTGGTTCCAGAATGGTGGCTCGTTTCGTGTAAAGACATAAGCGGCACCGACCACGTCTCGACCGACTTTACCACCGGTTGCTCCGATGACGGCAGTTTCCCCACTGAGGTCAACAGAGGTTCCGAAAGAGGAGGCACCGTCCGGATCGATCGGAATCATACGGATACGGACACGATTTCTTTTTTGCTCCCATACAGTCCCTTCACGCTCATAGATATAGGCAGCGCCGGCTCCCTTATTTTTAGGTGAGGTTACAATCGCGAAATCACCATCAACATCAACAGCATATCCAAAGTTATCGTCTGATTCGGTGTTGTTCCCGAGGAGTTTCGCTTGAAATGTCCAGCTGACACCTTTGCGTACGAAGACATAGGCAGCCCCAGCATCTATACCTGCCTCATCATCGCGGGTTGCTCCGATGATAGCAGTGTCGTCGTCAACACCGACGGAAAAGCCGAAGTACGCGAATTTGGTAGCATCCGGAGCCGTCAGATGTGCTGTCAGAAGCCAACTGTTACCAAGCCGCTCGAACACATAAACGGATCCTGCGTCCGCAGACGGTTTATTGATGCGATGCCCCCCAACGAGGACGGTATCTTCATCAATGGCAACCGAGATTCCAAAATAGTCACCTGCGCGGGCATCGGGCGCGAGGAGTTTCGCTTGTTCTACCCAGTCCGTGCCTTGCCGTGTAAAGATATAAACGGCACCTGAGTTTCTCCCCGCATCGTCGTTCCTTGGTGCTCCAACAACAGCATAATCACCACTCATTGCGAGTGTTGTGCCAAACTCGTCACCACTGTCCGCATCACTGGCGTGCAGTTTTTGGTGTTGCACCCATCCGGTTTCGCTACGGAAAAAGACTTGAAGAGACCCCGCGTTTCTACCGTTATCGGTGTCATCTTCCGGAACACCCACCATGGCATAATCGCCACTGATCCCGACACTCGTACCGAGGTTGTCGTGAATGACAGCGGCACTCGTATTGAGCTGCACTCGGTCCGCACTGCTTTGTATTGCTAACCCGATTCCGAGGAGCAGGGTTAGCATCGTTATCTGTAATTTTCTCAATTCTCTCCCCCTCACTACTTGATGTTATCCCGATACGCTGAACCTACAGAAATGTGTTTAAACTGTTTAAACTAAGGTGAAACAATTGTTAAATTGGCAGCGTTTCTTTCGGAAAATTATTGGAATTTACCCTCTCTTCGTTGTTTATCAATACAACATTCCAATTATTAATGACACAATTTACGACCCAAAAGGGTGCATATTATAAACGACGCTCACCGTACAGCGTAGCAAATTCCATGCCACCTAAAAATTCATACAAAGTTGGCAAATTTCGACATATCTCCACTATAATCTATAGTTTGTTGTTCATTTATTGAACACTACTATCGGTTACAGGGGTTAACGCGGTCATTGTAGTTTTTTAATTTTTCGCCTTGGACTCGGTATTACTCCGATATACTGAGTCTGTGGATTGTTTGCGCCTTATCTTCGCCATACCACAACGCCGTGCCGTCCCAAGTCAATCCGTGCGGTTCACTCGGACATGAAACTGACTTTAGCACCTCACCAGATTCGGGATGGATTCGGTAAACGACATGGTCATTTGTATCGGCGTTCCAAAGTGCTTCGCCATCCCAAGCGAGTCCATGTGCGCGTCCACCCGGTGTCTGAAGTTCAGCAAGGATTTCTCCCGTCTCAGGACACTGTTTGATGAACCGTCCGGTGTTCATGTCAACGCTCCAGAGATGCTCACCATCCCATGCCAATCCGTGTGGTCCCTCCCCAGGCGACGAGAATGTTGTAACGACTTCCAGATCAGGGATTGAGAGCTTGTAGAAGGTTTGTTGCCATATACTGTTATACCAGAGATACTCGCCATCCCATTCTATGCCAGCTCCGCCGGGGTAGGGTGGGGTCAATGTTAGTAAAGCCTCACCGGTTTCAGGGTCAATTTTATGGATGGGACCGACACCTTCAACACTCCAAAGTGACGTTCCCTGCCACGCGAGTCCGTTTGTTCCAGCACCGGGAGCCGGAATGTGATGATGTCCATTCGTTGTTTCACGCATTGCTGTCGCTCCTTCTTGATGATTGTTGTGTTTCTGAAATAGCGTCTTGAATTTCAGTGATTACTTCTTGTTCATCTTCAACAGTGAGTTGTGTCCGTAAGATATGCTTAGCAGTATTACCGCCGATTCTGCCTAATGCCCATGCGGCATGGCTGCGAACCAAAGGCTCATCGTCGGTGAGAGCATCCTTGAGTGCCGGTACTGCGCGCCGATCCCCCCAGTTACCGATAGCGACGAGAACATTTCGTAAGAACCCGCGGCGTTTCGCGCGTTTGATAGGACTCCCCTTGAACCTTCGGCTAAACTCCTGCTGTGTCATACCTATAAGTGATAGCAACTTAGGCGCGAAATTTCCCGCGCGCGGTTGGAACGCCGGTTCGTCCGTTGGAACGGCTTTGCTGTTCCATGGACAGACCTCTTGACAGATGTCGCATCCATAAATTAAGTTGCCGATTTTTGGACGTAGTGCCTTTGGAATCTCCTCCTTCAGTTCGATTGTTAGATAGGAGATGCAGCGTCGAGAATCAAGGACATTCGGTTCAATAATCGCATCTGTTGGGCATGCTTCAATGCACCGTGTACAAGTACCACAACTGCCACGCACGGCAGGTGTATCTGATGCCAAGGCGATATTGATAAGCACTTCCGAAAGGAAATACCAAGAACCGGAACGCCAATGGATGAGATTGGTATTCTTACCGATCCAACCGAGACCCGCTTTTTGGGCATATTCCCTTTCGATAATAGGTGCTGTATCTACACAGACCCGTGTCTTCAATTCGCTTTCAGCCGTCTGTTTAATAAAATTGATAAGTTCTGAAAGCCGTTGACGGATAACATCGTGATAATCATCACCCCAGGCATAACGCGAGATCTGTCCACGTGCGGGATCCTCCGCGAGTGTCTTCGGTGGATCAAGCGTGTAATAGTTTATTGCGAGGCTAATGACAGACTTCGCCTCTGCCAGAAGTTGACGCACATCACCCTTCAGCGGAAGATGTTTTTCGAGATAACCCATCTTTCCAGCGTACCCATTTTCTATCCATTGGCGATACAGCGCGATTGTTTCGCTCTGTGCTGCAGGGGTAATTCCGACGAGTTCAAATCCGAGTTCGTTGGCGCGCTGATGAATTTGTTGCGTTAGTGTTGACATTAAGGTGTCCCGCGCGGATAGGATCCGATAACATTGACACTCGTACACAGTTCTTCAAGCTGCCCGAGTGCCACGATGACGCGTTCGTCAGCAATATGGCCTTCCATTTCAGCAAAGAAAACGTATTCCCACGGTTTGGCGCGTGATGGAAGCGATTCAAGATATTTCAGGCTCAGATCCGCTTCCTTTAAAATACCGAGGGCTTGGTGCAGTGCGCCAACCGTGTCTCGAACTGAAAAAAAGAGGGAAGTCCGATCATATCCACTCGGATCTGCCATCCGACTCCCGATGACGAAGAAGCGGGTCGTATTATCCGGGGCATCCATAATCGTGTTTTCAACAATTGGAAGCTGATAAATCTCGCTTGCAAGTTCACTCGCGATAGCAGCTGCGAATGGCTCTTCGGCGGCTCTTTGCGCAGCTTCGGAGGTGCTCACAACTTCGACCTGTTCAACATTACCGACATATCGGCTTAACCATGCTCTGCATTGTGCAAAAGGTTGCGGATGTGAATAGATACGCTGGATCTCTGTTATCGGAGACTTTGACAATAAGTGATGTTTTATCGGCTGAAACGTCTCTGCACAAATCCACAAGGGTGTATGTTGGAAGCGTTCTAAAACATCCCGGACAGTACCTTGGAGCGAATTTTCGATAGCGACCACACCATAATCGGCTCTACCGGATTCAACTTCAGTAAAGATGTCAACTTGTGGATGGACAGGCATAAACTCCGTTGACGCACCGAAATG
>JAAXHL010000190.1:0-722 GCA_012270865.1 Candidatus Poribacteria bacterium | reverse complement strand
ACCGCGCCGATTTTTTTAGAAATCTCTGCCCGTTTCTGTAGCAAGGCTAAAATCTGGTCATCAATCTCGTTGATCTGGTCGCGGTACTCCGTTAATTCCAAAGAATAAATCTCCGTGTTAATAGCCGTCAGCCATCAGCAATTCGTGTCGGAAGCCAATTGCTGATAACCGATGGCTATTCTGCTACGCATTCAATTTCTTCATAGCGGCAATCATTTCATCGTCTGAGGGATTGTTTTTCACCATTTCCACAAACGCTTCAGCACTAATCTCATGTTCCTCCAGGAACATTTTATCCTGCGGTCACGGATAGATATACTCACCGATAATACCTTGCAGTTGTGCGTTGGCTTTATCGCTGATTCTCGCTAACCACGGGATCCCCCCGATAATCATATCCCTGTGACGTGGTTTCCAATCGAGTGCCATCTGTTTCACCTCCTTTAATAGTTATCAGTACGGTTTGCTACGCAAACCTTTCAGTTATCAGTCTGCCTCGCAGTGAGAGTTAAGAGGTTGTATAGCATCTAAACTCTCTTTTTTTACTATCAGTTTTTAAAAGAGCGGTTGTGGTGAACTTAAATGAGGGTGTTTCATAAATCGTTATTTTTATCGAAAGAGGGTTTTGATGTAGGTAACATTTCGCGTCGGTAACCCGCATCGGACATTCATTAACATTGAAAGTTGGAGCAACACGATGCCAATGCCCAAAAAGGTGGAAA
>JAAXHL010000148.1 GCA_012270865.1 Candidatus Poribacteria bacterium | reverse complement strand
TCAGATAAATTAATCTTCATCAAACCGAACCTACCGGACCTTGAGCTGATAAGGCTTTGAGGTTTCCGCATAGAATCCGGTTCGGTTACAAACCGAACCTACCGGATTTGGGGATCTTTAACTGTTAACTGACAACCATTAAAATGCGTTGAACACCTTTACGGGTTGACCTGTCTCAATTGATTCCCACGCTGCGACACCGACGGCGATGGACTTCGCACCGTCAACGACATTCGGGGACGGCTCCAAGTCCTTCTCAAGACATTCCTGAAAATGTCGCATATATCGGATCACCGTCTGTCCGTGTCCGTAGACACTGGTATCAATTTCAGGTGGACACACCATCTCAAACGGTTCTCGCGCCGACGATTTATCGAGCATCAACTTAACATGACCCGCTTCGTTATCGGTAAAATCTCCGATCATTGTCCCTTTACTTCCGTAAACGGAAATCTGCTGCATCGGCATCGGTGGATGGACGACATCGTAAAGCCCCATCGCTCTCGCAATCTGTCCACTCTTAAATTTCAGATTGAGAAAAAAATTGTTCTTTATCGGGTATTCCGGTGTGAGTAAGCCTTTAGTCCCGTAGGCATGCACCTCATCTACATCACCGAGAAGACAGCGCAATATATCAACGGGATGCACAAGACCACCGAACATCAAATCTTGCGGTTCATGGAGTCGCCACGGTGTGAAATCGTAGACCTCACGCATATCGTGGACATAATAGGCATCCGCGACCATGATGTCGCCTAAATCGCCGTCGTCATAGAGCCGTTTCATCGTCAGGAATTGGAGGTCGAATCGCATGGACTGTCCCACAAGGAATTTGACTTTATGCTCGCGCACCAAGTCCACCAGACGTTGTGCGTCGGCTAACGTCGTCACCATCGGTTTTGTACAGACGACGTGTTTACCGGCTTTGATGGCAGCGATGCAGTGCTCCGCGTGTAAATGGTCCGGAGAGTACACGGCGACAACGGAAATATCGTCACGCTGTACTAATTCCCGATAGTCTGTCGTCCAAAAGTCCACACCAATCTGTTTAGCGTAATCCTCAAGCACATCTGCCCGTCTCGCGCATATACCCCGAAGTTCATATTTCAGGTCGGGTACATCTTTCAGAAGTGATGCAGTCGAACCCATATTCGTCGGATTGATCCCGATAACACCTAATCCTATTGACATTGTGTATCTCCTCTCTAAATCGGTTGACGTGCTGCCATTCTATCACAATTCGTTTTCACTGACAACATGTCATTTATTTTTCGACATTGCCCAAAAAAAAGTTTGACTTATATGTGTATTTTAAGGTATAATTACTACATAACAACAAACGAGATTTGTTAATCGGGTTTGGATGTCTCTAAAATTGCCCAAGAACGTAGGTGATGCGTGGTTTCCGAGCCGTTTTTGCTAAAAATTCTCGTTTGGGTCAATGCACACGCGGGTTTGCGGGATTTTTGGGGAAAATTTTGGCTTAAAAAAAGCCTCGTGCACTTCTCGTTTGGTTTTGGCGTTTTGGAGCCACGGCCCCACTGGGCTTAAAATAGGGGCTGTTTAGATGTGCCTTCCCGTTTGAAGGGAATTGAAACTTGAAATCTCGTCCTGGTAAACGAGCCCTTCCATCTGTTTAGATGTGCCTTCCCGTTTGAAGGGAATTGAAACATTTCACCTACGTTTTTCATGACGTAGGTTTTGTACTGGTTTAGATGTGCCTTCCCGTTTGAAGGGAATTGAAACTCGTACGCTTCCAGGCTGTTGGCATCAGATTCTTCAGACAGTTTAGATGTGCCTTCCCGTTTGAAGGGAATTGAAACATCCTCGAAGCCGATGAGATCGCTATCATCCATAACCATGTTTAGATGTGCCTTCCCGTTTGAAGGGAATTGAAACATTGTTGCTTGCCCTATATTTGGTTGTATTTTCAGAAGTTTAGATGTGCCTTCCCGTTTGAAGGGAATTGAAACAATCACTCGTCGTAGTGAAGCCGCTGATTTAGGAGAAGGTTTAGATGTGCCTTCCCGTTTGAAGGGAATTGAAACGCTTTCAGAAATTTGAATTATCTCTGTGGTGCCAAAAATGTTTAGATGTGCCTTCCCGTTTGAAGGGAATTGAAACGGCAATTCCGATGCCCATCCGAAGAGGTCATTAATATCAAGTTTAGATGTGCCTTCCCGTTTGAAGGGAATTGAAACCCCATTCCTCGGTCGCCTGGCGTTCCTGGTCATCGGTCTCAGTTTAGATGTGCCTTCCCGTTTGAAGGGAATTGAAACCTGGTCCCGAAGTGTCTCCGGAATCTTTTTTGCTTGTTTAGATGTGCCTTCCCGTTTGAAGGGAATTGAAACAAAAAGGCTGGTTGTATTCCGACCAAACAGAGAAAAGGTGTTTAGATGTGCCTTCCCGTTTGAAGGGAATTGAAACTCAATGGTTTCGGATTGATATTCATTCAAGTCATCAAATATCGTTTAGATGTGCCTTCCCGTTTGAAGGGAATTGAAACATTCTTTGTAGGAAAGAATATAAAGTTCTGATAAGTTTAGATGTGCCTTCCCGTTTGAAGGGAATTGAAACTTCTTTGTACCGCTCTTTGAACCCGGTGATCAGCGTTTAGATGTGCCTTCCCGTTTGAAGGGAATTGAAACTGAATCCCCAACCCTGTTACTGTATTCCCACCGGTATCCGTTTAGATGTGCCTTCCCGTTTGAAGGGAATTGAAACCTTAATTCGTCAGATTCCTTTCTTTTCTTTATGTGTTTAGATGTGCCTTCCCGTTTGAAGGGAATTGAGGAACGGCTGTCGGCTATCGGCTTTCAGCCGTCAGAAAAGAGGGTTTCTGTTGAATGAAGTTCTGCTGATGGAAACCGACTGCTAACTGCTGATGGCTAATACGGATCCGCTTTCCCGTTTGAAAGGAATGAACTGGTTGTCAGTTTGTGTCCTCTGTTGTACCACAATCTTCCAGATTGTGTCCCCTGTAGAGTTCCGTTTTTGGACAACTGGAAATGGACCCTACACAGATAATGGATGCCCCAATTCGGAAGTGGACGCTACAAAAAATATAGATGTAAAACAGAAAAAACTAAAAATGAATCGATATAACTACAAACCATACTATCGTCGTAACTTACCACATATACAACCCCCAGGGGCAACCTTCTTCATAACATTTAACCTGACAGGATCAATACCGAAACATATCTTACAACAGTACATCAGAGAAAAGAGAGAACTCGAAGCAGCAGAACAGATAACCTTCAAACACAAACAAGACATCCCAAAAAAGAAACGTGAGTGGTTCCGAAAATTTGAAGAAACATTAGATCAAGCAAATAATGGACCCGTGTGGCTCAAAAACGAACAGATAGCTAAATTGGTAGCTGAGAGTCTTCACCACCTAAACGAGAAAGTATATTCCTTAATTTCATACTGCATCATGGCAAACCATGTCCATGTCGTGTTTACACCACTGGAAATCCAACCTTCTCTAACAGACGATAAACAGACTCACAATATGCGTTACCATTCGTTATCTTCCATCATGCATTCACTCAAAAGCTATACAGCACAAAAAGCAAATCAAATATTAGGACGTAGTGGTGCATTCTGGCAACACGAAAGTTACGACCATTGTATCCGTAATCCGGATGAACTGCTTCGGATTATTAGGTACGTCCTCAATAATCCGGTAAAAATAGGTTTAGTCAAAGGATGGAAAGAATGGAAGTGGAACTACCTATCCAAAACATGCGGCTTGTAGCAATATCTGAAATCTTCGTAGCACAAACTGGAAGTATGTGCTACAGTATAGGCAACTTTTAGCCAAGCACAAACTGGAAGTATGTGCTACAGTATAGGCAACTTTTAGCCAAGCACAAACTGGAAGTATGTGCTACAGTATAGGCAACTTTTAGCCAAGCACAAACTGGAAGTATGTGCTACAATATAGACCCGCCAAGTCCGGTGCGGTTAGGAAACCGCACCTACCGGGCCTAGAGAAAATATAGAATTACCGAAATATTTTTAGGACTTACGCATGCTGCTCTTTTGTACCACAAACTTCCCAGTTTGTGGCAGGAGACTGTTGTGTTTCCGAAAATTCTCATCTAACAGAACGGGCTGCAGTCAAAATTGCGTAAATCCTGATTTTCTTAAATTTCATCAAACCCCGCCTTCCACCCTTCCATCCGATTTTTCGCTTGATCCATATCCGCAAACCTGCTATCATATCCGCATGCCGCAACTCAATCTCAAACCCAGTCATAAGGCTATCCGGGACTATTACGCCACGCTCCAGCAATATGACCGACACGCTGTCAGACACGAGGGTGCAGTCAGTAATCCCTTCGCTTTCCTGCTGGATGGCTGCGCCAAACAGATGAACGCGACACTTATCCCGCAATACGCGATGCGTACTGCAAACGGGAGTCGTATCGTTATTGATGGGGCAATCCTCGACGAATTCGGGCTTCCCTTCGCCTATTGGGAAGCGAAAGATATAGATGATGATCTCCTGAGAGCTGTCGGAGAAAAACAGCAGGCTGGCTACCCCCTCGATAACACCTTCTTCCAGACACCCGAACGCGTTATCCTCTACCAGAACGGAGAGGTCGCGCTTGATCTGGATATCACCGAACCCGCACGACTCATTGCGGCACTCCAATACCTGTTTACGTACACGCCACCGGCATTGGATAACTGGCAGACAGCGGTCTCGGACTTCAGAGAGCATGTCCCCGACCTCGCAAACGAACTCAAAGCACGGATCGACCAACGCCACGAAACCGATCCAGCGTTCAAAGAGGCGTTCACCGATTTCTATGACACCTGCCGTACTTCTATCAATCCTGAACTCTCACAGGATGCTGTCGAGGAGATGCTGATCCAACATATCCTCACCGAACGGATCTTCCGCACGGTTTTTGAACGGTCGGATTTCACACGCCGAAATATCATCGCACGTGAGATCGAAAATGTTAGCGATGCGCTGATGCGGCACGCCGTGAGCCGCGACGCGTTTCTCGCACCGCTGGACCGGTTCTATGTCGCTATCGAACAGGCAGCGACGCTTTGTAGAGATTTCACACAGAAACAGCATTTCTTGAACACGTTCTACGAGAAGTTTTTTCAAGGGTTCTCCGAGGATGTCGCAGACACGCACGGCATCGTCTATACGCCGCAACCGATCGTCGATTTCATGGTGCGGAGTGTCGAACAGATTCTCAAAACGGAGTTCGGTCGGTCGTTGTCGGATACGGGTGTGCATATCATCGATCCGTTTGTCGGGACGGGGAACTTCATCGTCCGGCTCATGCAGGACATCCGAGGCACGGCGTTGGAGGCGAAATATCGTCATGAACTCCATTGCAATGAGGTGATGCTTTTGCCGTACTACATTGCGAGTCTCAACATCGAGCAGGAGTTTTTCCAACGGACGGGGACGTATCTGCCGTTTGAGGGGATCGCGCTGGCGGATACGTTTGAGTTGCTTGAGCAGCAGCAAGGTGAACTCTTTACGCGTGAGAATACAGAGCGCGTGGCGAGACAAAAGGCAGCGGATATGTTCGTCGTCATCGGCAATCCGCCGTACAATATGGGACAGATTAACGAGAACGATAACAACAAGAATCGGAAGTATGAAACGATGGACGCGCTGCTAAAGGAGACGTATTCGCAAGATTCAAAAGCAACAAATAAAAACGCGCTCTCGGATCCATACATAAAAGCGATTTTGTGGGCATCAAAACGGATTGGTAAGGAAGGGGTTGTCGCGTTTGTGACGAATAACGGCTTTCTTGACGGCATCGCGTTTGATGGTATGCGGAAACATCTCGCGCAGGATTTTGACGCGATTTACATTTTGGATCTGGGTGGGAACGTCCGTAAAAATCCGAAGTTGTCAGGAACGACCCATAATGTCTTCGGTATTCAGGTCGGTGTGAGTATCAATCTTTTGATCAAGAAAAGTTCGGTAAAAGCAATTCCGAACCCTACTAAAATCTTTTATGCACGCGTTGATGAATTTTGGCGGAAAGAGGAGAAATATAATTACCTTGATTCAAATCAACACTATCGAAACATTGACTGGCAACAATTGACCCCCGATAGTCGATATACATGGCTCACCGAAGGTCTTCACGCCGAATTTGAGACGTTTATTCCGATGGGCACAAAAGAGGCAAAGGCGAAAAAGGGTACTGCGACAGATGTGATTTTCAAAACTTATAGTCGCGGTGTTATAACCTGCCGTGATGCTTGGGCTTACAACTTTAACCGAGATATTCTCACTGAGAATGTTCAGCGAATGAGTGATACCTACAACACAGAGGTGGATCGGTGGAAACGGCAGGAAAATCAGAAGGAAATTGACGTTGATGATTTTGTAACTTACGATGAAGCAAAAATCAGTTGGAGTCGAGATTTAAAGTCGAAATTGAAACGAGGCACAATTGTTGAATATGCTGAACATAAAGTGAGAACATCACTCTATCGTCCGTTTATCAAATCAAATCTTTACTTTGACCGAACAATAAACGATGTTGTATACGTGTTCCCATCTATTTTTCCAACACCAGAGACAGAAACGGAAAATCGGGTGATTTGCCTCACAGCTCTTGGAAGTAAAAAGTCCTTTCATTGCCTGATGACACAGCAGTTGGCGGATGTACATCTTACTGGTGATTCCCAATGCTTTCCGTTCTACACCTACGACGAAGACGGAACGAACCGACAAGAGAACATCACCGATTGGGTATTGGCGGAATTCCGTAACCACTACAATGACGATACCATCACCAAGTGGGATATCTTCCACTATACCTACGGACTTCTGCACCAACCGGTCTACCGTGAGAAATACGAGATGAACCTCAAGCGCGACTTACCGCATATCCCGTTTGCCGAAGACTTCTGGGGGTTCGCCAAAGCAGGCGCGCAGCTGGCAGACCTCCACATCAACTACGAATCCGTACCGAAATATGATGGATTGGAGGACATCGAAACGCCGGGGATGACGGTCGATTGGCGCGTCGAAAAGATGAAACTCTCTAAAGACAAGACGCAGTTGAAATACAACGATTTCCTGACGATAGACGGTATCCCTACGGAGGCGTACGCCTATAAGTTAGGCAACCGATCAGCGTTGGAGTGGGTGGTGGATCAGTATCGCGTGAAGGTAGACAGACGGAGCGGGATCGTCAGCGACCCGAACCGAGAATCCGAACCGCAGTATATTGTAGACCTGATCGCCAGCGTCATTACTGTGAGCTTGCGGACAACGGAGATTGTTAAAAACCTGCCATCTCCGTAGGGATGAATTATCAATATCCGTGCGGGATGTCTTCCTCAGATAACCAAAGGCCGAGTAGATTCGTCAGTTCTGGATCGTACTTCTTGAACGCATCCCTCGTTTTAAATTCATGGTTCTTACCGAGATAATACCACATTCGGACACCTTCCGCCCAATACTCGTCTACCGCAGAGTATTGCAACTTCCAATTGTCTGGCGTAAAATATTTATCTGCCCATAATCCGCGTTTCATCGCTTGATTGTAGGCACGGTTTAAGGATGGGTTAAACTCTGGGTCCATCTGTGAGATGACGTAATGGATCGCATGTCCGAACTCGTGGACAAAGGTTGCCATGCTCGGTTTTTTCTTCCGCTCGATATGTGCAGCAAAACGACCGGGAAACCCCAAAGATTCTTGCTGAATTAGGGCGATACCTCTGGACTTTGACTTATTACGTTTCTTCCATCCGAGAGCTGCTGTGAGACTTTCTCCGGGGGCAACAAGAATGAATTCGTAGCCTGAGAGTTTGTCGAGAATCTCTGGACATTTGGCGGTGATTGTTAAGATGATTTCCCGTGCCGTATAAAAAGCGTCATCGCTCACCTTGCCCGATCCTGTGATTGTCATCTCTCCGACATCGAGATATTTTATCACTTGGATTTTATTTTCTGCTTTTGGAACGTTTCGACTCCGCATTTTTGAAAATCCTTTAGGGTTTACGTAAGTTTCTATGTATTACCTGCGTCCGGCGGGGTTACAAACCCCGCCTGCAACGGTAGGAATGTAAACCCTATCCTTTTTGGTTAATTTGTTGATTATCTTCTGTTTCTATCGGTTTTTTTTATGCTCCATGCAATTATACCACATTTTGGAGTGCGGATGCCATGTCGGTTAACTGAACAAAACCAATTTGCGTTGCATTTTTGTCCTTTGTGTGCTAAATTGTACTATAAGTTTGGGAAATTTTTAGACATAGCAAGCCGAAGAAAGTGCAGGGTTGCTATGATTGACCTCGCTCTCATCACGAGGAACATACGATTCGACGGTCCCTTGATAGTTTTCAACTGCCTACTTACCTGACGGAGAGTATTATGCGCAAAATTTCGCGTATCCATCCAGCTGCACCTACCACAAATAAACCGACGGCACCATGGGTAACCTTTGCAGCTGCTGCTGTCTTAATTTTCCTACTTATCGGTGTTGGGACACCCGCCCTCTCCCATTCTCAGAAACTGTACGATTTAAACGCCAGTACTGATGAAACCGAGATCGCAACTTCCGAACCACAGTGGATTCAAACAAAGGTACCGGAAGGTGGAAGGGTTGTCAATCTTTTCGCTACAGTGCCTGGGGACATCTACGCTGGAACAGCTGCCGGACTCTATAAGTTCACGGTCGGGCAGCGCGCATGGCAGCTCATCACGAGCGAGGCACCGGAGGCGTTCACGGTGTATAATGAAATCGGGTGGTGGCCGATGACAGCGCATCGCGATACCTTATACTTTGCCACCGACACAAAAGTATTGGCTTCTATGGACGGGGGAGAAACTTGGAATGTACTCGGGACGCACCCAAAAGGGCTGCCTACCGGTATAGCGATAACCGATAGAGGGCTTGAAGGGGGTACTGCGATCTATCTCGCCCTCGCTAACGGGATTTTCCGCTCCGAGGATGCTGGGAAATCATGGACACCCCTGAAGAACGGCTTAGAGGGGAAAAAAATTAGAGCACTCGCTGCAGTAGAAAGCACCGCGTTTGCAGGGACAGATAATGGACTCTATCGTCTTAATGCTGAGACATGGCAACAACTCTCCCTCGCCAAAACGGGTATGCGTGGACAAAAAACGCCTATTCAGGCATTGGCAGTTACCGGACACCGGCTCTATGCCGTCGCAGGAAAGCAATTCAAAAGCAGTATCGGTACGCAGGTTAATGCAACAATGACAGGTGATACGTGGTGGAACCTTTATCGCTCAACCGATTTGGGCGATACGTGGTACGCTGTAGACCCCAGAAAAAAATTGAAAAATAAAAGAGTGTTGCGAAACGGATCCGTTGTTCAATCCTCAGCACGTACCATGTTTTTTGGAAACCCCCAACTCGCTTCTGAAATCGCGCTGCAACCATCTGTCAAGATATTCGCGTCAAGAGCAAGCGTTATGGTGACAGACGATCAGAATCACTATTACTCAAACGATACTGGCGAAACTTGGGCATCTTTGGATTTAACCGATATATTAGGGGATCGGCAGCATGTTGTTCCACCTACTGTGATGCTGGATGCCAATACCTTCTACATAGGTAGTGAAACAGGCATTCACCGAACAACCGATGGCGGTCAATCGTGGCATCAGTTCAATACAGGGCTCGTGAGTAGAGATGTTACTGATTTAGTCGCTGCTAACGGTAAACTCTACGCCAAGATAACAGACGGGATTGTTCGCTCAACCGACAGGGGCGAATCGTGGGCACTGCTGCCTATCGGTATTGACAATATTATCGCTATAGCAGAATTTGATGGGAACGTTTACGTGAAAGGTGAGAAAAACATGGTCTCCCGCCTTTTTCGCTTATCGGCTGATGCTGACAAACTAACTCGCATTCCCGGAATTCCGGCTTTTGAAAAAGTCACCCCAGATGAACAAGTCCAGTTGGAGAAAATGATACAGGAACCTTTTCGGGACGCACTTACGGCAGAGGCGAAACAAAACTTTAAGGTAGATGAACCCTTAGTGCTTGAGGATTACGCGCCCGGCAAGTTAGATACCGCACTTACAAAACTTTTCGGTGACTTAGATACAATTGTAGCCATCGGGCGTTCAGGCGACTTTGTTGTTAGCGACGAGACGTACTATGTTGAACGCGATCAGAAACTTTTTAGATGGAAACCTGGTACCACTACATGGCACAAAACCGGATTAATAAGTGAAAGAAAATCCGCTTCCGATAAGGATTCTGATCCTTTTGATTTTAGTGCTTCCGCGGGTTTGAAACTCGCTGCGTCGGGGCGTACCGTTTATGTCGGCACACGGGATGGGACGCTCTTTCAATCGTTTGACGAAGGAGACACCTGGAACGATGTCACAACGGACCTTCCGTCTCCTATTTCGCGATTCAAACGCATCGCCTTCGCGGGGTCAACTGTTTATGTCGCAACCGACAAGGGGGTAATATATTCCGGAGATGGGACCCATTGGCACAAAACAACCGACGCGGATGGTAGAATGCTGGTTATAGACAAATTCGCGATGGATGGCACGACGGTATACGGTGTTTTAGACATCCATGCCCATCCAGAACCGTGCGTGTATCAATTGAAAGAGAATTCCAACAGATGGAAACAGGTTACACCAGAAATTCCAAATCGTGTCACCTCGCTTGCCGTTGATAGTAACACGCTTTATGTAGGGACTATTGGTCGCGGTGTCCTTCGCTTCACACTTGAGGAATAGTTTCCCTTAATTCCCAACACCAGTTAGCACTGAAAGATAAATTCTATGCACAATATACCTGATATTGATCTATTTTGTATTGAGAGGATTACATTGAATGGCGAGAACTGAATCCGAACCTTTTGAAACGTTGAGCGATTTTTTGCAATGGGCACGTCAATTCGACGACGGAACTTACGTATTTAGAGGCGTTCCGAATGACGAATATAGAATACAAGCGGCTGCTTATCGTCGAGTGCCAGAAAACGAGCAGAATTCTGAAGATAAAGGCTTCCCGACATTTGTTGAAATTAATACAACTTTGGTTCGTGAAGCACGACTTCGCGGATACGATCAGAAAGAGGGACGACCTCTCAGTAATTTGGAAATACTGGCTGACCTTCAACACTTCAAAGCAGCGACATGTTTGATAGATTTTACCTATAGTGCACAAGTCGCCCTCTGGTTTGCTTGTGCGCAAGTTAAATCCTAATGATGCCTTGTTCTACAATGCCCGTGGATTTGCAAAAGAACAATTGGAACAATATGAAGAAGCGAGAGAAGATCGCCAAAAATCAGCAGAACTAACCCATCAGGTGAAGATACCTGTTGAGTAAAGTATATACACCCAACCACAATGACAAGGAGGCAGCAAAAATGATAAATCTCTTGTGGGCGAAAGGTAAGAACAGCACTTGGTGTTCATTGGATCAAGTGGACTTTAGTCATAGTTACTATGATGACTTTAAAGGATTCATCTACGTCATCTGGTACTGGAATAAGTTCGGTGAGCCAGTAACAATCAAAGTCGGGCAAGGAAATATTAGGGACAGACTTACGGCACATAACACAGACCCTCAAATTCAAGCCTACGCGCATCTGAATTTGCTCGTCACCTGGACGAGTCTACCATCAAACTTACTTGACGGTGTAGAGGCTTACCTCGGCAAGATGTTGAAACCGAGAGTGGGTTCGTTATTCCCAAACGCTAAACCTATTCCCGTGTCACTACCATTCCCCACGGATCTACTGCCAAATCGGGTTGACCAGCAAGCGCGACCGTATTGATGTAATTTAATGTAAAAAAATCTTCGCAAGAAACCTACAACTAAGGAGACTGTTAATGGCTAAAATCAAGGTACTGATCGCCAGCGGCATCAGCCAAGAGGTTGCCGATATGCTGCAGGACGCACCGCCGGAGATGGAAATAACCTTTTTGCCAGAAGGTGAGTCTCTCAGCGATCATCTTTCGGATGTCGAGATTCTCTACGGACGAATTTCAGAAGCCGACTTTCCGTTTGCTGAATCCGTGCAATGGGTCATGCAGCCTTTCGTCGGTGTCGAAGGCTCCATGTACCCCGCTTTCAAGGAGAGTGCTATCACACTTGTAAACAGCAAACGGTTGTATGGACCACAACTCGCCGAACACGCATTCGCGCTGCTACTGGCACTGACGCGCGGTATCAATACGCAACTCAACCTGATGCGAGAGAAAGAATGGAAGTGGCTACCGTGTGTCGAGGTATCGGGAATGACGATGGGGGTCCTCGGACTCGGTGGCATCGGTAGAGCCGTCGCGCAACGCGCGAAAGCGTTTGATTTCAACGTGATTGCTGTCGATCCTGAACCGATGGAAAAACCGGATACCGTCGATGAACTCGGACAACTCGATTGGCTACCGGAGTTTTTATCCCGCTCCGATGTCCTAACCGTCTGCTGCCCCATCACACCAGAGACCCATAAACTGCTTTCACACGCCGAATTCGATACCTTACCGGACGGGAGTTATCTCGTTAACGTCAGTCGCGGTCGCGTCGTTGACGAGGACGCACTGATCGCTGCACTGGAAAGCGGGAAGTTGGCAGGTGCCGGGTTGGATGTCACGTATACCGAGCCGTGTCCGCAAGACAGTCCGCTATGGACGTTCCCAAATGTGATCTTAACATCGCATACGGCTGGTGCATCGCAGAACATCGCGAAACGTGCGATGGAACTCTTTATCGAGAACATGCACAGATATGTGAACGGCGAACCGCTGATTAACGTTGTCGATAAGGAGAAAGGGTATTAGTAGTTTTCAGTTGTCAGTTGTCAGTTTTCGGTACTTAGCGTGTAATTCCATAAGCAAACGAACGGTTTTTGTGTGCTATGGGTGAAAACTCAAAAGTTCGCGCTACAGTATGTTTTTATCGAACTCACGTTATTACGTACGCTTCTAATGCCTCTGGGTCAATGGTGACACCGATACCGGGTGTATCGTCGAGGACAAATGCGCCGTCTTGGACTATCGGTTTTCGGCTGGTGATCTGCCCTTTCATCTCGTAGGCACCTGGGGAATGCTCCATGATGAGGAAGTTCGGGATCGCCGCCGAGAATTGGATCGTTGCGGCGATTGACAGGATCCCGCCGCCGCCGATGTGTGGTGTTACAGGGATGTTATAGGTATCGGCGAGGCTTGCGATGCGTTTCCCTTCTGTGAGTCCTGTGCGTGCAATATCGGGCATCGTGATGTCGCAGGCGCGGCGTTCAAAGACCTCGCGTAACTCAAAACGGGTGCGTGTCCACTCTCCGATAGCGACAGACATATCCAACGCTGCTGATAGTGCCGCCTGTCCGGGGATGTCCTCTGGTACCGTCGGTGATTCCAACCACATTACGTCCAACGCCTCAAGTCCGCGTCCGAGGAGCGTCGCCTCTGGCACGCTGTATTGTGTATGGAGATCGACCATCAACTTAATTTTCGGACCGACTCGTTCCCGTACCGCTGCAACCATTTCTAAAATCTCAGCACGACTGAGCGTCGAGTGAATTTTCAGACCGCCGTACCCCTCCGCAACAGACTGCGCCGCCTGTTCCGCCGCTGCTTCCGGTGAACTGCCACCGACACCGGCATACAGCGGAATTCTGTCCCGATACCGCCCGCCGAGGACCTTATGAACCGGTTTCCCCGTCGCCTGACCGATAATGTCCTAGAGCGCGATGTCGCACCCCGCGAGTGCATCAATATAAAAACCGGTATAGTGTCCACGTTCCCGCATCGCTGTGAACATGCGTTGCCAGAGGTATTCTACGTCAAACGGGTCTTGTTCCATCAGTATCGGACGACAGAGGTCTTCGACTGCCGTTTTTGATGTCCGAGGTGAGACTGGACTCTGTCCTTCGCCGTAGCCGACGATCCCTTCCGATGTCGTAATCCGGACGACCATCGTTTCGTGGTGTCGGGCATAGATGCAACGCCATCCCTCGGCTGGTAGGTAATAATTCTCGGTCGGTTTTTCGGACGACTCTTCTTTTTGATAGCGGAGTGCAAACGCTTCAACTTGTGTGATTTTCATGGATTACTCCTTGAACTTTTAACTGAATAAACGTAAAATATAAGTGGACGGTTCACTTTTCTGCAACAACACATTAGCCCCTTTTCTACCGATTCGCCACTTCCTTACCTGTTATGCCGACTTACGAAAAAATCACCTTCCGTACGATTCTGCTATCGTTACTACTCTTGCCGTTCATCTATAAATGGCACATCGAATGTGAGGCACTCCGATACACCTTCCCGACACTGATGGCGCCGTTCTATAGCGTTGTTTTCACACTCCTTGTTATCGCAGTGTTCAACATCGGTCTAAAAAAGTACGCAGCGAAGTACGCATTGACGGGTGGCGAACTCATCAGCCTCTACGTTCTGATGTCGATAACGCTGCTTTTCATGTCCTACGACATGTTCCTTCCGCTCGTTTCGATTATCGTCCACGCTTTCTATTTTGGGACCCCTGAAAACGAGTGGCGCGAACTGTTCTGGAGTTATCTACCGGACTGGCTGACAATCGACGACCCAAGCGTACTCCGCGCCTTCTATCTCGGTGATACCCCTCTCTTTGAAATGCACTATCTCATGCAATGGTTGATCCCGACGTTCTGGTGGTGCGTCTTCACCTTCGCGCTTATCTTCGTGATGCAGTGTATCAACGTCATCATCCGCAAAAAGTGGACGGAACAGGAACGTCTTGTGTATCCGATTGTCGAGCTGCCGTATCAACTCGCCTACAACACAAACCGATTTTTACGGAGCCTCTCGATGTGGTGTGGTTTCGGCATCGCGGCGATTATTAGCCTCGTCAACGGACTTAACATCTTTTTCCCGTCGATTCCGGCTTTTCCGAATAAACACATACCGCTTGACGGACTGTTCACTGAAAGACCGTGGACTGCCCTTCTCCGTGGCGGGAATGCGATTATCGTCTATCCGTTCGCAGTCGGTCTCGGTTTCCTGATGCCGTTGGAACTGCTTACATCCTGCCTGCTTTTCTTTTTTCTTTATAAAGTCCAATACTTTATCGCTATCCTCACTGGCTTAGAGAATATCCCCGGTTTTCCGTATCCTTATGAACAGAATGTCGGCGCGTATATCGGTATCTGTGCGGTTGCGTTGTGGGGTACGCGTCGGCAGATTTGGCGAGCCTTTCGCACAGCATTTGGACAAGGCAAGACAACGGATATAAATGAGCCGATGCGTTACCGAACGGCGTTTCTCGGAATCGTTCTGGGTGGCATATTCATCGTCGGGTTTGCGATGCGCGGCGGAATGGCGATGTGGATTGCCGTGCTATTTTTCGTTGCGCATTTTGCGACGATTGCGATCCCGTTGACCCGAATTCGCGCACAGATCGGTTTCCCTATCCACTCGACAACCTTTATCGGACCGCACCATAGCCTCGTTAGCATCCTCGGTACACGTCGAATCGGCGCACGAAACCTGACATGGTTTTCGCTCTTTTTCTGGTTCAATAGAGACAATCGGAGCCATCCGATGCCGCACCAACTCGAAGCGTTTAAACTCGCCGAACGCGGGAACCTCGACGTGAAAGGACTCTCTCGTCTGATGCTTATCCTGACGGTTATCGCGATGCCGTTGTGTATCTTCATGTTGGTGGATACGTTCTTTGAACTCGGCGTTAATTCTGGGAAGGTGGGTGGACAGATCAATAGTTTCGGGGGTCGGGCATACCGGTTTCTTGAGGGGTGGCTCACTTCGCCACAAGATCCGAATAGCGGTCATATCGCCGCGATAACGGTCGGTTTCGGCGTTACAATCCTGCTTTCCGCTGTACGGAGCCGACTTTTCTGGTGGCCGATCCATCCGCTCGGTTATGGGGTCTCCTTCCATCTGCATCTGTTCTGGGCAGCGTTTGCGATCAGCGCGCTCGCGAAATGGAGCGTACTAAAATACGGTGGACTCGGTCTCTATCGGAAAACTGTACCCCTATTCCTCGGATTGGCACTCGGCGATTTTGTTATGGGAAGTTTCTGGAATATCTTGAGCATCGTCCTTGATAGACCGACGTATACGTTTTATTATTAGTTGTCGGTTGTCAGTACGATTTTGACCAGTGATTATCATGATTATAGTGATTGGTTTCCATGATAAGATTCCTGTTTGCTCTCGGTAATCATTGTAACCCCATTAACCACTGGTCGAAAAATCTTTCAGTTTTCAGTTCATTATGTAGGTTGGGTTGAACGGAGACCTACTAAAAATCGTACACAGAAGATAGATTTCAAGTTAAAGGAGAACCCTGAAACCATCAAAAACAGAGTGAAACCCAACACATCCTTACCCCCACAGCGTTTGAGGCGTTGGGTTTCGCTAAACCTATCTACCAGAACAGTTCATTGAAACACGGAACACTCTGCATAGATAACATGAATCTGGAACTTTACCGCTCAACCCAACCTACGTCCCTTTTATAGCAGTCAGCCATCGTCAGTAGGCGAGGTGAAAAACCTCGTCGTCAGAAAAAAGAATGTAGATTTTCTTGACTTCGTGCCAAGTATCTGTTAATCTATCTTTACAATAGTTCGTATCGTTTCTACCGGTTTCGTGTTGTGTTTTCAAGGAAACCGTTTGTATTTTTCTACGCGTTTTTATCAATGTAGAACTGGTAGAAAAAGTACAAGGTGGAACAGACTAATGGTTTCCTATTCTACAGAAGAGCGAACAGGCTAAAAGCCTATTCTACAGAAGACGGAACAGGCTAAAAGCCTATTCTACAAAAGAGCGAACAAGTTATACAAAAGATTGAACAGGCTAAAAGCCTATTCTACAAAAGAGCGAATAGGTTATACAAAAGAGCGAACAGGCTAAAAGCCTATTCTACAGAAGAGCGAACAGGTTATACAAAAGATTGAACAGGCTAAAAGCCTATTCTACAGAAGACGGAACAGGCTAAAAGCCTATTCTACAAAGATTGTCCAAACTACAGTACACTTAAGATACAAAACTTATATCTTTTTCAAAGGAGTCGTTAATGGAACAATGGATTACAAGTCTTATTGGTGGGTTACCGAGTCTGGTTCTTTTTTTCATCATCGCGGTGACGCTTTATACAATCGGTAAAGGGGCAGATTGGCTTGTTGATGAAGCCGTCGCACTTTCAACACGGTGGGGGTTAGGGAAAGCTGTTATCGGTGCGACGATTGTGAGCATCGGTACGACGACACCGGAGGCGGCGGTCTCGGTGCTATCGGCACTACAAGGCAAACCCGGACTCGCACTCGGCAACGCTGTCGGTTCGATTATTTGCGACACAGGTCTTATCCTCGGATTGGCATCGCTCATCGCGCCGTTACCGCTCAACCGTCAACTGGCTTCACGACTATCAAACGTACAGGTCGGTGCCGGTGTCCTGATGGTAGCAGCGTGTTTCCCGTGGTCCTCTCCTGCACAAGTTTTTAGTGATGGTGGTGTTCTGCCACAATTCGTCGGTGTCGTCTTTGTGGTGCTGCTCGGATTGTATATTTGGCAGTCCATCCGATGGGCAGGTTCAATGCCGTCAGATACTGACAACAATTCAGAAGACACGCACGCTGAGGAAGGCAACGCCTTTGCGATACTCACTAAACTCATCGGAGCAATCGTTATCATTGTTGTTTCGGCGCAAATTCTGATTCCAGCCGTGAGTATCATGGCAGAACGGATTGGGGTCCCGAAACATATTATTTCAGCGACCCTCGTTGCGTTCGGCACATCGCTCCCTGAACTGGTGACGGCGATAACGGCAGTCAGACGCGGACACGGTGAGTTAGCAGTCGGGAATATTATCGGTGCGGACATCTTGAATGTGCTTTTTGTGGCGGGTGTCTCGGCTGCTGCGACGCAGGGCGGTTTGCAAGCAGATGGTCAGTTCTTCCAATTCTTGTTCCCCGCGATGGTGTTCATCTTGATCGTTTTCCGGTGCGGTATCCTCGTATCGGGTGACCAGTTGAAACGTCCGTTTGGGGTCGTGTTGGTTGCGACATGGCTCTTGGTGACAATCTTGAGTTACGTGCTTTCAATAGAGATGCATTAATAGTTACCAGTTACCAGTTACCAGTTGTCAGAGTACTGGTTATCAGTTATCAGTACGCTGCGCTTTCAGTACTCAGTTAAAGAGGTGTTCTGTAGTATTAGCAGGAAAGGTAACCGATACAAATAATCTCTTAACTGAAAACTGAAAACCGAAAACTAAAGTATGTGATAGTATATCCTCAAATTTCGACAAGTGTTCAAGAAATTTCCTCAAAGGAGGCATGACATGAGCAACGATCAATCACCGAAGAAAGAGGTCTATCGTGCACCGGCTTTTGCCGATTTCAAGCCTGAACTTTCGGCACCTGGACCGACACCTGAAAGATTGGAACATCTACGGGAACACGGTTTCGTCATCATCAATGATTTTGCTGACAATCCGTGGATTCCAAAGCTTCGAGAAGCGGGACGCCGCGTTACGCAGGCGTGTGCCCCCGATAACGGTTACGATGTCATTGACTGCTCTAAAGGGTATGTTCACCGCGCGGGTGGGAATGAACCTTGGGCAATCCGAGGGATCATCCATCCGGCATTCAACGAACCCGCTTTCGCTGAATTTTACGGATCGCCAGAATTCACAGGCTTCGTCCAATCTTGGTGTGGCGCGGCACCTGAGGAACTCGTGATGACGAATATACTCCTCTGGTGCAATCCCCGCCAAAATGAACACAAACTCGGTTGGCATCGAGACGTGACGTGGTGGGGTACCGGGAAAGGTTACTTCTCACAAGAAGAGGTCCGTGGCGATGGTCCTGAGGCTTATTCTGAGGAGGTCGAACGGATCCGGTGGAACGAGATTCAGGAACGGAACGAAAAATCTATCACTGAACGGAACGGTGTCGGTATGTTTTTGGCACTCGCCGACGATGAATGCCACGAACTCGTTGTAGAGAGCCACAGGCGTTGGCGGACCCCGCTTGAGCACGATGTCCTCCTGCCAAAATCTATGAAGGATCAGGGTGTCCCCTATACACCGAGTTGGAACGGTACGGATCCGCTGCCCGGTCAGGTCGCGATTCGTCTGAAACCCGGCGAGGCACTCATCCGTAACGGTGCAACGATCCATACCGGACACACAGTGCCTGAACGTGAACGCAATACGTTGTCCATCGGTTGGTCGAAGTGGGGTGGTCCCTCCGACGAGGCACCGACGGTCGCAGATGCGAGGTTCGCATGGCAACTCGATCCGGCTGTCCGGGAAGCACTTCCGCACGAATGGATGAAAACGGCATGGGACCGTTGGGCTGCGAGGTACAAACTCGGCGATAGGCTTGAAGATCGCTATGCGGGTTTTGACATTCAACGTATCAAGGCGGGTGAAGTCGTCGGATGGCGCACCGAATTGGAGCGTCAAGCCGCCGCCGCAGGCGATAAGTGGGAACGCTACCAGACGTTAGAAGCATCGTAACGGCATAAGGTTATCGGTAGGAGCGAGCTGCGCTCGCGATTTTTCGGTACAGCAAAACGTAAAGGCGGATCCTCGGATCCGCCTTTTTTATTTTCAGTCAATGTAGTTGATGATTATCAAAATCATTTGTAGGTTGGGTTGAGCGGTGAAACCACAAGCACATTCTCGCTATACACAGCACTCCGTTCTTCAATGAACCGTTCCTATAGATAGGTGTAGCGAAACCCAACATCCCAAACCGTATCGATACCATAATGCGTTGGGTTTCACTCGGTTTGTGGTGGTTTCAGGTTTTTCGGTTACTTGGAAACGCTGTGCTATGTGCGATTTTTTAGGAGATTTCCGTTCAACCCAACCTACAGGACACTTTAATTTTTATTTTTTAATTCACGTTACAAGGAAGTTCTTTGTTAAAGTTCTGCTGTGTTTACCTATTTTACTCATTACCAATTTCTGGTGAAAATAAAATTTCCCCTCCCGCTCCCCACATCTCGTCATATAATCCAACCTGAACGTAACGATGAAAGTTGGAGTACTCCCAATCTTTCGGGGCAGCCACTAAACCGTGCTTGACTGGATTGTAATGAATGTATTCAACATGTTTAGCAAAATCTTGATCGTCTCTAATTGTGTGTTCCCAAAATCTGCGTTGCCAAAACGCTCGCTCTTGTTTACTTCGACGTGATTTGTAGGTAATACCATCATACCTATCCGAACAATTACGACTGAAGTAACTTTTGATCAACCGCCATCGCATTGAAAAGTCGTGGTCATCCTTAGGCAAAGTCCAGATACAGTGCAGATGGTCAGGGAGTAGAACAAAGGCATCAATCTCTATAGGATGCCGTTGCATTGTATACCGAAACGCTTGGCGTAATAATTCCGCGTTGTCTGGATTGCACAGGAACCTTCTGCGATTGTGAGTGACGAGAGTAAAGAAGTACGTTCCACCACTGATTTTCGTTCGGCGATATTTCATATACATTACCATCAAAAGGTGTTGGGTTTCGCTATTTCTACGTATAGAAACGGGGCATCAAAAATCGAATTCTCTGCTATAAAATGATGTGTGGGTTTTACCGCTCAACCCAACCTACAATGCTGACAACTATTAAAACAAATAGGCGCGCTGTAGATAGCGCGCCTGCAGAAAATAGGGATAGATAATGCCTATTTTCGTTTGATATCTCCCCAAGTCGTCGTCAACTTTCCGACGGGTTCAACAGGTGTCACCGGTGCGATTTCATCGAAGAAACTCTGCTGATCTGTTGAATCTTTCGGGTAGATTGTGACAGCGTCATGGGTTGCATCGTCAAAGTGGAGGTTGAAGTATGCGGAACCGCCGCCTTCACCACAACGATAAAGTAGGACGTTCGCGCCTTTTTGCAATTCGACTTCAACGTTATGAAGGATCGTTCTTGCGCCACCCGACCATCTGGAGTTATTGTACCATTTTTCACCGTTAATCCAGATATGAGCATGGTCGTCGTGTGCTGGGGACATGATAGAGGTCATAGCACTCGGTGCGTCAATAACGATAACAGCGTAGGTTTCGATGTTATCAACGGGTCCGCCTCTGTTCATGTTATTTCCGTCTGCTGGATCGATTTCAAAGACTTCCCAGCCGCGTGTACCGCCGTGGTCGTCGCCCCACTCCACATCAAGTTCCTGTGACAGGAGCAGGCCTGACAACGTTGAAAGCGAAGCGTCGGTAATTTGACCGCCAGTCCCTTCAGAAATAAGATCGATTTCTGCTGTCGTGCCAAAACCGCCGCTGTTTTCATAGTTGCCATCGGGGCCATACCATTTCGTAATCCAAGTTTCGACATCACTATGATCTTCTCTGAGACCGTCATCGTTGGGGTCTGGATTTTCCAAGAGCGCGTCTTCGGCGATTGGACCGCCTTGAATTAAATTAGCCGCAAATACGTGGTGTGCGCCGCTGATAACGAGTGTGAAGACCACAGCAATCGCAAGTGTAAAAATACTGAACTGATATTTCTCAGAAGTTATTGT
>JAAXHL010000019.1 GCA_012270865.1 Candidatus Poribacteria bacterium | reverse complement strand
CTTATCAGGGGGACTTTAAGACGGAAGTGCGTAAGTTCTATACTATTATACTGTACCGATATGGCGTTGTCAATGCAAAGTTAAAAATGAAAAGCAAGCATCGGAAGCGAGGTTACAAACCCCACCTGCAGAGAGTGCACGTGAAGCGGGGTTACAAACCCCGCCTGCAGAGAGTGCGTGTGAAGCGGAGTTAAAAACCTCGCTTGCAAACGGGTGCGCGTGAATTATCGGATAGAAGTTTCGATCGATGCCTGCTTTTCGATTAAGTGTGCCATGTGGACTGTATTTACTACAGTTTGTCTAATTCTGCTAAGACCTGTTCTGCGCGCAGTGTGTTGTCTGGCGGCGCTTCTTCGACGTGTTTGAAAGCGATTTTTCCGTTTTTGTCAACGATAAATACACCGCGGGTGGTAATTCCGACTTCTTCGAGTGCCATGCCGAATTCTTTAGAGACGGCGAGGTTCATATCGGCAAGCAGCGGAAAACCGATGCCACCGAGAGCTTCACTCCACGCCTTGTGTGCGAAGGCTGAGTCGCGACTGATAGCGATAACTTCGGCACCTTTCGACTGAATTGCGCTTAATTGTTCGTTGAAGTCCGGTACCTGTTCAGAACAGACCGGTGAAAAATCGAGCGGGTAGAAAAGCACGACCAAATTTTTACCAGCGTAGTCGCTCAAGGAAACTTCAACATCTTCTTCGTTGACTGCACCTGTTAAGGTGAATTCTGGTGCAGCACTTCCTACATCTGCCATTAAAATCCTCCTATGTAGAAATGAAAATTTCAGTTTAAAATGTTACACTGGGTGTAACATTGGGTTGTACGAGTTATCGGCATGAAACCCAATAACTGTAAGGGTTTATAGGTTATTCTATATCATTCTCTGTGGTAAAAAAAATGAGAAAGTGTAACATTAACAGGGCTTACGCAACTTTGACAGCAGCCTGTTCCATTAGATGAAATTTTTTGGAAAACACAGCGTTTTGGTGGAGAACCCAAACTAACAGTTTATGCTACAAAAGAGCAGCATGCGTAAATCCTGATTAATAGAACAGTGGGGCAAAGCACGGTCGTTGCCCCATTGTTAAAGATTTATTCCGTTTTAAGCTTTGCCCATGATGTTGCGAGTTTGCCTTGCGGTTCAACAGAAAGCGTTCCAAGTTCGAGGCTCTGAATCTCATCTTCGGTCAAAGCGACGTTGTAAATTCGGGCTTCTTCGATGTGTGCGTTAAGTTCACCGGGTCCACCGAGTCCGTTTGTATGGCGTTTTCCCCAAATGGCTTCAGCGTCACCTTTTGGCCAGGTTCTCAGGTCTCCTTTAACGAAACTTCCGAGGTTCTCACCGTTTCGGTACCCTGTGATTTCGTACTGGTCTTTGACATCTTTATACGTAATCGCTAAGAAGACCATTTCGCCATCCTCTTTTTCGGTGACTGCATCCGGGAAATCGTCAGTACGCCTGAAATGGCTACTTCCCGGCATCCACTGTTTAGCGACTCGCTCAGCCCAAACGATTGCACAGAATTGGTCTACAGTCTCTTTATCGAGTGTCAGTGCGGATCCTGCTGTACTTGCATAGTCGTCCAAGCTTATCCAGGACACTAATGTTAACTCTGTGATGTCGGGTCCGGTGTATTCAAGTGCGTGTGCCCATTTCCCTGTTTCAACAACGAGTTGTCCATCTTTGAGTTCAGCATTGTGGAGGGTTATATCGTCCCAGTTACCTATCTCATCTTTTGCGCTGTCAAATAACCACCAACCGACCAGATGTTCCTCTTGTGCGTCTTGTGCAAGCACCACTGGGACTGATAGACTTAGTACCAGTAAGACAGCACAGATATAATAGATTTTCAATCTCATTACCAAATTTCTCCTCTTTGGTTTACGTTTCGATCCGACGAATTGTCCTTTAGACCGAAACCGGATTGTGTTATGACTTGGACGCGAGAAAATTTTAAATATTATATCATATCTTTAATGTGAAAGTCAAATGTTTTATGAGTTATCAGTTGTCAGTTATCAGTCATCAGTTGCGTTCCGTTTTTCACACCGTATCACTATTTTGCAGTAATTCTCCACTTGCAAATTATTCGGTGTTTGTGTTACTATTAATAGCATGTATTAAATACGAAAGCCATACAGACAAAATACGGACAAAGGAAGAAAACATGAAACGGTTGATGCTGCTATTTCTCGTCATCGGTATTGGCGTTGTAGGTGATGTATTCCACCGAGATCTTCTGGCGCAGGAGAATGTGGACGCAAAACGACTGACAGCGACGATAACAGGAAGGATTCTTTGGGACGGACACGATCTGTCGCATGCGAATGTCTCTGCCTACCGAGATGAGAAGCTGCGAGAGTTATATATCAGTGGGATTCCGCAACTTGGGGACGGTAGGTTCACGCTCAATGTTGAACCGGGACAATATTATCTCGTCGCCTATATTGATGTCGATAAATCTGGGAACTTTAACGTGGGTGACGGTTTCGGTATTTTCGGTATCACTGCTTGGAATGATAAAACACAAAAATATCAGATCATTGAAATAGATAACCGGGAAACGGTTCGAGACATAGAGATTCCGATCACGGCGCGTGCGACAGATATTAATGGGAAGTTTGACATTGTTCCGGTATCTGAATATCGCCCGAGTACGCTCCAACAATTTCAAGCCGATCTGCGTACGGCGACCTCCGGTTGCAGCGGTACGGTTATGTTGGCAGAGGACAATGGAAATTCAAAACAGCCTGCCGCAGTGGGTCAAAAGACTTTAGTTCTGGCGTATACAGATTTATCTTGGAAATATCGCGCCGGTATTACGACGGTGTCGGAATCGGGTGCGTGGACGCTCAATTTGCCGCCGGGTAAATACTATCTCATGGCAATTGTTGACAACAACGGCACGAATAGATTGGATGCGGGAGACGGTTTCGGGTTCTATGGTGTTGAAAACATGCGAAAACGCGGTGAATTCCCGGAACCTGTGTTGGTCTCATCCAATAAGTTCACTGGAAATATCGGTATAACGATCACCGCCAAGTATCAACGCTCAAATCGGATGGACGAAGACAATTCGAGCATATTGACAGGCAATGTCTCTCTGCCTGGACGTACGCCTGCGCGTGTGGAGGTGTATACCGATGCTGCGTTAGTCAACCCGATTGCGAGTGGTGAAACCGCCACAGATGGTACATTCAACATCGCGCTTCCGCCGGGTGAATACTATGTCATCGTTAATTTAGATGCTGACGAAGATGGTAAGTATAGCGAGGGTGACGGTTTAGGTGGCTACGGAACGCTGGACATAACGACGACCCCTCCCGAGCCAATCACGCTGAGTGCTGGTGAAAACCTGAACATTGAACTCCTATTAAGCGCGCGCTATGATGCCAACGGACTTCTGCATGCCACGCCTCCCGGAATTGAGGCACATATAGATCAAGGGAGCATTACTGGACGTATCACTTGGGACGGGAACGATAAGGTTGAACGCGGTATTTTAACGCTTTCATATACCCCAGAATTCAGTGAACCGATTGCGATGCCGATTTCAGTTGATGAAGCGGGTCACTATCAGGTCAATGTGCTGCCCGGTATTTACTATGTTATGGCGATTATGGATGCAAATAAGGACGGCAAGACAGGGGTGACGGACGGTGTCGGGATATACGGGACGCGCCATCCGGTACGTGGCACGCCTGCAGCCATCGCTGTTTTTCCGGGAGAGACGACACCGCATATCAATATCGAAATCCTCGCGAGTTACATCGACGCAGATGGCAACATGGCGGAGATTGATGACGGCGGACGTTGGGAGATTAAGAGACGTTTCGGTGAACCTGAAGATGTGTTTAGCATCACTCGCAACGGTCGGGTCAATGAGGAGTGGAAATACTGGAGCAAAGGGATCGGTTTTCTCTGGATAGCGAGCGGTGCCGGATGGGAACTCGGAGACGCTGAACAATTCGTCCCGAAAGCGAATATCGCCGAAACTGATAACGCCCCTGAAGGGACAGGTATTGCCTCGGCTACAGTTAATGAACAGAACGGTGTGCCAAGTCCTGAGAGTTTACCCGGGTTTATCTACTTCAGTTATGATAATATTATTTGGGGGATGACCCCTGATGGCAGTAGTCTCCGGTTTGGTGCTGGACACACGCCAAGCGTCGCAGACAACGGCACACTTGTTTATCAAGATACAGATGGGAATGTAATCATTCGGGGTTCTGAGACACCCGATGGTGCGGTCCTACTTGACGGGCGTGCATTGGCACGTGATGTGTCAATCTCACCGGATGCGGAATATATTGCCTACGTCCGTTCGGAGTTCGGGAATCGGAGTCGTGTGGTGATGCAGCACATTCCGAGTGGTTCGGAATACGTTGTCCCGTCAACGGCGTTGCAGAGTTTCACACCGGCGTGGAATAGCGACAGTTCGATGCTGGCTTATGTCACAACCGGCACGGTCGAAAACCCGGATGCGGAAGCAGTGAGACGAAATATTTATGCTTTCGACCAAGTGGCGACAAGCGTAGAACCGATTGTCTTGTCGTCTGCTGATGATGCGGAACCGGCGTGGTCGCCTGCGAATCCGAACCAATTAGCGTTCACACGTACGGAGGAGAATCGTTCACAGATTTGGATGATCACCTACTCGGATGCGGGTGTGCCGCGAGAACGGCAGTTAACGCAGAGAGGCGGTACACGACCGGTTTGGATTCCGCCTGATGGACGCTGGGTCCTGTATGAAAACAACGGACAACTCTGGACAATTGACACGCTGACTCCTGAGACCTCGGAAACACCGCTGATGCATAACGGTCAGGTCATATTTGGACACACACCTGCGGTTGTTTCAGGTAACAGTGGTCAGTAACCAGTGGCAGTTAAGTGGGTTCTGGGTAACGGGGTACTGTGTTAACGCGCAGGTGTGTTGTTGGGTTTCGCTGTATCTATTTTGATGAAGGAGGTCTTGGAGAACAGTAGTTTCGGTAGCACTACAAGGTTACTGAGTTTTACGGCTCAACCCAACCTACGTAAATTGTCTAACAGTTTATTCTAACCCAACTTGCTACTTATGTGATTTTAGACGCAGGGACACCGTTTTTCAGTGAAAAGCGGTCATTTTCGCGAAAAACTTGGCGTGTTTCCTACCATTTTCGGAGAACCCGAAGAGGCACAGGCTAACAGCCTATGCTACAAGGTGGCAACTTGGGTTATTCTACATAAAGAGAAATTTATTTACAGAAATGGTATAACTGGAAACTTTGAATATGAAAAAATTTTGTAAGTATCTCACCTGTATTGCTCGGTTGGCGATATTATTGTCGGCGTTTATTGTTGTGAACAGTGTTAGTGCCCAGTGGCTTTTAATCCCGATGGAGCATGGGAAACAGACCAATCATCTGAAGGCATACGGTTTGACGTATTGGGCGTTAGAAGTTCCGCGTGAGTATCGGTGTTACTGGTGGTTGAACTATCGCGGGGGTGCGTTCGTTTTACCGGATTCAGAAGATGTTCGTGTCCGTGCTGCGTTGATGGGTGTCCGTTTTGAGCCGCTGAGCGATGCGGCGTATACCGAGATCAAGGCATCTGTCCTTGAAGGTAGCAATATGGACGAGATCCTATTGGAGAAGGCACCGAAAGTCGCTGTCTATGCGCCACCGGAGGCATCGGCGTATCGCGATCCGTGGGACGACGCTGTTAAGATCGCGCTTGACTACGCACAGATCCCTTACGACGAGATATGGGATAAAGAGGTGCAGAGCGGTGTCTTAGAGACAGCAGGTTATGACTGGCTCCATTTGCATCACGAAGACTTTACGGGGCAGCACGGTAAGTTTCATGCGTCGTTTTCGACACAGGTCTGGTATCAGCAGCGGATGCTGATGTTTGAGGAAGCTGCTTCGGAAGCGGGGTTTAAAAGGGTCGCGCAGCACAAAGGACAGACGGCACAGATGATAGCCGATTATATTATTAACGGTGGGTTTATCTTCGCGATGTGCTCTGCCCCGGAGACGTTGGACATTGCTTTGGCGACGCGCGGCGGAGCCGTTGACATCGTAGCCTCCGAACTCGATGGAACACCGATTGCTGGCGATGCAGAAGCACGGCTCGACTTTCAGCGGACTTTGGCATTCGAGAACTTCAGCCTTTATACGAGTCCGTACCGATACGAATTTTCCGATATAGATAATCCGAACCCGGATAGGGATGCACAGAGCGGTGTTGAAGATTTTAAGTTGTTTGAATTTGCTGCGAAACACGATCCGATTCCGACGATGCTCACACAAAATCACGTCAGCGTCGTCCCTGGGTTCCTCGGTCAGACGACATCGTTCAATCTGGACAAGATTCGGGGGTCTATTACGATTTTGGGGCAGGTGGAAGGCACGAATTATGCGAAATATATCCACGGTAAATTAGGGAAAGGCACTTTTACGTTTCTCGGTGGACATGATCCCGAAGACTATCGCCACCTTGTGGGTGAGGGAACGATTCCGACGAACCTCGATTTACATAAACATTCACCCGGGTATAGGTTAATTCTGAACAATATCCTATTTCCCGCCGCTCGTAAGAAACCGCAGAAAACGTAAGTAGTTAATAGTTATAAGTTATAAGTTATAGGTTAAGAGGGTTTCGGTTGGTATCAGTCTCTTAACCTACCACCAACCACTTATAACTAACCAGCATTAAGAACTGTTAACTCAGGGTGATTTAGTTTTAGACAAATTCAGGACTTACGCAAATTGAGAAAATATTGGACGTTTAGACGTAAAAAGTAGGAATTAACCCCCTAAATCCCCCTTATCAGGGGGACTTTAAGACGAAATGCGTAAGTCCTAAAATTATCGGATTTTCTAAATTTTTGATTTTTCTTTTCAGTTCCGGTGCGGTTGGAAACCGCACCTACCGGGTCTGGGGTGTGCGGTTGGAAACCGCACCTACCGGGCCTGGGGTGTCAAAATTGGACGAAAAGACGGAGAACTAAATAGCCCTGCTGTTAACTGAAAGGTTTTTCGTAGAAAAACCGTACTGATAACTGATAACCATTTTCAGAAATGAGACTTTGGAGTTATCCAAAACCTATTGTAACTGAAAACTTATAACTATTAAAGGACGAGACGATGAAAGCAGTCCTGGCGACGTGCAATTTGAACCAGTGGAGTCTCGATTTTGAGGGTAACACTGCGCGTATCATTGAATCTATTGAGATTGCGAAGGGGCGCGGGGCGCGGTATCGGCTGGGACCGGAGTTGGAGATCAGCGGCTATTCCTGTGAAGACCATTTTCTCGAACTTGATACGCTGCAGCACAGCTGGGAATCGCTGGCGTGTATCCTTAAAGGTGGTCATACGGACGGTATTTTGTGCGACATCGGTATGCCTGTGATGCACAAAAATGTCCGTTATAACTGCCGAGTCTTCGTATTAGATGGCGAGATTCTGTTAATCCGTCCGAAGATGGTTCTTGCGAGCGACGGTAACTATCGGGAGCATCGCTGGTTCACGGCATGGACGCACGGTTGGACGACTGAACCGTACACGCTCCCGCATGAGATTCGTGAACTGACGGGGAAAAATAAGGTTCCGATTGGTATTGCGGCGATTGCGACTGGGGATACACTTCTCTCAGCGGAGACGTGTGAGGAACTCTTTGTGCCGATGAGTCCGCATATCCAGTTTGGAAACGCGGGTGTCGAAATCATTGGCAACGGGTCGGGTTCTCATCACGAGTTACGCAAATTGGACACACGGATTGCGCTGATTCGGAATGCGAGTGCTAAAAACGGTGGGGTCTATCTCTATGCCAACCAACAGGGATGTGACGGTGGTCGGCTCTATTTCGATGGCTGCGCGCTGATTGCACAGAACGGCGACATCTTGGCACAAGGTTCCCAATTTTCACTCAAAGATGTAGAGGTGGTGACTGCGACGGTGGACCTTCAGGCTGTTCGGAGTTATCGGGGTGTGAAAGCGAGTCGTGCTGTGCAGGCGAGTCAAACGGAACGACTTCCGCAGATAGAGACCGATTTTGCATTCAGTACTACATCTTGGGAGACCGCGCCCCCGGCGAGTCGAAAAATTGAACCGCATACGCACATACCAGAAGAGGAGATCGCCTACGGTCCTGCTTGTTGGCTCTGGGATTATCTGCGTCGGTCAGGAGCAGCGGGTTACTTCATTCCGCTTTCGGGGGGTGCGGACAGCGGTGCGGTTGCGACTTTGGTCGGTTCAATGTGTCAATTGGTCGCAAAGGCGATACGCGAAAAGGATACGGCAGTGACTCGCGATGTGGGTCGGTGGCTTGCGGACAACGAGACACCCGATATTTTTTCTGATCCGTGTGTCCTGGCGAATCGTCTGTTATACACCTCTTATATGGGGAGTGCGAACAGTTCGCGTGAGACTCGGAAACGAGCGAAACTCCTCGCTGAGCAGATCGGATCGTACCATCTGAACATCAATATAGATGGCGTTGTGAATGCCTTGCAATCGCTCTTTACTCGGATTACACACAAAACGCCGAAATTCAAAGTTGAAGGCGGTAGTTATCAGGAGAACCAAGCACTCCAAAATATACAGGCGCGGCTCCGCATGGTGCTGAGTTATCTGTTTGCACAGATGATGCCGTGGGTACGAAACTGTGAAGGTACGCTGCTTGTATTAGGCACCGGCAATGTTGACGAGGCGTTGCGCGGTTACTTGACAAAATACGATTGTAGTAGCGGCGACATTAATCCGATTGGTGGTATCAGTAAACTCGATTTACGTCGTTTCTTGAAGTGGGCGGAAGATCATCTCGATTATCCTGCGCTTGCTGAGATTATCGAGGCACCCCCGACAGCGGAGTTGGAGCCGATCACCGAAACCTACACACAGACCGATGAAGACGATATGGGGATGACCTACGCCGAATTGAGCCGGTTCGGGCAGCTTCGTAAAATGGAGCAGTGCGGTCCGGTGCGTATGTTCGAGAGATTGGTACAGGAGTGGGATCATCTTCCGCCGCGCGAGGTCGCCGAAAAGGTAAAACATTTCTTTAGATGTTATGCAATTAATCGGCATAAAATGACGACGCTAACGCCTTCTTATCACGCGGAATCTTATTCACCAGACGACAACCGATTTGATCTGCGGCAGTTTCTCTATAACACACGCTGGACGTGGCAGTTCCGACATATTGATGCGTGCGTCAAGAAACTGGAAGCGGAGGCGTGATGAGAAGTAACCAGTTACCCGTTACGAGTTACCAGTTACGAGTTACCAGAGGAGAGCCTTCTTTAGCTGGGCACTGGTTACTGGTAACTGGTTACTGCTTTGCATTCATGTTCATTCTGAACACTGCGTCCGGTGCGCCGGATGTCCCGCTGAATTTCGATGGATGGGTTCCTGATGCGCTTGCGAAGTTAGAGACGGTAGGCATCACTGGTGGGTTTCATCGGCAGACTGCCCCCCTCTCACGGGCAGAAGTTGCAGCCATCGTCCGACAGGCAGAATCTCGAATTCTGAGAGGGACGGTTGTCCCGTCTGAGATTGACCGGAAACTCCTTGAAAAGTTGAAACGTGCGTTTAGCAGAGAACTTACGGGGCGCACGGGACAGGTACTGCGTTTCCTGCCACAACTCCGGGCGACGGAGCAGAAGATCGCACCGGCACTTGCGGGAGCCTTCCGCTATACGGCAGGAAGTCTTGAAGATCGGATTGCACCGCGTTTGGTGCTATATTCGGAATTTGAAACGCATAACTTTGAGAGTCGCGCACTTGATGGAAAGACGGCAGAGCAACGGCTTGAGCAGTGGCGCGGCGGGTACACTGGCGATTTTAAACGAAGTTATTTACAGGTCAATAATTCATATCTTAGCCTACTTGTCGGGAGAGATTGGGTTTTCTGGGGTGCGAGTCGGCACAAGACGGTTGGGATCTCGGATAATTCGCCGCCGTTTGATCAAATCCGGCTCACTGCGATGCTTGGGAAAAGGTTCAAAGCGACTGCTTTCACGACACAGTTGGATTCAACATGGTATGACGATGGCGAAAAACGTTATTTGGCAAAACGTTATATGAGCGGACACCGATTGGATTACCAACACAATGACCGTTTGGAAATCGGTGTTGCGGAATGGGTGCTTTACGGTGGTGATGCTCAGACGTTAGATTGGAAATACGCGAACCCGTTCACTTTCTATTACGCGCTACAATATAACGCGAAGGCTGACGATAATGTTATGTTTGCTATTGACGCAGCAATCCGTCCGGTTGACGGTTTACGTCTCTACGGTGAATGGCTCATTGACGACATCCAGTATGTTCCGGGGGCGAACGATCCGCACGCGGTTGCCTGGCTTTTGGGGTTGACGTGGTATCCTGAACGTTTTGACCGGCAATTCGAAGTTCATAGCGAGTACGCGCGCGTCAACCGATGGGCATATACGCACCTTGTACCGGATAATCAGTTTACACATTTCGGATATGTGATCGGACATCCTATCGGTACGGATTCGGATACAGTCCGGGTATCGGCATCTTATCAGTTTACGGTCTCTGCTGAGGCTGAGGTACACGGCGTGCTGACGCGACAGGGTGAGGGTACAATCGCGGATCGGTTTTATGGCGAAGATTTCAAGGTGCTACCGTTTCCTACAGGAGTTGTCGCCCGTACAACAGAAATCGGCGGTCGGTTCTCGTATCGTCCATTGGATGCGTGGAATATATTTCTCTCGTATGCATGGCAGCACACACAAAATAGCGAACACCGTAGCGGGGAGACGCGTCGTGGACACAGGGTTAAGTTTCAGATGGGGTATCTTTTTTAACAGTTGTCGGTTGTCAGTACGATTTTTTTCTCCGAAAAAAATCTTTCAGTTTTCAGTTAAGAGATGCTGTGGTTAATCAGGTGCCTCTTTAACTGACAACTGATAATGAATTCAAATGTTCCGTAAACGTACTTTCTTCCTTATCCTCATAACACTTGCTTTAATCCTCGTGTTCGGTGGGATTATCAACCTTCACCTGGATTTGCGGTTGCTCGCGCTTACGCCGAAGATTTTCAAATATAGGCGGTTGATTCAGAAGTATGCCGTTAAAGAGAATTTGGATTCACGGTTGGTATGTGCGCTGATTGTGCAGGAATCGGGCTTTAAGGAAAACGCGCGAAGTTCCGCCGGTGCAGAAGGCTTGACACAACTGATACCGATGACGGCAAAGGAACTCGGTGTCGAAGACCCACTGGATGCGGAACAGAACATCGCCGGTGCGGCGCGTTATCTACATACCTTATATCATGCGTTCTCGGAAAGCGAAGATGCACATCAGCATCGCTTGGTGTTAGCGAGTTACAACGGCGGTATCGGACGTGTCCGAGACGCGCAAGCACTCGTCCGGCACCGAAAAAATGCCGATCCGTTGTTATGGGAACCTGTGCGTGATGCGCTCAGTCAATTGACGCGGCAGCACACAGATATGCATCGCGAAGTGTGGGGAAGCGATGTGCCTCCGCACGGTTATTTTGAGGGTTTTGATGAAACGTTGGATTATGTGGAGCGCGTGATGCATTACTATGGAAGGATACGTTTCTACAGAAATGTCCTGTTCTTTCTTTAACAGGACGGACGCAATTTTGACTGCAGCCTATTCTGTTAGATGAGATTTTTCGGAAAACCGAGCGTTCTCGGGACACAAACTAACAGTTTATGCTACAAAAGAGCGGCATGCGTAAGTCCTATTTAACTGAAGATCTCACCGAGTTGCTCCGCTCGGTAGGCGAAAATCTTCTCGATGTCCGGTCGCACGAAAAACTTGTTCACGAGGCTATTCCCCCAGACAGCATACTCCACCGAATCACCTATTATCACACCGTTTGCAGTTTCATCAAATGTATGTATATGCCGCCAGAGACGGTAAGGACCCCGGCGTTGTTCATCCATAAAAGCGTGCGGCGGATTCCATTCGGTAATCTCGCTTTGCCATCTGATTGGAATGCCACGCAGCTTCAGTCGATAATCAATAAGCGTTCCGAGAGACATTTCAATCGGTGCGGGGGTTAGGACTTCAAAACGGAGCCACGGCGGTGTTATCGCAGCGAGGTTATGCGCGTCAGAGAAGAATTCAAAGACTTCGGTGAGCGGTTGATTAAGTGTCTGTTGTGTTTTGAAGTGGAACGTTTTCATTTTTAGTAGTTGTCTGTTCGAGTTGTGCGAGGCGTTGGTCTAATAGTTGTTGCTGCTGTTCTAAACGCAAGACGTAGAGGATAAAGACCAACCATATAACGATGTATGCGGCGAAAAGGTAGGTCAGGCGCGTTCTTTGCCCCTTTTCGAGTATTGTGAGAGAATCTATCACTACCTGCTCTACGACCTCTTCATCTACAGGGACTTCGGATTTTGAAATTGCCGCCGAAACAGCCCCCGCGACTTTGTCGGGTGTAATACTGATCGGTATCTGCGTTGCGAAAAGGTATAACCCGAGAACTATTATAAAACTTGCCAAAACGAGTATACGCATCAAGCTGCCTCCCGAAGGTATTTTTGCTGGACGATTTCATAACGCATCTGTGCTTTTTTCATTCTATACCGGACGATAAGCAGGTATACAAAAAGCATGATGAGTGCGAGGAGTGCTACCATCCATGTATGTTGCATTGTTGTTTCGAGACTCCACTTTGTGCCACGGTCGGGATGCAACCCACCTTGCCAGATATCAACGGCATAGTAGACGATCGGAACATCCAAGTAAGCGATGATTGCGAGGACTGCGGAATAGGTGCTGCGTTTATCGGATTCTAACGCGGAGCGAAGAATAAAATAACCGATGTACATGAGCCAGAGTACGAGTGTGCTTGTCAGGCGTGCCTCCCAATTCCACCATGTATTCCATGCGTATCGCGCCCAGATGGGGCCTGATAGGAGTGCGATCGTGCAAAAGATGACACCGAGCTCGGCTGATGCAGCTGCCAACAGGTCATCGTTCGGTCTCCGTTGGATGAGGTATTTAATACTGAAAACACAGTTGACACCGAAGGCGACAAAGACAGTCAGTGCTGCAGAGACGTGGTAGTAGAAGATTTTTTGGACTTCAAGCATCGTGCCTTCAAGGCGCGCGTATCCGAAGATGAGATAGAGCGAGACGAAGATGAGGACTGCGGTGATAACACCGATGATTTTTGTTGTTAGGTTTCCCACAATGAACTCCCTGTCAAGATTTCGGGTCCGTCGGAGAGGATCGCCACTGTATGTTCAAAGAGAGCGGAGAGAGAACCGTCGATTGTCGTAATCGTCCAACCGTCTGGTAAGAGTTGTACATCCGGGAGTCCGACGTTCACCATCGTTTCAATAGCGAGGACCATACCGGGTCGTAGGCGTAACCCGCGTCCAGGTACGCCGAGACACGGAATTTCGGGTGCTTCGTGGAGGTTTCGTCCGATGCCGTGTCCGGAAAAACTCTGGAGGACGGAGAACCCGTTGGATTCTGCAGCGTCCTGTAATTTGAAGGAGATGTCGCCGATACGGTTTCCGGGTTTCGCTTCAGCGATTGCGTCGTAGAGAGAACTGCGTGTCACTTTAAGCAAAAGTTCCGCTTCCGATGCGATGTTACCGACAGGAAAAGTGTATGCGTTATCGCCGTGGTAGCCGTCAATACGCACTGCTGTATCAATCCCGATGATGTCGCCGTCTTTTAGGACGTGTTTTTTGTCTGGGATTCCGTGGATAACGACATCGTTAATGGAGGTGCATATGGTTGCTGGATACGGTTCGTGTTCTGGTAATTGATAGCCTAAGAAGGAAGATGTGGCGTTGAGTTCGGCGATTGCGTCGCGTGAGATATGTTCTAAATCTGCGGTCGAGACCCCTGGTCCGATTGCCTCACCGATACGCTTTAGTACAGTCGCTGCGGCTTGACCGCTCCGCCGCATCTTCTCAATTTCGGTTCTATTTTTGATTCTAATCTTATCCATCAATAATCTGTCCAATCAAGGTGTGCGCTGTGGTGCTGTTAACACGGACGTTAACAACATCACCAATCTTGCTGTCCATTTTCGGGAACACAGTTGTTTTGAAGCCGTCTGTTTTTCCGTGATATTTATCGGCATCGCGTCTCGATTCGCCTTCAACGAGTACGGTGACCGTGTCCCCGATTGCAGCGGTGTTGATGTCAGCAGAGATCTGCTCTTGAAGTTCGATAATCTGTTTCAGGCGTTGTCCTTTCACTGTTTCGGGTACATCATCGGGTAGTGCTTTGTGTGCGAGTGTCCCTTCGCGTTCAGAGTATTTGAACATAAAGGCTGAATCGTATCGGATGTCTGTCATCATCTGATAGGTCTGCTCAAATTCTTCGTCGGTTTCACCACAGAACCCGACGATAATATCTGTAGAGAATGCGATATTCGGGACACGTTCTCGGAGTTTTGCGACAAGCGTGTGATATTCCTCCGCCGTGTAGGTGCGGCGCATCCGTTCCAGCACTGCTGTCGAACCGGATTGTAAAGGGAGGTGTAGGTGTTTACAGACGGTTGGACAACTTGCCATTGCATCAATCATGCTGTCGGTTGCGTCTGCGGGGTGTGGTGAGGTAAATCGTACGCGCTCTAATCCGTTTACTTCGCCGACAGCGAAGAGGAGGTCTCCGAAATCGGAACCGTTGTCGTGATAGGAGTTAACTGTCTGACCGAGCAGGACGACCTCTTTGAACCCTTGATCGACCAATTTTTCGACATCTTCGACGAGGAGTTTTAGCGGTAGACTCCGTTCTCTGCCGCGGACGAAAGGAACGATGCAGAAGGTGCACATCTTATCGCAGCCGCGTTGGATTGTGAGCCATGCGCGAATCCCCTCTTTTCGGATGGGTGCGATGTCAGCGTAATCTTCGGTTTTATCCAACCGCAAGCCGAGGAACGGGTCTCGCTCTGTTAGGGAGATGTGTGCTTCCTCGTCGCGTGTTAGAGCGTCAAGCGCGATCGGTAGGTTTCGGTATGCGTCGGGTCCCATGACGAGATCGACGTACGGTGCTGCTTCTAAGAGCCGGTCTCGGAGGTGCTGTGCCATGCAGCCGCAGACTCCAACGATGAGTTCAGGTTGCCGACGTTTGCGATGGTTGAGGTGCTGGAGACGGTTGATGACCTTAGTTTCGGCGTTTTCCCGTATGGCGCAGGTGTTAACGAGTACGACATCCGCGTCGTCGATGTGCGTCACTGTCTGGTGTCCACTCTGTGTCAAGATGCCTGCCATGAGTTCGCTGTCGCTGACGTTCATCTGGCAGCCGTAGGTTTCGATATAGACACGGCGCGCGTGTGTCTGTTGCGTTGCGTCACTCGGTTTTTGTGGCACGCGTTGCGGTGTCTTTTTATTATAGAGCGGGAAAAGCGTCTGGTCTTTCATGGCATTTTAGGTATTCGTGTAGTCTTTGTAGTATTCCGATACGTCTACAGTGAAAGGGTCGCCACCATACGCGAGTATCCGATATTTTAGGGTGCGCATCATTACGGTGCTGACAGTGAGAGGCGCTGCCTGTGCGAAGAGGTATCCGAAGGATACGTCGTGTGCAAAAAAGGTTGTCTTGCCGTTTGCTGGATGCGGGAAGATGGCGACACCGACGGGTACATTCTCAGCAGTTGTAAGCCCGGAGAGCGTTCCCCATGCTGACACCTTTCCGTTCAATTCTAATTCACCCATCCGTGTGTCCGCGTCTACAGCCTTGCGGTGTTCCATCTCAACGGCGTGGTAACCGAGTCCGACATCACCTGTCAATTCGACGGAACGCTTCGGTGCGCGTAGTGAGATTTTTATATCTACGATCTGCACCTCGTTCTGTCGAGGTTTAACTTCTACCCGATATGTCTCTATCAAGAAAAGTCCTGTGGCATCCTCCCACGTTGAGTCAATAGAAAACTGGTCTGAAGACGACAACAGTTTGCGAGAGGATACGCTCCGAGCGTACTGACCACCGCTTATGGTTCCGAGTGAGAAAGATATTCCCGGTGGATACGGCTGCCCGAAGGTTGCATCAACTGTTACGACCTGTCCATCCGGTGTATAGATCGGATGCAGGAACGGTGAATTTGTGGCATCGCCATAATCACAAGTGAGTATCGGCGCGTCATCTTCTCTGATAGATAACGTTGTTTCGGTGGTTTGGTGATTTAGCATAATCGTTATATGCTAATTATACCACGTATCTTGTTGTAATGCAAATGTTATCAGTACGGTTTTCTGCGAAAACCTTTCGGTTAACAGTTTTCAGTTGTCAGTAATCAGTTTTCAGTTAAGAGGTGTTTGCTAAATTGCGCAACTACGAACCGATTTTTTGTTAGAGGAGGTTGTTATTTGCCGTGAAAATAGGGTATAATTTAAGAAAAATAAAAGGAGACGGTTATAGATGAAACCTATTATTGGAATCACATTTAGGGACAATATTAGAGACAATCCTTCTAACAACTATATTCGTGCCGTTGAAGAATTTGGTGGCATACCTCGCACGCTGTATCCGGGGATATCGGAAGACGCTTTTGATGGTATCGACGGACTTTTGCTGACGGGTGGTGGCGACATCCATCCTGATAATTTCGGTGAACCGTACCATCCAAGCCTTAAATACGTTAGTGAAGATCGCGATGAACTGGAGATACCGCTCTGTCAAAAGGCAATAGAGGACGACCTTCCGGTTTTCGGTATCTGCCGTGGGATTCAGGTGATGAGCGTCGCAATGGGTGGTAGTCTGTACCAAGATATTCACGATGAATACCGACAAGATGCCCTTATACATGCACAGATAGACAATGAGGATTCTCGGCATGAAATTGAGATAAAAGAGAGTCGGTTAATCGAGATTGTCGGGAAAAAGAGAGATGAAGTCAACTCTTCGCATCACCAAGCGGTGAACGATATAGGTGACGGATTTGTTATGACGGCACGTTGCAGGGAAGACGGTATCGTTGAGGCGATGGAAAACCCGTCGAAACGGTTTGTGATTGGCGTGCAATACCACCCGGAACGGATGCTGGAGACTCCCGAATTTCTCGAACACAGACGTAAGTTGTTTGAGGCGTTTATTAAGGCTGCGTCGTCATCATAAGATCGCGAGCACAGCTCGCTCCTACAGAAGAGGGTTGTCGTTAAGGATCGCGAGCACAACTCGCTCCTACAGAAGAGGGCTGTCCTTAAGGATCGCGAGCACAACTCGCTCCTACAGTAAAATCAATCCTATAGAAATCGCGAGCACAGCTCGCTCCTACAGAAGAGGGTTGTCCTTAAGGATCGCGAGCACAGCTCGCTCCTACAGAAGAGGGTGTCCGTTAAAAATTGGCGACTAAGGAGAAACGATGTGTCAATCCGAGAACGCCGAACGGGACGAGTGCGTAATCGACTTGGAACTGCCGAAGTGTGAGTCCGAAACCGCCTGTGAGTCCAGAAATCGCGCCTAAATCGTTGCCCCCGATCTGGTAGTTATAGCCGGTACGGAGTTGCAAGATATTCGCGATGGTGTAGCCTGCTCCGACAGCGAGAGCGATGTCGTTGTCGGAGGGTCGGATGATGTCGCTTGTTAGGGTGAGTGCGTTATCCCAGAGCCTGTAGGCTGCGCCAATCCTGAAGGTGACAGGTAAACCGAACGCCTCCTCAATAAAGGTCACGCGCGGACCGAGATGCTGAGCGTTGAAACCGAGTGAGAGCGGTATCTCAGAAAAGGTGTATAACGCACCGAGATCAAAGGCGATACCGGTTCCGGTTTCGTCGGCGATCTGTTCTCGTAAGAATTTTGCGTTCGCACCGAAGGCAATAGCACTGCTAAAGTTGCGTGCGTAAGAGAGGATCACGGCGAGATCGTAAGGACGGAAAATCGTTGTCTCGTTCCCTTCACTATCACGTCCCTGCAAATCCCCGAAAGATAAGAAACTTGAACTCAGACCGATGGTGCCGATATTTCCGATTGGGAGTGCGACTCCAACAAATTCGTGATTGATGCCAGCGAACCATTCGTTGTGCATGAGTGCGAGTTGCGGCTTCTGGAGTTTTGCGAGACCTGCCGGGTTCCAATAAGAAGCATACAGATCGTCGGTCGCTGCGACTTGCGATTCCCCCATTCCGATAGCCTCTGCCCCGACTCCGATTTTGAGGAAGGTCATGGCGCGGGTGCCTGCGTTCTCATGGATATCCGTGTTATCTGCTGCGACGGGAAGGCATGCAGAAATGAAAACTACAAATGAGATGTATGCGAAAAATTGGTTCATAAAATATCTCCAAACGCGCAACGTAAGTTAGAAATGGTATTACTGGGTTTTCTGCGAGAGTGCTTTAAAATAGCGTCGCAGCTGCTCACGATACTGGAACGGGATGTCCTCAAGTTCTTTTGCATTCGGTGTGGTTTCCAATTTCTGAACGATTTCGAGGAGTTCAGGGTGCAACGGTGGCACCTCTTGGATAGACGTTTCAGGTCTTTTCGCCACCTCACCTTTCCGTTGTTTACCGACATCCCGTTTCTGTAGCGATTTTAGACTATCAAGCATCCGTGTTAGGATCTGATCCTGCCTATTAAGTACCTGTTCGTCAAGTTCACCTTGCTGGAGTGAGCGTTCAACTTCGTTCATATCTTCAGCGACTTCTTCGAGGCTTCCGAGCATCTGTGCCATCTGTTCTGCGCGTTCAGCGAGCCGTTCGGTCGCTTCCCTGATGAGTTGCTGTTGTGCAGCGAGTTGACGCATCATCTGTTCAAACCCTGGTGTCTGTCCCTGTTCTCGCATCTGTTGGCTCAGGTTCTGTGCCATCTGGTTCAACTGTTCTTGACTGTCGGCAAGTTGCTGGAGCTGCTCCATCATGTTCTCCATACCGCTGGCACCCATTTGTTGATTCATCTGTGCCATTGCATCGAGGAGTTCAAAGATTGCCTGATTGAGGTCAGCGAGTGCGGACTTCTGGATCGGCATTGCGAGTGTCGGTTGCCTATCTTCTAAGGCGCGTGCAGCACGAGAGAGCGCGTCGTTTGATGCATTGAGATGCCATACGACCTCAGGCGGCACCTCAATCTGTCGGTTTCCTAATTCCCAAAGTTTGCTTGAAAGTCGCGAGACCCCTTCCGCTGTGCTAATCTCATCGCCTGCAAGTTTCTGCAATTGCAACACCTCACTCGTATTATAAGCGTCTGTCTGCGTGGCAACGCGAAGCCTGCTTGTTTCGGAAAGGGATTCCTCGTGGAGATGAGATAGGTGTAGTGCACTTTCAACTGCCTCACGCATAACAGTCAAGGTTTCGTTTGCGTTTGCGCCTTCCATAAATGCCATAGCGTTATCCAGACCTTGCGCGAGTTCCGTCAGCGTCTGTTCTGCTTCACGTCCTGATTCGAGTGCCTCGCTGTCCTGTCCGCTTCGGAGATTTTCACTTGTCTCTTGAAGCGTTTCAGGGAGCTTATGTTCTTGCGTAAACTGATTGAGACGCTTGATTTCGTCTGCGATGCGTCCTATCTGTGGGGGTGCGTTCTCCTTATTCTCGGCGAGTTCAGCCATCTCAGTGCCGAGCTGCTCTAATTTTTCGCTGAGTTTTCCAGATTCGTCTCCGATGCGATCCTCTTTTTCGGCAAGTTCGTTTAGAGGTGCGGAATCCGGTGAGGATTCCAACGTATCCATCAATTCCTTCTGTTGTTCGGCGAGTGCCTCCGCTTGTTTAGCGGCTGCCTCTAATTCCTGCTGAAGAAGAATCTGTTCATAGAGCGACTTCGCGCGTTCCAGCTGCTGTAAAAACTGCTCTTGGCTGAGATTCGCTTCTGACATCGCCTGTTCCTGATTTTGCATCTGCTGTTTTGATAACGCTTCGGATAGTTTCCTTAAAATCTCTTTGTGTTCCTCGGAGAGTGCTTTCTCCATTAAATTTTGCAGTTCCTGATATTTTTCTATCGTCTCCGTATCAAAAAGTTGGTTCTGTTCCATCTCTTTCGCAGTCTGCTTCATATCATCGACCAACTGCTTTGCCGCCTGTTCAATCTGTTTCTGGTTTTCAAGTACCTGTTGCATCAAGTTTTCATCGGTGAAAGTAAGTTCCTGACGTTTTCTGACTTTACCGAGGAGCGTATCAATCATCCCCGTTGCGTCCGCTTGTTCATCGACAAGTTCTTCAAGTCCGCGCTGTTCTGTCTCCTGTTCCGCCGCGACTGAATCGTATAATTCGGAGAGCGACGGGAAACGGAGCGTATAGGTCGGCGATTTACCGATATTTGGTCCCGAAACATTGTCGTTATCCAAAGCCTGAACGTAATAAGCGAGTGTTTCGCCCGGAAAAATACCGATCGGGTCCACATCCCACGTATAGGCTACGGAGACGGATCTACGGGCGGATGCATTTTGGATATCCCAACGTTTTAATGGAACAGTCATGTCCTGAGCATCCTCAATTTCAACGCGATACACGAGTTGAAGTTCTTGTATACCGTAGTCGTCTGAAGCCTCTGCCTCTAATTCTATCAACATAGCGTTATCCAAAACGGTGTCGCGCGCGGGTGAAACGATATTGACTTCAGGAGGCGTGTCTTTGTAGACTGTCAAGGTGTAATTAATCGGATCACGATTTGTAAAGCCTTCAGCATCCGTAATACGGATACGGTAGCCTTCAGTCTGCTGAGCGATAAGGACACCAGATAGTGGCCAGTTAAGAGGCGTTGGGTTCACCTTACTGGTAACTGGTAACTGGTCACTGGTAACTTCTAACGGTACATCACCGGATTCTTCAAGCGCAAGGTGTGCCTCGGTAAGCGGTTTGTTACTTTGCCCTGTAAAAGTGAGTTCTGTTCCGAAGAGGGTCTGGATATTACCGGTGTTCGTTGGCAGCGTCTGCGGTTGTAGTTGCGTGTAAGCCGGGAAACTGAGCCGATACTGGAATTTCGTGACAACGGGTTCATCGCTGATTCTTACCTGATACTGTGCTGATGTCACACCTTTCACGTCGATATAATATTCGAGCGGACGGTTCACATTTTCAAGCGTTCCACGATACGCCGGGACCTCCGAACCGTTTATGGATTGCATTGTCAACGCCTGCCATTCAACTGCTGACGCGTCCTCATCTCCGTCGCCGACCCGGTAGTGTAACGTAACAGGCGCGCCGATGTGTCCACTGACCTGTGCGGTGACGTTAACATCACTGCCGCGCTCAATTTGTGTATTGCCGGGTGCGATGTCTGTGATATGGATAGCGTCATTTAAACCTCCCGGACTATTCGGTAGCGTCTTTGGCAAGGTCTGAAAGGTGTATGCGAAACCGTTGAAGGCGTTGGGTAAGAGGAAATTCGTGATAAGGAGAAGTCCGATACCTGCGACAGCGATACCCGCGTTCCGCTTGATCTTCCGAAACTCGTTTTGAAAGACTTGTCTATGTTGAACGTTTTTCATGTCCTGATCGGTCTGAAGGATCAGGTGTTCAATGAATTCCGGTGCATAACCGAGTCGGTTATTTTTTAGGTTCTTCCAGAGTTGGACAGTACTGAGGATCCGGTTTTCGGATGCGAGTCCGTTCTCCGTCTGTGTTGATTCAAGCCGCGACGCAACCGCTGCATCAGAGTTCCTCCGAGAAAGTGGCAAGATAAGCACCCGAATCAGTGTATAGGCGACAATACCGATGGCTAAAAGGAGTGCTGCGATACGTACCCAAAATAACAAAATGGACTGTGAGACTTGGAAACTCACGGTAAACACAATCAGCATCGAGACTGTGAGGAGTGCTAAAATGCCGATACACTTCAGCAAGCCTTCGGATAAAGTGAGCCACCACCACTGCCGCCGAATTGCGTGCAACCGAGCGATAACGTTTTCATGAGCCTGATTAACATTTCGTGTATCCATTTTATTTTTCCTTTTGGAATTTACGCATTTATTCTTGGTGTCCACATAATGATTACTGTCGGCGGGGTTACAAACCCCGCCTGCAAATGGGGTAAACTTACATAATGATTACTGTCGGCGGGGTTACAAACCCCGCCTGCAAATGGGGTTGCTTAGTGTGTCAGCGCATACACTGCGATGTTAACTGCCATCTTCGCAGCGAGTTCGCGTACCTGTGGTGTATCCTCTGGGTGTACATCGGCATCCTCAAGTCCGTCGCCGATGTCGGCACTATAGGCGTAATATACGACCATGCGTCCATCGTGGAAGATGCCAAATCCTTGCGCCGGTTCGCCATCGTGTTCGTGAACCTTCGGTAAACCTTTTAACTCGTAAAAACAGTTGTAAATCAGATGTGTATTCGGTATCGGTTGAAGTTCTTGTTCTGGGAACACTCTCCGCATTTCGCGTCTAAAACTCTCGTCGAGTCCGTAGTCATCGTTCGCGAACAGAAATCCACCATTCATGAGATAGTCTCGCAAGGCTTCTATCTCGCTTGCGGTGAATCGGATATTTCCGTGTCCGACAAGGTAGAGCATCGGGTACTGGTAAAGCGTGTGATCTGTTAGTTTAATGATGACCCGATCCTCAGCAGTTTCGATATCTGTCCGTATCCGCAGGAGTCGGAGCCAGTTCTTGATAACGGTTGCGTCTCCGTACCAATCGCCACCGCCGCTATAGTGGACCTGAGCGATCGTTATCGGCGTTAGAGATGCCAGCACCCCAATTCCAACAGACAGACCGACCATCGTGCAGAACAGAAAACTAAAAATTAAAACAGGTTTCCATTTTATTTTTTTTGATCGTCGCATAGCACCTGTCCTTTATAAGTTATAAGTTATAACGACTTGTACCAGTTAATTTACTTAGGTTCCTCAGAGATGTGCTATATAGTTGACTTTGTGGCATCATCTGTTAGATCAGACTCGTTAGAGCGCAAGCTAACAGCGGACGCTACAAAAGCCGTGTGAATGATACCTCCATCAAACAATTAGCACAATTCGTAAGTTATAAGAAGAAACCATAGGTGTCAATTTAGGGATTTTTCCAGTGTCTTGGCAACTATAGATATAAACATGCCACCCTTACAGGGTTGAATACTTCTTTCAAACGCCTTTCTATAAACATTCTGAAGAAATACCCAAGCAAATAAACCTTACAGGACTGAAGAGGGTTCTGAAGTATTCCAATTTTCTTTGTAAAATCCGGTTCGGTTGGAAACCGAACCTACCGGCCCTGGGTCCGATCGGTTTTTCTTCTTAAATTGACACTTATGGTAAGTTATAAGAAGAACCCGTTGGGAGTCCCTGAACTCTCTTAACTTACCACCAACCACTTCTAACTTATAACCTCTTAAGTTAAACCGATCCGTTTGCGTAAAAACCATTCTGTGCCTAACAATCCGACGACCGTAATCAGGATTAACGGATGTGTCCAGAGATCGCGTTCTGCATCGACAAATACAGGGTTTTGGACATCAGCGATATTTTTTGGCACCGATGCTGCGTCCGCAATTCTGACATAGGTGCCGCCGGTTTCGGATGCGAGGCTCTTCAACAGGTCTTCGTTGAGTTGCGGTGCCTCTAATTCGGCGAGTTGCGGATGGACGAAAATATCGAGTTGATCTTCACCTAATGTCTGATTATCCGATTTCGCAGTTGCCCGAATGCGGTAAGTTCCGTTCTGTAGGAGTGAAAATTGGGTGGTGTAGAGATTGCCTGTATCAGCAATCGCATCAGGTCGCGCAGGCGATCCGTTTACACTTTCACTCACACCTTTAATCTGGAGTTGGAACGAGGGTCCGTCAGGTGGTACCACTTCAAATTGAACCGTTGCATCCGTCTGTGTCGTGCGGTAGGCTTCGGAATATAGGGATGCAGTAACCGTCACAGTGTCGCCTATTGCGTAGGTCGTTGCGTCTGTTGTCAGGTGTAGTTTTTCGTCATCTGTGTTCGTTGCCATCCATCGTAATGTTTGTGCCCAAAAGCGTGAATAGAGGTCGTGATAACGGGTGTCCTTAAAGGCGTTCGCGCCAAAATTCCAATTCCAGAGTCCTTCCGCTGCAATGAGTAGGCTTTTGCCTAAACCTGCCCTCTGCAGCATCAGCACCGGACGCCCTTCTCCAGTTTCCATGAGGAGCGTTGCTCCACCTCTCAGGCGGAACCCGCTAAAGGTTCGGGATAAGGCTGGCAGGTTTCGCCAGATCGCGGCACTGCTCACCCCTAAGACGGCTGTGTCTGTCAGCTGCAGTATCGGGTGAAATTCACCGGATGGTGTGAGTTGGACTCTGGATTCTGTATCGTGTCTGCGGCAGCCATTTACGGGAATCTCTATCGGTAAAAGCTCGGCTAATGCTGTCCTTCGGACACCGTTCCTCGCAAGCATTCTACGAGATGGAAGAAAGATGATAGGCTTCCCTTGGACCTCAACGAAATCAACAATTGCGCGTTGCTGTGCTGTCGTGAGGTGTTCCTCGCCTAAGTCCCCGATAATCAGAACGTCGTATTTCGAGAGTTCTGCAAGCGTTTTGGGAAACTGCGTGGTTTCCGAGGCAGGTGTCGTTTGCGGGTAATATCCATCTAAACGATTGAGTAGACTATCTGTGGGTGGAAATCGTCTCGCGTTATTGCGTAGTAAGATTGCAGAAGTCGCCGCGATATCAGGGTCGCGCGCCAGTGTGCGTTTTAGGAACGCGTACTCCCATCTCGGTCTGCCTTCAAGATAAAAAACATTGAGTTTCGCCTTCACAACTTTCACTGAAAACGTTTTCTGATTGTTCTCATCCGTCAACTCACCGTCAAGTACTGGAAGTTCAACAGTATATTGGAAACTCCCTTCAACCTGTGGTGTCAATTTTAATTCAATTTCCTGTTTTGTTGTAGTGCCCTCAGAAGTGCTGTTTTGCGGCGACTCGAATGTTAAAGTCGCGGTATCAACAACGGTATTGCCTTTGACTTCACGCAGAGAGAGTTGTGTTGTTTTACCGGTGTATCCGGTCTGTACAACCGTCACACGAATGACGCTTTCGTGGTCTGTATAGGCGATCGGTGTATAGTCAATGTGTTGGATTTGAATGTCTTTGGGTGGTTCCACAGCACCGACACCGACTGTATAGATGGGTACTTCAAGCGCTGTAATATCGTCCAAAGAGAACTGTCCAGAGTTGTGTCCGCCGTCCGTGATAAGCAGGATACCAGCCATCTGTTGTCCCTTCCATGCTGAGGCAATATCTCGAATTGCGGCACTAATATTGGTAAGTGTCCCGTTCGGTTCAAATTGTGGTAATTTTTCGCTATCAAAATCTTCCGGTAGTGCTGTGTTCTGATGAAGACCTGTATCAAACGGATAGAGATGGACTTCAAAGCGCTCGCGTAGGTTTTGTAGAAATTGTCCTTCAGCACTGAAAAGCAGTGAGTTTACCTGATCCAGTCGAGACATCTGTGTTTCAGCAGAGGGTGAATCCGTAAGTTGCATGCTCCGCGATGTGTCCACTAAAATAGAGAGGTGCGTCGGTGGTGTGATGTCTTTTTTTTCAATGACGACGGGTGCTAAAAGACAACAAAGCAGTATAGACGCTGCAGAGATCCGCATTGCGATAAGCAAGAATCGGTACCTCGGATGCATAGTGTGTGCTATCCGTAGGTAGACCAATAGCGTTATGGCAATCACAACGCCGATACCGAGTACAACTGCCCAACCGGGCAAAAAATAGGTGAATCGCATATCTTTTCTAATCCGTTTTACGATATATTATAGTCTAATGATGGTGTCGATGTCAAACAGATTTTTAGAAATTAGGTTTGACAACTGCTCAATTTCTATGTTAGAATGTGAGTAAATTACATTTTTACAGAGGTAGGCAAAACATGGCAGAACAAAATAATAACGAAAACGCAGTTGAAACGCAAAATCAGATTGGGGCGGCAAGTGGTATCATCATCAATGCTTCGCAGATGCAGTCGATCGATATTAGCGAGCGGTTCACACGCTCGAAAACAGCCACCGGTTGGCGTGTCGAATTAGAAGCCTCCGCACGCGTTACGATTAACTTTATGACGAGTATGCGGAAGTTTGAAGTTGTCCTGATGAAAGGTGATAGTATTGAGCGCGACGGTGAGGATTTAATTGTGTTCAGGAATAAACCTGCGGATGAATACCGCTCACAAAGAGGTGTATCCAAATCGCCACTTGCTCGGAGTGGTAATGAGCGTTCAGCATTGATACCTGATCCACCCGAAGAGAGTACAGTTTAGCACAATGTTTATCGGGAAAGACAGAGGGAGTGGCACCCATGCTGGAACGTATCTATCGACTCCTCTCAAGTTTAAAAGGCGGGACAATGATCCCGACGGAGATCGTGCTAAACCCGCAAAGTTATGCGAAGATCGTCTCGGAGCTTGCTGATATTCTCGATCGCGAAGGCGTATCACATTTGCAACTTGCCCATCACCTTGCGTTGACGGTCTCTATCCAGCACGAAAACACGGACCTCATTGTTCTGAAGGAATTAACACCTAATCCGTGTCCTGTCTGTCATCGTCGGTTGACGTTTCTACGGGAAACAATTGACCGTTTTGAGAGTGATGCTGCCAACCAAGTCCGTTGTCCGATGGGTCACCGTTATCCGGGTGAACTGAAGATATACTATCTCAGTATTTTCCAGGAGAGTGCTATCGGGGAGCAGGAGAAACCTGTCAAGGTGTGTCCAGAGTGCCAAGGCGAGCATATCCAGTATTTGGGCGCGGACGTGATGTTTTGTCTTGATTGTGATTGGGATAGTGGGATGGAACCGCGGTATCAAATACGGAGAGATTGATCGTAAACGTAGCGTCTTATTTGAAGGGATATTATGTGTAGGCGCGCTTTTGAAGCGCGCCTATGCTGTTTAGGACTTACGCATTTTTTTATAAAATCCTACATAGTACGTGCGTCAGGCGGGGTTACAAACCCCGCCTGCATGGGATTTGCGTAAGTCCTGCTGTTTTAATGGAAGTGCCCAGCGTGCGGGTCCATGTCCATAGGTTCTGGCGGTTCTTCAATCTCTGTGATAAGCGTTTCTGTGGTTAGGAGCAGCCCTGCGATGCTCGAAGCGTTCTGAAGTGCGGAACGGACGACTTTGGTCGGGTCAACAACGCCATCTTCTAACATATCCGCGTATTGAGCAGTGGCGGCATTGAAACCGAAGTTGCCTTCACCCTCTTGGACTTTTGCGACGACTACGGAACCTTCCATCCCGGCGTTCTCTGCGATGGCACGGACAGGTGAGAGTAGACTGCGTTGGATAATATTGCGTCCGGTCTCTTGGTCGCTTTCTAATGCCAAATCGTCAAGTGCGTCTGCAGCGCGTAAAAGTGCGATGCCACCGCCGGGGACAATCCCTTCTTCAATCGCGGCGCGCGTCGCGGCGAGTGCGTCTTCAAATCTGGCTTTCTTTTCTTTCATCTCAATTTCTGTTGCGGCACCGACGTTGATAACAGCGACACCACCAGCGAGTTTGGCAAGCCGTTCTTCCAATTTCTCGCGATCATAATCCGAGGTCGTCTCTTCTATCTGCCTGCGAATTTGTGTGACTCTGCCGTCAATAGCCTCTTTCTCGCCGCTACCGCCGATGATCGTAGTGTTATCCTTGTCAACGAGGACGCGTCGTGCTGCGCCTAACATACCGATGACAACGTTTTCTAAACGGATACCGCTCTCTTCGGAGATGACTTGGCCATCTGTCAGGATGGCGATATCTTCTAACATCTCTTTTCGGCGATCCCCGAAACCGGGTGCCTTGACTGCGGCGACCTGAAGCGTTCCACGGAGTTTATTCACGACTAAGGTCGAAAGTGCCTCACCCTCAATGTCTTCAGCGATAATGAACAAGGGTCGTTCAAGCTGCATCGCCTTTTCCATAATCGGCACGAGGTCTGTTACCGTCGTAATTTTCTCGGTGTTAATGAGAATATACGGGTTCTCAAATTCGACGATCTGTTCCTTGAGGTCGGTTACGAAGTTCGGTGATAGGAACCCGCGGTCAAACTGCATCCCTTCAACGATGTCTACCTGCGTCTCGGAGGTTCTGCCTTCCTCAATAGTGATGGCACCGTCGTTTCCGACCTTATCGAGAGCTTCAGCGACGAGCGTACCGATGTCGCTATCATTTGCGGGGTCGTTTGCTGCGATGGAGGCGACTTGTAAGATTTCTTCGTGTGTGTTCACAGCACGGCTCTGTGTGGTAATCGCATCAACAGCAGCACCGACAGCCTTATCTATACCGATTTTCAACTGCATCGGGTCGGCACCAGCCGTAACGTTCTTCAACCCTTCGTGAAGAATTTCTTGCCCCAATAGTGTCGCGGTCGTTGTTCCGTCTCCAGCGATGTCATTTGTTTTCGTAGCGATGGATTCGAGTAGTTGGGCACCCATATTTTCGTACGGGTCCGGGAGTTCAATTTCTTTTGCGACTGTAACACCGTCGCATGTCACCAGCGGGGCACCGAAAGATTTTTGGATGACTACATTTCTTCCGCGTGGTCCGAGGGTAACCTTCACAGCATCGGCGAGTGTATCGGCACCGCGCTTGAGTGCTACCCGTGCTTCCTCGTCAAAGATGATTTGCTTTGCTGGCATTGAATTCCTCCTCTATTAATTTTAGTGTTGTTATATTGAGACTTAAAAAGCGTTGCGATTTTTGATCGCTTTCATAATTATAGCATACACGCTCGGTAAAGTCAATTTTTTATGCTTGTCGCCTCTCGATTGTCAGTTATCAGTCATCGTGAGATACCGGTTTATGAACCTAACCTGAAACGGTTAACTAAAAATGGCGGGATTAGGAACCCCGCCAGCAGAAGTTAAGTCCCGAATTATGCTAAGCAATCTACCATCTATGAGGTCCCTTGAGACTGCCCCAAGTGATTGCCAGTTTCTGAGCGGGGTCGACAGCGAGTGTCGCTTCACCTAACGTAATCGCTGGAATTATTGGCACTGATGCTAATTCCAAAGAGACGATGTCTATCGTCTCAATCCAGTCACCAGGATGTGGATTTTCCCATTTCGTGGTAATTAAACCTGCGTGTCCACAGGGTCCACCTTCTTTCAAAATCCAACCCCAGACGGAGTTATCATCTTCAAGTGCGTTACCATCGTGGCACCAGTCATCAGAATTAAAGCTTGAAATCATCCCAAGTTCTTCCTTTTTCCCAGTTCGGTAGTGCATGACGAACTTGTAACTTGGCACACCGTTTTGTTCCCATCCAGTTGCGTGGAAAAAATAGACGAACTTTGCTTGACCACCAACGACGATGTCCTCGACTGCCTTGGGCCATTTCGCTGCATTCGTTCCGAAGACGACGATAGCACCATCAATAATCTGGAATTCGACTTTCCCATCTGGTCCGTCAAATTCACCGACTTCGTCAATAGGGAGACGCGAGAGTGTGCTGTCGCCGGGGTTCAGCGTCCACCATTCGTGTTCGACGAGTTTTGTGTTTGAATAGGGTTCGATATCCACAAATATCCATTCGTCTAATGCATCGGCGTTTCCTACCGAAAAGAGACTGACTGCACAGAAAAAAGTCGTCAGCATGAACAATTTAGCAAGTCTCATGTCAAATTCCTCCTATGTTGAATCTGTGGAGACAGTATAACAGAATTATAAATGATGTCTACAAATTTCGATAGTTCGGGGTGGAAGGTGTCTGCTGTGAGTGGAAATTAGAATCAATTGCCGGTATGCTTTTTATATGCGAATTCAAGAACAGGGAGAAGGCTTGACATATCTTCAGGGATATCGTAATAGATATAATCTACTTTTTGACCTTTGCTAACCCCATAGAATTCACATCCATCGTGTTCACGCTCCAATTGCTCTGCTTCTTCTTTATTTATTCTGACAAAGAGTCTCGGTAACATAAATGCTTTAGGTTTCTCTTAATTAATTCGCCATCCCTACCTACAGCCTTGTCAACTGGAAAGAGACCTTCAGGCAGAATTCCAAATATTCTTTTTATTCTTCCTATAACGCCCTTATCGGTTAGCCAAAAGCCACAAAGCATTTGTGAAAATTTCGGAGGATTTAGTTTCCATCCCTCTTTATTTATCACATTCTGTACAGTGGCAACCCCTCCGTAAAACAATTTGAGATTTTCTTTAGTGTATCTGCTTTCAAAGAAGTTTATAAGTTCTTGGGACAATGAATTTCTAACGCTGTCTATTGTCCACTCAACATCCGATTCAGGAAGAACCGTAACAGGTCTTGTTTCCGAAGGTTTATCAGTTTCGTCGTCAGCTGGATTAGGATTCGGAACAATTGGATTAATTTCGGCAGTGATCGTTTTCCTTTTTTCTTCCAATGCACTTTTAGCTTTCGATTCTGCTTCACCTGATACTACATTGGATTTCAAAAGATATTTCTCTAAATCGGAAATGGCAGCTTCCCGATCCTCAATATCAGTTTCACAAAAAATCCTGTCACTTACAGAGATCCCCTCTATCCATGAAAAGTAAAACCTCCATACTTTGCCGTTGGTAAGGCACACAATAGGCATACCTACCTTAACAGCATAGGTTACAATTTGGTTTTCATGTTTGTCAAGTGATTCATTCCACTTTTTGCACTCAATAAATAAAGCAGGACTTACGCAAACTGAGAAAATATTGGACATTTAGACGCAAAAAGTAGGAATTAACCCCCTAAATCCCCCTTATCAGGGGGACTTTAAGATGAAATGCGTAAGTCCTATAAAGTAAGTTTCTGCCCCACTTTTAGGGCGTAATCAACTTGCCCATCTGTAACAGCATACTCAGGTAAAACTTCCATAGACGCTAAATTAGCATTGTCCCACCCTAAGGCACGCAGAATCGGTAAAATAACGTACTGCTGGATAGTCGCTTCGTTTGCTCCTGCTAAATGTTGCCTATACTCAAGGATATGTGCGATAGTATTTTTCAAATCTGTCATGCAAAATTTCCTTATTGCTCACAAAGTCTCTATTATGCTGAAGCAGCCTTTTCTAAAACAGTTTGAAGGTAACCATCAAAATCTAAGTGAAGCTGTTCGGCGTTCAAAGCAAGTTTGCAATGCATCTCGGGACTCATTTGAACCGTGAATTCACCTGTGAAAGGCTTTTCAGGCATTTTCCCTTGTTCCTTGCAGAATTCAATGTACCCTTCGATCGACTTTTGCATCTCTTCGCGGAGTTCTGATACAGATGCACCATAGAAAGTGATTACGTCATTGGTATTAATTACTGTTCCATGGAAAAGGTCAATTTCTGGATCAAAATTGACAGCCCCTATATAACCTTTGTATTCAATCATGGTGTAATCTCCCGCGATTTCAGGCTCGCGACACCTCAAGTGTTATTGGTATTTGTGTTCAATCATGGTGTAATCCGTACACTTTGAAGGAATTTTCTTAGGGCTCTGACTGCTCCTTTATCCATATTTGGGCTCGGATGCGGACGATGAAAATAAGAAATACGTCCTTCAAGGGAAACAGCTACCCTCGACCCTGCCCGTTCACTTAGGGTAGCTCCCAAATTCCTCAATAAAGCCTCAACATCACGCCATTTTATATTCCCGGAAATAGGCTGTGTAAATATCGAGTTCAATGTTCTTTGGTGACGCTTATTCATTGTTGTCTGTCCAAAATTAGGTCTATATAAAATGATACTCAAAAACCATTAAGAAAGCAAGATTTTTATTTTTTTATCATGGCACTGCTGGTTCGACATACAGCGTCTTTTCGCGTGTGTAATGCACATAGCCTGCGACGTTACCCTTCCGTTTTACGACGTACCGCGCCCACGTATAATCAACAGGTACATTGCTGGCGTGATGTGCTTTGCTATAATAGGCGGCGAGCTGCGCGGCTTGTAATAACGTCGGCATCGGGATGTCCGGACGGTTCTCTGGGTTGCGGATGATGACGTGCGAACCGTGTATCTGCTTTGCATGAAGCCACATATCGCTCGGTTTGGCGATCTGACGCAGGAGCAGATCGTTGGACTGACTGTTCTTTCCGACATACATCTGGAAACCGTTGGTAGAGGTGTATCTGCGGAAGGGACCTTCGCCTGCCGGTTGTTTCTGCTTTCTACCTTGCGGTGCTTTGATATAGCCAATTTCGGTGAACTGGGCACGGAGGCGTTGGAGGTCGTCTAAAGTTTTCGCGGATTCCAACTCGGATACATAAAGCTGCAACGTCTCCTGATCGGCATCCAAATCTGAGATCAGCTGCTGGATACGGGCATATCCACGTTTCGCTTTCGTGTATTTCTTGAAATAGGTTTGTGCATTTTCGGAAGGGGTCTGTTCAGGGTTGAGCGTGATTGTCAACTTTTCGAGTTCGGGACTGTAGTAGTTTTGCAACTCGACCTGCTGCTGTCCGCGGGTCATCGTATGTAAGTTGGCGAGGATCAATTCGCCTTGGATACGATAGTCTTCGGATTTTTCTGCGCGCTCCAAATCATTTTGTAGTGCCTTCGCTTTCCGACGCAGTAGGTTCTTCTGCTTCTTCAACGCCTGTTTCAGGGTATTCTGCTCAGAGATGATACGTTCCTTCAACGTGATTGCGTCGTAGTAGGCATCGACCGCATCGTTCATCGTGTCGAAGGTTTGTATAGTGGCATTCGGGAATTGCTGTAGTGGGAGTGCGGATACGGCAAGTGGTTCGTCTTGGTCCATGAGCAGTTGCGGTGCTGCGTTCACTGGGTCGAAATAGGTGATTACCTGCTGGTAAGCGTCCCAGAGGTCTGTTTCGGCTGCCCGTGCGATGGTCTCTTTCGCGAGCGTTGGACTGAACCCGTCTATCTTGTCAAAAAGTTGTCGCCATCCGACTTCCGATTGTCCATCAAACAGTTCAGTAAAAGCCTCCTTATCGAGAGCCAACGGGTCAACTTTTCCTTGTTGCGGTGGCAGCCGATACGTTTCACCGGGCAAAATCTCTCGGTATCGGTTTACCGTCTCGTCAATGCGTTTGAGACTTTCCAAAATCCTATCGTCCGATGCGTCGATGAGGATAATGTTGCTGTGTTTGCCCATTAGTTCAGCGATGATGGCTTTCGGAGACGGCTGTATCGGTTCGTCAGAGATAGGTTGGACGGTGATTTTAAGTATCCGATCCCAACCGATCTGCTCAATCTCGGTAATCTTACCACGTCTGAGGTGCGTTGTGAGAAAATCTGCAAGATATGACTGTTTTTGCGCCGGTGGCGGTTTTTCGATGAGGTGTGCACGGGCATGCACCGAATGTGCGGATAACGTCAGCCAACGCGTGTCGGCAGCATGACCGACCTTGAATGAGAAGGTGTGTGCGTTCACCTGCTCAATGTGTCGAATCGTGCTGCCTAAAAGGGTTTCACGGAGTTCCTTCGCAATAACGCGTAATGCTAAACTATCATAAGACATGTTCAAAATCTTTTCTTATAGTAAAATCCGAAAATAAATGAACACTTGTCCGAAGATAACCCCCCTAACCCCCCTTATCAGGGGGGAATAAGATGGGAATTGCTTCGATTTGATGTGTTTAAATAATTATGGGCTTTGCTATAATAGGACTTACGCAATTTTGACTGTAGTTTCCCGTTCTGTTAGATGAGATTTCTTGGAAAACCGAGCGTTTTTGTAGCACAAACTGGAAAGTTTATGCTACAAAAGAGCAGCCTGCGTAAGTCCTACTTAATGGTATCGCTTCAAGTCCTGTGTTATCCTGCGGAGTTGTTCCTGAATGTCCGCTGGTACGCGTGGGTTGAACGGACCGCCTGTCCCGGCAGCGATGTCATCGAAACCGCTTAGGATCATCGCTTCAACGACTGCGGAATAGTTATAGACTCGTTCGTTCATGAAACGGATCTCTTCAAGGGGTGCGATGTCGGCTTCAACTTGGGCAGAGGTCTGGTAATCGCCACGACGCTGTGCGTTGTTAATCTCATCCGAAGCCCGCGCGAAAGCGACAGCGATGCCGGAGGTATGCCCTATCGCGCCTAACTGTGCAGGACGCGTACATCTATCCCCGATCCCCCACATCACAATCCCACTGTCCGCGACCCCTTCAACGAGCGGCTCGACATCCTCTTCACCGGTTCCGATCTTCACACCGATGAAATGTGGAGAGTCGTTCAAGAGACGGATAACGGCTGACATATCCCGTTTCTGACGGAAATAGTAGAGGAAGCGTGCATCACAAGTTGTGCCATATTTCTCGCCGAATTCCATGTACTGTTGGTAGACCCCTTCAGGATTCGAGACACCGGTCAGCGGCATGAGTAGGTACGCATCTGGCGGTCTTTGGAGTTCGGACTGTGCTTCGACGAGTTGACCGGCTTGGTGGATAGGGTTGGGTACGATACCTGAGATAAAGATGCCATCATCACCGATCTGCTGTCCGGTTCTGTCGATAATGCGAAGCTGCTCGGTTTCACTGATGTGATGAATCAGACTTGTTCCCGCGATAGCGATGACGCGCTTTCGTCCTTCGTCGAGGTAGTTGTTGTGCATCAAATAGTCGATGTTTTTAGCGTGTCCAGTGTCGTCAACTTTACCTTCTTTGAAAGGGATGATGGGAATCGCGGTAACCGAATTAAGCGCGTCCAGTAGTTGTGGTATCTCTAATGGCATAGTGGCTCCTTTTGATAAAACAGGACTTACGCAAATTGAGAAAATATTGGACGTTTAGACGCAAAAATAGGAATTAACCCCCTAAATCCCCCAACCCCCCATATCCCCCCTTATCAGGGGGGTAGGGGGACTTTAAGACGAAATGCGTAAGTCCTATAAAACTAAAACCTTTTCCGTAGAACAAAAGCACCGGTGGTTGTGCCTGTCAATATATCCGTTTTAATATCTATATCAAACATTCGGGTTTGTGCTTGTGCTGCTGTATTTTCTAAACGTGCGTTGATACGTTTGGTTGTGATGCGTGCCTCGACAGCACTAATAACGTGGTTTAGAATTGCCAAGCCTAAAAAGAATCTGGCGCGCTCGAAAGTATCGTTGGCTTCTTGCCGCAAGTCAAAAGCCTCCAATCGGTGTTTTGAACTGATACCTTTATCCACAATATCGCTATGCTTCTCATCTTTTAGGTTGGGGTCAATATCAGCCCAGTACCACTTACCGGTGCGTTCGCGCGTCATCTCGGAATCGTAGACGTGATTCCATGTTTCATATTGCGTGGCGTGTTCAAAATCCTCTACAGGGTCCCAGTCTTCAAAGGATCCTGCGCCGATAAAGATGACATGCTCTCTGACAATATCACGATAGTCATCGCGTGTGTTTGCGGCGGTGTTTCTTAAAATAAAAAAGGTTGCGAGGAAGCCGACCTCTGCTGCAGTGTAAAGATAGCCGTGTTTAGCACCGGTATAGAGTTGCCCCATGCCGGGGATGACGAGCGAATAGAGGAACGCCTCGTTCGGAGATTTTCGAGGCTGTAGCACTTGACCTGCCGTTAAAGATTCATTCGCTAATGTTCTATTACCGAGAGCAGACTCCAGATAGAAAGCGGTAAACGGTTCCGCACGAAAAGCATCAGAGGCGAGGCAGACACCAGACGATAGCGTTAATAGTAGCACAAATATCAGGATTTTAGTGTTAAATCTCACTTTTGGTGTCCCCTTTTAAAAGAAGATGATTCCCGTTGCTTCAATGAGCCGTTGATTGTTGGGACCGAAACTCGGGCCGTAGCTCAGATCGAGATTGAATAGGTATATCTTCACACCGATACCGCCGGTAAAATGGTCTATGAGGTTGGGCAGGTTAATACCGGGTTCAACTTTATAGCCGACTCGAAGTGCGAGGATATTGCCGAGCCAGTATTCGAGACCGACATTTTTTTGGAGATGCCGCCATTCAAACGCTCGGATACCGACACCGCGATCGGAGAGCAGCTGCTCTCGCGTGAGTTTTTCCTCTCTCTCAGCGTTGAGCCGTTCTAAGTCGAGAGCGAGTTCGTCCTCATTTTCTCTCAATTTATCAACATAAGCCGTGATGCCGCTGACGAAGCGAAGGTCGTTATATCTATCGCGGTAAAGGCTCATAGATGTCCCGATGCGAAGGAGGCGTGGTAAGGGGTCGGCTTGGTTTTCATCAATAAATGAGATACCGGGTCCGACATTCTGAATTGCGATGCCGATGGTCGTCGGGACAGGTTCAAACGGGAGGAGATATTGCGCCCCCAAATCGACGGCATAAGAACTTCCGTTTTCGCGTCCGAGTACCATCCGAATGATTTTCCCGTTGATGCCTGCCGATAAAGACTCGGTAATCCGGTCTGCGTAGGAGAGCGTGAGTGCGAAGTTTGTGCCGAGACTCTCCTCACGTAGTACGTCAGGCGAATCCGCTGTAACGGCAATGGTGCCTTGTCCTTGCATTTGGAGCGTTGCGCCGACAGTCCCGAAGTCGCCGAGGGGCATTGCCCCGGAAAGGAAGGTATAATATAATCCTTCACCGGCTTCACCGAAAGGTGCGCTGTAATCCGTATAGAACATTGAGGCTTGGGCGGCTTTCTGACCGTCCCGGAGTCTGCTTTCTGGCAGATTCGCGAGACCGCTCGGATTCCAGAGCGATGTTGTCACATCACCCGATGTTGCATAAAACGCGTCGCCGAGTGCTCTTGCTCTTGCTCCGCCGCCGAGGTTCAATATCTGCGCGCCTGTCCGTCCAGGTCCCGCAATAACCGGTACCGGAAGCGAAATACCGAGCAGTAGAAGTAGTATAAAGGTTTTGCGGATAAAAAAGTACACTGCGTTGTAACTCCTCTTTTTAATCAAAATTTAGTTCTGTCTCTATTTTCTTTTGTCTTTCCGCTATCTTATATAATAACGCAATTGACCTTAATAACGCAAATCGCTTTAATCTGTTTACTTTTATCTAATTTTCCGAAAGATGAAACAAAATTTCATACGCCAATATCTGCGAAAAGCTGCGAAACTTGACAACAACTGGCAATGCCATTCAATTTTAATAAATTATTGGATTGGATGTCTTTTTTTCAGGATCTGGTGCGAAATCTAGCGAAATCTAGCGAAAATTTCAGCGGTTTGTTTAAATACATAACATAAATTAAGTTTTATTGCCTTCAAAAAGGACAATTGAATGAGCCTGCAACAACTGGAACTACACATTGCATCTATTCTCTGAACGTGATACGATAAGCGTATACAAAAAGCGTTATGTATTGGAGGACAGAATTTATGAACCGTATACGGATAGGTGTCATCGGGTGTGGTGCAATCGCACAGGTACATCATCTTCCGAACCTTACCGCACTTCATCGTGAATTTGAAGTGCCAATTGTCTGTGATCTCTCACACGGTGCTGCCCACGCTGTTGCCAAGCGTTTCCATGTTCCCGAATTTGTGACAGATTACAATGAATTGTTAGCGGCAGATGTCGATGCTGTTCTACTGTGTCACGGCGATCCAAAAACGGAAGTCGCCCTTGCCGCGTTTGAAGCCGGGAAGCATGTGTTCATTGAGAAACCGGTCTGCTTCTCATTACAAGAAATCGATGCTATGCTAACTGCGCAAAGGAGAGCTGGCACAGTCGCGCAAGCCGGTTATATGAAAGTGCATGATCCTGCTTTCCAACTCGCCAAACGAGAAGTAGATACGATGGAAAGTTACCGCTTCGTTCAGATTAACCATCTCCATCCGAATAATAGTTTGCATCTGAGCCAATTTGATGTTGAGCGGTTCAATGATGTCCCGGCGGATGCGTTTAAACCTGCTGGCGCAGCGCGTGAAAAAGCACAAGCAGAAGCCATCGGCGATGTCCTATCACAAACAGGACTCGAAACCGACACCCGAAATAAGGCACAACGGGTGTTCTACCTACTCGCTGGCAGTATGATTCACGATATTTATAGTTTACGTGTGATGCTCGGTTCACCGAGCGAAATCGTCAGTGCAGAGGTCTGGTCTGAAGGACGCGGTGTGACGATTGTGTTTGGATATCCGAATGGGGCACGCTGTGTCGCGACGTGGGTAGACCTTCCAGACCTGTGGGACTTTAGAGAGACGTTAGAGATTTACGGCGATAAGAAACGGGTTATTGTTTCATATCCGACCGGTTTTTCACGGGGTATCCTCTCAGAGGTAACGATACACGGGATAGATGATGATGGTACGACGTATAGTAAGACTCCCGCTGTGGAATGGGAAAGTGCTTTTGTTCGCGAACTACGCCACTTTCACGCGTGCATCACAGAAGGTGAAACGTGCTACACTTCGCTCGAATCCGCCCGAAACGACATAGCACTGATTATTGATACTGTGCGGTGTTATGTGGAACGGAAGTCGGTTGTCTGTGAAAATGCGTAAAAACAGGGAACGGCGCGAAAACGAAAAGTCTGGGCAAGCATGAAAACCTGCCCAGACAATTGAAGCGGGACAGACACAGGAGGACTTACGCAATTTTGACTGCAGCCCGTTCTGTTAGATGAGAATTTTCGGAAAAACAGCGGTCTCCTGTCACAAACTATGAAGTTTATGCTACAAAAGAGCAGTATGCGTAAGTCCTACTTATGATTGGATTCGGAATTATTCACCTCCCGCGGGTACCTCGTTTTCCGCCGGTTCAGGTTGTTCCACAGGTTCCGGAGTTTCTTCCGGAATCATGTCATCTACCATATCTTCACTTCCTATTATGACAGACGCGTCTTGAAACCCACTGACAATAAAACCGTCGATATTAATCGTGATTTCGACAGTCGGTAGAGGTTCAAAATCCGATGGGAATGAAAATTCATCCAATGGCGGTAAATCTTCAGGAAGTTCTAAATCTGGTGGTATCTCATCGTCCTCAAGTAGCGGAAAATCTTCTGGTAGCGGGGGCGCATCTAACCCTTCAGATGGTAATGTATATGGATCAAATCCGAACGACTCAAGCGTTATTGTAATCAAGCTTGGGTCAGTCTGTTCACCTTCCATCTGTTTGATGAGTTCATCAAGATTCTCAGGCACTGAAAATGCAAGGTACGGATCGGACACTTCGAATGGATTCGCTTCAACAGTGAGCCATGCTTCTCCAGCAGGGAAATCTTCAGGAATTTCGAGCGTAACGTCTCTCTGGATCGTCCGTTCTTCGCCGGCTGCAGTCCAGTGTGGAAGCAGCACAACAGAAACCGTCAGGTCTTCACCGGGGGTGACCCCCTCTTCAGGGATAATCACCTCATGAAGTTCCGCGAACATAATTTGTGGTTTGTCGTTCAGAGAAATTGACACTTCTTCCAATGTCGCTTCCCCCGTACTGTTTGAAAACGTATCTGTGAAAGCGAGGATAATCCCGTCAATATTTATCAACACATCAAGGAACGGATCCGAAGATGCGCTCCGAAACGATTCTGTATAAACCGTATCGGTCTCTTTGAAGCGGAGTGTGACAGTCCCTTCGACTGTTCCAGCACTTTTCTCTTGACGGATGGAATCCATCGTAGAGGCTGCAATCATCGACACGAACAATTCCTGACCGTAAGCCAGTTTATGATTTTTTTCTATCACAGGGCCGTTGCCAGTTTGATAAGTAACTTTCACTGGAATCATAGGCGGTACTGTACCGAGTTCGCCCACAATCGCTGGGGTAAGGTCTTTCGTGATTGTTCCGATCGGATTCCCGTAAGCGGATACAGATTTATAGGATGCCTCTAAGTGCGGCACGATGCCGTTGGTAACGGCTCTGTAGACGGGTAATACCGACTTGCCAACTCCGAACATTGGATGTCCGAAAGCTACGAAGGTTCCGTCGTCGTAGACTTGTGTTACGGTTCCGAAACCGATAGAATTAACGACATCGCCTGTTGCGACGGCGACACCAATCATATCACCGGCGGCGAGCCTTGTTGTTCCCGTTGGAGGTGCTGCCGGTGCGTCACCAATATCGGCAAACAATTGGACAAAATCGAAGCGAGTGCCTTCAAGATGTGATGAGAGTTGTTGGAGTCTGTGGGGTTGTATCCCCGAGAGTATTAGTGGCGTTTTCACAGGCGTATATGCTGCTTGGATGCCACCCGGTGCAGCGGCGGCGCGTTCTGCTTCAAACATCTCTCCAAATGTTTGGTGTGTAATTGCGTCTTCCATCGCGTCGATAGATGTCGCCCAGAACCGATAGGGTGGGGCGGGAAAATTATCGCCATAAGCGAGTGCGCCCATAATGCGTCCCGGGGGACCCACTGGACTTCCCGACATACCTTGTGCGATACCGCCCATCGCCTCAGCGATTTTATCTGTCAATTCAAATTCGTAGAGCGCGAATCCGAAACCGAAGTCTCGAACGCCACGATACTGTGCTTCAAGGGTCACTCTGTTTGTTCCTTCAAGCACAGTGACGATTTGAACGGGTGTTTTATCTGTCAGTTTCCGCGCTTCATCCTCATACATATTTTCGAGGACGACATCGCCTAAGAGCGGCGCGCCACTAAATACCGATGCTTCATCAATTACCGCAGGGTTCTCGACCTCCGGCTGCTCCTCATCAGAAGAACAACCAAACTGGCTGAGAACCATTATGGCGATGCTTGCGAGCACAAAAAATTTTTTCATCTTTATTCCTCCAGAGTAGAGTTTCCTCTATCTGTTTTTTGTTAGTCTTACTATAGTTTGGACAATTTCCAAGTCGGTTTTCGTGTCATCGACACTTAAGACTTCCGCTGTCTCTCCGTATATGTTCCATAGATTGGGTATACTGCCATCGGAAATCCGAGCCACTCCCTAAACCAAGATTGCGATATAATAATATTCTCACTTGATTGGACACTCCAAAGCGGCGAGATTACTTATTAAGGGAACTCCGCAGAAATACCCGAGCGAAACAGCCTACGAGAAGCACGAAGTCTCGTTTTTACCAAACTTACGTTATATCAAACTTAAGCTGCTATCTAAACAGAAGTCCAACACCGTCCGATAAACTTATATAAAGGTACACTATTAATATAATATATTATAAAAAATATGCCCTAATATAAGTAATCATACTTGAACTTAACACTTGCGTTAAATTTGTCCACGATTCAACACTGCGGAAAAATCCACGTGATATTTAGGCGAGAACGGGTCTGAAGCTAAGATTTTACAACTTGTGGTAAATTTAATGGTTTTCTATCCGACTGCGAAGCAGTATCACGCCTTTGGGGTGTGGAAAAAGATAAAAACCCTTCCGAAGTGTGCAAAATCTGTTAGTAGTAACTTAGGTTATAAATAAGAAAATAGGAGGTTACAACCCCCTATTGAAACCCGAAAGTAGCGTTGCTTTTTTCGGATTCCATAGCTACCTGATTATTGTATCAGATTCTACAAAAAAAAAGCAACTTTTTTTCACAAATAGAAAAATTTTATGATGGGTAGGACTTACGCATTTTTTTTAAAATTCTACATAGTACGTGCGTCAGGCGGGGTTACAAACCCCGCCTGCATGGGATTTGCGTAAGTCCTAATGGATTTGACCAAGATCAGTGAAGCGGCATAAGAAGTATTGAAAGTTTTGGCTTACCAAGCGACCCAACCGCCATCAACTGCGATCGTTTGACCTGTCACCCAGTTTGCGGCATCTGATGCTAAAAATAGCACCGCGCCGACGACTTCGTCGACTTCACCGACACGTCCCATCGGGATACGGCGGACAACATCTTCATAAAATTCCTTGCGTTGTAAAAGGACATCCGCGAGGGGTGTCCGCGTAAAGGCTGGTGCGACAGCATTCACCGTGACATTGTGCGGTGCCCATTCAACTGCCAGACCTTTCGTTAGCAAAACAACGCCCCCTTTGCTGCCAGAATAAGCCGTCCGCAACGGACCGCCTACCAATCCCATCGTTGATGAGATGTTGATGATCTTACCATTTTCGCGTTCAATCATCGGTTTGACAAGCGTCTGCGTTAAAAAGAATAGACCTTTGAGATTCAGGTCGTAGATTGCGTCCCAATCCTCTTCGGTTAACTCGAGTGCGGGTTTCGGGCGGTTGGTTCCGGCGTTGTTCACGAGAACGTCTACTCTGCCCCAGACATCAAGTGCTTCTTGCGCGCCTTTGGCAACCTGTTCGATATCGCTGACATCGAATACGACGGCTTCCGCTTCGCCGCCGTTCGTACGAATTTCGTTTGCCACCTCTTCAAGGTCAGATGGTGTGCGGCTATTTAAAATAACCTTTGCTCCCATCTGAGCAGCGGCAAGTGCGATCCCTCTACCGATACCTTTTCCGGAACCGGTGATTAACATCACTTTATCCTTCAACTCGAATCCTGGAAATGCCATATTTTTTAGCCTCCAATCGCTAATTTGAGTGTGTTTTCTAACAACATCGCCCGCGTCATAGGACCTACGCCGCCCGGAACTGGTGTGATAAAGCCAGCCACCTGTTTGACTGCCTCAAATTGTACATCACCGACTGCACGTCCGTCGACGTGATTGATACCGACATCAATTACGGTCGCTCCCGGTTTTACCATATCTGGAGTGATGAACTCGGTTCTGCCGATAGCGACAACGAGGATGTCCGCTTTCTGCGTTTCTGCTTTCAGGTTTGCTGTGCGCGAATGACAATAGGTAACGGTGGCGTTCCGGTTGAGCAGCATCAACCCGACCGGTTTACCGACCAATGGACTTCTGCCGATACAGACTGCGTGCTTCCCTTCAATTTTTTCGCCACTCAACTCGATTAGACGGATGATACCGGTTGGCGTACAGGGTGTCACCCGCTCTCGGTTAATCAAGAGATTCCCTAAATTGACAGGATTGAGTCCGTCAGCATCTTTGTGTGGCGCGATGCTGTCAATAACGGTTTCTTTATCGATACCATCAGGGAGCGGCATTTGCACCAACATCCCGTGGATATCGGGTCGCGCGTTCAAGGCTTCAACATGCTCAATAAGTGTTTCTTGGCTGATGTCCGCGGGGAGACGATGGACTTCGGAGTGAAAATGGACCTTCTCACAATCGCGTTGCTTATGTTTGATGTAGAGCGTTGATGCGGGGTCATTGCCGACTTGAACCACAGCGAGGCCGGGGGTAAATGCTATTTTTTTTAATTTTCGCCGGATCTGGCTGCGGACACGCTGTGCAAGACGGCTACCATCAAGGAGTTCGGCTGACAAATTCCATTCCCTCCACTTACGTTTCTCTTAAGTGAGTTGAGACGAATTCTTACATGGAATTCGTACTATAAAACCAGTAAAATTAGTATACCATATATCCGTATTTTGATGCATCTTTATTTTTTCCCTTTACACAACCACAAAATACCTTGAAAAAAATCGGCAGATATGAGATAATGTATAGTAGAATTGATATATCCGTATAGGACAGAATTGTAAGCCCATATTACATATCAAAGGAGAAAATACGTAAGATGCCACTGGGAAGGAAAATACGTTACGGTATGGTGGGGGGCGGTCCGGATGCGTTCATCGGTGCTGTTCATCGCAAAGCTGCGGCACTCGACGGTGAAATCGACCTCGTCGCTGGTGCGTTCTCATCATCACCTGAAAAATCACGCCAACAAGGAGCTGAACTCTTCCTTGACGCGAACCGTGTCTACGGTTCTTATCAAGAAATGGCGGAAAAAGAGAGCCAACTCCCTGAAGGTGAACGCATCGACTTTGTCTCGATCGTAACACCGAACCACGTCCATTTCGATGTCGCCAAGACCTTCATTGAAGCGGGGTTCCATGTCGTCTGCGATAAACCGATGACGACAACGGTTGCCGATGCCGAAACGTTATGCCAACTCGTTAAACAGCATGATGTCGTCTTCGCGCTCACACATAACTACACAGGCTACCCGATGGTGAAGCAGGCACGTGAACTCGTGAAATCCGGTAAACTCGGAACGCTTCGCAAGATCGTCGTGGAATACCCACAAGGCTGGCTCGCTACATTTTTAGAAAACGAAGGCGCGAAACAAGCCGTCTGGCGTACCGACCCGAAACAGGCAGGTGCATCCTCTTGTATCGGGGATATCGGTTCTCATGCCGAAAACTTGGCACACTATATCACAGGACTCGACATCGAAGAAATCTGTGCAGATATGACGACCTTCGTAGAGGGACGTTTGTTAGAAGATGATGGGAACTTACTTGTCCATTATCAAGACGGTGTCCGCGGTGTCCTCTACGCTTCACAGATTTCAGTCGGTGAGGAGAACAACCTCCGGATCCGCGTCTATGGTACTGATGCCTCGTTAGAATGGCATCAAGAGAACCCGAACTATCTCTACGTCCGGTTTCCTGACGGTCCTGAACAGGTTTACAAACGCGGGAACGACTATCTCTCGGAAATCGTCCAGCACAACTCACGGATTCCCTTCGGACACCCGGAAGCCTTTATCGAGGCATTCGCCAATATCTATGTCAACGCTGCTCGGACCATCGCTGCAAAAATCGCAGGTGAAACACCGTCGGAATTCGATACAGATTTCCCCACCGTCCAAGATGGCGCGCGGGGGGTACATTTTATCAACGCAGCCGTAGAAAGCGGCAAAAAGCGGGCATGGATCGATGCAAGCTACACGCCACCGGCGACTGACAACTAAAAAGGAGCAACACTATTATGGCAAGACCTGTAACACTCTTTACAGGCCAATGGGCAGATTTAACGTTGGAAGAATTAGCAGAAAAGGCGAGCGGATGGGGCTATGACGGTTTAGAACTCGCTTGTTGGGGTGACCACTTTGAAGTCGATAAAGCACTTGCAGATGATGGTTACTGCCAAGGCAGACACGACCTGCTTGCCAAGTACGGACTCAAGGTCTGGTCGATCAGCAACCACCTCGTCGGACAGGCAGTCTGTGACAATATTGACAACAGGCATCAGGCGATTCTCTCGGAAGTGATCTGGGGTAATGGCGATCCCGCGGGCGTTCAAGAACGTGCTGCCGAAGAGATGAAGAATACCGCACGCGCCGCCGCGAAACTCGGAGTCAACGTCGTTAACGGATTCACAGGTAGCTCAATATGGCATCTCCTCTACTCGTTCCCACCGAACGATCCGGGACAGATTGATGCCGGTTTTGAAGACTTCGCGAACCGCTGGAACCCGATCTTTGATGTCTTCGATGAAGTCGGTGTCAAGTTCGGACTCGAAGTCCATCCGACCGAAATCGCGTTCGACATCGTAACTGCCGAACACGCAATTGAGGCTGTTAACGGTAGAGAGACCTTCGGGTTCAATTACGACCCGAGCCATCTCGGCTATCAAGGTGTCGATTATGTCGCTTTCCTCGAACGGTTGAGCGATCGGATCTACCACGTTCACATGAAGGATGTCTGGTGGTCAGACACGCCGAGGTTGGCTGGTGTATTCGGTGGGCATCTGAACTTCGGTGATGCGCAGAGATATTGGGATTTCCGGTCTATCGGTCGCGGCAGCATCAATTTTGAGGCGATCATCCGTGCGCTGAATCATATAGCTTATGACGGTCCGCTCTCAATTGAATGGGAAGACAGCGGTATGGATCGAGAACACGGTGCCCGTGAGTCTTGTGCTGCGGTCAAAGGTTACGATTTTGAACCGTCTGCCGTTGCGTTTGATGCCGCATTTGAAGAATAGGAAGTTTAAACGCTGTTTCGGCGGGTATAAATGCCCGCCGGTCCTATCGGGGTAAACAATGGCGAAAGGGACGGTCTATACATCAGAATCTCGGACTTTTTATGATCGACGCACCGGCACACAGATCCGACAGGTTACGACTGCGTCGGCACCGCATCACCATCCTTTTTTCATCATACCTGCGTATGATGACGGGATGCAGCGGCTGATTTTTGTCTCGTCTCGGACTGGCACGCCACAGATATTTGCAGAAGAACGGACGACTGGTGAACTTCGTCAACTGACAGATAGAACCGACATCTCAGAATGGTCTGTGCATCCGTCGCACAATGGAGAGGCGGTCTTTTTTACCGCAGGGACACGCGGATGGCGACTGGATTTAGAGACACTTGAGGAACGCGAACTTGTTAATGTCGCGGCGACGGCGATGAAGGATGAGGGGATGGTCGCCGCCGCGATGGGGACAACCGCACTCAGCCACGATGATAAATGGTGGGCAATTAGATTCAACATCGGTAAGGAATCCGCGCTCGCTATCATAGATACGGACACCGGTGAGAGCGACATTATCCTCCGACGGGACAGCATCGGACACCTTCAATTCTGTCCAGACGACGCTAATTTGCTCTATTATGCTGGACCCCTCACTGATCGGCTGTGGGTCATTCATCGTGACGGGAGTGGAAACCGTCGGCTCTATGCGCGTAATGTTGAAAAAAATGAGTGGATTACGCACGAAACTTGGATTCCGGGGACACGTGAACTCGCTTTCGTTGACTGGCCCCGAGGTGTGAGGTGTATTAATGTTGATACCGGTACACAACGACAGGTGGCAACGTTTAACGCTTGGCACGCGATTAGCAACTCTGCTGGAACATGCATGGTCGCGGATACCAATTTTCCAGACATCGGTATCCAGATTTTTGATTCACGCAACGGTGTCGGCAAACCGAAAACGTTATGCTATCCAGAGGCTTCGTCTATTGGAGAACATTGGAGTACTTCGTTTCCATACACCGACGGCCCCATTCAAGTGTACGCACCGCAGCATACACATCCGCACCCATCTTTCAGTCCAGACGGAAAACATATCGTATTTACATCTGACCGTACTGGATACGCACAAATCTATGAGGCAACTATCAATAGCAGATAAAAACAAATAGACCTATTGCACCCGTAAGTGCACAACACCGAACCGAAAATATAAACGATACGTAGGAATGCGTTCCAAATCACGACTTCTTACACAGGACTTACGCAAATTGAGAAAATATTGGACGTTTAGACGCAAAAAGTAGGAATTAACCCCCTAAATCCCCCTTATCAGGGGGACTTTAAGACAGAATGCGTAAGTCCTATTACAGTAAAGAAGTCACCAGTGCCCAGTTTCCAGTAACCAGTGAATAAACTTTCGTTCTGGTAACTGATGACTGGTGGCTGTTAACTGTTAAAAAAGGAGAAAAAAATGCCAGTTGTTGTCCCGCGCCTCGTTGTTGAGGTGTTCCAACATACAAACTACCGAGGTAGAATGGGTTATGTCGTAGAGCCTGTTCCATTTACAGGAAGCATCGGATTTCAAGACAATATTTCTTCACTTCGGGTCTACAAGGGACCCAGTTTCTCGTCGAATCCGAATTATAAGGTCATCCTTCACCAGCATCGTGATTATCGCGGTAAAAGATTAGCACTCGGTCCCGGATTTTACCCGAACCTCCACGATACTGCTTACAACTTCGCGGACAGAATTTCGTCAATCAACTTTGGGTCATCGTTAGATGTGCCTGGACCTGAGTGGGGAACGATTCCGTTGATTGTTGACTGCTACGAACACGTGGAATTCCGTGGTAGAAAGATTACTATTTTGCGTGACATCATCAATCTACGCGATCCACAGGGCGGAACTTGGTTTGAAGACAGGATTTCATCAATCCGTATCTTTAAGGGGCCGGATTTCCCGCGAGATGGCGCGGAGGTCGTCTTTTACGAGCACCCGGAATTTGAAGGTGCGAGCATCCCGATCCGTATGGAGCCGAGTGAATATAAAAAGGAATTGCCGAACCTGCATCTACTCCCGCAAAACTTTGGGGACTCTATCTCCGCTATCAAAATCGAAGGTTGGGCATCCTCTGGTGAATTCACGGAACTCGTGTTTGAAGATGAATTTATTGGGAACCGTATGCGTCCAGAATGGCGATGGGAAGACCCGCAAGGTGGCGGCGCATGGGCAGAACGCCAAGGATACTTGGAGATGCGGACGGAACCTGGGCAAGACCTCTGGCACGGTCCCAACGGTGGAGGCGGCGATATGACCGCACCGCGCCTCCTCATGAGAGTACCCGGAGACTTCGCAATTGAGACACGGATACGCGTTACACCACAACTCAGAGAACACGGTGGTCTATTGGTCTGGAAAAACGCCAATCGTTTCCTCAGACTTGAGAAGACATCAGGTCCGCACGCCTTTAGAGGTGATGTCCGATTTGAACGGCATGTCGGACGGATATTTAACCTACGCGGCCGCGCCGGTGGACTTCGGAATGCGAGAGAACTTTTCCTACGGTTAGAACGCCGCGGGAACCAATTCTCTTCTTTCGCAAGTGAAGATGGTATTCGGTGGCATAGTTGTGGGCAAACAAACGTCGGGATGGGTGAAGCCGTTGATGTCGGTTTACACGCATTATGCCCAGGGAATATCCCGCCGACGTTAACCCGATTCGACTATTTCCGGGTGTTTAAACGCAGGAGCGAAGTCGCCGAATATCGTCCCGTCATTCACGAACAGACCGGTCAAGTTTCCGATGAAGAACGCGAACGCCGAGTCGCTGACAGACGTGAACGTGCTATGCGCGATATGTTTTAGAATCGTTTTCAGTTCGGATTTTTTACATCAGAAAAAATCTTGGATTAATTACTTTAACCGTTAGAAGGAGGGAATCAGTCATGCGTCTGAAAAATAGTGTCCATTCTGAGCAAAGATGTTTTGTGAAAAGCCCTCAATTCCTCACACTAATCCTTATCCTGCTTGTGATGCAAGTGTGGTATACACAACCTGCCGATGCAATTGTCGGTGCAGTTGAAGACGGTTTAGTTGCTTACTGGTCCTTCAACAAAGATACGGTAAAGATTAAAACAGAGGCAGCCGATGTCTTGTCAGGACTCGTTGCTGCTGTTCACGGTGATCCTGAATTGGCACCTGCCTCCGACTGTAAAGTTGGCGAGTGCATCCTTTTTGATGGTGACGTTGACTACTTCCTCGTTGAAGATTCAGACCCGCCGAAAATTGATCGAGATTGGGACGAAATTACGCTGGAGTGCTGGGTCTATATCAATGCATTGGATGATAGTTGGAATCGGATTATCTCGCTTGACGATATGCCAGCGAACACCGCAGTCGCCAGCCTCTACTACGACGATGATGATAACCAACACGGTTTCTTTATTAGAGCAGGCGGCCAGTCAACGCAGGCGGCGAAAGACAATGTCCTTGAAGACATTCCGCTTGAAGAGTGGCTCCATCTTGTCGGTACTTACGACGGTTCAACGGTTCACTATTATGTGAACGGAAAACAGGAGAAAAGGTACGCTATGAACGGTGGGAAAATCCCAGAAGGCGGACTCTTCCTCGGTATCGGCGACCGTTCAGATGGGTGTAATTGTGATACTATTCAAGGGTATATTGACGAATTCCGAATTTATGACCGGGTCTTAAGCGCAGCAGAAATTAAGAAGAACATGGATGCCACAGGACTTGATGTCAGTCCCTCAGCAGACCACTTAAGTACGACGTGGGGACACATCAAAGCAAGGCGAAGATAATTTTAAATTTACCTTGCGTTTTTAAATTTACCTTGCGGTTAAACTGCAGAGAATTGGCAATCAGTGTTGGTTTCCTAAATCCGTCCTCCACTTCGTTGCGGACTACGTGTTCTATTTTGTGCTTTATTTACGTAGATTTTTTTAAATTTACCTTGCGGTTAAACTGCAGAGAATTGGCAATCAGTGTTAGTTTCCTAAATCCGTCCTCCACTTCGTTGCGGACTACGTGTTCTGTTCTTGCTTTATTTACATAGATACTAATAAGAACAATCGGATATAGGCAATAGGATTTTGCCTATATCCTGCCCATTTTAAAAAGTCGGTATGGGACAATCGGAAGCCTGCGCGAAACGGAGTGGCGGGCAGCCCAGGAGTAATAAATTAAAAAATGGAAACGATAGGAGTTGGCGTTATCGGATGCGGTGGTATGGGTAGAAGCCTCGCAAATAGCGCACATGCTGTTGAGGGAATAGATGTTATCTGCGTCAGCGATTTGCAGGAAGCACTTGCAGAAAAACTGGCGACCGATCTTGACGCATCTTATGTATTGGACTACCACGAACTGCTTGCCGATGATCGGATTCAGGCAGTGTTGATTGCGGCACCGCCATTTATGCACGCACCGATAGCCGTCGATGCAGCGAAAGCAGGCAAACATGTTTTCTCGGAAAAACCGATGGCACCGACGCTTGAGGATTGCGATGCTATGATCACCGCTGCTGAAGAAAACGGTGTCAAACTGACAATCGGTTTGGTGTGTCGTTACCACGCCACACACTCTAAAGTGCGTGAAATTGTGCAGAGCGGCGAACTCGGTGCGCCTGCCTGTATGATGGTGCATCGTATCGGTGGTCCGTGGCGAAGCGGCGGAAGTTATGTCCCGTGGCGACTGGAGCGTGCAAAGTCGGGTGGCAGCCTCATGGAAATCAATGCACACGAGATCGACTTCATGCGCTGGACCTGCGGTGATGTCGTCTCGGTCTATGCTGCTGGCGGTCAGTACGTCCAAGCAGAAAGCGATTACCCAGATGTCGTACTGGCATCTTTACAGTTTGCGAACGGTGCAGTCGGTCTGCTCCACTCCAGCCATATCTCTGCTGTCGGTGGCTACGGCGGACGCGTTGATTGTGAAGGTGGCTCCATCTATTTCCCACAGATTTGGGGCGGCGGTGCCACGATTCAGATTAAACCGTTTGAGGGTGAAGGACGACAGATCCCGATTTCCGATATTGAGGTGCCGCCACCTGTACAAGAAGAAATTCGGGTCTTTGTAGAGGCAATCCGAAACGATACAGCCCCGCTAATCACAGGAATAGACGGACGGGCAGCCGTTGAAATCGCGCTCGCCGCGTATCAATCTGTCGAGAGCGGACAACCTGTTCCGTTGCCCCTTTAATTGGCGGGCTGATCACCCGCAAGCAGGACGTAGGTTGGGTTGAGCGGTGAAACCAGAAGGGCATTTTCGTTATACATCGCCTTCTGTTTTTCAATCAACCGTTAGGATAGATAGGTGTAGCGAAACCCAACATCCGAAACGGTATCGGTATCATAGTGCGTTGGGTTTCACTCGGTTTTTAGTGATTTCAAGTTTCTCTGTTCCTTTGAAAACACTATGCTATGTGTGATTCTTCGTAGGTCTCCGTTCAACCCAACCTACGAAATTTTCTAAATTGTAGCCCGTAATGTAATGGAGGGCGACTCTACGGAGAGGCACGTTAGCACACTAACCTACCTCACCGAACCGCAAGGAACATTTAAAAAATGAAGATTTCAGTTTGGGATGGCGGACTATCAGATAGTTATCTTAAACAGGTCACACAACTCGGTGCCGACTGTATCGACTTCGGGAACGGCGGTGCTTTTCCCGGCGTTAAGGAGCAGGGTTACCCGGACTTAGACGAACTGCTGAAGATCAAAAAGCGCATCCGTTCTTGGGGACTCGACATCAACCGTGTGACACTCCCTAACATCACGGAGCAGTTCATGACCGGACAACCCGACAGTGAAACGGAACTCGAGAACACTTGCAACGCGCTGCGTGTTTTCGCTGAAGCCGGTGTTCCGATCGCGCGTCAACGGTTCTGGGGTGATACGTTTGATTATCTTATGACGCGTTATTCCGCCGTTCACAGGGGCGGATATATCTCACGCGGTGAAAGTCGCGCCGCGACCAAGAATCCACCGGACACACCGACGATGGAAACCCTTGACGAATGGTGAAAACGTTTTACTGAGGTCTACGGTGCACTTGTCCCTATCGCCGATGAATACGACATTAAGCTCGCTATCCATCCGTCAGATGTTCCGAACCCAGATACGCCACTCGGCAGTCTCGGTTTCCACCGTGTTATTGATGCCTTTCCGAGCAAGAACGTCGGCTACCTTTACTGCTGCGGCACGCGTGCTGAAGCGGGTGGTAGTACTATCGTCCTCGACGAAATCAATAACTACGGACGCAAGGGACGTATCTTTATGGTTCATCTGCGCAATGTACGCGGCAGTCTCGCGACAGCCGGAGCGTTTGAAGAGGCACTCCTCGATGACGGTGATATGAACGTCTTTAAAATCGTGAAAGAACTACAAAAAGTCGGATTCGACGGATGCATTAACGCCGACCATATTCCGAGATTGGAAGGCAATGTCGGATTAGCCTACTCCGTCGGTTATATTAAAGCACTCTTTGCGGCACTCGTCGCATAACGGCATATCTGCACGTGTATACGGTAGAACCTCTTACCTCTCAGAACCAAGAGCAGTGGGATGCTGTCATTCAACGATGTCCGAACACAACCGCTTTCCAAAGCCTTGCGTGGCGAGACGCTTTAGCGGGTGCGTTCAGGCAACTCAACCCTGTCTATATGCTCATCAAGCAGCAAGATGCGGTTGTCGGTGGTTTGCCTGCCTTTGTCTTTCGACCGATCCCCGGTATCCGGTTATGGCACTCTATGCCGTGGAACCTGTTCGGCGGAATACACCTTATAGATGGCATGACGTTGAACTCCGAAGCTCTTATAATATCTATCGAGACCGCAGCAGTGGAGAACGGGTGGTGTGAGATTCGCTGGACACTGACCCCAGAACATACAACGACCTATGGCGATTTTTTCACTGAAAAGGGGTACGAACGGACAGATCACTTCACACATCTCCTGAAAACCGATGGAGATGTTGATGTTCTCTGGCACGCGTATAACAAACGGGTCCGGGGCGCGGTGCGGAAGGCAGAAAAATCGGGTGTCGAAGTTACGGATACAGACAGTGAAGAGGCGTTGTCTGCGTTCTACGATATGTATCTTATGACAGTGAAACGGTTAGGTGGCACACCGAAACCGCGATTCCTTATGCGGACGCTCTTACAGCGAAAAATAGCGAAGCTCGCCATCGCAACGTATAACGGGACAATCATCGCAGGACTCCTTTATCTGCTTTTTAATCGAACTGTGACGCTGTGGTGTGAGGCATCTGTACCCGCGTTCTTGAAATATCGTCCTAACAACGCCATCTTTCACTACATTATCACAGAGGCGTGTCGTGAAGGATACGGGTGGGTGGATTTCGGGGCATCGCCAGCGGAGAACGCTGGACTCATCGCACATAAAGAGCAGTACCGCGCGACTCGGGCAGATTTCGCCAGTTACACAAAAATCGTTTCACCCTTGAAAAGGGCATTGTGGACCCAAAGTGAAGGCGCACTCCGTCAGATTTATACATGGATGCAGTGAGACCGAACAGCCCATTTTACATTATAAAGGAACAACAATGGAAACCATCCGTAAACCCAATCTAATTTTTGTTTTTGGCGACCAGCACCGCCAATGCGATGTCGGTTGCGCAGGTAATCCGCAGGTACAAACACCGTTTATGGATCAACTCGCACAAGAAGGGATGTTCTTTCCGAATACCTTCACTAATGTTCCGATATGTGTGCCTGCACGCGGATGTCTGATGACAGGCAAATATCCGTTGAACCATAAGGCTGTTTCTAACGATCTACCACTTCCGTTGTCCGAAACGGGGGTTGCGGAGGTTTTTAAAGCGGACGGCTACGAGACCGGCTACATCGGTAAATGGCACCTCGGCGGTATGCCGAGAAATAAGTTCATCACGCACGAGATGCGCTTCGGTTTTGACCACTGGATCGGATGGAACTGTCATCATAACTATTTTAATGCGCCGTACCACGATTCCGATGGAAATCAGAAGCAAATCGAAGGGTACGAACCCGACTTCCAGACCGATCAGGCGATCCAATACTGCCGCGATCACGTCGATGAACCCTTCTGTCTCTATATGAGTTGGGGACCACCACACAATCCTTACGAACATGTACCGGAACGCTACAAGGAGATGTATCCTCCTGAGGAGATTCAGTTGCGTCCGAACGCCGTAGATACACCCGCGACACGGAAAGACCTCTCTGGCTACTACGCACACATTACGGCTTTAGACGAAAACCTTGGACGCTTGATGGCTGCACTCGATGAACTCGGTATCGCTGACGATACGATTCTCGTCTACACATCCGACCACGGCGATATGCTCGGTAGCCACGGACATGTCCGAAAAGAGCGTCCGTGGGAAGAATCGAGCCGTATTCCGTTTATGATCCGTTGGCCCCGTAGAATCCCGGCAGGCGTTACCCGCGACACTTTGCTAAGTCTCGTCGATTTTATGCCGTCAATACTATCCTTATGCGATTTACCCATCCCTGAAGGTGTAGAAGGTATTGACCTTTCAGATGCGATGCTCGGCGAGACAATTGACGAACCGCAATCCGTTTTCCTTGGCGTACCGTTACACGGCAGTGAAGGTTTCCACTTCGGTATCCGTGAGTGGCGCGGTGTCCGAACACATCGCCATACCTACGCACGCCATTACGACGGCACAGGTTGGCTCCTTTACGACAACGATAACGACCCGTATCAGTTGAATAACCTCATAGACGATGCGGATTCACAAGGACTTCGGGCAGAATTAGAGGCGGAACTCCAAGAGTGGCTAAACCGAGTCAACGATCCGTTCTTACCCGGAATCGAACACATCCGGCAACTCGGTTTATCGGAGTTATGGAATATCAGCGAGCAGCGATTCGGCGGCGGAAAACCCCGTTGGGCATAATTTTCTACTTGTATTTGGTTTTATGCTTTACCACGAAAGCAACAAGGAGATAGCAACCCATGACTGATGAAGAAAAATTTCGATTTGACTTATCCGGATTCCTCGTTCGTCCTGCGATTCTTGAGCGCGACGAAATCGACGCAATCGTTGAGCAGATTGACCGGATACATCACGACAAAGAATCCTTACCGCCGGAACACCGCGCCGTACCGGGCGGTCCCGCGAGCGTCCTGATTGATCACCCCAAAGTTCTTGAGGTTTTACACGAGATCATCGGGCCCGAGGTACGGTTAGAGAGCTGCTTCTCTGTCTGGCGCGAAAAAGGACGCAGACACGGTGAACTCCACGGCGGCGGACCGAGGCAGGCAGACCCAATCTTCGGGTATCGCGTCAACAACGGACAGATCCACGCTGGAATGGTACGCGTCGTCTTTGAATTGACAGATATTTCCAAAAACGACGGTGCGACGCATTTCATCGCTGGCAGCCACAAATCCAACTTCCCGATGCATCCTGACCATACGTCGTTAGAAGATGAGAAACGGAGTCCGTTCCTGATGTCATACGAATGTCCAGCTGGGAGTGCAATCTTCTTTACAGAAAACCTGTGTCACGCCGGTCCCATCTGGCAACGGGAGACACCACGTGTCGCAGTACTAAACGCTTATGCACATCTCGCAACACATTGGCACCGTCTACGGATTCCGCCCGAAGTGCTGTCCGCTTTACCACGCGAAAAGCAGGCGTACTTCCGTGAACCCTGGGTTGCCGATTTCCGTACGCGTCCGGCAACGAGAAACACAATTGAGCGGTTCCTTAATAACGACGAACCACCCGTTAATACCGATCACAAACCGTGATCTAAAAAACATGAAGAAACGCGTCCTTATTATCGGTTGGGATTGCGCCGCACCGGAACTCGTCTTTGATGCCTTCAAAGACGATATGCCTAACACACATCGCTTGATGGCAGAAGGCATCTACGGAGAACTGGCAAGCACAATTCCACCTATCACCGTACCCGCATGGATGTGCATGATGACCAGCCGCGACCCCGGTGAGCTCGGCATCTACGGTTTCCGCAACCGTAAAGACTATTCCTACGACGCTTTGACAATTGCCAACGCACACGCCGTAGAAGTGCCGACACTCTGGGACCTCTTGGGACAATCAGGAAAGAGGTCTGTCGTTCTCGGTGTGCCGCTCACCTATCCTGCGAAGCCGTTTCCGGGGTGGATGGTCACCAGTTTCCTCACGCCTGACCGCAATTCACAGTGGACGTTCCCGAGACGACTCTCGCGCGAAATCACGCAGGTCGCAAGCGACTACATGATTGACATCCCGAACTTCCGGACGGATCGGCGCGCCGAGCTGGAACAACAACTCTTGAAGATGACCACTGAACGTTTCAAACTCGCACGCCATCTGCTCGAAACAAAAGATTGGGACCTCTTCACGATGGTTGAGATGGGTTCTGATCGGCTCCACCACGCCTTCTGGCGGTTCTGGGATAAAACGCACCGGAATTATGAACCGAATTCACCGTTCTCAGAGACGATGCGGAACTACTATCGTACACTCGACAGGGAACTCGGAGAAGTGTTAGCGTGCGTTGATGAAGAGACCACCGTTATCGTTGCTTCAGACCACGGCGCAAAACGGATGGACGGCGGTATCTGTGTCAATGAATGGCTCCAAAAACACGGCTACCTGACGCTTAAAACCGAACCACAGGAGATTACGCGCTGGACACCGGATATAGTGGACTGGCAGAAAACGAAGGCGTGGGGTGAAGGCGGATATTACGGACGTATCTTTATAAACGTTGAAGGTAGAGAACCTGACGGGATTGTTAAAGCGAGGGATTATGAGACAATTCGTGACGAATTGAAGGCGCAGCTCGAAGCAATTGTAGACGAAGATGGGAATAATATTGATACACGGGTGTTCAAACCCGAAGAGGTCTACCGGGAATGCCGAAACATCGCACCCGATCTGATTGTCTATTTCGGTAACCTCTTTTGGCGGTCGGTCGGAAGCGTCGGGTACAACAGCATCTACACCTACGAAAACGATACCGGACCCGACGATTGCAACCACGCTGAGATGGGCATTTTTATTTTCAAATCTGCGTCCCGTTCCACTATAGCGCGACAAATAGGAAACGTCCCCCCTAAAAGCATATACGATATTGCACCGACGGTGTTGAATGAATTCGGTATTGATATTCCACCAGAAATGCAAGGACAACCGATTTAAACGGTCACCGCGTTAACAACCGCTTCCGCAACGACCTCCGCAGCGAGGATACCGATAGTGTTCACACTGCTGCCGGTGTGTGCCCCTGTCGCAAGCGTGAAGAGTGTATCACCATCAAACATCGTATGTGAAGGACGAATCGCACGCGCCATTCCGTCGTGTGCCATCTCTGCGACCCGGTTCACCTCCGCTGGCGTAAGTGCAGCATTGGTAGCGACAACCCCGATTGTCGTATTTGTCCCCGCAACCAAATTCGCATCTAAAAGCCGTTCTGTGATGTCCACGAACCGGTCGTTTTCTTTTCCGCCTGCAAGAATCTCACCTGTTTTTGGATGGACAACGTTTCCGAGTGCATTCACAACCGCAATCGCAGCGACAATCAAACCCGAATCGAGATGTTTACATGCCGAACCGACACCGCCTTGAGAAGGCGTAACGCCCGGAGCCTTGCCTACCGTGGCACCTGTGCCTGCGCCGATAACACCCATCGCAACGGGTTCGCCCGTGGCGTTCAGGCACGCCTGATACCCCATCTCACGGTCAGGACGAATTTTCGCATCACCGACTCCGAGATCGAAAATCACGGCTGCGGGAACAATCGGTACGTAGACAGGACCCGCAGGAAAACCGACGTTGCGTTCTTCAAGATACTGGACGACACCGCTTGCGGCATCCAATCCGAAGGCACTTCCGCCGGTCAGTAGCACGGCGTGTGCTTTCTGGACCAAGCGTCCGGGACGGAGTGCTTCCGTCTCGCGTGTTCCGGGTGCAGCACCGCGCACATCAACACCTGCCGTTGCGCCTGTCGGACAGAGGATAACGGTACATCCCGTCTGGGCAGTTGCCTCGGTGGCATGTCCCACCTTGATTCCATCTATCGCTGTGATTGTCTGGTTCATCGGTTCCATAAGCTACACGCCTTTTCAGATTTCTGAAGATTACTATAGCAGATTCCGATTAAATCTGCTACTTGTTTGTAGTCGGGAAACCATTTATTGCCTATTAAACACACCTGTAGAATATATGATGAATCGTACGACTACAAACGTACTTCAGACGGTATTGACAATTTCTGACACAAGGTGCTATAATCCAATTAACGTCAAACAAATTGCTCTTAAAACGTGAGTTTGACAGGACTTACGCAAATTTAGCACGTGATGGTAGATTTTTTAGTTTTAAACCCCCTAAATCCCCCTTATCAGGGGGACTTTGAGAGGAAGTGCGTAAATCCTATTTGATAAAAGTTGGACTTATGTAGCGTCCACTGTTAATTTGTGCTGTATGCGCCACAAACTAACAGTTTGTGCTACAATTCACAGATATCCTGTGATGCGGAAATAGTCCTTGAACCCATCTGAAATGATTAATCAAACTGGCGTTCTTAAAGTTACAATCCGTTTTAGTGGACATTATGTTTCTCAATTGATAGGACCCAATGCTATGAAACGCTTTTACCTTCTTTTGCTGATTCTTACCGCTTTCCTGAGCTGTTCACTTGTAAACCCGAAAGTGATACCTGATAAAAACTTAGCCGCTGCCGTGCGAGAAAGACTCGGTTTAGCCCCTAACGAACCTATCTTAGAAAAAGATCTGAGAGAATTAAATATCTTGGTGATCGCAGATAAAGGTGTAAAGAATCTGACCGGCTTGGAAAAAGCAGCAAATTTACGGATGTTATGGCTTGAGCAGAACGAAATTACGGACATCTCGCCCCTCGCTGACTTGACAGAACTTGATAGGTTAATGCTTTCCAAGAACAAAATAGAAGACATCACGCCCCTCGCAAACTTGACACAACTTGCACACTTAGAACTTGGCAGCAATGAGATCAGCGACATCACACCCGTCGCAAACTTGACACAACTTACACATTTAGATCTTAGCAGCAATAAAATCAGCGACATTACACCCGTCGCAAACTTGACACAACTTACACACTTAGGACTTGACAACAACGAAATCAGCGACATCACACCCATCAAAGGATTAAAACAGCTCACAGGTGTGTTGCTCCGAAACTGCCAAATTACAGACCTCACGCCGCTTGCTGAAATGACACAACTCACGATTTTGTCACTTCAAAGGAATAAAATTACGGACATTACCCCTATCGCTGAATTAACGCAGCTGAAAACTTTATTGCTTACGGCTAATCATATTCGTGACATGACACCAATTGCAAGACTCACGCACTTAGAATCCTTATTTATTGAGCGTCATCAAATCAAAGATATAACATTTTGCAGCGAATTAAAGGAGCTGATATCCCTATTACTCACGGGCGGTCATATCAGCGACATTACACCTCTCAGTGGACTAAAGCATCTGAGTCAGTTGAATCTCATGAGTAATGAAATCAGCGATATTTCGCCACTGACTGAACTGACAAATCTTAAGAATCTATTACTTGCGGGTAATCAAATCAGCGATATTTCGCCACTGACTGGACTGGTAAATCTTGAAGGTTTATACCTGAATGTTAATCAAATCAGTGATATTTCACCACTGGCTGGGCTGGCAAATCTTAAGAACCTATTACTTGAGAATAATCAAATCAGTGATATTTCGCCACTGACTGGACTGACCGAACTTATGGTGCTTATGCTTGGGGGTAATCAAATCAGCGACATCAGCGTCCTTGGAAATCTTAAGAATCTCAGGTATTTATATCTTCAAAAGGAGCAGATTCAAAATATGAAATCCATCCCTGAACTCCGCAAACAGATGCCAAATTTGCAGATTATAGAATCTAACTACTAATCAAAGTGTTACGCACTCCCCTTGCGGGGGGGGTGGAACCCCGTCTTAGGTTGATATTATGAAACATATTTGCTTGACTTTTATATTTCTCATCGCTTTTATAAGTTGTTCGTCGCCAGAACCGGTAGAGATTCCCGATGCCAACTTAGCTGCAGCTGTGCGGGAAGCGTTAAACTTAGACCCAAACGCACCTATCACGGACAGGAATTTGAAAAAATTGAAATCCCTGAGTGCTAAATCACGGGGTATCACAAATTTAACGGGACTCGAAAAAGCGACAAATTTAAGACACTTAAATCTTTCCGCCAATCAAATTGTAGATATTACACCACTCGCTCGTTTACCTCGTCTTAGAACCTTGGGGCTCGCGGTTAATCAGATTAGCGACGTTTCACCACTCACCGGATTAAAACAACTTCAGTCTTTATGGCTTAGCAAGAACGAAATCAGTGATATTAGCCCTATCGCAGATTTGACGAAGTTGATTGAGATGACACTTTCTGATAATCAAATTAGCGATATTACCCCGCTGATTAGGTTAACTATAGTGACCATTAGAATTAAAG
>JAAXHL010000135.1 GCA_012270865.1 Candidatus Poribacteria bacterium | reverse complement strand
GTCCAAAGAGATGGCAAACACAGAGCAGAAGTAGCGTCTCGACGACTTGCTGCCTCATCCGGTGAAAGAAAGAAGAAAGAAGGTCTTGAAAAAAGAGTGTAGATTTGCTAATCTTATGACGCATGAGATGTCCTCCTGATGTTGACTCAAAAGTGGTTTTCTGAGTCATTAGGATGCCATCTCATGCTCTAAAAATCAAGAAACTTTTTCAAAACAAACGCATTTTCATACGGCTATACCTACGATCTATTGATGATTACTGACTCCTTGATAGATTTGAGAAATATCAGTTACACTATTTTTAGATAGCCGCTATCCGCTATGCTTTCGCAGTCAAGTTTAAGAATTGCCGATTGGAGAAATAACTATGAGATTGAAGCCAATTTTTTATAGCATCCTCTTGGGACTGATATTTGGAACGGTGTCTCCACTTTTTGCAAAAGCTCCAACAACACCGAAAATATTATTTAGCTCCAGGCGGGATGGCAATTTGGAGGTGTATATGATGAACCCAGATGGCTCCGAACAGAGCAACCTCACACAGCATCCTGCTCACGATCTTCAGGCAGCCTGGTCTCCAACGGGTGAGCAGATTCTTTTCGTCTCGGATCGAGAGGGCACACGAGACTTGTATGTGATGGATGCCGATGGCGCGAATGTCCAACCCGTATTCAAAGAAAAAACACACGTTTGGAGAACAGCACCTACATGGTCACCCGATAGCAAACAGTTTGCTTACCAGAACGTGGACTGGAACTTTATCGAGGGTGGGCTCTATCTTGGGACTTTTGGAAAAGAGGATGCCGAATTCATCGCGAAGTACGGTGATCCGGCGTGGTCTCCAGATGGTTCAGTAATAGCTGGCTCCGTAGCTCAGGGACCAGGGAATCGAGTTATGTTTATCAACGTCCGCACACGAGAAACGGAACAACCGCTACCCGATGAAGCACTACTATTTCAATTCGATCCATCCTGGTCCGCTGCGGGAGACAGACTCGCCTTTGCTGGGAACAAACACCCCTTGCCGGTCATCTTGGATCGGGACCTGCATCGCGCATGGAAGGACAAACAGACGATCTACATCGTCAATCGGGACGGCACGGGTCTCAGGCAACTTGTTGAGGAAGCAGGTCGGCATGCAGAGGATCCTGAACTGTCGCCGGATGCATCGGAGGTGCTTTATACACAGGGTTTCGCGGCACTCTTCATTTTCAAAGTTGATGTAAACAGCGGGATCCGGACGCAGCTAACGCATACGGGGGGCGATTATGGCGGGGATTGGTTTGATCCCACGTATGCCTTGCCGGTTTCACCACAACCAGATTTATTAACAACAACATGGGGCGAACTCAAAAAGGAGGAACCGGATGGTAGAAAATGATGTTCACTTTACCTGTTTTAGCAGGCACATTTCTGGAAATCTTTGATGGCAAAGACTTGGGCGGATGGCAGCAAATCTGGGCGGATAAGGGACCCGCTGTCTGGGAGATTGTTGATGATGAACTACGAGCAGAAAGTCGTGAGGCGTATACGCACTTGCTGACAACTGGAGATAAGGAGGCTCTAATGTTGACTAACTTTAAACTACTATTAAGTGCGGTGTTATTGCTGAATTTAATTCTACCCGTCTTTTCTTTTCAGCCTTCTGATGGTGTTTTGGTGCTAGACGGTGAGGACGACTATGCGATACTACCGCTGGCAAAACACGGATATATTTTCCCCAGAAACACCGATGAATTTACTGTTGAGGTGTGGTTCTATCCGAAAGCTGAAGCGAATCCGGAGCCAGCAGAATTAAACATTATTCTCAGCCAGCAAGTTCGCTTCGGATTGCTGCCAGATAATAGGTGTAGGGGTAAGCTCGATGAGCATGAATGGTGCCACCACCAGTGGCCCACTTGCTGTCAATCCAAGAAACACCTCTATAACCACGACATGGGGGCAAATCAAATCGGAAACGTTTTGAACTTATGGAAGCAACTTCCGCAACGTCTGAATCAGCGTACTCTCCGAAAACCATTTGCCTGCTACACGCCACGTACTGCTTGAATAGGTCGGATACACATGGATCATCCCACTCAATTTTCGCAACGGAATCCCCTGCTGCATCGCCAGCACATACTCATGCAAAACCTCACCCGCATTCGCACCGACAAGGTGAACCCCCACTATCTTCCCAGTCCACCGCGTCGCGATGACCTTACTAAACCCGTGCGTCTCACCCTCAGCAACGGCTCTATCAACATCGTGTTGGTCGAGTGTGAACACATCAACATCCCCGTATTTCTCACGCGCCTCCACCTCCGTCAGACCGCAACGCGCAACCTCCGGATCACAGAAGGTCGTCCACGGCACAACGCCGTAATTAATCGTGTTAGAGAGCGGAAAGAAGATATTCCGAAGGAGCAACTGCGCTTGGAAAGCAGCAACATGCGTAAACAGATAGTGTCCGATCACATCACCCGCAGCGTAGATATTCCTGATACTCGTCTGGAGTCTGTTGTTGACCTCAATCCCACGGTTGCCCACCTGCACCCCAATCTTGTCAAGTCCTAACCCCTCAACATTCGGGGCGCGTCCCGCCGCAATCAGGATTTTGTCGAATGTCTCCTCCATCGCCTCGTTTCCACTGTCGCTGAACGTCACGTTTTTAGACGCTTGATGTTGAACAACCTGCGCGATGTTCGTGTCCAGCCGGATCGTAATCCCCTCCTCACGAAGATAACGCAGTATCTGTTCGGAGACATCCGTATCCTCTTTTGTCAAAATCCGGCCGCTCCGCTGCGCGATCGTCACATCGGCACCGAGGCGATGGAACGCCTGTCCGAGTTCGACACCGATCGGACCCGCACCGACAACGAGCAACCGTTCCGGGAATTCTTCCAACTCCCAAACCGTCTCACTGTCAAGATAGTCACACGCCTCCAAACCGGGTATAGACGGCGCAACCGGACGCGAACCCGTACTAATCACATACTTTTTGCTTTTGAGTGTCCGCGTCTCTCCGCTTTCGGTATCCGCCACCACGAAGGTATCGGATGCCTCAAAATGTCCATCTCCGAAGATAACATCGACCCCCATCTCTCGGAACCGTTCCGGGTTGTCGTGCTCCTCTTCTATAACCTGTTGCGTCCCGCGCACATAGTCCATCACGCGTTGCCAATCGGGTGCTTCACTTTGCACACCGATACCGTATTTCTCGGCGTTCCGAATGTAGTTCGCCACCTTCGCCGCTTTCAGGAGAGCTTTAGAAGGCACGCATCCCGTCCAGAGGCAGTCACCACCGATGCGGTGTTTCTCCACAAGCGCGGTTTTCTTGCCCAATTTGGCACCCGCCACGGCAAGCACGAGTCCCGCACTCCCGCCACCGATAATCGTTAAATCGTACACCCTTCCACCTCCGTGTTGAATTAGTTAACATTTGTCAGTTACAAGAGGTTTTTGAGAGTCCTAAACCCTCTTAACTGATAACTGAAAGATTTTCCGTAGGAAAATCGTACTGTTAACTGTTAACTATTAAAGACGCAGCACCTTGCCGGGCAACTGTCCCGTCACGCTCCCATCTTCAACAACTGAAACGCCGTTGACGAACACCCAGTTTACACCGACAGGTGATTGCACAGGATCAGACCATGTAGACCGATCCGCAACCGTGTCCGGGTCAAAGACGACGATGTCCGCAGCAAGTCCTTGACGGATTCTGCCGCGATCGTGGAGGCGGAACCGTTCCGCAGGGAAACCGCTCATCTTGTAGATCGCCTCTTTCAACGAGACCAACTGACGTTCACGTACGAACTTACCGAGATACTGCACGAAACATCCGTAACTTCTCGGATGTGGATGTGGGATATTGTAAACGCCATCACTCGCGATCATCATACGTGGGTGGTTCGCTGTCTGATTCAGAATGCGTTCATTTTCTTCGGGTGGCGTTGCCCAAGGCATCACAAAGGTCTCAATCGCGGCTTCTTCAGAGATGAAATCGAAAGCGAATTCCTCACAAGATTTACCTTCGCTCTCGGCGGCTTCGGCAAGCGTCATACCGATAAAACGACCCGAACGGTTGTAACCGACAATCTGGCTACCGTCGCGAAGTGCCGTTCGCAGCTCGACAAGCGATGCTTCACGGACTTCCGGGTTCTCCAAATGTGCTAACATCTCTTCGGGCGCACCCGTCTGATACTCCATCGGAAGCAGCATCGCAAGGTGCGTCATACCCGCAGGATAGAGGTAGGATTCAAACGTTAAATCTATCTGCTCTTTTTCAACGCGTTCAAGTATTTCCGAGGCTTCATCGTCAACCCGTTCGTGCGAAATATGCACAGGAATCTCCGCGCGTTGTGCAATCTCAATCGTCTCCTCCCACGCCTGTTTTCTACCGAGGATACGATACCGAATATGTGCAGCATAGATCGCATCATAACTCGCCGCTATTTTTGAAAGGTACACCAACTCATGCAAATCGGCGTTCGCTGAGGGTTGGTAATCCAGACCCAAGCAGAGACAACACGCGCCCGTCTCTAACCATTCCCGTGTCGTCCGTTCCATCGCTCTCAGTTCATCGTTAGTTGCTGGACGAGGGTCCCAACCCATCACACCGAGGCGAACAGCGCAGTGTGGTACTTGCGGATATAGGTTCGCAGGGATACGTCCGTCGAACATACTGAGATACGCATCCGGTGTCTGCCAGTCAAGCGGCAGTTCGGCATCGCCATAAGCGAAGCGTGTGTAGTGCCACAATTCTCGAGCCTGATCCTGTGATAATGGTGCCCATCCAAAGCCGTCCGGTGCCGCTAAATGCGTCGTTACGCCTTGACTCACAGCGGCGAACTGGTCACGCCCACCGAGCAAAGACACCTCGGAATGCACATGCACATCAACAAAACCGGGACAGACAACCTGTCCCGAAACTGAAATCCGATGCGGAGTCTCCGCCTTTTCGAGGTCACCAATCGCAGCGATCCGTTCATCCTGAATGCCGATGTCCGCAACAAACGGCTCCCGCTCACCCGTCCCATCAACAATATTTCCGCCCGCAATGATTGTATCAAATTTCATAAATTGCTCCTCTATTGTTGTTGCTTGAGTCTACCACCAAAACCTCGTGCATGTCAACAGAAATCCGATTCATCAAAACGTCTCTTAACTGAAAACTTAAAATCGTTAATTATAGTAAAACCTGAAGATATATTTACACTTTGACATATAATATCTCCCTATACTCCACTGCAGGCGGAGTTTGTAACCCCGCCATTGTGAAGATAATTACGGATTTTACTATAAAAACCAAACACCCGGGACGCTTACCCCAAGGTCATTCAATTGTCCTTTTTGTAGATAAAAATACTAAATATATGTTATGTATTATAACAATTCGCTGAAATTTTCGCTAGATTTCGCTAGATTTCGCTAGATTTCGCACCGGATCCGGCAAAAAAAGACATCCAATCCAATAATTTCTTAAAATTGATTAGCATTGACGCTTACCTGCATATCTATTGACAAAAAATCAAATGCCTGATAAAATAATAGAAACTCGTAGGAGCGAGTGTTTGCTTGGGTGTTTTTTTCCTTGCGATGAGCCATACAAACCCGATTATGTAGACGCAAACCCCGCTCGCGATAAGTCATACAGAAAAATAGAAGGCAAACGCATGCATAAATCCCACACACGCATCAAGACACGCCTCACAAATTCATACCGTATACTCGGCATTACCTTAATGTCGTTGATGATTGCCTTGAGTGGTTGTAGTGAGGACCCTTCCGGCGGAAGCGGATTCACCGACGTAGGACGCAGTGAACCGATGATCATTGATTCTGCCTTAGCCATCAGCGTCTTTGACGACAGACCCGATGGCATTACAGACACCTTCTCCGCCGAATTTAACGACCAAGTATTCTTGTGGCTTCTATGGTCAAATATCACACAAGAACACACAATTGAAGTCTCATGGTACTCACCTGAAGACGATGCTGACGATCCGGCGTTTTGGACAGAGAAAAAGAATCTCACATCAACAACTGGCGACAAAATTACGTGGTTTTACGTCGACCTACCAGAACCAGACATTACAGGTGAATGGTTCGTCGAAGTCTACTTGGATGGCGATCTCTTTGAACGGAGTTATGTCTTCTGGGTAGAATAGACACACCCACCCAGATGGAGGGAAGTCATGGACAAACTCAGAATCGCACACATCGGGACGGGGAGACGTGGCTCCGGCACCTACCTACCCCTTATCTCAAAACTGACGAAAGACCTTGAGTTGGTCGCTGTCTGTGACCCGCGCGAAGAAAGCACTAAAGAACAGGGCGCGAAATACAACGTCCCCGCCTATACAGATACCGAACAGATGTTGGATACTGTAAAACCCGACATCTGCGCCATCGTGATTACACCGAGCAACAACCATATCCCCGGACTCCTCTGCTCCGAGCGCGGTGTCAGCTACTGCACGGAGACCCCTATTGATACCGACCTCGGGTGGGCAGACAAGATGATCGCCTCCGCACAAGAGAACGGTGTCAAATTGGAGGTCAACGAAAACTATTACCGGGTACCGACAGAACGCATCAAACGCGAGATGATCCTCGCCGGTGTTTTCGGCAAAGTCAATGTCGCCTACAACGATTTCCGCGGACACGGTTATCACGGCATCGGGCTTATCCGCAGCTACGTCGGTTTCGACAACGAACCCGTACAGGTTTACGGTTTCCGAAAGGGATATAACGTTCAGGAGCACGTCTGGCGGAAAGGACAACCGACACGTAATACCGAAGATTGGCAACACGCCGTTATTGAATTCGCAGACGGTGCCGTCGGTATCTTCAACTTCAGCGGTCTCTCCTACGGTTCACCGCTCCGAGGTTTTAACGGCTCAAAATTCTACGCCGAACGCGGGATGTGCTTCCGAAATGACGCTGTCATCTTGAACGATACTGCTGATGAACAGCGCGCGATTAACATCTCGCGCAGAACCAATAACGTTGACGGCTATAACACCTTAGCCGCACTCGTTGCAGACACCGATCCCGAAGTGGTATGGGAAAATCCGTTGCAAAACTATCCGCTCAGCGATGGCGAAATCACCGTCGCATCGGAACTCATGAGCCTCGTCAATGCCGTCCGCAACGATACGGAACCCGAATACGGTGCCTACAACGGTCGTAAGGACAGAGAGATTGATGTCGCAATGTCGCGTTCATGGTCAAACAACGGCGCACCTGTTACCTTCCCGTTTGAATACGAAAAACGGTAATTCCGTTGCCTATTTGCAGGAACGGTTTGATGAAGATTCCGTACTTAAATCGGTAATTTCCGAATCTGCTATAAATAGCAAACCTACAAGCAGACACGTTTGTAGTAGGGCGATTCATCGCCCGTCAATTATCGAATTGTTTTTTCAAACTCCATCAAACCCCACCGCAACTGAAAACTGAGTACTGATAACTATTAACCGAAAGGTTTTCGCAGAAAACCGTACTGACAACCATTAACACATTTTCCTTGCCGTTTCCTCTAAGATTCTGTATACTGTAAGATTGGTGAAATTAAAAAAACAAAAGGAACCTATCATGTTAAAAAAATTCGGACTGCTTTTCTGCTTCTGTTCATCTTCGGTTTCAGCACAACCTTGATGGGCAACGAGTGGGCAAACTACTATTTCCCTGATGCACTCGGCAGCTATTGGACTTATGAAAACGAAGACGGTGATGAATTTACACGTTACGCAATAGAACCACAAGACATTGATGGTGAAACCTATCGCGCTTTCAGCCATGACCCACCCTTAGAAGATTGGGAAGATTACAAGTACCACATCCATTCCTATTTCTACCAAGTCGGTGACGACTGGGTCGCCTTCCTTACCGGTGATGAAATTGAAAACGCTATGAAGGCACTGGTAACCAACAAACTCGACGAAGGGGTATTGCAGCCCCTCCGAGAGCAATTGGAGCAGACCGCTCCACCCGGCATTACCTTTGAAATTAGTACGACCTTTGACGCGGAGGCACAAGACTACTTTTATTTTTTCCCCACACCGATTACTTACAACGAGGAATGGAATTCGATGACATCACAGGGGGAATTCGTTATCACGATTGATGTCGCCGGTGACCCCAACGAAATTCCACCCGGGGGTGCCTTAATATTTACTTTCAATTTCAATTTCTCAGAAACAGGAACAGTTAAAACCACTGAAACTGTTGAGACACCAGCAGGGACATTTGAAGATTGTTTGAAAATCGAATTTCAAACAGATATGGGTATGACACTTGAAACGTCTCCACCGATGGAAGGTATGCAATCCATGTTGCCGGACAACACAAAATCGTTGACCACCCTCTGGTTAGCACCTAATGTCGGACTCGTTAAAATGGAACAAGAAGCTGAAAATAATGACACCACGAAAACTTTTGAACTAACAGGCTACGAAATAAAAACCACTGAATCAGGAAACGGCGAAACCAATTAACCCCGATTCTTGAAGTGGCACTTTCGGGGATTTTCAACGTTCCGGAAAGTGCTAAAAGGAACCCGACATGTTAAAAAAAATTCGGACTGCTTTTCTACTTCTGCTCGTCTTCGGTTTCAGCACAACCTTGATGGGCAACGAGTGGGCAAACTACTATTTCCCTGATGCACTCGGCAGCTACTGGACATATCAGAACCAAGATGGCGATGAATTGACGCGCTATGCAATAGAACCGCAAGAGGTTAATGGTGAGACGCATCGCGCCTTCAGCTATGAACCCGCCTTGGAGAACTGGGCAGACTATAATTATCACACCCACCCCTATTTCTACCAAGTCAGCGACGACTGGACAGCGTTCCTTGTCGGCGACGATATCGAAAACGCGACACGGGCGGTCACAGAACAGCAATGGCAAGAAGTTGTCTCCGTAATGAAAGAACAGATAAATAATCAACTGCCTGAAGGTGTGCGCATTGACCTCGATGTGACTTATGAACTTGACATCCAAGCGCAGGACTATTTCTATTTTCTGCCAAACAATCCAACTTTCAATGAAGAATGGGAAGCACTCCGTATTGATATGCAGATTGACCTGAAAATGGAGTTGACAAGCAATATGGCAGGCTTTCCACCGACAACGCAGGCGATTACAATGTCATTGACCTTGACTGAGAACGGCGTGGTCACCGGCACAGAAACCGTCGATACCGAAGCCGGAACGTTTGATGATTGCCTCGTAATTTCCTACAGCACAGCCGCAACAATAGAGACAGAACCAGATATACCCGAAGCGAAAAGCATGTTCGCAGACACCTATAGCGAATCAACAACAACCCTCTGGTTGGCACCTAATGTCGGACTCGTTAAAATGGAACAGGAATCTGAAAGTAGCGGTGTCGTGAGAACCCTCGAATTAACAAACTACGAAATCAAAACCACTGAAGGAGTAGCCAGTAGCCAGTAACCAGTGTTGACCGAAAACGCGATTTCCCGAACCGAAAACGCGATTTCCGATGTTTAAGAATATGCGCGCGTTTTCGGTTCGGTTTAAGAATATGCGCGCATTTTCGGTCAAAGTTAAAGAGAGGTTCGGTGAATCGTACACCTCTTTTCTGGAAACTGTTAACTGTTAACTGTTAACTTCTCCTGCAGTAAAAGGAATCTAACATGTTAAAAAAAATCCGAACCGTTGTCGTTCTGGCCCTCATTTTGAGTTTCAGCACAATCTCTATTGGAAATGAGTGGGCAAACTACTATTTCCCCGACGCACTCGGCAGCTACTGGACTTATGAAGACCAAGATGGCAACGAATTAACACGCTACGCCATAGAACCTGAAAATATTGATGGTGAGACCTATCGCGCCTTCAGTTATGATCCGGCCTTGGAAGATTGGGCGGACTTTGAGCATTACATTCACCCTTATTTTTATCAAGTCGGGAACGACTGGGTCGCCTATTTTGTCGGCACTGAAATTGAAAACGGACTTAAAGCACACGCAACGCAAGAGATGGAAGAAGCACTGCCAATAATGCGTCAACAAATGATTGGGGACGCACCTGAAGGGGTCACCCTTGACTTGAATTACGATATTGAGGTCGAATCGGCAGATTACTTCTATCTGCTACCGACACCTGTTACCTACAATGAAGAATGGACAGCACTGGAGCTGAGTGCTACGTTAACCCTCACGATTAACATTCAAGGGGCACCCATAGAAATCCCCGGCGGCGCATCACCAACCATCACAACACACAGTTCCGTCATTGAGATCGGGACAGTTACCGGAACAGAGACCGTTGATACACCCGCTGGAACGTTTGAAGATTGCCTAATCATCGAATACCAGACAAATGAAACGATGGAAATGACGTTCTCCGCACCCGGAGCACCAGAGCAAGACCCCGAAGAACGAGATGCCACCACAATAACAACCCTCTGGTTAGCACCAAGCGTCGGGATCGTCAAATTCAAGCACGAACATCCTGAAGCTGATGAAGCAAGAGAACAACTCGGATTGGCGCCCCTGGGAGAGAAAACGTTGGAACTAAAGCACTACGAAATCAAAGGTACGCCTGCGGAGGTCGAATGAGCACCTTTCCTATCTACCGTCCGAGACGACTCCGCGCAAACGAAAATCTGCGACGACTCGTTCGCGAAACCGCACTCTCCGTTGATGACCTCATCTACCCGATGTTCGTTGTTCACGGAAACGATGTCGCAACCGAAATTTCAGCCATGCCGGGCTGCTATCAGTACTCGGTTGACAGACTCGTCACTGCCGCGAAAGAACTCGCGACGCTCGGGATTCCGGGGACAATCCTGTTCGGTATCCCAGCATCAAAAGATCCTCTCGGCACGGAGGCTTATGCTGAAGATGGAATAATTCAACAAGCGGTTCGCGCTATCAAAGATACCGTGCCAGACCTCTTAGTCATCACGGATGTCTGCCTCTGTGAGTACACCGATCACGGACACTGTGGCGTAATTGGGGGTTCCAACGAAATCCAAAACGATCCGACACTCGAATTGCTCGTTAAAGAGAGTCTCTCACATGCCCGCGCCGGTGCAGATGTCATCGCACCCTCAGATATGATGGACGGTCGCGTCGGCGCAATTCGCGACGCATTGGACGAAAACGGCTACCAGAATATACCCATCCTGGCGTACGCCGCTAAATATGCCTCCGCCTTTTACGGACCCTTTCGAGAAGCCGCGGAGTCCGCACCACAATTCGGCGACCGCCGCTCCTATCAGATGGACCCAGCGAACGCTGAGGAGGCATTACGGGAGGTCGCCTTGGACATTCAAGAGGGCGCGGACATCCTTATGGTGAAACCCGCACTCGCCTATCTCGATGTTATCCATCGCGTCAAAACAGAATTTCAGATGCCTGTCGCTGCCTATAACGTCAGTGGTGAATACGCCATGATTAAAGCAGCCGCACAAAACGGATGGGTTGACGAAGAAAGGGTCGCATTGGAAGCATTAACCAGCATCAAACGCGCAGGCGCAGATATGATTCTAACCTATTTCGCAAAATCAGTAGCCAGTAGCCAGTAACCAGTAACCAGTTAAGATGCGTTAGATTAACCTAATATTTTCTTTAACTGGTAACTGGTAACTGGTAACTGGTAACTTCCTTGGAGGAAATGCTTTGGAGAGTCGTAAATCCTTGGCTGCATGGCAAAAAGCACAACAGTTTATCCCCGGCGGGGTCAACAGTCCCGTCCGAAATTTCAGTAAAGTTGGTGGGCATCCCCGTTTCATCGCACGCGGTGAGGGTTCAAAAATATACGATATCGACGGAAACGAATATATTGACTACGTCGCCTCTTGGGGTCCATTAGTCTTAGGACACGCACACCCAAGCGTTGTAGAGGCTATCAGCGCAGCCGCAGCAGACGGCACCAGTTTCGGCGCACCGACAACCCTTGAAACGGAACTCGCCGAAATTATCGTTAACGCTGTACCTTCGATCGAACGCGTACGCCTCGTTAATTCCGGGACCGAAGCAACAATGAGCGCAATTCGCGTCGCACGCGGATATACGGGGCGAGATAAAATCCTCAAAATCGATGGATGCTATCACGGACATGTTGACTATCTGTTGGCGAAAGCCGGTTCAGGGGTCGCAACTTTCGGGCTCTCCGATAGCGGAGGCGTACCCGAAGATTTCGCACGCAATACACTCACTGTCCCCTTCAACAACCCTAACGCTGTCCGGGAAGCAGTAGAAGCCAACCCCGACGAAATCGCATGTCTCATCCTCGAACCAATTATGGGAAATATGGGGATCGTCCCACCTCAGGACGGGTACCTCAACGAACTCCGTGAAATCACCGAACAACACGGGATTGTACTCATCTTCGACGAGGTCATCACCGGATTTCGGGTGGCGTATGGCGGCGCGCAAACCCGATATAACGTCACACCCGATATGACCTGCCTCGGAAAAATTATCGGGGGCGGGCTGCCCGTCGGCGCGTATGGCGGAAAACGGGAAATCATGCAGTGTATCGCACCTGAAGGCGATGTCTATCAAGCAGGAACACTCTCCGGGAACCCTTTAGCCGTTACCGCAGGCATAACAACACTCAGAAAACTCGCGGAACCGGGGGTGTACGAACAACTCGAAAATCGTGCCGCAGCACTCGCAGACGGACTCGCGGAAGCAACCAAAAAACACGGTGTTGACGCTTGGCATAGCCGCGTCGGTTCGATGCTGATGCTCTACTTCACACCGGAAACCGTTACCGATGCCGATGGCGCACGAACAGCAGACACAGAACGCTATCGGGAATACTTCTGGGGACTCGCAGAGCACGGGGTCTATGTCGCACCCTCACAGTTTGAGGCGGGTTTCGTCTCATTAGTCCACGCCGAGGACGACATCAACAAAACCGTTCAAGCCGCAACACAGGTATTGGCAAACCTCTAAAGGAGTAACCAGTAACCAGTAACCAGTAACCGTAGGGGTTAGGTTGCCTAATCCCTAAAGAGATGCTATATTAACCTAACGTCTCTTTTACTGGAAACTGGAAACTGGAAACTGTTATGTCCAGCTTTAAGCAAATCGTTGAATTGATTGCCGATGATCTCACTGCCGTTGAGGCGAAACTCACCGAACAGACAGCGAGTGAGTACAGTTTTGTTGATATGGCAGTCCAACATGTCGTAGAAGGCGGCGGGAAACGACTCCGTCCGATCCTCGTCGTGCTTTCTGCCAAAGTCTGTGGATACGAAGGCAGCGACGCACACACGCTCGCCGCTGTCGTCGAACTCATCCATGTCGCATCCCTCGTTCACGACGATGTCCTTGATGAAGCCGCTATCCGTCGTGGACGCGAGACATTACAAACCAAGTGGGGAAATAAAGTCGCTGTCCTCGTCGGTGATTACCTCCACGCGCGCGTCCTCGCCATGCTCGTCGCACGCCGGGCTGATGACCCAGCAATGGCGATCCTCGCTGACACCACGCAGGCGATGTGCGAAGGTGAAGTCATACACGCCTATAAAAGCGGCGATTTTGACATCTCCGAAGACGAGTACCTCAAAATTATCAGTTTCAAAACCGGGAAACTGATCACTGCATCCTGCACCCTCGGCGCACACCTCGGCACTACCAGCGAACAGCAGCTTGAAGCACTCACAGTCTATGGACAACAAATCGGAACCGCTTTCCAAATCGTTGATGACGTACTCGACTTCACAGAAGACGCTGACAAATTAGGCAAAAACGCATTTGGAGACCTCCGAGAAGGGAAACTCACCTTTCCGATCATATACGCCAGATCCGTCTGCAATGATGATGAAAAACAGACACTCGAAAAAGTTCTGAATCCGAACACAGATGAAGCAGAGGCAATCGCCTTCGTTGAATCTCTGTTCCAACGCTACGGGGTTGAAGCACACTGCCTAAAAGTCGCACAAGGCTACGCCGACCGCGCGAAAGCAGCGGTAGTTATCTTACCAGAGACACCCGCACGCATCGCACTCGAACAACTCGCAGACTACGTCGTCGCAAGAGAATCGTGAGGAGTAGTGGTCAGTTAACAGTTAACTGTTACAAGAGATTTTGGATAGTTCCAAAGTAAGGACTGAAAACTGAAAGATTTTTCGCAGAAAAATCGTACTGTTAACCGTTAACTACTGACAACTGACAACTATAATATGTTCTATCCAGCATACATAAACCTTCAAAACCAAAAATGTCTCGTTATCGGCGGTGGCACGGTTGCGGAACGGAAAGTCGTCGCAATGCTCATCAGCGGCGGCGATGTTACCGTAATCAGTCCAGACGCAACCGAATTAGTGGCGTTCCTCGCAAACATCGGCACGATTCGCTGGCACAAAAGACAAGTGAAGGCAGGCGATACAAACGGTTATTTTCTCATCTGCGCCGCAACCGACTTCACCGATATTAACACGGCTGTCTTCAGAGAAGCGCACGAAAAAAATAAAATCCGATTGGTCAATGTCGTTGATGTTATCCCGCAATGTACATTCGCCGCTGCTTCTGTCGTAACGGACGGTGAACTGATGCTCAGCATCTCTACGAGCGGAAAAAGTCCCGCAACGAGCCGCCGCATCCGTGAACACTTTGAAAAAGTCCTGCACACATCTTCTCTATACACACTCGGACACGAGAACGGAGAACCTGTACCCATTGAGAATCAAGGACTCCCCTATCCGGTCTATTTTCTACTGGAAGATCGCACGTGTATCATCTTATGTGAACAAAAGACACCAGAGATTGAGCGCCGTATCTCGCTATTGAATCGATGTGGCGCAGCTGTCGTCTGTATAGCACCCGATAAACTGAAACCGCATCACCTCGAAGATGCGTTCCTCGTTGTCACTGACAAATCATCTGTGATCGTAGGGGTTGGGTTACCCAACCCTTACGATAAAAATGGGTTCATTTCGGAGTGCCTCGACGAACCGAGTATCGGCACCTATTTCACCCCGGATCTCGTAATAGATGACAATCTGATAATCAGTGTATCACCCCGAAACAGTATTGACCTCAACAAATCGAGGCACCTTCATAAGCAACTCACGAACCAATTTGAAAATAACGGTTACGGTGCCTTTATTGAATTTCTCGGAGTGCTCCGTCCGGAAGTGTTGAAGGCTTTCTCGACCTCAAAAAAACGCGCCGAATTTTTCGATACCCTCATTGACCACGTTGAACAGGAAAACCTACAACCACAGACATGCTGCTTTCGGCTAACAAACCGCGAATGCTCTGCTGAATGCCTCTTCAACTGGGTTCGGAGCGGTAATCTGGAACGCGCCAACACCTTTACTGCAGACCTTTTACAGGAAGTTAACTGTTAAAAATATGATCAATTTTCTATTTCTTCTTACACTTCTAATATACTTAGCAGCGAGTATCTTCCAGACCCTTTCGCTGGCACTCGGCAACCGCACCGAAGCGATGGCGATCCGTTCAACAATAGAACACCTCGCTTTCTGGGGAACCGCCATCGGTTTCGCCTTTCTGACACTCTTTATTCCACTGTGGTGGCTACAGCAAGGGCATTTCCCGATGACGCACTGGACAGACTCCATCGCCTTCTTCGCTTGGGCGGTCACCCTGATTTATCTCATCATCGTTCGTTTGACGCATCTCCGCATGCTCGGTAGTTTCATGATGCCGGTCGCATTCATCGCTATACTCATCTCATACAGTTTCGCAACACACACCGCAGCACTACCGGAACCTTTACGCAATTACTGGCTACTCGCACACACGACACTCATCTTTCTCGCCTACGCCGCTTTCATCGCCGCATTCGGGTTCGGAGTCATGTACCTGATGACAGAACGGAAAATCCGTAAAAAAACGGATACATTATTGGACAATCTTCTGCCTTCTCTCGGTATCTCTGATGAACTCGGCTATCGTTGCACAATCCTCGGTGTCATCCTGCTCACGATGGGGATCATTGTCGGCGGTCTCTGGGCGCAATATATCGAAGATATCCCGTGGCGATGGCTCGATGTGAAAGTGATCTCTACACTGATGACGTGGTTCATCTACGTCGTCCAAATCGGTCTCCGTCAGTTTTGGGGGTGGCACGGACGACGAGCAGCATATACCGCAATCATCGGGTTCGGTGCTGTCCTCTGCACCTACGTCGGTGTCGAACTCTTTTTAGACAGTATGCATACATATAGGTAGTTTGGTTATTGGTTGTCGGTTATTGGTAAGAGGGTTCTTCTGCATCCAAAACCTCTTAACCAACCACTCATAACTAATAACCATTAAACATTCTAAATTTGACACATTCGCGGATATATGATATAATTTATCTGGTATTTACAAATAACGTTAGACCCATGATTTATGTGATTTGCCATGATAAGAGACAGGATTTATAGTGACCATTAGAATTAA
>JAAXHL010000153.1 GCA_012270865.1 Candidatus Poribacteria bacterium | reverse complement strand
TTTACGTGGCAATGCGTCGTCAACGGTCCCAACTTTTCAGTCACCTCAGCGATATCCTCACCGAGGTGATAAAAATTAGTGATGTCATTGAGCGACCTCAGCGCGTCAGATCCGACGTGTTCAATTAGAAGCGTAACTTTTGAAGACGCATCAATGGTTGTCGCCTCGTGGTTATGGATGTTCATCGTGATACCCAACTCTTCCGCACGGCGACAGATCGGTTTCAACACATCTACGAGGAGTCGCCACGCGAACGCGTCGCCTTTATCACCGCCATAGCCAGTGAGAAAGTTGACACCCCCTGCCCCAAGTGCGACTGCCACATCTTGAAGAAGCGCGTAATGGTCAATTGCAGCTTGTTGATCCTCCATTGATAGTTGGTATAAACCGCCGCCAGTAAATGGATTAATAACAGAAACCTTTAATCCACTGTCGGATACCATCGTTTTGACATCTTTAAGCAAGCCGTCTGTGACTTCGCCGGACGGGATATGCGCCTCAGGACCGCACATCATCTCAATCGCATCGTAGCCGGTATCGGCGAGAATCGTAATAACTTCTTGTAGCGGAATATCTTTCATCCCGCCCGCGTGATAAGAGATTCCAATCATTGTTCAGTTCCTCTCAGCCTTCGTTTTATCCGTTTGTTCTTCCTGTTATATCCCATAGATGGACAGTTCCGTTATGATCAACGCTTGCCAGTGTAATGCTATCGGGCGCGAATACCAAAGCGGTGATGTCTGATCCGTGTCCAGTAAGTACGGACAGCAGCCGACGGTTTAACGCGTCCCAAATAAGAATTGTGTTCCGCCGACTCATTCCGCTCGCGAGTGTTTTGCCATCGGGTGAAAATGCTAAGTTATTGACCCTACCCACAGGTGTCTGGATAAATGCTCGCTGCCGGCGAGTGTCAACATCCCACAATCGAATCTCTCCAATCGGAATATCCCACAATTGATCCCACAACTGACCTTCAAGGCGGTATCCACCACTTACAAGGGTTTTTCCATCGGGCGAGAATGTGAGTGCCATAACATAATGATCGGGCGCGGCAAAAAACAAAAGTGAGCGGGTGCCTTGTCTGTTCAATAAAATTGTAGATGGAAAGGGGACATAATGATGCTCTCCGCGATGCCAGCGCGTACCGATTTTATCCGTCGGTGCAGTTGTAAAATGAAACGCCGCGGATTGCATACGCTCTAAAGACTTTAAACCAACGACCTGCTGATATACGAGCCGGTCATGAGCAAGGTCTAATTCCCAAATTGAACCGCTATACCCTATTCTAATAACATTACTCTGATCTTGTGAGAATACTGTGTGTGTATCTTGCGACGTGTTTGCTCGCGGAGCCAAGGTGTCCTCGTCTGTCCACGTTTTGCTAAGGCGTGTGGGTCGTTTGGGTTCTGCGGACTTAAGATCCGGCGAACTAATATCCCATACCATAAATTGGTAGTTGTGCGGCGACGTTGTTTGTTCGCTTACACCTACAACAGTTTTGCCGTCTGAATGGAACGCTAATGCCTTAACTTGATTCATATCCGTCTCAAGGGTCAATAGATGTTCTCCAGTTTTCACATCCCATAGGCGAGTTTCTCGGTGTACACTCGTGGTGAGCATTTTGCTATCAGGTGAGAACGCTAAGACGGGATTACGTCCACTGATATATCCTTTAAGGGTAGAGATATGGGTGTATTCTTGCGCATATTTTTTGGGTAGATACGGTGGTGCCATCTTTAAGACACACGGCAGAATAACCTCTATTCCGAAGACGATAAAAAACAGATCGAACACCGCTGTTAACACAATTAACGCAGCAATCCACTTCTTCCTTTTCAAAGTCTGACCGGGCAGTCTGTCGTTCACACGCCATCTGATATGTTTTGGGAATCTATGTATCGTTTTCATCGCTCTCTCCTTTTCAGGATTCGTAGGGACACCCAAGTGTTTATTGCTACAGATACCCTTGCCTTGAAAAGGGTAGAAAAAATCTGGGAAAACTAAAACCGAATAGATTCAGCAGTTATATCTGGCGGTTTTTCATTAAGGTTCTGGCACGGATTTGCCTTGTTTTCACTGTCATCGTTCCCGTATAAGCAGCGAGCCTTCGTGTGTTATACATATCAGTTTGGCATCATCTGTCGAAAATATTAATTCTTGGACAGCACCTTCGGCGACCTGGAACGAGGAGATAAGGTCATCCGCTCCGACATCCCATACTTGAAGGTGCCGATCTCTTCCACCACTCACAAGCAATTCACCATCGCCAGAAAATGTCAGCGCATCAACCGAGTCGGTATGTCCTCTGAAGAGCGAAATCAGAGACTCACTGCCTATATCCCATAATCGAACGAGTGTGTCCGAGCCGCCACTTACCAACGACTCACCTTGTGGTGAAAACGCCAGAGCCGAAACAAGTCCATCGTGTGCTGCGAATGTTGACAGGATCCGCCCGGTTTCAACTTCCCACAACCGAATTTTACCATCACCACTGCCACTCGCAAGCGTTGCACCATCCGGCGAGAATGCTAAACTTCTAATCCGTCCGGGGGCTTCAGAAGGAGTCGCAAGCAACCGTTCCGTCCGCGGGTCCCATCCGGGCAGCGGCACACCGTCCGGCGATGAAGACGCTAACGCCTGCACCAGATTGGAATTCCCAGCGAGCGTCAGCACTTCGCGAGCCGTCTCAGTATCCCACAATCGGAGTGTGTTATCTTCACTCCCACTCGCAAGCAGCGAGTTATCCGGTGCAAACGCCAAGGCACGCACCCGTTCCGTATAGCCTGAAAGCATGGCAAATTGTGAACCACTGGCGGTGTCATATATCCAGATGCGTCCATCGCCACCTGCAGCAATCCGTGTGCCGTCTGGTGAAAACGCGATATCTGTCACCTGCTTTTTTTCCAGCCGCGCCTTAAGTCCGGGTGGCAACTCGGACTTGATGTAATTCTGAAACAAGTCTGTTTTTTCCATTTTTTTACCTATCGCTCCTGGATTGTTTTTTACTTTGGTACCCTGGACTGCCCTCCACTTTGTTTCGGGCAGATTTCTGATTCAGTCCACCGAGTTGAGGACGTTTGTGGTTTCCAATCGTCAGTATTAAGACGCGGATTTCCAATCCAAAACAACCCCTGTGTACAGATTCGGTTCGTTCAGGAGACCATCGTAAGCCTGTTTAATTCGTTCGGGTTTGAGACGGTGCGAGATTAAGGGTTCAACATCCAGCTGCCCGCGTGCCATCCAGTCAAAAATGGTCTGTTGTTTGCTCCACTGGGAAGTTCGGTTACCGATATCTGGATACATCGGCACGCACCATTCCAACGCGCCGCGGATGGTAATCCAGCGTAGATGCGTGTCCGACAGCAGTTCAGTTAAATCCCCCTGCACCGAGACACGCGGCGACCCAAGAATGATAATCTGCCCGTAGTTAGCGGTAGCGCGGAGTGCCTGCATAACGACCGCACTATGCCCCACCGCATCGACAGTAATATCGCCGAGTTCGCCCCCCGTAATTTCCTGAATCTGTGCTTGTGCCTCATCAGCGTTCCCACCCACCGTGGCTTCAATCCCACATCGTTGTGCCAGTTCACGCCGTTCTGCTACCGGATCAACGCCAATGACGCGGCACCCATGAATCTGAAACATCTGCGATGCGAGATTCCCGACGAGTCCTAACCCGAAAACAACAACCCACGGGTTCGTACCGATTTCCCCGACAACAATCGCTGTCATCGCCACCCCTGCCATCCGTGATGCTGCGACAACTGCCGGGTCTACCGCTTCCCTAACGGGTGCGACGAGCCGATCCTGCGAATAGCGAATCGTTGAAGCGTGTCGTCCATAAGTAAAAACTCGGTCACCGACAGCCGCACGGTTAACGCCTGAACCGATTTCGCGCACAATCCCGACATTCGCATAGCCGGAACGCCACGGGTAAGCACACCACGAACCCTCTTGAAAAACTTTCGGCTCCCTACCCGTGTAGTTCGCGAGTTCCGTTCCACTACTAATGAAAGTGTATTCTGTGTCTATCAATAATTCGTTGGCAGCAAGCACCGGAGTGTCTATCTCATTCGTCTGCAGCTCAACTCGGTTCTGACCGGTTACAACGACTTCTCTTATTTTCATGATATTTCTTTTTCCTCTAATAATTCTTCAAGTTCCGCCTGTTTGATTTTATAAATGAGTCCTCGCATACGTTTGTATCTCACGAGTCCAACGAAAAAGGTCGCGATACCGAGCAGAATAAAGATGATGCCGATTATTTCTACAACATGCGAACTAAAGATAGCAACCTGTGTGCTAAAGATGTCTTTGAAGTGTACGAAGGATAAACCCGCGACGAACAGTGTTAACGCTGTACGGATATACGCGAGAAAAGTTCGTTCGTTAGCAAGGATCGTCCGGTCCGCAGCGAGGTGGTCCCTTAAGATAAGTTGGTCTTCCAAATTTTTATAAGGGGTCGGTTCGTCTTGCATTCGTTTCTCACCTTGTATTCAAAAAAGATTAAAAATAATAATCCCCGCCAGCCATCCATAGAAGGTTCGCATGCGCCGCAATCGTTTTACGATATGCCGGTATTCTACCGTATAGCGCGCAGGGTTTTGGAAATAGAGTTCCCGTCGTCCTTGCGTGGACAGGTCAATTGTCGGTGTTAAGGCATTCAGGACAACAGCACTTATACCAAGCAAGACGATGTTGACTACAGGCGGGACGCTGAGCATCACACCAAGCAGTGTCCATCCCCACTTTGAGACGTTTCGCGACGCGTCGGACCTCGCGGCGTAGATCAGCGATGCAGAAGACGTTTTCAATTCAGAACCCATGCGTGATGCCGGTGTAGTTGACAGAACCCCCACCCGTCGTGCCTTCACATTAAGATACACTAACTTTCGTACCGCAGATTCTTACCGTTATCGGGACCGCCTTGATTCCAAACCCAAACATCGCGAAAATACGCCTGTTTTTCTGGAGGTAATCCTTCAATTATGTGCTTCGGCACGGAAGGTCTATGGAATTGACATCCGACGAAATTATAACAATTGAAGACTGCGATCCGAGGACGATCCGGGTTCGTCCATTCGACTCCGGAATGACAGAGGTTTTCCGTGAAGATAACCACGGAACCCGGAGGGCAACTGTATGTCTCAAAAAGTGGCGAATCTGTTTGTCGGTGCGCCTCAGGAATGTGGAAGTTCGCTTTATGACTTCCCGGCAAAAACAGTGTCCCGCCTTCACCCGCTTTGACTTCGTTGAGTTCAAAAACAACACGCGTCAGTGCCGAGTATATCTTCCCACCATGACACTGATAACTGAAGTTCGGGTTTACGTTCCGTACACCACCGTGCGGCGGCGGACCCCCATCTCCCGCTCGACGATAGGTGAACCAACTCGACTCCATCCGAACCTCTCCGAGAATCTCACCAAGAATATCAAGCACAACAGGATGGTCAATTAAAAACGAGGCAGTACCACCCGGAAACCGTCGTTCGTGCGGCGGCAAAGATTCCGGATCCGTGCGGATCGTTTCAATCTGCGCTTTCAGTGCCGAAACTTCCGAAGTCGTCAAAACTTCCGGAATTAACAGGTAACCCTTGAGATCGAAAATAAATTTCTGTTCATCAGTCATAACAAGTCCTCCAGCAAACAAGGCATTCGACCATGTTATATTATTCAGGACTTACGCAGCGTGCTCTTTTGTAGCATAGGCTTTTAGCCTGTGTCCCCAAATGCCTGTGTTTTTTCGGCATCTGCCTCTAAAACCAAGTGTTACGGTCAAAATTGCGTAAGTCCTATTATTATAACAAATTTTTCGTTTTATTCAAACGATTTTTCTTTCCGGTGGAGACGACGCACATTGATGGCTGATTGCCAACCGTTAATCGACTGACAACTGCAAACCTTCCAAAAAATAATAACCTTTTCTTGACACCAACATATACTAAATGCTATACTAAAAATCAGTTCACGGACGGCATCTTTCGGAGTTGTTGGCAAACCAAAATTTGCTACCACGACCAGTGCCGTGCGTTAGAATCTATTTCATATAGGACTTACGCATGCTGCTTTTTTGTAGCACAAACTTTCCAGTTTGTGGCAGGAAACCGCTGTTTTCTCCGAAAATTCTCATCTAACAGAATAGGCTGCAGTCAAAATTGCGTAAGTCCTGTCATATAAAAGAAATGAGGTAACCAATTTAATGGATTTCAAACAGACGTTAGACAATAAAATCTCAGATTACAACCTACTCGACCATCCCTTTTACCAAGCGTGGAGTGCTGGCGAATTGCCTGTCGAAGTACTACGCACTTATGCCTGTGAATACGGTGCCTTTATCGCTACGATACCAAACGGATGGGAAACAATCAACGATACCGAAATCGCAGCGGAAGAGACAGAACACATCGGTATGTGGGCTGATTTCGCCAGCGGACTTGACACCGTTGTCTCTGAAGCGGAAATCCCGCAGGTGAAGACACTGCTTCAGACAGCCGATGAACTCTTCTCCGAACCCGTAACCGCACTCGGTGCACTCTATGCTTTCGAGGCACAACAACCGGCGACAGCACAATCGAAACTTGCAGGTTTGCAAGCGTTCTACCAACTCCCGAAAACTGTAGAACCCTATTTTGAAACGCATTCGCACAATGATCATGAAGCGGAGAAACTGTTGGAACGCATCGGTGCTTTACCGGCGGAGTCTCATGCCGTTGTCGTGCAAGCATGTGAACAGATGAGTGCCGCTTTGTGGAACGCGCTCACAGGAATTCACGATGCCGAATGCGCATGATACGGTAAAGTCATATTTCGACGCACTCGTTGACAGAGATGCTGAAACCCTCATTGCGATGATGCTACCCGCAGCACACTACGTCAAGATCGGGACCGATGCAGACGAGGTTGTTGAAGGCAGCACAGACATCGCGGCGTATTACCGAAACCACGCCGCAAGCACTGAGGATTTCAGCATTAAATTTATCAATCTCGACGTTCAGGAACGCGCGAACACTGCTTGGTTCTACACGCGACAGGTCTGGACACTCAAATGGCAAGGCACACCAGAGGAATTCGTCATGCGGATGACAGGTGTCTTGGAAAAAACCGACGCGTCGTGGAAATTCGCACAAATCCACGCCTCAATCGGCGTATCAACAACGGAGGAACAATTGTGATAACCCTTACGAAAGAACTCAAGAGAGCTCTCAAATGTTCTCAGGAGGATCCTGTACGGTTAGTGGATCCCGAAACAAAAGCGGAATATGTTGTGTTACCTGTCGAAACGTTTGAACTGATGCGAAAAGGGGTATACTACGACGACGGGCCACTCACTGAGGAAGAAAAAAATGCTTTGTTGATTGAATTCGGACGTCGCGCGGGTTGGGATGATCCCGAGATGGATGTCTACAACGATCTCGTCTCAAAGGAGAAACTATGAGTGTTCGACGAGGCGAGGTAGTCATTGTGAATTACCCATACAGTGACCAAACTGGAGGCAAGGTACGTCCAGCCCTTGTCGTACAAGCTGATAGTTGGAATGAGCGACTTGACAATACGATCCTCGCCAGCATCACCAGTAGCCGTAACCAAAGAAGAGGAGACCCTACACAGTATCTTATTAATGTTACTACAACGAATAGACAACTGACGGGGCTGCGCTTTGATTCTATTGTTCAGTGTAAAAATCTACTTACCTACGATCAAAGCCGAATTCATAGTGTCATCGGCAGACTCTCTCAGGATGCAATGGCGGAAATAGACGCTTGCCTGAAGGCTGCGTTGGGTATTCAATAACATGTTATCAACTTCTAATGGAGAAACCATTGCAAATTTCAACAATCTCTTTTGATGGCGACATGACACTTTGGGACTTTATGAAAGTCATGCACCGGTCGCTCAAACAAACGTTGATGGAACTGCAAAGACAGGTTCCAACCCAACGCGCTTTAGACCTTACTGTTGACGAAATGATCGCAATTCGCGACCGATTGGCTGAAGAGGTAAAAGGTGAAGTCTGGAGTCTTTTAGAAATCAGACGGCGTGCGTTTGAAAGAACGCTTGAACACGTCGGACACCCAGATAAAGACCTCGCCGCACACCTGGATGCGATATACCGTAAGAACCGTTTTGAAGATATAGAACTCTACCCAGATGTCATCCCGACCTTTGATGCATTAGCACCACATTTCAAGTTGGGACTGCTTTCAAACGGCAACACCTACCCTGAAAGTTGCGGACTCGACGGACGGTTCGCATTCGTCATCTTCTCGCAAGATGTACAGGTCGAGAAACCTGACCCAAAGATCTTTCAAATCACTGCTGAGAGAGCAGGCTGCGACCTAACAGAGATGCTACACGTCGGCGACTCCCTTAAAAACGATGTTATGGGTGCAAAAAACGTCGGGGCGCATACCGTCTGGCTCAACCGCGACGGTCTCCCAAACGACACAAACATCCAACCCGACTACGAAATAGCATCATTAACTGAAATTCTGACAATTGTGGGATTGAGAAAATAACGATAGTCAACCGTTATCATCTGTGGCCTTGGTTGTTCCAATCTGTCACCTCACCCACTGTGCCGATAGGAAATTTTGTGCACAGTGCAATTAATTGAAGGTAAGTGTCATTAGTTGATATTTCTTATTATATTCAACTAACGTTATTATGCCGAATTGCACTATTTTTTCAAAAAATTCACCTTGCAAAAAACTATCTTTTAATGTTACTATAGTAAACATGGAACGCACGAACAGCGTTACAAGAAAAAACATCCTAAATATCACGAAGTCAAGCACATCTCGAATCGCTCTGGTAGAGAGCAATACACCAGATGCTATCCAAAAATTGTGCCGAGACTATTGGACCTGGCACTTTGGCGAGTCGCTATCAGATGCCGCACGGTTACTGCTAAGCACAGACCTCGGCTGGGAAACGATGCCGCAACTCACGACACCGCCCGTCGGTGAAGTCATCTCGCCGATCGGCTATGCACTCGCACACGAAGATGAAGACATCCGTGATGCAGCGTTAAAAGTGTTAGATGTGAGTGTTGATATTCCGGATGGGATAGCGTATATCGGTGAAGAATCCGCACCGTTGGAGATAGACGGATTTCGGATGGCGGTCTACCCCGTAACCAACGCGCAGTACCAACGGTTTGTTCAAGACACCGGACACACACCGCCTCAAGATTGGACAGACGGCATCTACACGGAAAACAGAGGCGACCATCCGGTTGTCTGGGTCACCTGTGAGGACGCAGAGGCTTACGCCAACTACGTTGCCGGTAGATTGCCGACGTTTCCAGAGTGGCAATACGCCGCACGGGGTGCTGATGATAGGCTCTTTCCGTGGGGATATGAGATTGACAAACCGCGGTGCAACACCGCAGAACTCGGAGCAGGGACGACAACACCAGTTGTCTCCTTCAGGGACGGCATCAGTCCTTTCGGATGCTACGACACGGTAGGCAACGTCTGGGAGTGGACAGCCACACCTTACGACGATGACGGAAATTTTCGAGTCGCATGTGGCGGCGCATGGTACTACAACCACGACGATAGTACTTGCATCAGTTACGACTTTTTTAGCAACGGATACGCGGAATTTGTGATCGGGTTCCGTGTCGCTTATGAGGTATAAGAGGAAACGGATGAAAACGAAAAAAAACGATCCAGAAAACGCCTTAGCACCTGACGATTCCGCAATCTCCTCAAACGATGTCCAAAAGGAACTCATCCAACGCGGACGGATTGACATTCACACGCATCAGACCGCAGCAGAACACCTAAAGAACGGTGCAGATGCCTTAAACGCTCGAAACTACGCAAAAGCGATTGAAGAATTTGAACGCGTCATTCAACATAACCGTGAATCGGCGGAAGCGCACTTCCATCTCGGTTTAGCACATTTTATGCTCGGTGAATACGAAAAAGCGATAGATGCCTATAAAATGGCGGTCGCCTGCGAACCGAGCGAAGCGACAGCACACCTCAATCTCGCTGCGACTTACCGTCTACTCAAACGCTACGACGAGGCAGTTGATGTTTACACACGCGCAATCCGTTTTATACCGAACCATCCAGAGTTGCATTCTGAACTCGGGGCAGTCTATACATTTCAAGGCAAACGACGTGAGGCAATCACAGCATATAAAAACGCAATGCTGATTAAATTGAAACTTCAATTGGATGTTGACCAGAACGTGTAAACCCAACCCGTCACCGCCCTTTATGGGGAAGGACAGGCTGAGTCCACGGCAAGGTACATTATCGTAAATCGCACCTAAACGAACCGCAAGGAACATAAAAAAATGTTTGTTTCAGACGAAGATTTAATGATGAAATGTCGGAAAGGCGATAGAGGCGCGTTTGAACTGCTGGTGCGGCGGTATCAGAACCCATTAATAAATTACATCCACCGCTTCATCAACGATTATCACCGCGCCGAAGACCTCTCCCAAGAGACGTTCCTCCGCGTCTTCAAGAGCGCAAGTCGCTATAAACCGACAGCGTCCTTCAAAAGTTGGCTCTACACAATCGCCACCAATCTGTGTCGAAACGAGATACGGAACCGTTCTCGTCGGAACACCTGTTTCCTTGAGGAACTCGTTGAAGAAGGCGAAGATGTCTACCACACTGAAATCATGCGAGACACCCGCTATCTGCCGGATGTCCTGCTTGAGAAGAAGGAACAGCGTCAGATTATCCGAAAAACACTTGCACAATTGCCAGAGAATCAGCGCATCGCACTGACACTCGTCACGTATCAAGACCTGCGGTATGAAGAGGTCGCAGAGATCCTCGGATGTTCCGTCGGTGCCGTTAAAACATTGATTCACCGCGCTCGACAAAAAATGAAAAAACTACTCATAAAAGCAGGAATTGGAGAATAGCCATCCGCAAAAAAGCGTAGCCCGAAATGAAATGGAGGGGTTTTGCTTGGGTGCTTCTTCAGGTCTACAAAAAAACGTGAAGACCGCAACCTTCCTCAACGAACCGCAAGGGATAATTAAAAAATGAGAAAATATAGACAGCCAGAATTTCCAAACGTCCACAATTCGGAATGTGAGACGTACCTCGCGAATCCGGACGAACTCTCTGCTTACATCGACAAAGAGTTACCGGCATGGAAACGCCATCTCATCCGACGACACCTCAAAAGGTGCGATACTTGTGCGAACCATCTACAGCGTTTGCAACACGCCGACAATTTCCTTCGACACGCCGGAGATGTGGAAACCTCTGATAGTTTCTTAGACGGTGTAATGGCACGCGTCTCTGAAGTCGCACAGCATCAGCGACAGCAAGCATCGTTCTGGACACGAATTCGCGAGATAATTGAAGTCTCCTTTGGGTGGATGTCTCCGTTCTCAACCTTAGCGGGCAGGCTGCGCTACAATATTCGCACACGCAGCCCTGTTTATATTTCCATACTCACCTTCGTCGTCTTTACGATGGTCGGGGTAACACTTTACCAGCCTTCTAACAATAAGTTCGGAGAGGAATTGCGTGAACTTGACAGCGAGAAATTAATCTCCTTTGAGGTTATTCAGCACGAACCCCCTAAACGTCTGCTCACAACATATCTCCAACGGAAGTAAGTTCCACTTCAAAGAATGATCTCATCTGTTTGCCGAGGTCACGATACCTCGGTTCCTCCATAACCTTTTATGGTGGGAGTCACAAAATGAAATCAGCGACACGTTTATATAGGACTTGGAAAGCGAAGTCAGCAACTCGCAAAGCGTTATTCATTTCGCTGGTGTTCCATCTATGCTTTCTCTGCACAACATTTTATATTCTTGTGCAGAACCAACCAATAGTCTCTGACAAGGCAAGCCTAACAGCGGAACTCATCTCAACGGAACACACCGCCCGCCCGAAGCCTCTACGAAAAAAACTGGCACCGCGGCCTCACATGCCTGTGCATGATCTGACAGATGTTAATACTGGCGAATCTCCACCGTCTTTAGCCTCGCCTGTCGCTGTTCCATCTGAAACGCCGCGACCGGCTCTGGGACGCAGCTTGCAAGCCGAAGTTGAAAAAGAGAAATCTTCACCGGCTCTGGACCTATCGACGCAAAATTGGAGTGAGGTTAGCACCGCTGCTCAGACACTTCGGGAGGTAGAAGGGAATCTATCAAAAACGGAAGCCGCGAGCCCAGCAGGTGATACCACCTTGGGTGCGAAACGTTCCGGACCCCCACGGATTCAACGCACCCCGAAAGTTACGACCCTTAAAATAGTGGAAGAGGTAGAAGAAGATATACCGCCCGCACTGTTGGAAGAGATTAAAGAAAAACGGAAAGCCCTACCGAATATCAGGTTTCCGATGCTTATGAAAAAACTTGCACAGGAGATCGTCGAAACAAGTGAAGGCGGCCCAATTGATGTCGTCTTTGTTATTGATGCCAGCGGCAGTATGGGAAACAATATCAAATCCGTCATTGAGCATCTCACGGAGATGGTGGATGTCTACAAATCCTCGAAAATAGATTACGCACTCGGCGTAACAGAATTCTGGGCACGCAAAGGAAGCAACGAAATCAAAGTGACCCAGTTAACCAGAAGTTTCACAGAGTACAAACGTACCCTCCAAGCAATCAGCACGCATCAGGACGAAAACGCCTTGGATGCTGTCGTGCAGACGGTCAAGGAACTCCGATTCCGTGCTACATCCAAAAGGCATTTTATTTTGGTTACCGACGAACCGTTGACAAGCCTCGAGGGTATCACACTCGATAACGCTATCGCACACTGTCGGGAGTTCGGCATCTACGTAAACGTTCTCGGTCTCCCGCTTGATGGGCATCAGTCGTTAGCAACGCAGACAGGTGGTAAGTGGCATCTCATCCCTGAAGAACCACGACCGCAAATGCCACAACGTGCCAATAGGACACTGACTTCAAGAAACAAAGCCGTGTCACTACGCAAGGCACAATGGGCAGATGTCGCCAAAGTCGGCGATCCAGCATTGAAATTCGGTGGTAGTATTCCAGTCGATATTGTCCTGTTTATTGATAGTAGCAAGAGTATGGAAGATAAACTCCCCAATTTTTTGCAGCAATTCGATATCCTCGTTCGTGATTGGGATAACGCTTTCATGGACTATCAGATAGGTGTTGTCCGTTTCCGGTCGCGCGCATCGGTGAACATGATAAATGTCTACAACCCACCACAAACGCTCGAACAGATCCGGAAAATCATAGAATTACCGTGCCAAGGCGATGAAACGTTACTCGATGCCGTAGCGGAGGGAATGCGACGGATCAAACTCCGCCCGAACGCACAACCGTATTTCATTTTGGTTACAGATGAACCCGCGGCAGGTGAATATTCACCCCTCGCGATTATACAGATGTTAGAACAAAAGCGTGTCCTTGTCAACGTCGTCGGCACTTATGACGATTTTCAGCAGCAGGTCGCAACAAAAACCGGCGGTGTTTGGGTGCCTATCCCCGAAGGACAAACGACAAATCATTTATATTGGTAAAGGATTAAGATTGAAAATTGCAGTCCTCGTTTCAGGGCGTGGGACCAATCTCCGAAACATCTTATAGCACGGAGCGTAAAATGAAATCCGGAACCCGTAGGGCACTATTTATTTCACTCATATTTCATCTGTTTTTCCTCGTGACAACGTTTTATGTTGTGGTGCAGAATCAACCGATCGCCTCAGAGAAGGCGAGTCTCACGGCGGAACTCATTTCAGTGGAGAACAGTGCGCGTCCCAAACCGCAACTGCAGAAGATTTCGCCACGTTTTCATACGCCTTCACGTGAACTGATGGATGTGAGTACCGGGGAATCTCCACCCTCTCTGGCATCCCCTGTCGCCGTGGCAACTGATACACAGCGGCTCGCCTTGGGGCGCAGCTTACAAGCCGAAGTGGAAACAAAAAAATCTTCAGCAGCTCTCGACTTGTCGCAAAAAAACTGGGGCGATGTTAGCACTGCCGCTCGGACACTTCGCAACGTTGACGGGAATTTAGCGAAAACGGAAGCCGCAAGTCCCGCAGGAGACACGACCTTTGGTGCGAAACGCACAGGGCCCCCGCGGGTTCAACGCGCGACGCTACAAGGTCCGATCCTCAAAACCGTGGAAGAGGGAGCAGATATATCAGCAGTGCTGGCAGACGAAATTCCGCAAAAACACCAGGTATCGCTCTCCTTTCCGACACTTATGAAACGGCTTGCCCAACAAATTGTCGAAACAAGTGAGGGCGGTCCAATTGACGTGGGCTTCGTCATTGATGCCAGCGGTAGTATGAAAAATAATATCGCATCTGTCGTAGAACACCTCAAGGAGATGGTAGACATCTACGAAGCTTCCGAAATTGATTACGCACTCGGTGTGACAGAATTCTGGACAAGTAACGCACAAAACGTGATTAAAGTCACCCAGTTAACAAAGGACTACATGGAGTGCAGACGTACCCTTCAAGATATCGGCGTTCATACAGACGAAAACGCTTTGGATGCTATCGTTCAGACCGTCAAAGAACTTCGGTTCCGTCCTACATCCAAAAAGCATTTTATTCTTATTACCGATGAACCCTTCACAAGCCGAGAGGGGTTGCGTGTGGAAGATGCCATCGCTCACTGTCGGGAGTTCGGTATCTTTGTGAATGTCCTCGGTCTTCCGCTTGACGAACATTTTCAACTCGCATCCGGAACGGGTGGCAAATGGCATCCTATTCCTGAAGAACCGAGTCCGGAAGATTCACAGATGAGCTCGAGAAGTAAAACAGTATCGCGACAGCACACGCAATGGACGGAGGTCACTACGAAAATCAGCAAGGACGTGCTTCAACGCGGCAGTAATACCCCCCTTGATATTATTTTATTCATTGACAGTAGCAAAAGCATGGCAGATATACTTCCGCATTTTTTGCAGCAGCTTGACCGCCTCGTTCGCAATTGGGATAATGCCCTGATAGACTATCAGTTGGGTGTTGTCCGTTTCCGAGCATTGGCATCCGAAAACACGATAACGGTCTACAACCCACCACAAACCCTTGAACAGGCTCGGAAGATCATCGAATTTTCGTGTCAAGACGATGAAAACTTATTGGATGCTATCGCAGATGGACTCCGACGGCTAAAACTTCGCCCAAATGCGCAGCCTTATTTTATTCTCGTTACAGATGAACCCACAGAAGGCAAACGCTCGCCGCTCGTGATTATCGACATGTTACAGCAAAAACAGATACTCGTTAGCGTCATAGGCACCTACGACGATTTCCAACGGCAGGTGGCAACTACAACAGGCGGCGTTTGGGTGCCTATCCCTGATGGACGCAGAAAAAACAACTCATATTGGTAAAGGATCAAGATTGAAAATCGCAGTCCTCGTTTCAGGGAGCGGAACCAATCTCCAAACCCTAATTGAGCAGCTACATCAAGACGAAACAAGTGGTATTGAGATCGCAGTCGTGATTAGCGACCGACGGAAGGCTTATGCCCTTAAACGGGCAAAGCGCGCGGGCATACCGACACACGTCGTTAAAACACAAGATTTCGAGAATCGTCTCGATTTTGATGCCGAAATTTCGAGGCTCATCGAACACTATGCTGCTGAACTCGTTGTTCTCGCTGGGTTTATGAAACTGTTCCAACCGCCTTTCGTTGCAAAATATAAAAACCGTATTATCAATGTCCATCCGACACTTTTGCCAGCATTCCCGGGCTCACACCCCGTCGCGGATACGTTAGCCTATGGCGTAAAATTCACAGGTGTCACCGTCCACTTCGTTGATGAAGGCGTAGACACCGGTCCCATTATCGCGCAGTCAGTTGTTCCAGTCCTGGATACCGACGACGAAGAAAGTCTACACAACCGGATCCAGATCGAGGAACATAAACTGTACCCACAAGTGATCAAATGGTACGCCGAAGGTAAGTTAAAAATCAAGGGACGAAAAGTAATCGTGAAATAGTCAGTTGTCGGTAAGAGGCGGATGCCCTCTTTAGGACTTGCTGAGGATAGACAAAGCGCGTAAGTCCAACCAACGGGCCGGACAGGATATACGGAGTAGAACGTTCCTGCTACAACTCCCGTCAACGAACCGGAAGGAACATTAAAAGAATGTTAGCAATCTCAACACTATGGAACGCTTTAAAACAGCAGGACGGTGCAGCACTGTTCGATGAACTCAAAAACCTCGGTTTTGAGACACTCGAACTCAGTAGGCATCTCACATCGGATCAGATTGAGCAGTTAAAACCATCCCTCCGTGAAAATCCACCTTGCTCTATCCATAACTTTTGTCCTGTTCTATCGGGAACATTGCAAGTAGACGCAGAAAAGGACAAACTCCTGCTTTCGAGTCTCAATACAGACGAACGAAAGGAGGCTGTCCGACGCACCGTCAGGACGATGGAACTCGCACTTGACCTGGAAATCCCGATCGTTGTCCTCCATCTCGGCGAAGTTGATACTTATGACCGGTCATATCTGATGACGGATCTGTATACCTATGGCGAACGCGAGTTTGAAGCCTTCAGTCAAAAAGTGACAGAAGCCTCGGAATGGCGGAAACGTAAGGAGACGAAACACCACGATGCTGTTTTACGAAGTCTTGACGAATTAAACGAACACGCCCTACGAATGGAACTCTATATCGCGATTGAGAACCGTCCACACTACTATCAAATCCCGAATTTCGATGAGGTCGGGTTATTCTTTGAGAAATTTTACGGGAGTCCAATGCGCTATTGGCACGATGTCGCACACGCAGCACGACAGGAAAGCCTCGGTCTCTGTTGGGCGGATAGATGGCTTACGGATTATGCGGAGCATCTCATCGGCGTGAATCTACACGACCTTCAAGGTCTTGAGGCGTATCACCCGCCAGGCACCGGAGACCTTAAATGGGACGAAATCTTAAAGCAACTGCCTTCGGACATCTTAAAGGTATTGGAAATTCGTCCCTGTGAGGCGGAACCCATTATAGAGGCACGCGAATTGTGTGAATCTTTATCACAGTCGCCTGAAAAGCCTGATGTCTAAAACAACCCCAAGTACCACCTACTTTTTCACACAGTCTGAACATGAGATCCTCAGGTCTCTCAGCGCGTATATGGTCGGTGTCCCACGCGACACAACATTAGATGTACCGATTATCACTATTGATCCGTTTGTTAAGCAGTTACCGAAGGCATTGCAGACACAACTCCGCTTCGGTCTACATCTATTCCAATGGGGACCACCCCTCTTTATTGGAAAGGTGCGTCAATTTACGCAACTTGATCCGCGTGATGCGGTAAGATATATAGATACTTGGGCAAATAGCCGTTTTGGGATCCGACGAAAACTGTTCCGTGGGTTGCGAGACATCGCTTTTCTCGGTTACTATAGTTCCCGGTAAGAAATTTGTGACCGAAAATTGTCTCTTAGAGAAAATCAACATTTTTCTGTTGACAAAATTTCGCTAATTTTCAATAATTAAGCATAGATAATGTATTCAACACGTTTGATACAAAGATATACCCAGCTCAGAAGGTTGAATTTCAACACTATAGAAACGAAATCCGTAAGGAGGTATTGAATGATTCGAGGAGTGATTTGCACAGGAAGTATTCTTCTACTGTTGTGCGTACTATTACCGATTATGCCTGCGGATGCGCAGCGCGATGAAGCAACCGTCGCTGGAAACTGGACATTTGACGACGGTACTGCCAAAGATAGTTCAAAAAAAGGACTCAACGGAAACTTTGAGGGAAAGCCGAAATCCGTTGAAGGCATCGTTGGAAAAGCTTTAGAATTCAACGGTGAAGATGACGGTGTAAAAATCCCGGATTCCGCAGACATAAACACAGGTGGTCCCTATACCGACCGAACAATTGCTGCATACTTCAATTCCGATGATGTCGGAATTGACAGTCGAAAACAGGTAATTTTTGAAGAGGGTGGACGCACTCGCGGCTTAGTCATCTATGTTTTTGATGGAGAGGTTTATGTCGGTGGTTGGAATCGCGCCGAATATAACTGGAACGGCGAATGGATTTCTGCGGAGGTTAAGTCAAAACGTTGGTATCACGTCGGCTTGGTCATTCGCAACGCATCCGGTAAAGTCGAGAAGGACAAGTTCGAGATGTGGCTCGATGGCAAACTCGTCGACAAGGCGGATGGCGGTCAACTCCACGCACACGGCGACGACATCGGGATCGGATTTACCAACCAGAACGCTGTTTATCACGATGAAGGCGGCGGTGGAACCCTCATTGATTGGTTTGAAGGTCTGATTGACGAAGTCGTCGTTTACGGCTCTGCTTTCGACGAGGGTGATTTTAGAGATGCCTCACAAGGATTAAGCGTTGAACCACAAGGCAAATTCACAACAACCTGGGCAGCACTGAAAGCCCAACGCACACAGCAATAACCTCAATATCAAACCTGAGGTTTTAACAATAACAACCTAAAAGGAGATACACCACAATGGTAAAATACCGTTTTATTTTTATCTTGAGTGTTTTATTGATGTTTGTAGCCGTAATCTCTTATGCTGCAAAAGACGAAGCGACGCTCGAAGGGGAATGGACTTTTGACAATGGAGATGCTGCAGACAGTTCTGGGAAAGGCTTAAATGGAAACATCGTAGGGGACCCAGAAGTTGTTGACGGAATTGTTGGCACAGCACTGCTTTTTGACGGTGTTGATGATGGTGTCAAACTCCCGGATTCCGTCGGTATCAATACGCTCTCACAACCTGACTTCTACACTGACCGGACAATCGCTGCCTACTTTAACTGCACTGATGTTGATGTTACCGAACAGAAGCAGACGATCTTTGAAGAAGGCGGACGCACACGTGGTCTTGTCATCAACGTCTTTGATGGACAGGTTTATGTCGCCGGTTGGAACCGTGCCGAATACCAGTGGCCTGGTGCCTTTCCCGCTGCACCGGTAGAGTCCGGTGTTTGGTATCACGTCGGTTTGGTTATCCGAGATGCCACAAACGCAGTTGAACCCGGTAAATTTGAAATGTGGCTTAACGGTGAACTCGTCGCAAGTGAAGATGGCGGCGCACTCTACGGACACGGCGACGATATCGGGATCGCGCACGTCAATGCTAACGCCGTTTTCCACGATGAGGATGGTGCAGGCACTAACATCCACTACTTCGGCGGCGCAATCGATGAAGTCATCGTCTACAATTCCGCTTTTGATGCAGCCGATTTTGCGGAGTATGCAGCACCCGTTGTCAGTGTTGAACCGCAAGACAAGTTTACGACAACGTGGGCAAGCATCAAAGCAGAACGTACACGCTAATAGAACGCGTTCAAGACTTACACAATCCACTGCAGGCGGGGTTTGTAACCCCGCCTTCTATTTTCAAACCCCGTTTACACAATCCAATGCAGGCGGGGTTTGTAACCCCGCCTTCTATTATTCTATAACGGCATTTTCAAAGGACAATAACATGCTCGGTGCAATTATCGGCGATATTGTCGGTTCAATCTACGAACCCAAGGACCGTCGTATCAAAACCAAAGATTTTCCCTTCTTTAGTGAGAACTGCCGTTTCACAGATGATTCGGTTTGCACAGTAGCTGTCGCGGATACCCTCCTACACGACCTTCCACCGGCAGATACGATGCGCAAATGGGGCAAACGCTATCCGCAGTGCGGATTTAGCCAAATATTCAAAACATGGATTTACGCTGAATCCGATCAGGAGGCACCTAACTGTACTTTCCGAAACGGGGCAGCGATGCGCGTCTCACCTGCAGCGTTCCTGAACCGTGATAACTTGGACGCAGCACTTCTCGCCGCCGACAAAGTGACCGTTATTAGCCACAATCACCCAGAAGGAATAAAAGGTGCGCGGGCAACCACACACGCCATCTGGCTCGCATATCAAGGCGAAAACGCTACAACTATCCGTGAAGTTATCACAACCGAATACGGCTACGACTTAGCACCGACAGTGGACGACATCCGACCCAACTATGTTTTTGATATGACCTGCCAAGGCACGGTGCCACAAGCAATCATCTGTGCTTTGGAATCAGAAAATTATGAAGATGCTGTGCGAAACGCTGTCTCTCTCGGTGGTGATTCCGACACCCTCGGTTCAATTGCCGGTGCTATCGCCGAAGCACGCCACGGCATCCCGAGAGATATTAAAGAGCAGGCAGAATCTCGTTACCTCACGAACACGCCAGACATCCTTGAAATTGTAGCGGAGATGTACCTACATTTGGCATAAGCACCCCCAAATTTCCGATCGCTAAATCTTGCCAAATCTGCACATCGGTTGCCAAAGTGGCATCCGTTTCTGCCACAATTGACGAGTAGACCCTTTCTCCGAATTGACATAACGTGTCCATTATTATCCGCCACACATTTTCCACTGTTCATAAACCCTCTCAAACCCAGTAACGCTCAAAATCCAAATAAAAAACACCAACAAAAGCAGAGATGGCATGAAATTTGCTCACCATTAAGTTAAGCACTGCAGGCGGGATTAAGTTAAGCACTGCAGGCGGGGTTTGTAACCCCGCCTGCAAGGGGTGTAAACTCTGAAAATAGACACAACAGTGGAGGTTCATTATGAGATTTGATAGACTTACAATTAAAGCACAAGAAGCATTAGAAACAGCACAGAATCTGGCAACGGATGCCCAAAGTCCGGAACTCAACGTTGAACACCTGATGTTGGCGCTCCTCCACCAGACAGACGGAATTGTTACACCAATCTTCCAAAAATTGGGTGTTGATACCGTCGAAATTACATCCGCACTGGAAAATGCCGTTCAGAAAGCACCAAAAGTGCAAGGCACTACTTCCCAAATGCGCATCTCCCAAGCATTACAATCCGTTCTGGATGCTGGATTCAAAGAGGCAACAGGGCTTAAAGACGCATACGTCAGTACGGAGCATCTCCTAATAGCCTGTGCTGAAGCAAAGCAGACCGAGGGTGGTAGAATCCTACGGGAGGCGGGTATAACGAAAGATAAAATCTTCAAGGCACTCGTCGATATCCGCGGCAACCAACGGATAACAGACCAAAACCCAGAGGATAAGTACCAAGCACTCACCCGCTTCGGTCGGGACCTCACCCAAGAGGCTGTTTCAGGTAAACTCGACCCAGTTATCGGACGCGATGACGAAATCCGTCGCGTTATGCAGGTACTCTCTCGTAGACGGAAAAACAACCCAGTCTTAATCGGTGAACCCGGTGTCGGAAAAACGGCGATTGTCGAAGGGTTAGCACAACGTATCGCTGACGGAGATGTTCCCGAAAGCCTCAGAGATAAACGGCTCATCGCTCTCGATATCGGCGCGCTCATCGCGGGCAGTAAATACCGCGGCGAATTTGAGGATCGACTGAAAGCCGTTCTCGCTGATATCGAGCAAGCCGAAGGACAGGTCGTCCTCTTTATTGACGAACTCCATACCATTGTCGGGGCAGGTGCCGCAGAGGGTGCTGTCGATGCATCTAACATGCTCAAACCGGCATTGGCACGCGGCGAATTGCGGTGTATCGGCGCAACGACGCTTGACGAGTATCGCAAGCATATTGAGAAGGATGCCGCCTTAGAACGCCGATTCCAACCCGTACAGGTCGAAGAACCGTCCCTTGAAGACACAATCGCTATTCTCCGAGGCTTGAAGGAACGCTATGAAACGCATCACGGCGTACAAATCCAAGACAACGCCATCGTCGCTGCGGCGACGCTTTCAAAACGTTACATCTCTGAACGCTTCCTCCCAGATAAAGCCGTCGATTTAGTGGACGAGGCTGCATCGCGCCTACGGATTGAGATTGATAGCGTACCAGAAGAAATCGACGAGGTTGAACGCCGTATCATCCAGTTCCAAATCGAGCAGCAGGCATTGGAGAAAGAGGAAGACAGCGCGTCAAAGCAACGTCTCGAAAGCCTGACAGCCGAACTTGCGGAACTCGAAGAACAAGCAAATTCCCTCAAAGCGAGATGGAAAAATGAAAAAGCGAATTTGACGCAGATTAGTGGATTGATGGAACAAATTGAGACGCTCCGCAATGAATCCGAGCAAGCAAAGCGCGCAGGCAATCTCGCCAGAGCCTCAGAACTCGAATATGGACAGATACCCACATTAGAAGCGCAACTAAAAAGTGCGCGAGAGGCGGTCGAAACGAATACACAAGGCACACAGATGTTGAAAGAGCAGGTGCGTGCGGAAGACATCGCCGAAATCGTGGCGAAGTGGACCGGCATCCCTGTGTATCGACTCATGGAAGGCGAGACGCAGAAACTCGTCAACATGGAAGAACGGCTGCGCGAACAGGTCATCGGACAAGATGAAGCCGTCAGTGCTGTCTCCAACGCCATTCGTCGCGCTCGCGTCGGACTCGGTGACCCTGATCGACCCCTCGGTTCTTTTCTCTTTATGGGTCCCACGGGTGTCGGTAAGACGCATCTCGCCAAATCGCTCGCGGAATTCCTTTTCGACGACGCGAACGCCATGACGCGTATTGATATGAGCGAGTACATGGAAAAGCACACCGTCTCCCGATTAATCGGTGCCCCTCCCGGCTACGTCGGCTACGATGAAGGCGGACAATTAACGGAAGCAATCCGACGGCACCCTTATTGTGTCATCCTGCTTGACGAGGTGGAGAAGGCGCATCCAGAGGTATTCAACGTCCTGCTCCAGATGCTCGACGACGGCAGAATGACAGACGGACAAGGACGCACCGTCGATTTCAAGAATGCAGTCGTTATTATGACCTCTAATATCGGTAGTCAGTGGATTAGCGACGCGCTTTTGGATGGAAAGGAAATTCGTCGGAAGGTAATGGAAGCCGTACAATCACATTTCCCGCCGGAGTTCCTGAACCGTATTGACGATCTGATTATTTTTGATCGGCTCGGTATTGAGGAGTTGAAACGCATTGTCACGCTGGAGTTAACGCAGTTGAGTCAACGTTTCGCGGAGAAAGAGATGACCCTAACGCTCTCTGAATCTGCAAACGAGGAATTAGTAACACGCGGCTTTGATCCGGTTTACGGTGCGCGTCCACTTCGTCGGACCATCCAACGCGATATCCTCAACCCGTTAGCGATCCAGATTCTGGAAGGCACCTTCAACGATGGTGATGCAATTGCTGTTGACTTTGAAGATGAAGAATTCGTTTTCAAAAAAGCGTGATTTAAGGACTGGACAGGGCTATTTAGTTCTCGGTTTTTTCGTCCAATTTTGAACACCCAGGGCCGGTAGGTGCGGTTTGGAACCGCACCGGGACTGAAAATAAAATTCAGAAATTTAGAAAATCTGATGATTTGTTTAAAACTAAATCACCCTGAAGGACTGGAAATTCAGTATGGATTTTCACACGACAATGTGATATAATACATTGCTGAGGCTGCAGAAATTTTGAGACTCGCTGAAAAGGAGGAAGAAATGAGACGTTTCGGCACCCAAGGCCCCGTGCATCCATCGGAAAACTACGTCGTCCCACGCACCGATAAGATTAACGATTTCATCAATCGCATCAAAGTCGGTCAGTACGTCGTTATCTTCGCACCGCGCCAAACCGGTAAAACCACCTTCTTTCAGCGTGCTCTGGATAAACTGACAACGGAAGCCCCAACCTACTTGCCAATTCCGCTGAATTTTGATGTATATAAAGACCTCTCCGTTTCTACTTTCTACGGGCATCTCTACAAACAGATTCGTCAGGGTATTGAGCACATCTACCAACAACGCGGCTGCCCACCCCCCGAAAGTTTGACGCAATTCTTGGAAAATACGACACTAACCGATCATCTTTCAATGCTGGAATTCTTTCGGCAACTTGCAAGTCTTCTGGACGCTGAGGATAGCGAACAGAAGGTCGTCATTATTATAGACGAGTTTGATGGTATTCCCGAAGCAGCCCTGAGTAATTTTCTTCACACGCTCCGCCATATCTACATAGCCGGTAAACCGCGCTGCCCACACAGTGTCAGCATCATCGGGGTCAAGAGTATTATCCAACTCGGTTATGATCGATCCATCTCGCCCTTCAATATACAAGATGAATTCCATTTACCTAACTTCACACTTGAGGAAGTTCGTGATCTATTCGGACAATATACGGCGGAGGTACACCAAGCCTTCGCCCCCGAAGTTATCACATCTACCTATAAGCAGACGGTGGGACAACCGGTGCTTGTCAACCGCCTTGCACAAATCCTCACAGAAGAAATGGACATCCCCAGAACTGAGATGATTACGATGCCACATTTCACAAAAGCACATACGCAGCTACTCCGCCGCCGCAACACGAATATTGAGCATCTGACAACTAATATCCGCAAAGACCCACGCTTTGAAAAAATTCTTATGCGAATTACAGCACACAATGACGGTGTAGACTTCAACCTGGACGACGAGATTATAAGTGAACTGGCAACTTATGGAGTCATTACAGAAGGCGCAGATGGTGCATGTAACATTGCCAACCCGATTTATCTCTACCGCATCCTACGATCATTTAAACCAACAATAAACGGTTTAGAAGAGATCTATTTCTCTGAGGACAACATCACAGGCTTCCAGTCCTACCTCACAGACAACGGACAGCTTGACATGCAACCGTTACTTGATAATTTTTGTAATTTCATCGCGCGCGCAGGTTTTCATATCCTGCAAGTGCCTCAAACCCCACGAGAGTCTGTCGGAAGACATCTCCTCCTCGCCTATCTTGACCAGTTTGTCCAAACTGTCGGAGGTAGCATGTTCCTTGAAGTGCAAACTGGACGCGGTAGAATAGACATCTGCATCATCCACAATCAACGAAAATATATCGTTGAAACCAAGATTTGGAGGGGCGAGAGCCGTTATCAGGCAGGAAAGCAGCAACTCTCCGCATATCTCAAGTTGGAAAAAGCACTCGAAGGATACTACGTCATCTTTGATCACCGCAAAGTATCAGAGCAGCGGGTAGAGACAGAGGTAGTGGACGGATTTAGGATACGCAGTTACGTCATTCCTGTTATTCAACAAAGTCCTTCCTCTCTTCAAGCTTAAACATAGGTGAAACTGATAATGCTTAAACACATCATAGATCCCGAAGTCGAAGAATACGAAGATGTTTACGATGACCACGAATACTTCGCAGCGCAAGAGATGCAGCAACAAGAGGGTGCACTCTTGAAACAGGGCGATGAATTCAAAGCCTCTGTCTGGCTAACATCGGAAGACACCGAGGTTCTGATACGACTTGCTGAGGATCGCGGCATGCCAGCCGGTGAACTCATTAAAGCGTGGATTCTTGAGCGTATTGATGAAGCGTTAGACATAGAGACCTAACTTTTACACACCCATCTGGTGAATTCAATTTGACATTGCCCAAGTTTGGTGGTATTCTTTAGTTGGAAACCCTCAGTCTCAAACTGTGCTTGCAACGGAACGGAGGAATCAACAATGAAACACTCAAATTGGACAGAAACCGATTCACGCAATGCCAAGCGTATCTGGGCAGAATACCAAAAACAGCACGGTATTACTGAGCGAATCGGGCAGACCGCCGGCATTGATCCGAAAAGTGGCAGAATTTGGTTCGGCGACTCCATTATAGAAATCGTTGAACACCGGCGTGCTGAAGGCTTGACTTCCCCGCTTTTTTTTGAACGTGTCGGCTACGAAGCCTATCTCCGCAAGGGTAGGGGAAGTGGTACAAGAAATTATCAAATGACTTCGGGAACGCGTCTGTAGATGTCCTGCAAAGGTAGTTCACATCCGATCGAAGCGAGAGGTAACGCGTCTTCAGGTGCGCGAAACCCTGTCCGAACCCACTGTGTCTTGAGAAGGCGATAGTGTTCAACCCGTACCCTATCTTGTGAAACGAGGATATATTCCTGTAAAGAGGCGAGTTCTTGATAGTGTCTAAATTTCTCGCCTCTGTCATACACTTCGGTTGAAGGTGAAAGCACCTCTACAACAAGGATTGGATTGAGAGGTGTATCGAAGACATTATCCTCAACTTCGGGTTTGCCACAGAAAACGACAACATCCGGGTAAAAATAGGCACTTTTCGGACCCGTCTTTACGCGCATATTACTCATATAGACCTCCCAATCCTGCCCCCGCAATTGGACGTTAAGTTCAGTCCCTATATCCACCGTGATAAGATTATGAGCGAAATTCACCCTGGGCATTATGTGTATTTTTTCGTTGAGGTATTCGCTTTTGACTATCGCCTTGCGTTCCAAAGCGAGATATTCCTCTGGCGTGATATAGGTTTCCGGTGCGGGCGATGACATGTCTGCCTCCATGTATAGGATGAGTTTTGCATATTCTGTTTTGAAATTATAGCATATATAACAAATTGCATTTTAATTTCACAAAGTTTTTGAAATATGTTATAATTAACAATAACTTTACCAAAAATAGACAGTTTTTGGTAAGGTAGGCGACCACATAGAACTCTGCCATAAGTCTGCCAAGCGAATAGATACCAACGGATCTGCCGGTAGACCAATCTGTAGTCTCATTCTGCCTATAGGACGCTAAAGTTAGTTTTTCACTTAACCTCAAGGCGATCTAATGATCGGTAAAGTCTGAACACGAATAAGAAATATCGCTGCAAAAACTTGAAGTTATTTTTTTCATAAAGTTTCGGAGCAATGATTCTATTCAGGACATATCTATTCAACTCAAACTTAAATAATTGGCGTTAGATATTTTCCTGCTCCGAGAAAATAAAAAGGAGTGTACTGGGTGAAATTAGGTGCAGATAGTATTAAGAAAATAGCTGATTTGTTCAGTAGTAGGAACCAATATCGGATCCCTCTCTATCAAAGGCGTTATGTCTGGGATAAAGCAAATTGGGAGACACTTTGGCGCGATCTTGTTCAACTTCAGCGTCAGATAGATAACGGAGAAAAGGATAAAAAGCATTTTACTGGCACTATCGTAACACATGCGGAGAAAGATAGTTCCCAAGAAAATTGGGATATTATTGATGGGCAACAACGTTTAACAACCTTTCAAGTTATCTTTAGTGTCATTCATGATTTATGTGCATCAAAGGCATATTTATCTTCTGTATCTCCGGATTTTTTGAAAGACGTGAAAGGGTTCACAAAACTAACCTCGCTAGAAATGGAAGAAACTAATATAGAACAGGACCAGTTTTTTCCATATAGGCTTACTCCAGCAGGACATGACAGAGATTCACTTTATTCAGTGATAAGTGGAGAGATTGGAAAGGACATAAGCGAGCAGTCAGATATTGGTATTATTTTTAAGAAATTCCAATCTTTAGTTCAACAATCTGATCAGAATCGTGTTATTATGGCCTATGGATATTTCGGTGTGGCAATTATGAATTATTTAGGGGAGGAAGATGCTACTAAATTATTAACTTTGACACATACCTTAGCCAATAACTTTCGCGTTATTAAAGTTGACCTAGTAGTCGTTCAATGTTGAGTTT
>JAAXHL010000065.1:84845-89089 GCA_012270865.1 Candidatus Poribacteria bacterium | reverse complement strand
ACAATAACTTCTGAGAAATATCAGTCCAATTAAAACCTGATACCGTAGAAGCACACATCCGACTCGGATGGCTCTACACACAGTCAAAGGCATTCGACAAAGCAGAAGCACATCTACAAGCAGCCATAGAGAAGATGCCACACCTGAGCCTGGCATACCACGGGTTAGCCGAAATTTACACGCAACAAGGGCAACTGCAAAAGGCAATAGATACCTACCGACATATCACCGAAATTGAACCCGATGATAGCGACGCTCAGAAAGCATTAAATAATCTGGAACGTCTGAAGCGTGCGTCACAGACAACACAATGAGTCCATCTTTATGCCAAAAAACGTACGCAACAATAGACCCCTAACTTTTTATCGATTTTTCGGATTCGTACGCATAGCGATGTTTATAAGTCTCCTCTACTGCACAACCACATCAGCGGAAGAAACCTTCATTGATGTCACAGAAACCGCTGGGCTAACCTTCGAGCATACCGATGGCAGGAGCGGTTTAAGGCTTTTCAACGAATTCCTCGGATCCGGCGGCGGGTTCTTTGATTATGACGGCGACGGCGACCTCGACATCTACCTCGTCAACGGCGCAAGACAGACAGACAACACCGAAGACCAGAAACCGCATAACGTCCTCTACCGAAACAATGGAGATAATACCTTCACCGACATCACCGAAACAGCAGGTATCGGAAGCATAGCCTACGGCACCGGTGCCACCGTCGCAGATTATGATAACGACGGAGACTTGGACCTTTACGTCGCCAACTACGGGACAGACCAACTCTATCGAAACAACGGCGACGGCACTTTCACTGATATAACAACGCACGCGAAAGTCGGCAATCCAAATTGGGGTACCAGCTGCGCCTTCGCTGATGTTGATAACGACGGACACTTGGACCTATACGTTGCGAACTATGCCGAGTATACACCGGAAAAGGACATCCGCTGCGAAGAACGCGGTGTCCATGTCTACTGCGGTCCGCATGCGTATCCTGCTGTCCACGATACCTTTTACAAAAACAACGGAGACGGCACCTTTACCGATGCATCAACCTTATACCGACCCCCCGACCTGATACCTCAGCACGGGTTAGGTGTAACTTTCGGAGACTACGATGCCGACGGGAATATTGATCTCTACGTCGCAAACGACCAAGACCCGAACTTCCTATTTCAGAACGATGGTAACCGTAATTTTTTAGAAGTTGCATTAATTTCTGGTGTCTGCTACAATGATATGGGAAAAGAAGAAGCTGGAATGGGGACCGATTTCGGTGATTATGATAACGACGGAAGGTTTGATCTCACCGTCAGTAACTACCAAACGGAAACCAACACCGTTTATCGGAATCACGATAGCTCTTTCTTTACCGACAACACGATTACATCAGGTATAGCCGAGGTAACACACGGCTACTTGGGATGGGGCATCAAATTCTTTGATTACGACAACGACGGATACCAAGACATTTTTGTCGCAAACGGACACTTGATGGATAACATCAACGTCCTTGAAAAACATGTAACCTATCCGCAAAAGAATCTATTATTCAGAAATTTAGGCGATGGAACATTCACCAATGTCACATCGGAAACTGATGGCTTAGCACTCAAAAAAGTCAGTCGTGGTGCCGCCATCGGCGATTACGATAACGATGGGGACCTCGATATCCTCGTCACGAACTGTAACCAACGTCCAGACCTGCTTCAAAATGCAGTCGGAAACCGAAACAATTGGATACAAATCCAGACTGTCGGACAAAATAGCAACCGTTCCGGGATCGGAGCAAGAATTAAAGTTGTAACCGGAACACACATCCAATATCGGGAAGTGCATAGTGGTGGCAGTTACCTCTCCTTCCACGACCTGCGCGCCCATTTTGGTGTCGGCAAAGCGGAACAGATTGAACGCCTCGAAATTCGTTGGACCAGCGGACATATCGACCGTTGGACGCATCTCCCTGTCAACCAAAGGTTTACAGCAGTTGAAGGCGGAGAAATCGTTCCCATAGATTAACCTATACAAAAATCCCCTTACGGGAGACTTTTACGGAGAAAAAAATGAGAAACCTATTTATACTACTAACCCTTATCACGTTTGCGGTCTCTTTCGCTTATGCAGCAAACGAACCAGATGATTCGCTGATCCTCTACTTCTCTTTTGATGAACTCGACGGTGGAAACGCCATCGACCACTCACAATATGAAAACCACGGTGAGTTGGTCGGAGACGCTCAACTTGGTGACGGTAAATTCGGCAAGGCACTCGAACTCAACGGTGAAACCGACTGGGTTGTGGTTCCACACCACGAAAGCCTTACTGTTGATGAAAGTGTCACTGTCATGGCTTGGATTAATACCGAACGCCATCAAGGACCCGGTGGACAACGGTGGCAAGGTATCGTCGCAAAGAGCAACAACCCACGTTCTTACAGTTTCTATACCGAATCTCCAAGCGAATGCTTGCACCTCAGTGTGAACGGGAGTGGTAGCGTTTGCAACAAGAAGGTCCCGTTAAACGAATGGGCGCACGTCGTCGCGCAGATAGATGATGGCACAACACATAAGTATTGGGTGAACGGCGAATCTGCTGGCGAATTCGGTGGCAAAAACGCGCCCCCCGGTAAAGGAGACACTGCTGAACTCTTCGTTGGGAAAACACACGAAAACAATCGTGAATTCCTCGGATTCATCGACGAAGTCCGCATCTGGAACCGCGCCCTCAGCGAGGATGAGATCCTCGAACAGATGGAAAAAGGACATTTTGAACTTTTTCCTGTTGACCCGCGTCAGAAACTTGCAACCTCTTGGGGACAACTCAAGAAAACCGCACAACGATAAAACCTGTCTGCGCGCCATGCAGCCGGGGTTTGAAACCCCGCCTGCACCAAGCGCGCATACACCTATAATAAGTAAAAGGAGAACATAATGAAAACTCTTCTTTCCATATTGACAATTATCATGCTCGCGGTCCCTTTCGCTCACGCCGCTGATCCAGCCGATGATTCACTCATCCTTTTCTTCTCTTTTGATGAACTTGATGGTGATACAGTTCCCGATCTCTCACAATACGAGAACGACGGCACCATCGCGGGTTCCCCCGAATTAGCCGCGGGAAAATTCGGAAACGCCCTCAAACTCAACGGTGAAACCGACTGGGTAGAAGTACCGCACGCCGATATCCTCACTGTTGATACAAACGTAACTGTCATGGCATGGATTAATGCCGAAAGACACATGGGCCCGAATAATCAACGGTGGCAAGGTATCCTTTCAAAAGGCAACAGTCCGCGCTCCTATAGCTTCTACACCGAATCACCGAGTGAATGTTTGCACCTCAGTGCCGGCGGTAGCGGCAGCGTTTGCACGGGGAAAATCCCACTCAACGAATGGACGCATGTCGTTGCACAAGTTGAGGACGGTGTCCACAGATACTGGTTAAACGGTGAACACGCTGGAGAATTCGACGGTAAAAATGCGCTCCCAGGTGCCGCTGATACCGCTGCCGTACTCATCGGGAACACACACGAAAACAATCGTGAATTCCTCGGTCTCATCGACGAAGTCCGCATCTGGAACCGCGTACTCACTATGGACGAAGTCCGCGTAGAAATGGATACCGCAGGGACACCCGTTGAACCGCTCGGAAAATTGTCCACAACCTGGGCAACCCTAAAATCCGAAAGATAAAACGAGGAAACTACATGTAGGCGTGCTGTCAAAGCGCGCCTACACCTTAAATAAAAGGAGAACCCTCAACCTTATGAACGGGAAATTTATTGCATCCGCAGACGTGGAAAGAGACGAACTCGATTGGGGAACCATCGGCTGGCTCAGCCGCCCAGAAAGCACCGGCGGAAAAGACATCGTCGCTATGGAAGTCAGTCTCTCCCCAGGCTACGGACACGACTTCCATAAGCACCCTGAACAAGAAGAAGTCATCTACGTCATAGAAGGCAGCGTCGAACAGTGGCTCGAAGAGAAAAAACAGACCCTCAACGCAGGCGATTCCGTCTTTATCCCAGCAGACATGGTACACGCCTCCTTTAACGTCTCTTCGGAATCCGCAAAATTGTTCGTAACCCTGAGTCCCAGCAAAGGCGCAGAGGGATACCAACTCATCGACGTTTATGACGAAGCACCATGGAATACACTCCGCTCTTAGGCGAAGCCTCTTCGCTTCGCAGTGAGAATGCTGATTCTGATTTTCGTAGAATAGGCTTTTAGCCTGTTCCA
>JAAXHL010000065.1:0-84808 GCA_012270865.1 Candidatus Poribacteria bacterium | reverse complement strand
TGTTCCATCTTCTGTAGAATAGGCAACCGTTAGTTTCCTGTTCAATCTTTTGTAGAATAGGCAACCGTTAGTTTGTTCCATCTTCTGTAGAATAGGCAACCGTTAGTTTGTTCCATCTTCTGTAGAATAGGAGACCGTTAGTTTCCTGTTCCATCTTCTGTAGAATAGGCTTTTAGCCTGTTCCATCTTCTGTAAAATAGGCTTTTAGCCTGTTCAATCTTCTGTGAATTATTAGGACACCTTTATGACCCAGACACAGTTGACTTCATCAGAAACCACCGTAAAACAAAGTGGAACGGTGACCAGATTTGATAGTTTAAAAATCCGACAACGGATGCGTGAGTTCTACGAAACATCGGAAACCTATAAAAGTCTCCTTGATGCACACGACGAAACCTATCTCCAACACTACGTAGAATTGGTCATCCGTTACGCACCACCGCATTCCAAAGTCCTCGATCTTGGATGCGGGAACGGTATCTCCGCGAAACTGCTCAATCAAGCGGATTTTGATGTCGTCGGCACCGATATTTCACCACTCTTCCTCAAGGAAGCACAGAACTGGGAAAACCCGCGCCTCCGATACGAAGTCTGCGACGTGCTCGAACTCCCTTTTGATAACGATGCCTTCGATGTTATCTGCTCAAATGAATTAGTTGAACATCTACCGGACGTAGAGACGGCTTTAACGGAGATGATACGCGTGGTACGCAAGGGTGGACGAATTGTGATCTCCGGACCGAACCTCTGTTCACCCCTAATCCCACTGCTGGATTGGATCCGCCTCATATCCGGCAAACCCGGCAGACCCGTCTGGGGCGAGACGAAACGGCAAGCGTTCCAACAGTTCACCCGAAACTGTCGACTCTATCTACAAAAACGGTTCTTCACGAAATCACCGAATTTCATCTACAGAGAACCAGATTTACAAACAGACGCAATCGGCGGTGATGCCGATAGTGCATACTACGCAAGTCCGATAGACCTCGCGCAATTTTTCCGAAAAAACGGATTCACGATTGTCAAAAAGGCTGTCGGATTCGGCATAAAAGGCAGAATCATTGCCAACACATTTCCGTATCTCAGCCCTTACATCACCATGGTTGTAGAAAAATGAACATCCGTGCGAACGACTTTGTCTTAGAGATAGGGAGCGGTCACAATCCGAAAGCACGTTCGGATGTCTTATGCGATAAATTCATAGAAGATGATGAACAACGCGGCGGCAAAATCGTTACGGACAGACCCATCGTCGAAGCCGATGGGCAGTTCCTACCGTTCGCAGACCAAGCGTTTGACTACGTAATCTGTGCCCACGTACTCGAACATGTTCAAGACCCGAAACGACTTATCGCCGAACTCATGCGCGTAGCACGACGCGGCTACATCGAAACACCCTCGGAGATCGGCGAACGGATATACGGATGGCACTACCACCGATGGATCGTTAACCTAATCGACGGACGTTTAGCACTAAAAAAAAATAACCAGAAACCGCAGTTCGGAAAACTGTTCCACACACTCGCGGCAAAAGACAAACACTGGAAACGGTTCCATATTACGCATCACAACCTCTTCCTCGTTCAATACGAATGGGAAGGTGAAATAGACTACGAAATACGACCCGAAACCGAACCGACGCTCGACTTAGAATCTCCGGCGACCTTACAGACACTGATTGACTCCGAGGGCAACAATCGAGGCAAAAGTCAGTGGCTACCGATTCTTAAAAACGCAGTACCGCGAGGGATCGTCTTCCGTGTAAAATCGGTTTTGGCGCGGCTTGCAAGCCAAAACTTGCTGTCAAAAGTGGTAAAAGGCAAAAACCGTCAGAAAAAAACATTACGAGAGATTCTCGTCTGTCCGCAATGCAAAGGCGAGATTACATGGGAAGAACAGCACCTTCACTGTAAAGCATGCGAACAACACTATCCAATTATTAACGGAATTCCGAGATTCATTTTTTAATTCTTCGCAAGTTCGCAGCGAAGTGGAGAACGGATTTAAGGAAAGCACATCAACGACTCAAATCCACGCCGTTTCTCCGCAAGGATTTTTTTCGTAACATCAAAAACTTAGCCTGAAACGAAGTGGAAGGCGGATCTATGGAAAGGCAGTCCGTTCATAAAACCCGCTTGACCGAACCGCAAGGAACATTAAAAAAACCTGAAACGAAGTGGAAGGCGGATCTACGGAAAGGCAGTCCGTTCATAAAACCCGCTTGACCGAACCGCAAGGAACATTAAAAACTTAGCCTGAAACGAAGTGGAAGGCGGGCTACGTAAAGGCAGTCCATTCATAAAACCCGCTTGACCGAACCGCAAGGAACATTAAAAATCATGAATGTTGTACCGAAAGAATTTATCCGTGTGATGCCGGATGTAATGCACGGCTTTATTAGCGAAGCTTTCCAGAAAGCAGGCACCTCGGCAGAAGACGCTGCACATATAGCGAACCTACTGGTACTCACCGATCTGCGCGGCGTATTCAGCCACGGCACCCGTCAAACACCTGGATACGTCGGAATGATGCTCGACGGCAAAGTCAACCCACGTCCAAACGTCCGGTGTATTGATGAATCCCCGACAACAGCCGTCTACGATGGCGATGGCGGCATGGGACATTTTGCCTCCTATCATGCCGCGGAGGCAGCCGTCAAAAAAGCCAAAGAGATGGGACTCGGTGCCGCAACGAGTCGGAACCATTTCCACTTCGGAAGTGCTGGCAAATATTCGAGGCTCGCCCTCGAAGTAGATTGCGCCGGATTCGCTGTCTCTTGCCACCGTTTCCGACACGGTTCCGGCGGTTCAATTGCCACCGCAACCGGTGCTTCGCCGATGAGTTTTGCGATCCCAGCAGGCGAGCAGCCCCCCATCGTCGTCGATATGGCAACCGGCATTTATGGATCACAACCGTTTGAAGAAGCGTTTGAACAGAGTCCCGCCGCGTTCTTCAAAATGTTGGGATTGAGTCATGTCAGCCACGCACTCGGTGGGTTCATGGCAGGTATCTGGCTATTCGATAAACCGCCGGACCCGCCAACAATCTGGGAAGGTGCCAACCAAGGTGCTTTCATCACAGCGATCGACATCTCCCGATTCCGACCCATAGACGAATACAAAGCGGAGATCGACCAACATATCCACGACGCACGACAGATGCAACCCGCACCCGGTTACGACCGATCCGATCTACCGGGAGGCTTAGAATGGGAGCGCGAACAAGAATGGGCTGAAATCGGCATCCCGATTGGTGAAGGGCATCAGGAACAGTTAAAAGCACTTGCTGAACGCCTCGGCATTCCGCTGCCGTTCTAAATGCTGACTTCAATTTTATCAGATATTATTAGAACTCGACCTTTTTTAGTCGTCTAAGGAGCTAATAGTGCTAACAGCTGTTTTAGTTTTACAAGCGTTCCTACTTCTCTTTATCATAATCCTCTCAATTGTAGGCTGGCGAAAGTTAACTGAAGACCAGCAAAAGTTAACTGAAGACCAGCAAAAGTTAACTGAAGACCAGCAAAAGTTAACTGAACAATTAACAGAAAACCAGCAAAAGTTAACTGAACAGTTAACTGAAGCCTCGCAAAAGTTAACCCAAGTGCTTTCGTATGATAGGGGAAAGTTAACTGAAGACCAGCAAAAGTTAACTGAAACCTCGCAAAAGCTAACTGAACAATTAACAGAAAAGAGGGTATCAGTTTCGTATGAACCTATAATAGATCACGAAGATAAGCTCTTCAGGAATAAGGTGGTGGCAAGTTATAGAGTGCAGCTTCACTATGATGGACTTCCGATTGGTGAACCAACGGAAAGAATAGTATATTCTGGAAATAAAGTAGACAAAGAGGCTGTCCAAAACGCTCTCACAACAGCATTGCAAACGCTGCAAATTGCCCTTGAGGCATCTGGTACACCGTTTAGAGTTCTGAACACGGTTGACGATGTTATCAAGAATCTATCGAAAAAATAGTCATTACTATACTTCGGACAATTTTAAAATAACCACAATTTCTGATCGGACACCCTCTTTGTAGAATAGGCTGTTAGCCTGTTCACATTTATAGAATAGGCTTTTAGCCTGTTCACATCGCACCATCCGGCGTTGGTCTGAAGACCCCGAATCTTTGTAGAATAGGAAACCGTTGGTCTCCTATTCACGCTACAGAAAAAACACTTGAAACATCAAAACCACCTAACCGAACCGCAAGGAAAAATTTAAAAAATGGAAACCAATACAAACAACAACATAGAAGATCGAAATATCGTAATTATTGGCGGCGGGACCGCTGGGTTTGCCGCAGGGGTCTACACCTCTCGTGCCATGCTTGAACCTGTCCTGATTACAGGCGAAGCACTCGGCGGACAACTCTCTCTGACGCTCGACCTCGAAAACTATCCCGGCTTCTTCGGGAACGAGGCAGGTGTCTTTATACAAGGCATGCAAGAACAGGCAGAACGGTTCGGCACCGAGGTCAAGTTCGACACCGTAACAGCAGTCGATTTCTCGCAACACCCGTTCGCTATCACGACTTACGAGAAAGAATACCGCGCGAAATCCGTGATTATCTGCACAGGTGCCTCACCGCGGACACTCGACATCCCCGGTGAAGAGGGATACGGCGGACGCGGTGTCTCCTACTGTGCGACTTGCGACGGGTTCTTCTTCCAAGACCAGCGGCTCATCGTCGTTGGTGGTGGTGATGCAGCATTAGAGGAAGGCATCTTCTTGACAAAATACGCCTCTGAAGTCTACATCGTCCACCGACGCGACCAACTCCGAGCAAGCCAGATTATGCAGGAACGCGCCTTCAAAAACGATAAAATCAAGTTCATCTGGGACACCGTCGTCGAAGAGATCAACGGCGACGCAGATAAAGTGACCGGCGCAACCCTCAAAAACGTTAAAACCGGTGAAACGCAACTTTTTCCGATTGACGGGGTATTTATCTTTATAGGACATATTCCGAACACCGAACTGTTCACAGATGTCATAAGTATGGACGAACAGGGATATATCATCGTTGACGAGATGCAGCGCACGAATATAGACGGTGTTTATGCCGCAGGTGACGTGCATGACCATGTATTCCGTCAAGCGATTACTGCTGCCGGTGCCGGTGCCGCAGCCGCCATCGCCGCCGAAAAATTCATCGCAGAACTCGAGAACCGTGCCTATCCTGGGAATTGAATGAAATAGTTTGATATCCCACGCAATGGAAATACTGCCTGCACCCATGCTACATAGCCAAGGAACACCAACCTATATTTTCTAATAGAGGTTTGCAAGTCAAGTCTTATATGGAGGGAAAAATGGCACCTATAAAAGAACCCAATGTCTCCTTGCCGCGCAGCCACGTAGAGGCTTATTGGGAGTTGGTTCGCAGATCTCTGAGCGAGATCTTTGATAAATCGCCAAGTGAAGCGGATGACTACCAACAAGAAATTGAAAATCTTTCCCTGTTACAGCAAGATTTTTTCTATAACGGCGAGGCATTATATGTTGCTGCTGCCCTTGCCGATGAAGAGCCAACTGAAAAGCAGCACGCTCACTACCAACGCTTACAAGCAAAGATATACCGTCTTTCCGAACGAGAGGCGTGACGCAATGCCCTCAAAACTGACAACCGCGAAGGGATAAATTTCAGTGCCTAACCCAAAAAATCAACGCCTTGCTCTCGGTTTAGATTCAAGCACGCAAAGCCTATCCGCTATCGTTATCGATATAGACACAGCGGAAAAATGCTTTGAACACGCACTCGATTACCGCGCTGACGCACGACTCAACGGATTCGGTATCGGAGAGGATTATATCTTACCCCCAAGAGAAGAAGGTGAAGCCGAGCAACCGCCGTTGATGTATCTCGCATCACTCGATGCAATGTTCACCGATATGCGTGAGGCAGGTGTCGCTTTAGAAAATATCGTTGCCATCAACACCTCCGGACAACAGCACGGACACGTCTACCTGAACCGTGATGCTGACGCGCTTCTGGCGCAGCTTGTCCGTAGAGGCGAGGTTCCCTCGCCCCTACGTGACTTACTAAAAGACGCGTTCTCATATCCGACTGCACCGATATGGATGACTGCCAACACCGTCGCACAAACCGACGCTGTCCGAAACGGAGTCGGCGGCAAAGCAGAGATGATTAATCTTTCCGGTTCCGATGCCCCACTTCGGTTCACAGGCACAGTCGTCCGGCGCGTCGCGGAACAGTACCCCCAACACTACGCGGCGACAGCAAAAATTCAACTGATTAGCAGTTTTATTCCAGCCGTACTAACAGGTAACATAAACGTACCTATCGACTACGGAAACGGATGCGGTATGTCGCTGATGAACTACCGATCAAAGGCATGGGATTCAGCGTTATTGACAGCAACGGCAGATGGATTAACAGGTGGTACAGAAGCACTCCAATCGAAATTACCGGCACTCGCGCGCCCAGATTCCATCGTCGGAAACCTCGCCGCATACTACGTAGAGAAATACGGGTTTGAGGAACGCTGCGCCGTTATAGCAGGTTCCGGGGACAACCCACAGGCGAAAGTACCCGTCGCTGGCGATCTCTTAAGCCTCGGCACCAGTTTCGTCAACATGGTATCAACCGATGGAGACACGCTTGACCCCGAAGGATTCGCCAACGCTATGTATGACGGCATCAACCGTCCTTTCATGTTCGGGTGCCGCACCAACGGTGCTATGGTCTGGGATGCAGTGAGAAACAATTACGGTTTAGCAAAAGAGGAATACGCACCCGCAGAGGCAGCATTAAAACAGGTCGCACCGGGGCAGTTCATGACGTTTTGGCAACCGAAAACCGAATCCTTTCCGGTCTCCAGTGCTTATGAATTAATCCGAGCCATCGGGGCACCAACATTGGCAGAAGATTACACCGGCATCATCGAGACAAGCCTCGCCGCTGTCTACATCTATTCAGCAGTCTTCACAAAGCAGACGGCAGCACCGCTATTCGTAACGGGTGGCGCAACCGACAGTCCCGAAATCATGAGACGCGTTGCCGGCATCTGGAACAGACCGACACTGCCTGTCGAAAAGGGCGGCGCAGCACTCGGTGCCGCAGTCGCAGGGGTCAAGGCACTCTACGACGCAGCAAACGAAACTTTCGACATCGAAGCATTCAGTGCCTCCGTCCTGAAACGCGGCGAACCGATTCAACCGAACCCTGAAGATGTCGAGGCATATCACGGCGAAGGCAAATATCTTGAAAGGTTCCGTGAAAAATACGAACAAATCATTTGTTAGTACGGTTTTAATAGTTATTAGTTTTCAGGACAATTTTTTTCTCTGGAAAAAATCTTTCAATACTCAGTTAACACATCGTGGCGGTCACCTTACCTGCGACTGCCACAATATACCTCTTTAACTGATAACTGAAAGCGCAGCGTACTGAAAACTGATAACCAGTACTCTGATAACTGAAAGCGCAGCGTACTGAAAACTGATAACCAGTACTCTGATAACTGAAAGCGCAGCGTACTGAAAACTGACAACTATAATGTAATGGAGGGCGGATTTAAGGGACGCACGTCAAAAACCCAATGAACGTCGTTACTCCGCAAGGTAAAATTAAATTAACGCATTTCGACGAAAAAGGCGATACACGGATGGTAGATGTCGGTGGCAAAGAGGAAACATTGCGCATCGCCATCGCACGCGGGCACATTACCGCCCAACCCGAAACACTCCGATTAATCGCCGAACAAAAAATGAAAAAAGGCGATGTCTTAGAGGTAGCGCGACTCGCAGGCATCATGGCAGCGAAACGGACGGGCGAACTCATCCCGCTCTGCCATCCGCTCGCCTTAACCTCAATTCGCCTCGAACTCCGCATCGCAACCGATAACTCACGGATTGAGATCGAAGCAGAAATCCAAACCATCGGACGCACCGGTGTAGAGATGGAAGCACTCACAGCCGTCTCAGTCGCAGCCTTAACCGTCTACGACATGTGCAAAGCAGTGGACAGAGAAATGGTTATCAGCGATGTCAGGCTCGTCAAAAAAACAGGTGGGAAAAGCGGTGATTTCATATCCGATTCCAAGACGTAAAGGGGACATACTGATGGAGAAAAAGAAAATGCGCCAGACACTCATTATAATTCTCGCGATCTGCTTACTTTCCGCAACAACCTTCGCAGCAGACCATGTCCTAATCATCGGGGGTGCTGCGGGTGAGAAATCCTTTTACGATGCATTCTGGAATGCCACTTCCCGATTCCACCAACTCCTCACCGATGAATACGGTTATACACCCGACCAAATCACCTTTCTCTTTGAAGATACGGACGCGTCCGGCGCGGAAGGACTCGTCGATACCGAATCGAAACGCGAACAGGTCTTAACAGCGTTAGACCAACTCGCTGAAAACGTCCAACCCTCAGACCGGTTCCTACTCTTCATGATCGGACACGCATCCCGCACCAACAAAGGTGAACTCAAGTATAACCTACTCGGACGCGATATAAGTGAAGCAGAATACATAACACGCATCAACAGCATCCCCGCTGAACGACAGATCCTAATCTTCGGTTTCCCCTATAGCGGTAAACTTGTACCACAACTCAGCAGACCCGGACGAATCATCCTCACATCCAGCTCACGAAATGAAGGCTATTCGCTGCAAGCAGGATTCGGCGATGTCTTTGTTGATGCCTTTTCCAATGCAACCAACGATACCGACAGAAACGGCGACATCTCGCTATTGGAAGCGTTCTTATCGCTACAAGCACGGACAAAAGATTTCTACGAACAGACCGGCAACGTCCAAACCGAGCATCCGCATCTCGACGATAACGGTGACGGGAACCCTACCCGAAACTTGACAGTCGTAGAGGACGAAACAGATGATGGAACGCTCGCCGAAGAAACGTTCTTAGGAACACGACGCTCGCGCTTAGAAAACACATCTGCTCCAACCGAATCGGAGCCAGTCGTCAGTAACGAACCTAACAAAACAGAGGCACGCGAACGAGGACCCGACATCGTCTCCCAGAACCCCGAAAATCGGGGATCGTCCCTACCTTACAACTACATTAGCGAAGCAGACGAACAAGCAATCCGAGAAATTATGGATAAACTCCCCTCTCAAACGGATTACCCTGATGAAGGGGCAGTCGTCCTATGGGAGAGCGTCGATGTCAATATCGATGAAAAAAGCCGATATATCTACTCCACACGGCGGATCGCAAAAATCTTTAACGAAGACGGTAAAAATCTCGCAGAGATCAGCATACCTTATATGCGTGGCAGAGACGATGTCACGATCCATCACGCACGAACTATAACGCCAAACGGTGAACTCGTTGAACTCGACAAAAACGAAATTATCGCCAATGTACCGCCACCGAGTGCCGTGGACGCGGGACTCTACGTCGATGCCCGGTTAATGTACTTCACACTGCCAAAAGTTAGTGACGGCTGTATCATAGACTACGCCTATTCCACGAACAACGTCGGACACGTCATGCAAGGCGAATTCTGGCGGCAAGTCTATTTCCAAGGACCGCACCCTGTGCGATATTACCGCCTCACTGTCCATATTCCGAAGAAAAAGCAACTCTACTACCAGATTTCAGGCGCGTCCGCCGCTACAGATACACAACCGGAGGCAGCTTTCCGCGATATTCAACCCACAATTACAGAAAATAACTACACCCGCACCTACACCTTTGAAACACGCGATGTACCCCCCCTGAATCAAGAATACCTGATGCCGGCACCCCAAGACCTCGCTTATAACATCAGTATATCGTCACTCGATTCTTGGGATAAATTGGTGACATGGTACACAACGCTGATTCGAGAACAGGACAAGATTACACCCAGGATCGCCAAAAAGACAGAGCAGCTCCTCGCCGGCGCATGGACACGAAAGGAAAAAATAAAACGACTTTACGAATACGTCGCAACGAACATCCAATACCTCGGCTTTGAACTCGGCATTTGGGCAATCAAGCCGTATCCCGCCGACCTCGTCTTGGAAGTCGGAAAAGGAGATTGTAAGGACAAAACGACACTCCTCTCAGCCATGCTCGAAGTCGCAGGCATTAACGCCTATCCTGTCCTCATCTCTGCCGGCGACACACGCGGTGTCAATGCGCATCTCTTCGATGGCGGTTCCGAGGTCGAAGCCGTACCTTCGCTCGCCTATTTCAATCACATGATCCTCGCCGTCGAAGGCGACAAAGACGACGAACTCATCTGGCTCGACCCGACAGCAGAGACATGTGCATTCGGAGACTTCCCAGCCAGCGACCAAGACAGATGGACACTGATTATCAACCCACGCTTCACAGAAAACGCCAACGATACGGAATCCAACGACGCAGCGGGCAGTATGGAGAGGACACTCTACCGCTTTCAGAAAAGTCCCACGCTCGACGCAACATCGAATCTTAAACAGGTCCACACCGACGTAGAGGTGAAGAGAGATATGAGTGTCTCTGTCCATCAAGAATTAACGCTCACGGGCAGCTACAATATGAAACTGCGAAACCAGCTCTTGCACCTCCAAACTGCCGAAGAAAAATCTGAGTTCCTTCACAAACTTTTGGAACTTGACGATCGCGCCAAAGTGGAAAACTTCAAAGTCTCCGGACTTTCCGACCTCAAAGGCGAATTGAACATCGAACTCACCTGGTCCTGTAAAGAATATCTCTACGCCATCGGTAAACAGTTCGTACTTGAACTACCGATCATCAAGCATCCTTATGCAGAATTACTCAGTGAGGAACGCCGAATGTACCCTGCCGCTATCGGCAAGGCATTAACCCTCAAGGACAAAATCACCGTCAACACCGAGGCACCCTTTAAAATAGATATTGTCCCAGAGGAACAAGCGTTAGAAACCGAAGTTGCGGAAATCCAACTCCGCTACACCAAATCCAAACGCAAAGCCGAAATGCAGCAGACCGTTCGTTTCCTAACACCGAGGGTCACACCGGAGAACATCCTGCATCTCAAAGATGTCGTCAGAATCGCCTCAAACCGAGGAACAAAACGGTTCATATTAATACAAGAATAGTTACCAGTTACCAGTTACCAGTAAAGAGACCTTGAAGACTTCAAAAACCTCTTTTAACTGGCCACTGAAACAGACAGGAGGCAATAACTAAAAAAGATGCCAGCAACTGAAGAAGTCAAAGCAATAGAAGAACTCATGGAGAGCCAAGAACTCATCTTGGCACAACTCAAAAAGGTCATCGTGGGGCAAGAAGAAGTTGTCAACCAGATGTTGATGGCACTTTTTGCAGGTGGACACTGCCTACTCGAAGGTGTCCCAGGACTCGCCAAAACCCTTATGATTAGAACCTTGGCGCAAATCCTGAACCTTAAGTTCAAACGAATCCAGTTCACCCCAGACCTGATGCCTGCCGACATCACCGGCACCGATGTCCTTGAGGAAGACCGGGCAACCGGACATCGCACCATTCGGTTTATCCAAGGACCGATCTTCGCGAACATCCTCCTCGCAGACGAAATCAACCGAACACCCCCGAAAACGCAAGCCGCACTCTTGGAGGCGATGCAGGAATACCACGTCACCGCCGGCGGCAACGAATTCCAACTCGAACAACCCTTCTTCGTCCTCGCCACACAGAACCCGATCGAACAAGAAGGGACATATCCGCTACCAGAGGCGCAACTGGACCGATTCATGTTCAAAATCGTCATCGACTATCCGACAGAGGCAGAGGAGACAGACATCGTTTCAACGACGACCGGAGCAGAGATCCCGGAACTTGATACCGCACTTTCCGGGCACGCTATCGTAGCACTCCACAATATCGTGAGGCGTGTACCTGCTGCGGATAATGTGGTACAATACGCCGTAAAAATCGCGCGCGCAACACGTCCGAAAGAAGAAGACGCGCCCGATTTCATTCAACAGTGGGTACGCTGGGGTGCCGGACCCCGTGCCGGACAATACCTCATCTTAGGTGCAAAAGCCAGAGCCATCCTACGCGGACGCTACAACGCCTCCTGTGAAGATGTGAAATCCGTTGCCCCAGCAGTGCTGCGCCACCGTATCTTAACCAACTTCCACGCCGAAGCAGAAGGCGTTGACTCAGACACCGTCATCCAACGCCTCCTTGACACAGTACAAGAACCCGCTTCAAAACTGTAGGATGCCCCTTGTAGGCGAGATTTAATGAGCATTGTAGGTTGGGTTGAACGGGGATTACCCAAACCTTGAGAAGCCATAGAAAAATCAACCTCGTCCACAGATGTTAGGTCAAACAGAAATCGAGTGAAACCCAACGCTTTTGTGTTGAATTTTATGAAGTTGGGTTTCACTACATCCCTGAGTGTAGGCAAGGATATTGACTTTCAGGCGTGTCTGAAATATCAGCAGTTGACTTTTCAACACTGTTCAACCCAACCTACAGTCCTCAGGGAATCTATACACGAAATTGACATCTATGGAACGGCACCTAACCGTACACGGATGAGGACACCATGCCAACAGTCTCAGTCATCATCCCAGTCCTCAACGAAGAAAACGCAATCGCCAAAGTCATCAGCGACATCCCCAAAACGGCACACAACGGAGAAATCACACGTCAAGAAATCATCGTCGTCGACAACGGCTGCACCGACAACACCGTCGCCATCGCAAAACGCAACGGCGCACGCGTCGTCACCGAACCGCAGCGTGGATACGGGTACGCCTGTCTCGCAGGCATCGCTGCCCTCGCAACGCAACCCCCAGACATCGTCGTCTTTCTCGATGGCGACTACAGCGACTACCCGACCGACATGCCACAGCTCCTACAACCCATACTCGAAAACAGAGCCGCGCTTGTCATCGGTGCAAGGACGCAGGGCAAAGCAAAAGAGGCATTACTCCCGCAAGCACGTTTCGGCAACTGGCTCGCCTGCTATCTAATACAACATTTCTTCGGTGTCCGTTATACAGACTTAGGCCCCTTCCGTGCCATCCGATACTCGGACCTACTCGCTTTGAACATGCAAGACAAGACCTTCGGCTGGACAGTCGAGATGCAGTTGAAAGCCGCGAAACAGGGTATCTCCTCATGCGAAGTCCCTGTCCAGTATCGCAAGCGCATCGGCACCTCCAAAATCACCGGCACCCTCACCGGTACCCTCAAAGCAGGCTACAAAATCCTCACAACCCTCATCTACCACCGCTTTCTGACATAGGATTTATCACCTCTATTCAGGGTAGTTACAGTCGCGGCCCCCAGACCGGTAGGTTCGGTTTCCTAACCGAACCGGATTCCACACGAAGAACTTCAAAACTCTCTTCAGTCCCGTAGGGGTTTATTTGCTTGGGTACTTCTCCAGCATTTGTGTAGCATGCTTTCTCAATTTTTAACTTGAAACCTTCCGAACTTAATGCTATACTTGTTTGAAGTCTTACCGAAGACAAAATTGATCCAAAATAACTTTAACGCTGACGAAAAATTGGTGGGTATAATAGAACACGGTTCATGAGAATACCAAACGCTGAACGTGCCGTTGTGGACATTCGCAAGCTGCGAGAGTATTGTCTCAATCCACAGCATCACAAAGGGAAACATAAAGCCCGCCTATTTACTTCCTTGCTCGATATGGACGCTAATGATGCAGAAGAGTTACGCAACGCTTTATTAGAAGCAGTCAAAAATCAAGACGCGCAATTAGCAGATAAGGACGCGTATGGACAGCGTTATACACTTGATTTCACACTGAATTGGCGGGATAAACAAGCGACTATTCGGAGTGCTTGGATTATTGAAACCAACACTGATTTTCCAAAATTGACAACTGCGTTTCCGTTGAAAAATCGGGATAAATCATGAAAAATAAATTGTCTGATAACACCTCAAGTATAGATAACTTGCCTGAACGCAATCAAGAATCCACAGAAAAAGGCAAAATCAAACTTCTGGATGTCGTCGCGCTCACATGGGATGTCCCTGAGCATAATCTCAAGCGCGGAGAAGTCGGGACAGTTGTTGAAATCCTTTCAGAAGGTGAAGCGTTTGAGGTTGAATTCAGCGATGACAATGGACAGATGTACAAATGTCTCAGCTTCCCCGCTTCTCAACTCAAGGTGCTTCACCAAGAACCAATAAACGCAGATTCCAAACGTCAAGCAACCGATTCCATAGAAGGATATCGCTACCAGATCTTGCACAGCGTAAATGCTTGGCTGGACCTTGCCGATAACGATATTCTTTATCTTGAAGTTGCGGAAGATTTTGATACAGAGTCAGAGGGAACGTTTACAGCAACGCAAGTCAAACACACCCAAAACAACATAACACTCAGGTCTCAGCAGGTAATTGACGGGATCAACAACTATTGGGAACTACGGACTAACAATCAAGATCGGCGTGTGAAATTCCGTCTCCTCACAAAATCCAAAATAGTTAAAGAACAAGGTAATCCATTGGGAATGGATAAACCGGGTCTTGAAGTATGGAGACGTTGTTCTGGTAATGAAGCAGCTATCCAAAAAATATCAGAATTTTTACAGACTGATGGAAAAATATCAGAGGCAGTCAATGATTTTCTGAAGGAGGCATCACCTCAAGAGATTTATGAACAACTTATAGAACCTATTACTTGGGACACAGATGGAAAACCGTCCAGTTTTGTTGAGCAATCTATACATGAAAAACTGGTTTATCATGGTGATCGGCACGGTATTTCACCTTCTAAGGCAAAAGATATTGTTGAACCTCTTATCACTGAAACTTGGAAGGTAGCAGGACAACCGGAAAACCGCAAACTTACCCGATTACGTTTTTTGGAAATTTTCGAGGAAAAAACAAAGCGATTGGTTTCTGAAGAGCATTTGCAACACATGGAAATGTTAGCTGCAATGAAAGGTGCCGTTGGAACGGGATTCATTGGCGGCCCCTCTGATATTACGATTCAATCTTCTCTCCACATACAAACTGATATACCTCTGCTTTTTCTTAATGTTGTTGTTCCAAGAACTGAATTACTCACAAAAATCCAAGATAAACTCCAATCAGACGGTATAGCCATAATACAAGGAGGCGTGGACACAGGAAAAACAACTCTCGCAAATTTGACCGCAAGCGCTATGGAAGGCAAGTGGTTTTGGCTAAAATTGACAAACATAGATTCATCCCAAGTTTCCGCAATTTTAAAGAAACTTGCTAATATAGTAAGTCATGAATCTGCACAAGTGAACGTCGTCATTGATGACTTGAACTTACAACCTCAACAGCTGCAAGAGTATGAAGAAGACTTGGGGGTTGTAGTTTACAGGGTCCTGGAACGTGGTGCAAAATTATTGATCACGAGTCAATATAATCCACCCAATAACCTTATTCGCAGTCTCGGTTTATCATCGTCGGTAGTTGTCCCTGTTTCCAATTTTACCATCCCTGAAATTGAACAATTTGCTGTAGAAATGGGGTGCCCTGCTGAAGATGCCAAGGATCTGGCAGAATTGTTTCAATTGCCCACAAAGAGGCATCCAAGGCTTGTACACGCTCTATTTACTCAACTACAGGAAAAAGACTGGAAGCGACAAGATATAATCAATAGTATCTTTCAATCATCCTCAACGATGGCAAAAGAGTTTGAAGATGTGCGTCAATTACTCGCAGCCTTATCAGAAGATCAACGGGAATTTCTCTATAGGCTTAGCCTGATGGTTACTGAATTCAGGAGAGATTGTGCTCGTAACATTGGCGAAATACCAGACCGCATAACTCATCCTGGACATATTTTTGATCAACTGGTTGGTCCTTGGATAGATCAAATCAGTGAAAACTACTACACAACTTCACCTTTATTGACAAACGCAGCTAAGGAAGATTTGTCCGCGAATAGAATAAAAGATCTCCACGCTTACATTGCAAACGCAATCCTCAAAACGAAGAAACTGACCACGACAGAAGCGTGGGCTGTGCTCACACATAGTATGATTGGACAAAACAGAGGAGGGTTTATTTCTGTCATTCATGCTCTGATGACTGCTCAAGAAGATGATTGGGAGAATATCTGCCAAGAATTCTCGTGGTTAGTAAGCATTAAAACTGATCCGCATGAAGAATTATTCCCAGGTCATGCCTTTGTAAATCAAATGTTTCGATCATTTCAGTATCAAATTGCAGTTGAGGTAAAACCAGAGTTAGTACCAAAGATACTTGAAATTTGGGATAAAGAAACCAAACCTTATGAACCCCGACAGTCATACCTGCTGTCTCGTCTCATGTTAGTAACAGAAATACTCAAATATAATCAAGTGATACTGCCAGCCAAGAAGCTGGTAGGTTATCTGAAAGAAATGATTGATATCAAAAACATGGACCAAAAGGTTTGGAAATCATACTTTAATTCCATGGAAAAATTAAAAGAAATAAATATTGATGAATCAAACTTTTTTAGTTTTCTATTTAGTTTCATCTATACGCGTCCTGATATTAACGTTGCTTTCCTCAATGACCTTATTGATGTCTTAGATGAACTTGATCCAAAAACCCGGACTTTATTATTAGCAGAATTTGAGGGTTATAATATCGACTGTCGTATTTTGATTGAAAGTATCTACTTATATGAAGAAAAACAGGAAAATTCTGATTGGACAAAATGCTTACAAGTTTATGACAAAGTAATAGAAAAATCTCTCGATTGGCGTTATCCATATATCGCTGCATTATCAGCAAGAAGTAAAGCAATCATATATGATGAATGTTTAAAGGATCCCAACACTGCTCATCAAGTTTATAAAGATATTATATTAAAAGTGGGGGCGTTACCTGTGATAGAAGAAGGGCAAGCTGTTGTATATTTACGTCACGAACATTACCAAGAAGCACTTGATATTTACGAACGCATTCTTCCTGAGTGGTATCAAGCATCAGAACAATTGGGAGTTGGACCTTTGGGGGAATGTCGTAGAGCTGCTATATGTGCAGCTTATTTGGACGATTGGAAAAAGGCAGCTACTTTCCTTGAAGAAGGTGCAAGGAGAACTCAAAAGATTGAGAACACTGAAAGATACATCGGTTTATACGCGGATGCAGGACTTGCCTATTTTAAAGCAGGCAATATATTGAACTGCATAAAGTTTCTGCATCTGACACTGAAAAATTTTGAAACCCTTCCTCAAGACAATACAGATGTCACGTATTTCACTTTAAAGAAACGATTGGAATACATTATAAAATGGATATGGACGATATGGTACGCGCCTGAAAATAACTCTTCAGAATTTTCCGAACCCGCTGCAGGTTTCTGTAGTGATCCGGAAACTAACGAAAAAGTTTTAGATTTACCTGATTCTCCGATAGGATACTCTTGGCTCTACCTCGCACAAATTGAGTACAGATTTGGGCATGAGACGACAATTCTCCAGCATGCCCTACAGAGCTCAGACCGAGAAGAATATCCGTTATTGAATTACTTCCTTTCCGTCCTTGAAGCAAAGTATGAATTTAGAAACAAAACCTTTGATAATTTGCCACAACGTATCTATCAGCTAGCACCGATGTATAGTTCAATGAAGAAGCATCAGCAAAGCGATAGAGGAGCTGCGGAAAAAGGCTCTTATTCTATATCTGACTCCGATCTATCCGACTTTGCTTCTGTCGATAACATCATTGCTATTTTTGTAGCAGCATTTCTTGTTGAAATGCGGACAAACAGAAATGGACAACATATTTTGGCTAAATGGCGTACAAATTCGTCTGAGCTACCTATTAAAGAGAATATATATTCCGCCCTCGATTTAATTGAACCTATATTACGGGGAAATTATAATGATGCTCTTACGGTGATGTACACACTTAATGCAAAAATTGAAAAACAACTTGCAGCATCAGTAAGAGTTATCTGTAATCAAGAAACCAGTTTAGAAGACCTTCTTTTTGCCCATACAATCATTTCATCTTTTTTCATTAATAGTCAATGGGCAGATTTTGTCGTAAAAGACTTAGGAGTCCTGCTTTCTGTACAATGGCTGCAAAGAATTGAATTTCGAGCGAAGTTGAAAACACCAATGCTCACAGTTCCACAAATAGAAAAAGCCTGTAAAAGTAGTGAAACTGGACAGAAGAAAATTGGTCAGATACTACTCGCGGTACATCAAGCTGTTTCAGTTAAAGTGCCATTATCGCCTAAGTTTTTTGAACACTTCCGCACTTGGACAGAATCACCCCCAAAACAGGAACCCGCAATAAGAAAAAATCCGACTGCACAACGCCTCATCAAAGCGATGGAAAAACCACCACATCTCACCGATGAAGACATCGAAGCACTGAATCAATCAATAAAAGAGGGGGAAATACCTATAAGGTTTGATTCGATATTTGAACAGGATGAAAGTAATAAAGAATGAATAATTATCTCTTGGATACATCAACATGTAGTTTGTTGATGCAGGACAATTCCAGAGTAAAAGGGCGTTTCGATTCTCTTACCGAGTCGGACTACCATTTTACGTGTCCCATCGTTAGGGGAGAAATTCTGTTCGGAATTGGCCGACTCCCGGACGGAAAAAGACGACAAGATCTTGAACGAAGAGCAAATGAATTATTTGCTACAGTCCCATGTGACCCAATTCCAAGGGACGTTGGTGAAGTCTATGCACAGATAAAAATTGCGTCGCAAAAACAAGGAACGTCTTTAGGTGAATGCGACCTTTGGATTGCTGCGACAGCTTTAACGCTTGATGCAATTCTGGTTGCTTCCGATTCTGATTATGAAAGAATAATTGGATTAGGACTTCGTTTGGAAGATTGGAAAAATTAACGAAAAAGATATTTCACGTCAATAACACAGATAAACCGAAAAGGATAACCTATGCCAACACTCGAATTCAACGGAAAACACCATATCTACACCCACCATCTCACCGTCCCCTACCGACCACTTGAAACCGACAAATCCCGCTCCTGCAACCCAACTGATGCAGACGATAACCTGATCACTTAAGGTTAGCAAGAAGGCGCATTTATCCAGACTTTGTCGCCATGGCACAGGAATTTCAAGAAATATCTGCCGAACTGAATGAGGGTAGGTATTCCACGGAAAGTTAGCACAGCAATAGCCTATCATTTAACTTTTGCCTTTTCCCACCAAATGTGCTACTATTTTAACAATCAGTTGAGGGGTATAGATTCTGAGAGGGAGCCAAATCATGAGCAGTTATTTCATTGAATCATTCAAAATAGACAAACTATGGGACTATCGAGACGTTGACCTAACTTTTAGTAACGATGTGAATGTCCTGATAGGTCCAAATGGTTCTGGCAAAACTACTATTTTGAATCTTCTCCATGCTATCTTATCAGGCGATCTACAGAGTGTCGTAAACTTTAATTTTCAACAAGCAAAAATCGGATTGAAAAGTTTCAAAGGTAATTCTGTTCGCACGATTAAGATTGATACTGGAGAAGAATTTTTGAAACTCAAAGTAGGTAAGAAAGAATATGAGGCACCTATAGATATTTTTTCTCGTCGAAAACCAGTTCGATCCCCGCTCCGCTATTTTCACGAAAGAGATAACGTCATCAGGAACATGCTATCAGAGGAAATTGATGGCGAATCAACTCCCATAGTGCCCCTGGTTTGGCTCCCCGTAAGCCGTCGTTTACCCGTAACAGAAGATGAGGAAGAAAGGTATACAAAAAGAGAACCATTGGAATCAGTAGACTTACGCCTTGAGGAATTGTTAGAAGGTCTCTCCCGCTATCATTCCATCTTAAACGCCCAACTTTCTGAGCGTTATAGACAATTTGAACATCAAGTCCTATCTGTGATACTTTACAGTAAAGAACATGACCAACTGAAGTCAATACGTAATTCAGTCTTTCACTCGCTACCAACAGAAGCAGAAAAGGATCAATTATTAAATGCCTTTGAAGCTGCTGGGTTCTTAGACGAATCAATGCAGAGCAGAATTGACGATCATTTCGCTGCGTTTGAGGCTGCAAAAAAGGTATTGCCCTTGATTTACGCGGGAAAAGACATTCCCCTGGAATTTGAAGATACCTTCGTAATTCCACTTATAGGTCGAACAAAAGCTATGGTTAAATATGCAGGAGAACTTGAAGAGGATAAAGAACGAATTTTTGCCTCTTTGCGATTTTACGAGAAAACAGTTAATTCATTTTTCAATAATAAATCCATTAAAGTTGATGGAAACGGTATTTTAAACATTAAGTCGCCCTCACCATCAGAATTAAACTGGTGCTTCCTATCTTCCGGAGAAAAACAGATCTTGATTCTGCTTACGCAAGCCCTTCTTAAAGTCGATAAACCAGTCGTTTATATCGCAGATGAACCTGAATTATCACTCCATGTCACTTGGCAGGAAAAACTGCTGGAATCTATAGTAACACTTGGCGGACAGAAACAGATAATCGTTGCAACGCACTCTCCCGACATTGTTGGCAAATTTCAGGATAAGGTTATAGATTTGGGAGGGCAAAGTTAATGGCGTTTTCCCGAACTACCTCGGGGTTAGCTGCAGAGTATCTTTTCCATCCAGAAATCCTTGTGTATGTTGAGGGACACACCGATATACCTTTCTATGACGCAGTTCTCCAAAACTATAATTGCCGAATAAAAGCGAAAAATGGTAAACCCGAATGTGAGAAATTAGCAACACTTCTTGAACAAAATGAATTTCCTTATGTCGTTGTACTGGATGGGGATTACGAGATTTTAGAGCGCACTCGAAGTCAACATAGGCGAGTCGTTTTACTGCATCGGCATTCTTATGAAAATTATCTTTTTGAGATGGAACCAATAAAGCAGTTCTGTAGTGACCGCCTCCATTCAGAAGATAGTTTAGAAATATCACTAACAAGCGACGAATTTATGGCTTTTACTGCAGATATTGAAGTAAGATTTAAGGATTTACTTATATTGGATGTGGCACACCAACGTTCAAAAACAGGACAGAAAACATTTTTTCGTACCCCAGACCGATTTTTCAAGGAAGATTTTCGAGACAATGAGATTCAAAAACAGCAAGAGGCAGCTGCCGAGAACATTTACGCGCAAAGCATTGATGAAGCAGAAAATTTGGTTGAAAAATACTTAACGGAACATCGCCTGATTGACTTACTCCCTGGACACTTCGCGTTTGGAATTATGAGGCGTTTGATAAGTAACACAGTTGATACAAGCATTTCAAATGATGAAATCAGACTGTATATCTCAAGAGTTGTATGGCAGTTGTCAAAAACCCGCGACCATAACAGCTTGAAAAGACGATTACTTAATGCAGTTCGGGAAGCAGAGAAAATACGTCAAGCACAACCAAGCACCAGTTCGTAGTAGTGCGATTTATCTCACGTCAAGACATCACATCCCACAATAGCTCCAAATACCTATTACTTGCGTCAATACAGCGCAAGTCTCGGAAAATAAATTTGCCTTTACAAATTATATATGTTATCATATATAATGTATACTATACTAAAATTAAGTTTGAAAACAGCTTTCAGTCGTAGAAACATCACAATCCCGATTCAGGCAAACAAAATGTTACACTTTTCACCAAATTATCATTTTTTTCACAGCACCGAAAACGCCTCAAAACCCAGACATCACGCGGGTTCACACGCACAACCAAAAAATATGCAATGTTACACTGGGTGTAACATTTTCAGGCATCCACACCAACAAAACGCATCAGGAGAAACCACCGAAAAAAAACACGGAATTCACGTCACATTCCGCTGCCACACGTGGATTCTGCACGTCACAGTGACGTTAATGTGACGTTCAAAACGTCACATCGCACAACCACAACCTCCACGTCCGAAACACTACTAAAAAACCAAATACGCTCAACGCTAAACCCAGAATCATCCAATTGTCCGTTTTTGGTGTTATCCTTTTCGCAGGCATTAATACTTTATATATGTTATTGTTTTTAAAAACCCACTGAAATTTTCGCAGCATTTCGCTAGATTTCGCAGCATTTCGCTAGATTTCGCACCGGATCCCAAAAAAAGATGTCCAATCCAATAATTTCTTAAAATTGAATGGTCTTGACGCTAAACCATAATTTCCTTGATTTATCCGCAGCAGACTGCTATAATTAAGGACAGAGCAGACCAAAACATTTTCAGGCGACAATCACAACAAACAAACGTTCAACCAGAAAACCGACGGATCATCACGCAATGGCGACACAACAGAAAATCCCAGAGAGATTCTGGTGCGTGAAACAGATACACATCTTCCGAGACCTCACCGAGGACGACGCAGACGCTCTCAAACGGATAACAACCTTCAAAACACTGAAGCACGGAGACCCCGTTTCCGACGAAGGCGTTTATCTGCTGAAGGAAGGACGTATCAAAATCTACGAAACGCCACCTGAAGGCGAACCCGTCACCTTGGAGGTTATGGAACCCGGCGAAATCTTTGGCGCAATCGAATGGGACGACAACGAAGCGCGTCGGAAAATTACCGCCGAAATACTGACAACAGAGGCAGTTATCGGTATTGTCAGCGCAAAGCACTTCCACTTCTTTCTGAAACGGAAAATGCATTTAGCGATGCCGTTCAAACGACCGCTACACCAGAGCGTACTGTCCGCTATAGACAACGCCATAATCCGTAGGTCAGACAGCGCATCCAAATGGACACCCATTGAGACATCAGGCACCCTGTTCGCAACGCAGCTGCTTCGTCTCCGAAATGTGCTGTCTAAATGGATAACCCCACGCCGGAAACAACGAAACAAAACGACGAACCCATTTACAAACGTTGCGTTTCGGAGTCCCGAATCGCGGCTCGCGCTTCTCTTACGGAACTACGCCGACGCACCGAACCGAAACCGCACAATAACCGGGCGCGGTTCCCAATGCACGCTACACAAACTTTCAACAAAAAAATTAGCACACTTAATCGGCTGCTCCATCGAAAAAACAGAAACACTCCTAAACCAGTTCAAACAACACGGAATCCTTAAAAAACGGTACCGACGCATCCAGATATTAGACACTTGGCAACTCAAAAAAATTGCCAATGCAAGAATGCAAACGCTACCCCTGAAAACCGATAATAACCGAGAGAACACCGAAACCTATGAACAAAACGAACCCTTACTTGCAGTTCGACCAACAGATGGTCGGTGATATCTATACCTCACAAGAGGTGATGGACAACCTAACCGTTCTATGTGATGAATACGGCGCGCGGTTCGCTGGAACACCAGAGGAATACGCAGCCGCAAACTTTATCGCAGACCGCTTCAAAAAATACGGACTCCAGAACGTCAGATTAGAGGACTACCCTTATGCCGGGTGGACGCGCGGCACGGCGACGCTTGAGGTACTCGAACCCATCCGCCGAAAACTGCACTGCATCTCGCTCCCATACTGTCCCGCTGACGACATCACGACCGAATTGGTCTCTGCCGGACACGGAAGCCCCGCGGAGTATGAAGCACTCGGCGACACCGCTATAGCGAGGCTGGTTATGGCACAGAGTGCCTCACCACCAGACCTCGGCAGATGGGTACATCGCAAGGAGAAATTTGAACGCGCGTTTCTCGTTGGCGCATGTGGATTCATCTTTGTTAGCGAACACCCAGGGGTCGGACCCGAAACAGGGAGCCTTCAAAACAATCAAGAAGCACCCATCCCAGGGATATCCATCTGCAAGGAAGACGGCGAATTCCTAAAACGACTCCTCGCGCGGAACCCTGGAAAAGTTACATTGAAACTCAAAACAACCGATATTAACGAACCGCGCACGTCATGGAACGTTGTCGCAGATCTACCCGGTCATGAAAACAACGAGGAGATGGTGATTGTCGGCTGCCACTACGATGGACACGATATTTCGCAAGGCGCGCACGATCCCGCATCAGGCATGGTATCTGTGATAGAAGCCGCACGCGTCCTATCCGCTTACGCGGGGAGTTCGCTCAAACGCACCGTCCGGTTCATCGCCTTCGGAACAGAGGAAATCGGACTCACAGGCTCCTTCCGTTATGTCGAGGCGCACGATTCGGAATTGGATAACATCCGGTTCATGCTCAATATGGACGCAGCAGGCGGCACAAGTCGCAAAGGCATCGTCTTACATCAATGGGATGCATTAGGAACGTTCTTTAACACCGCGCGCGAGCAGATGAACGCCGAAATGCCAGTCGGACAGAAAGTACACTCCTACTCCGACCATTTCCCGTTTTTCCTAAAGGGGGTCCCATCAAGCCATATCGGTGACCCGGAGGCATTGCCGTCCGGTAGAGGGTTCGGACATACGGCTTACGACACACTCGAAAAAGTGAAATTAGAGAACTTACGCGCCGCCAGCGCAGTCGGCGCAAGGATAGCACTCCGATGCGCCAATGCCGACGACTTCCCCGCCAAACGGCGGTCACAAGAAGCCGTCCAAGAAATCGTTGACAACGATCCAGGATTAGAAGGGTATCGGATATCTCTCAAACTAACCAATTAAGTCTCGGAAATAGTGTATCATGATACATTTACCTTCTTATCGTAGTTATCCAATCTTGCTGCTACTCTGTCTATCTACTATATTGGTAGGAACAGGCTGTAACAGTGCGGATAGCAACAGTGCGGATAGCACTGAGTTCAGTAACGCAGCAACACAAGAAAACGCAGCAACACAAGAAGCCGTAACCGCATCGCGGCAGACAGCCATCGTTACAGCAGTAGCAAAAGCGAGTCCGGCGGTTGTTAACATCAGTGCTGTCCGGACCGTCGAACAACTCACATTCTCTGACGAATGGTTCCGGCGGTTCGGCGGAGAAATCCTCTACCCGCGAAAACGTTTGCAACGTGAAGTCGGTTCCGGGGTCATCGTTGATAAAAAAGGATATATCCTGACGAACCACCACGTCATCGAAAACGCTGATAGCATCACAGTTACGATCCCAGACGGACGGGAGTTCGCAGCACACGCCGCTGGTTACGATTATCTCTCAGACCTTGCTGTTTTAAAGGTGGAAACAGACACGACACTGCCCGAGATTCAGTGGGGAGACTCCGAAGCCCTCTTAATAGGGGAATGGGCAGTTGCCATCGGAAACCCATTCGGTTTATCAATAAGCGACGCACAACCTTCTGTAACAATCGGTATCGTCAGCGCAACGCAACGCTCCCGAACCGTCGAAAATTTTCACCATGAAAATCTGATTCAGACGGATGCCTCCATTAACCCGGGGAACAGCGGCGGCGCATTGGTAAACATACACGGTGAACTTATCGGTATAAACACCGTTATCCATTCAACCAGCGGTGGTTCACAAGGGGTCGGTTTCGCTATTCCAGCGAATAAGGCGAAGAAGGTCGTCGAACAAATTATTGAATACGGAAGCGTCGTCCCACCGGACCTCGCTATGGAAGTCCAAAACATAACCGAAGAATTAGCAGAAAAACTGTCAACACCCGTGAATACTGGGGTCTTGGTATCAGAAATAGAAAAACGGAGTCCAATCGCCAACGCCGGCATCCGACGCGGAGATGTGATAATCAGTATCTCAAGGCATCGCGTAAAGAGTGAAGCAGATTTTTACGCACTCACACGTCTCCTACCGATCAATCAACCGATAAAATGTGAATTCAGCCGTCGCGGCAAAAATAGACATACCGAATTCAAAATAAAAACTCGGCAATGGAGTTATACACCCCCCGGATGGGGTATCACATTCGGACAACTCGACAAGGATATGGCACGTAAATACCAGGGCCCCGGTGTTGTCATCACGCACGTCGATAGAGACAGCAGATTGAAAGATGCACTTAAACGCGGAGACCTCATTTATCGAATAGACGATACCAGTATCTATTCGCTCGAAATTTTGAAACTCGTTGATGAAAACATCCGCTCTCAATACAGGGCACTCCTCTATTTTGAACGAGATAGTGTCCGGGATGCCATTGAGATCTTTTTTAATAGAAACAATCGTCGGAGATAAGTGTTCTTATAGTCGTCAGTTAACAGTTTTCAGTTAAGAGGTTTCAAACAATTCACCGGTTATTGATTAAAGAGGTGTTTGTTTAACTAAGATCTGTAGCCTGTAATGTAATGGAAGGCGGATCTACGGGCAAGGTGCTTAAACATCTAATTCATCTCACCGAACCGCAAGGAAAATTAAAAACATGAAACTGCAACCACCGACACTCATCGCCGTCTGCCTGTCTATTGTGATCATTGGTGTGATCTACTTCTTTGCCAAAGATGAACCACGATTGGGTATCGCCGTCAACTTGGAAAGTGAAGAATTCAAACTGATGCGTACACACGCGAAAGATGCCTTTAACGCCAAAAAATACCAACAAGCAATTGAACTTTACAGCCAAGCGATAAAAATGCGTCCCGAAAACGCCGAAATCTTTAACGACCTCGGAACCGTCTATTATGAGCAAGGACTCGAATACGCCGGTCCCAACTGGCCCTCGTGGGAAAAAGAATTGAGCAGCGAGTCATCAGACGCAGCAATAGTAGAACTCAAAAACGCTATTGACAAAACCAACTCCGGCTCCATTCTACTCGAAACACGACACGAAGCCGTCGCTGATGCCGTCGAAGAAGAAGCAAAAAAACTCGGCGGTGAAGTATACAGACAACGTTGGGAAAACGAAATCACACTTAGCATTCTCATCGGAGAAACAAAAGTATATCTCTTACGCGCACGCGACCATTACATGCGCGCATTAGACCTGAAGTCAACACATAGCGTCGCATACCGAAATCTCGGGTCGTTTTATATGAAGGTCGGCAAAACCGATAGAGCTCTCGACTTCTACCAAGAAGCGTATAAACTGGACCCACGCGACGCCGAATTGCAAGAATATCTGAACCAATTCAGAAAATAGACCCGTGATTTATATGATACGTGTGATTAACCAAGATAACCACTGAACGAAAATCACGGTAATCCTTAAAATCATGCCCATCATTGAGCGCACAACGTAGGCGAGGAGACGGCGTATGCAGCACAAACTCTGCGCAAATTGTGGGTTTTTGAACCCTTCATTCAAATTTTGCGGCGAATGCGGCACACCGCTCGGCGCGGCTGCGCGCCCACGTGAATTGCCAACACCTGACCCAATAACTATTGAACAGGCACTACCACACGGCGCGGAACGCCGGCAACTCACTGTCCTTTTCTGTGATATTGTCGACTCCACAGCATTCACCGAAAAACTTGATCCCGAAGAACTCCGAAATCTATTAGAAATATATCGGACATGCATTATGGAGGTGGTCTTAGCACAAAATGGACACATCGCACGCTACTTCGGGGACGGTATCCTCGTCTATTTCGGTTACCCGACCGCACATGAAGACACAGCACACCGATCCGTAAGAGCCGCACTCGGTATCGTCGCCGCCATAGAGACCCTGAACCCGTATCTCCATACAACCTTCGGTATAGAAATTAGCGTTCGCATCAGTATTGATACAGGACGTGTCGTCGTCTGGCATATCTCAGCACAGGAATCCCCAGAAGCGATCGACATCGTCGGTAAAACACCGAACCTCGCCGCAAGGATGCAAAAACTCGCATCACCCAACACCATCGTGATCGGGGACACAACACACCAATTGGTCGAAGGCTTTTTTGACTGCGACGCACTCGGCGCATCCGCACTACGCGGTATCTCGCAACCCGTCAACATCTATCAGGTCTCCGGTGAAATCCCGATACAAAGCCGACTCAATATCGCCAGCGAGAGTCGATTAACACCCCTGATCGGACGGGAACATGAGGTCGAACGCCTCAAACAAGGTTGGGCACAAACACTCACAATGAAAGGGCAAGCACTCCTCATTGAAGGCGAAGCAGGTATCGGGAAGTCGAGATGTGTACAACTCATTCAGGAATACGTTAAGAACCATCCAGAGGCTGTCACTTTAGAAGGCAGATGCTCACAATACTACCAGAACAGTCCGCTGTACCCTATACTTTCACTCTTCCAAGAACACGTCGTACAGTTCACAAATACCGACACCGCACAAGCGAGACTCGAAAAACTCGAAAATCTGCTCCAAGACTATAGCGTACCAACTGTCGAACAGGATACCAACGCACAAGCACATATACCCGAAACTTTACCGCTCCTCGCCGAATTATTGGAGATACCTTTTGAAATTCAACGACAAACCGAAACAGGTATCGGTACCCATCCCTACAGCAGACCGATTGAGCAGGATACATACCCCTCCGGATGGAGACGCAGACAGCGACGACAACAAACACTCGAAGTACTCGTCCAAGTATTGCTGAAGATGTCAGAACAGAAACCGATACTCTTCATCGTAGAAGACCTGCACTGGGTTGATCCATCAAGCATCGAATTTTTGACACTTTTAATCCCACGGATCGAAAACGCTCGTATCTTCGTGGTTCTGTCCTGCCGTTCAGACACACATTATTTTCGGAACAGCGCACAATCCGATGAAGAACAGAGCACACAGACCGTCGCGGATGAACAACTCGCAAACGAGGTTTCCGTAGATAAAGAGGCTCTCAAGAAACTGCTGCAACCGGCTTATGCAAATACACTACCGCTGGAACCACTCACACCACCGCAGGTAGAAATAATGATTCAACACGTTGCAGGCAATACGCAATTACCATCAGACTTATTGACAAAGATTGTCGAAATGACGGAAGGGGTCCCCCTGTTCGTCGAAGAACTCACACAGATGATGCTCGAAGGCGATACCTTAACACTGTCTTCGGATGCCCTCAACACAAGCAGCTCGCCAACACAGACAGTCGCCGTTCCTGTAACGCTTCAAGACCTGCTGACAGCACGATTAGATGAACTCGGTCCCGTCAAAGAGATCATCCAACTCGGAGCAACCCTCGGCAGAGAATGGACAGCCGAACTACTCCACAAAATCGCCGCCGGCGTTGAACTCGGAAACGATACCTTTACCGATTTCGCAATACTGAAGGCTGAACTCAACAAATTAGTAAATGCTTACATCCTCAATCGGGATAAGATTGCTGATAACCAATTCCGCTATACCTTTAGGCATCCGCTGCTACGCGAAACCGCTTATCAAGCACTTCTAAAGAGCAAACGACAACAGTACCATCAACAGATCGCAGAAGTCCTCCAACGCGAGGACGGATTCCAACCAGAACTCGTCGCATATCACTATACCGAAGCCGGACTCTCTGAAGAAGCGATCGACTATTGGCACCGGGCAGCACACCGCGCCTTAGAACGCTCGGCAAACGTTGAGGGTGTCCGGCATATTATGCAAGGGTTGGCAGCGCTCGAAACGCTCTCAAAAAGTGTCACCACTCCCGAAGAACAAGAAGCCGTCATGCGGCGTGAACTCGAACTGCAAACGACACTCGGCACAGCACTCATCGCAACGAAAGGGTACGCCTCACCTGAGGTAGAAGTCGCCTACACACGCGCACGCGAATTACTCGAAACACTCGAAAAAACGGAGGAAACCGCTCCGAAAGATAAACCCGATACCGCGCCCGATCAAATAAAAGACCTACGGTTCCCGATACTGTTCGGATTGTGGCTCTCTCATCTCGTCCGCGGAAGATTACATTCCGCCCGTGAACTCGGCGAAGCGTGTTATGCTATCGCTAAGCAAACAGAAAACCAAGCGTTTGAAGTCGAGGCACATCGGGCACTGGGGGCAACACTCTACTATTTGAGCGAATTCAACGCGGCTTTGGCACACTTGGAGGCAGGAATAGAACGCTATCAACCCCAGCACCACCCCGTCCCAGCATTTCTCCACTATGTGGCTGAACCCGGAATGACGCTCCTCGCCTATTCTGCACCACTTTTGTGGTGTATTGGCTACCCGATACAAGCGGAAGAACGGATTAATCAGGCCGTAATCATTGGAAGGGATACCAACCACCCTTTTAGTGAGGCAGTATCGCTCCACTTTAGAACCGTGCTTTATCAGTACCGAGGTGAAGCGGAGGAGGTAAACACCTCAGCAACACAGATGCTACGGATATGTCAAGAGCACGGGTTCTCAGCATGGGAAGCCGCAGCAATGGTGCTGAAGGGGTGGGCACTCGCAGCACAGAACTGCCGAGAAGATGGCATCGCGATGATTCGCAAAGGCATCGACGCTTGGAAAGAAACAAGAGGTGAATTATTAATGCCCCTCTTTCTCGCACTGCTCGCACAAGCGTATCAACGTGACGGGCAATATGACTTAGCACGACAGACACTTGAGACCGCATTGCAGGTTATCACACGCACAGGCGAGCGCACCTACGCAGCAGAACTTAATCGGCAGAAGGGCGAACTTTTTCTTCTACTCGCCGAGAAGACTGACGAGACCCGATCAACCCAGGCACAAGCGGAATCCTATTTTCAGGAAGCATTAGCGATAGCACAACACCAAGACGCAAAATCGTGGGAACTCCGAGCCGCAATCAGTCTCAGCGAACTATGGCACTCACAAAACCGAGCTAAAGACGCTTATAACCTACTAAAACCGATATACGCATCGTTCTCAGAAGGTTTAGATACAAAAGACCTTGTACGCACCAAAAAACTCCTAAAGGAATTAGAAGTTTTCGCACAGACTTCTGAATAGATAGTTATCAGTTTTCAGTACGGTTTTTCTGCGAAAAACCTTTCAGTCTTCAGAAAGAGACTTAGGGATTATCAAACATCTCTTTTAACTGATAACTGATAACTGTTAACTGATAACTTAAAAGGAAAACTATGAGACTCGGCATCGTTGGACTCTGCGGTGATTTCCGCACACTTACATCAGAACAGATCGAAAACATCAAGGCTCTGGAATTTACAGGTTTAAGCTTCCATTTCCCGAGCGCGGAGATACCCTCTGTACCACCAGAGGCGTGTACGCGTTGTGTAGAAATGCTGGAAACCGCAGAACTCGACCTCGTGCAATTCGGTATCACTTACAACGAATGCCTCTTTCACCCAGATGCCGCTGTCCGAGAAGCCGCCATCGAAAGCGTTCAGCGCGGCATGGCAACTGCCACCGCTCTCAACGCACGCCACTACCTGTTCCGTCCAGGCAGTCTTAACCCTGACGGTGCTTGGACATCTCATCGGGATAACTATCTACCAGAATCAATGGAACGCCTGATTGAGACCCTGAAACCGATCGCAGAACACGCTGAACAACACGAACTCACGCTTGTCATGGAAACACACGCCGTCTCCATCATGGATTCACCGGAAACCTGTCGCGATATCGTCGAGCAAGTCGGTTCCGAACGGTTACGCATCGTCATGGATTTCGTCAACCATTTCCAAACGCTTCGGCAGGTCTACGATAGCGAAGACCGGCTTAACCACATCTTTGACGTGATGGGTCCCGTCGCACCTATGGCACACATCAAAGACATCAGCGTTCAGAACGGACTCGTCCTCCATCTCAGTGAAGAGGTCCCCGGTGAAGGCGAATTGAATCTCGGTGTGGCACTAAAACGTTTTGAGGCACTCTATCCCGACGGCTATGGATTGATAGAACATCTACCGACGGAGAAGATCCCGCTCGCAAATACTAACGTCCGACGCATCGCCACTGAAAATGGAGTCAACATCTATTAGGAGGTTGAACAGATGTTCAAAAACACACGCACAACACAACGCCTTTGGTCGTGCATACTAATTGTCGTCGTTCTCTTTGTCACGATTTTACCGGCAGTCTTCGCGCAAGAAGAAGCTGCCGCCGACGCTGTAGCAGAAGGTGCGCGTAGTATCTGGTCACGCGTCCAACTCTACGGCACCGTCATCCTAATTGTCTTCGTTTTCAGTGGTCTTTTCTACATCATTGGACTCTTTCGGAAAGATAAACTCCTAAAGACGCTCCTTAACAAATACGTCGTTTTTCAACTGAAGGACGGCAAACTGTATCGAGGTACAATGCGGCTTGAGTTGAAAGGCATGGAAATTATCTCCGAAGAATCCAGACAACGTGGGCAAGCACCGAGTTATATCTTCACGAACAAAGAGCGCGAAGAAAAAATTGTCGCGTATATCCGTTACTACGACGCGATGAACGAACGCGAACTACAGGAACGCGCATGGGAACTCGAGCGCGTCTACCACCCACCCCTCCTCTACAAAATGCGGCGGAAAATCCGAAATATGTTCGTCGCTCTCAGTGAAGCATCAAAAAGTGCTATCAGTATGGTCTTTGAAAGTGTTAAGAAAAGTGTAGGCGGACGGTTTCAAGAGTATAACAAAGTATACCAAGAAGCACTCAATAGAAATAACGCAGATATTACCGGACTTAACGAACTTGATGAATCTGCCGACTACCTCGAAGAGCAGGAAACCTATGACCGGCTAATTGAACGCCTCGTCGGCACCCGCATTAAAGTTCGCACAGCAACGGGCGAATATACCGCTATCCTCAAAGACTATAATAATAAGCACATCGCTTTGATGGAAGTCAAAGATGGAGATAACAACGGATACAAAGATGATTGGGGATATGAAATTGAGTATAAGCACAACTTAAATGCACTGAACCGACGCGACGACCGCGGTTTAAGATGCCGCGCCGAAGGCGACGACAAAAACGGATATTTTCTCGTCTTTGAAAACAATACACCCTATCATATCCGACTTGGGCAATTCGTGTTTTTTGACGGAGCACCCGAATGGGGGTGGAACGCCGAGTTTAAACACTATCACATCCAACCATTCAGCGTTCAGAAACTCCGTGTCCAACCGGTCGCCAGGCATAAAGTCGGACCGTTTGAGCGCGTCGCCCAACCGCAACACCTCACGATAAAAAACTATAAGAAGTTTAGGGTCAGCTTTCGCTCTTTCCGAGATGCCGATATCATCTTTCCACGAACATCCTGCACGATTATCGAAAGCGCAGAAAAATACCAACCAGAACTCTTCAGCCTCAGCGGATTGACAGATGCCATCTTAGATATGAGCGATAAAGAGGACGTCGCCATCGCAGATAAAGAGGGCAAACCCATCCACGGTGTAAACGTCGTTCACGGATATGTAACCAACGTCAACGAAGAACGCATCGATCTGAAAACAATTGACACCAGTTATAGCCGACGGTGGGATATCGAAGATGCCTTCCGCAGTTTTGACAACAGATTCCGCCGCGGGTTCCCGCTCCACAAAAGACTCATACCAACAAACCGTGCCAAGATTACCGCACACGCCGCTATCGTTGAGCAGATACACGAAAATGCTATTCGGCACGAGGCGTTAGCACCGCTCGTCTATCCGCAGGCACGAACGCTAAATACGACAGAGCAACGCAAACGTCGCAGAAAACTGATCCGAAACCGAATCGCAGGCAGCATAAACGCTGTCGTTAACAGCAAATTCTTCAAACCTGATACCGGAGTCACCAGAGTCCCAGGTGTCACACGATCAGAAATACAAATAGCGATGCCACTCAAACTCATGGCACTCACAGGGAACACATCTACAGTAGAGTACCCTGTCCTTGAACGTTTCGAGTACATTCAGGAACACCATATACTCTATAGCGAAGTCCGAGATTTACGAACCGACCGACTCCCGAAAACCGATATCTTATGGATCGGGAACGGTGAAGTCTACAAAGCCGGCTATCGACTTAACATTGATGCCGAACATCGTATCAAAAACTTCGTCAGCCAAGGCGGAGTCGTCATCGTCTCCGGACAAGATGTCAAAGCCAGTGCCAAACAGCGCCGTGGAACCGGATGGATACCCGAACCCCTCACCGGCATCGAGTGCGACGAAACTTATGAACTGTTCCCGACATCACAAGGAAAACGCTCACGGATCTTTCAACACCCGAATCCACTAAACGGAAACCAACACGTCGATCCAAACGCTATGGATCAACCCCTCATCCGACTCGATGATATGTGGCTCGATCCGCTCCGAAAATGGACATCCCTCGCGAAAACCAACATCGCCGCAGCTGGACTCCCAGACGAGTTTGAAGACGCATCCGCACTTCTTCTCCTGCCGTTCCAGAAGGGACTATACATCGTCACCAGTTTGAAAAATGAGACAGAAGAGGATGTGAGAATCAACGATAAAATTATGGAAAACCTGCTCCACTTCTCTGTCAAATGGATCGACAAACAACGTTCCCCACGCAAACCACAGCGAGGCGTTACAAACCAACGACTCGCCTAATTCCTGTTCTCCCAGACTCGGTAGGTGCGGTTTCCCAACCGCACCGAAACCCAAAGATTAACAACCCAACAACACCTCATCAAACTTCTCAACCCCGTCCTTAATAACCAAAGCGATCTCAAGGACGATTATCACAAATTCCCGATCCGCCACAAGTCCCACCAACTTCTGTTCATCCTTCTGTGTTGTGACAATCAGATCCGATCGCGATGTCTTAAACGCGGCATCTATCTCCGCGATGTCTCGCTCAGTATAAACGTGATGATCCGAGAACGCCAACAGTGCCACATGCTCTGGCGAATATCGCTGAAGTGTTGAAACAAACGCATCTGGGTCTCCTATCCCGCAGACAGCAAGAATCCGTTTCCCTTCAAGTGTCTCCTCAACGTGGAGAGACTCCGACACCTCAAAACCTTGTTTCGGAGCTAACGGATAGAGACGCACAGGTTGGTGGACACTCGCCAAAATCAGCGCGTTCGGTGCGAACCGCTGGACCAGTTTCCGGTGGCCAGTGGCCAGTGTTGACCGAGAACGCGATTTCCGATGTTTAAGAATATGCGCGCGTTCTCGGTCAAAGTTAAGAGTCCTCTTTCTGGTAACTGGTAACTGGTAACTGGTAACTTCTTCTGCGTCTGTATGCGTCAACAGGATAATATCCGCACGTCGGAGAGCCGTCCAAGGTTCGCGCAAGGTCCCCGCAGGTAATAATTTCGCTCTATTTCTCAAAGGATGTTCGGACGCAACTGAATACGCAGGCACGGTAAGAATATCGACATCACGCGCAAGCTGCCGGTGTTGGAACCCATCATCAAGAAGCAGGACATCCACATCAAAACGTTCAAGGGCAACCCGGCCCGCCTGATACCGTTGACGACCGACGACAATCGGAATACCGTTGAGATGCCTCGCCAACATATACGCTTCATCGCCGCTCTCTTTTAAGGTGGCACGCACCCGTTCACCGTCTGAGACGACCGTTACCTGCTCGCGAGACGTACGTTTATACCCGCGCAGCAAAATAGCGACACGGACACCCTTCTCCTGAAGACGTTTCGCAATAGCAATAACAGCAGGGGTCTTTCCCGTTCCACCAACAGCGATATTACCGACACTAATCACTCGACACGGCAACTTGCGCGCTTTAAACACACCAACCGCATAAAGCCAGTTCCGTATCCAAACGACTAAACCATATAACCAACTCAGGGGAATTAATAAGAAGCGTATAGGACTGGCAAGAAGCCTTTTCTGGAACGTGGCAAGGTCGAAAGCGTGTGTGAGTTTCATTAGAAGTTGTTCATAACTGCCGGCAGCACGCAACAACGGCGCGTGCGGGTCTTAAGCGAAAACTGTTATCCTACCAACGGTCCACATTCACGCCCGGCGAATATGCAAAAAAACCAACTCAGCAGTGCGTTCAGCAGCACCTGCTGCTCCAAGCTGCGCATATACTGCTTGAAGGGACTCACGCTGTTCTTCACGTTTCTCTGGATGCCGCAGAAAATCGAGTGCCAACGCCGTCAAAGCATCCGGTGTCAACGCTGTCTGTAGCAATTCCGGAACAATATCACGTCCAGCGATAAGGTTCGGAAGTCCGCTCCGATTCAGTGGGGTCAACCTCTTGATGATATGCCAATTGACGGAGGCTGTCCGAAAAAGGATAATCATCGGTGTACCGATACATGTGGCTTCAAGCGTCGCTGTACCGGAGGTAACCAACAACAGAGTTGACGCTCGCATCGCTGTATACGTCTGATTTTCGACAATCTCAATGGACGGGGGCTGTACGGGATGGGTGACTCGGTTTCCCTTATGATGTTCCGCAATACTTTCACGTGAAATTCCGGGTGCTAACGGAAGTATCCATCGCGCCTTCGGATAGACCGCCGCAATGTTCGCAGCGGCTTCCAGCATAACCGGTAGGATGTGGCGAATTTCCGAACGCCGGCTCCCCGGCATTAACGCGATAACAGGCGCGTCTCGATCATCCGCATCACACAAACCCAAACGCTCTCGCGCCTCGCACACCGTTAGCGAAGTCTTTGCAAAATCGACAAGCGGATGCCCAACGAATTCCGCATTTGCACCAGCATCCCGGTAAAACTCCGCTTCAAAAGGGAAAATGGCAGCGACAACATCTGCCGATCCCGCCAGTTTCTTCGCGCGACCCGCACGCCATGCCCACGCTTTCGGCGGAATGTAATAGACAACCGACACCCCGCACCCACGAGCAAATTTGGCTAACGGCATATTGAACTCAGCAAAATCCACAAGGAGAAGCACATCCGGACGCTCCTCACGGATACGTCGCTTCAGATACGCCTGTTTCCGAAGGAACATCGGAAGGACAGTGACCACATCAGCAAAACCCATGACAGCGGAATCTCGGATATGAAAATCAAGTTTCACCGATGCCGCTTCCATCTGGTCGCCACCCATGCCGAAGAGCGTTATGTCGGGGCAAAGCATCTTAAGTCGGTGCACAACATGAGAGGCGTGCAAGTCACCAGACGGTTCCCCAGCAACAATCATAACTTTCGGCACAATAATCTCCAAGTGGTTATAAGTTGTTAGTTATAACGCCAGTTTGATTAATCATTTCGGATGGGTTGCGTGGTCTATTTCCGCATCACAGAACCGTGAATCGTAGCACAAACTGTTAGTTTGTGGCGTATACAGCGTAAATTAACAGTGAACGCTACATAAGTCCAACTTTTATCAAACTCACGTTAGTTATAAGTTATTCGTCTGGTTTCTGATCCCTCACGTCTCTTTGTTCCCTTTTGATTTCAATTGGATAACAATGGTTACTAAGGAATACAAAGTCTTCGGAGACCTCTTAACTTACAACTTATAACCATTAAGGCATCATCCCCGGCACTTTCAACCCATCGGTCTCATCGAAACCGAACATCAGGTTAAGGTTCTGCACAACAGCACCGGCAGCACCTTTACCGAGGTTGTCAATCGCTGCCATGACGACGACACGGCGGGTACGTGTATCCACTTCCAACCCGATATCACAATAATTACTGCCCAGTACGGACTTGGTCTGCGGGTACGCACTCGGCGGAAGCACCCGAACGAACGGCTCATTCTCGTAAAAACTTGAATATACACCGAGGGCTGCTTCAGTGGACATCTCCTCGGTGAGACGCATATAAACAGTGCTGAGAATGCCTCGCGTCATCGGGACAAGGTGTGGTGTAAATGTCACACGCACCTCGGTTTCTGACGCTACAGCCCCTAACTCCTGCTCAATCTCCGGTGTATGCCGATGCACGCCGATATTATAAGCAACAACATTAGACTCACGATTCGGATAGTGCGTATTTTCGCTCGGTTTCGGACCGGCACCCGAAATCCCTGATTTCGAGTCAACAATGATAGAATCCAATTCCACCGCACCTTGCGCAACTAACGGCATCGCCGCAAGTATCGCACTTGTCGGATAACACCCCGGATTCGCAACCAATTGGGCATCCCGAATCTGCTCACGATACCGTTCCGGCAACCCATAGACCGACTGTCGCATGAGTTCAGCACTTGTATGTTCAGCATGGTACCACGCTTCATAAGTGTCCGCATCTCCGAGCCGATAGTCCGCACTGAAATCCACAACCCGTAAACCTTGTGCCAGAATTTGCGGCGCAAACGACATCGCCACCTTGTGCGGAACCGCAAGCACAACAACATCTACCCGATCCCTAAGGGACTCAATATCCAACGCTTCAAATTTGGTGGATAGAAAACCGCGAAGGTTCGGAAGGACACTCTCAACACATTGTCCCGAGTATGTTTCAGACGTACAAAGTACTACCTGCAGCTTGCCAGAGTGGTTCGCCAGAAAGCGTAACAACTCGCTACCGCTATACCCCGACGCACCAACAATTCCAACTTTTATCATTTACATTCACCGCATGTTTTATTCCGAATAGGATCCATACGAATCCGCTTGCAGGCGGGGTTTGTAACCCCACCCATTATATAGCGTCTAATCAAAAAACACGTAAATCCTAACGGAGTCATATATTATGTAGGAATAATACCACATTTTGCGGATAAAGTCAAATTACGCCTTCATCTCTATGCCTTCAACTTTGATACGAATCACTGACCCTTGACGGTCTCCGACAGCCATCCCCAAGAAATACATTGACAGCACATTTATACACAAGGTAAAATATACCAACCTTCAACTTACGACGCACACGATAACATTTCAGAAAATCACAAAGGAGACACTATGAAGTTAGCACGATATGAATTAAACGGCACAATCGGTTATGGCATCGTCTCAGGAGAGAGCCTGAGCCTGCTATCCGGGTGCCCGTTCGGTGAACATAGCGAAACAGGCGACACCGTCGCATTGGCGGATGTCCAACTCCTCGCACCGACAACACCGACAAAGGTGTTAGCTGTCGGTTTGAATTACCGGAGCCATTTAGACGGTGCCCCGGAACCCACGAACCCCGAAATCTTCATCAAAACGCCTTCCTGTATTAACAACCCCGGCGGCAATATCGAATTACCAGACGGCGACGATGATGTACATGCTGAAGGCGAACTCGTCGTCATTATGAAAAAGCAGACCCGAAAAGCGACACCAGAAGAAGCAGCCGCCAACATTTTAGGCGTGACCTGTGGCAACGATGTCAGCGCACGCACATGGCAGAGCAACGACTTACAATGGTGGCGCGCCAAAGCATCGGATACCTTCGGACCCATAGGTCCCATCATCGCTACGGATGTCGATTACACCGACGCACAATTAGAAACCCGTATTAACGGCGAAGTCGTCCAGAAACAGACAACCGCAGACCTCATCTTTCCAGTAACAACCATCGTGAGTTTCATCTCACAAGCAATAACGCTCGAACCGGGGGATGCAATCTTTACCGGCACACCCGGCACAACCACTGCTTTAAAAGCCGGTGATGTCGTCGAAATCGAGATTGAGGGCATCGGCGTTCTGCAAAATCCAGTCGTCGCACAGTAGCTTTTTAGGGTAGGAGCGAGCTGTGCTCGCGATTTTCTGTTCTTGTGCTCGCGATTTTCTGTTCTTGTGCTCGCGATTTTCTGTTCTTGTGCTCGCGATTTTCTGTTCTTGTGCTCGCAATCCGTCATGACGGCGATTATGAACGATTACCGAAATGTTCATTCAATCTTCATCGAACCTCGGTCCACTTCAATAAGGAGAAGAAAATGATTTCCAAATATCTATCTCTTTTTCGATACAGCCAAGTTTCTCAAAAGGTTAAACTACCTCTCAAAATCGCCATATCCATGCTGTGCCTCAGTATAGCAATACAAGCATCGGCAGTGCTACTGTTCCATGACGACTTTGAGAAAGATAGTATCGGTGCGGAACCAAGCAAATGGGAAGTCGGACACGACGGCAAAACAACCGCTAAAGTCGTCGCCGACCCAAAAAAAGCAAGTAATAAGGTCTTATCGACCGCTGATAACCCATCTAACGACTCACGGCACGATGTCGGCGGCTCCATCTATGTCGTCGGGGACGCAGCTTGGAGCGATTACGTCGCTGAATGGGATATGATGTTCCCTGATGACTTCTACATGGGTGTCGTCTTCCGCTTCCAAGATGGTGAAAAATTCTATCTCAGTGACCGGCGGCAAGGTGGACGAGATTATCATTTCTACAAACGGCAAGGCGGTTGGGCGCTCGTCCAAGCCGGAGTGGTGGAAAACGATCCTGAAGTCTGGTATCGCGCACAACTCGTTCTTGAAGGCGACAAATTCACCTTCAAGTTGAAAGAACGGAAAGATAACACGCCGTTTGATAAAATCGATCCGGCAACCGAAGGCGAAGACGGAACTTTCAAAACCGGTAAATTCGGTAACTACGGACTCGTCTACATCGATAACCTCTTCATCGGCGATTCTGTCGAAGACCTCGTCCTACCCGTCGAACCACAGGATAAACTCAGTATGACCTGGGGCGCGATTAAGGATGCCTATTAAAGGAAAATTAAAATTATGGCGACCTATATTGCCCACGGTGGAAAAAACACCGTCATCGCCTCCGAAGAAAAACGAGCACTCCTACACGAAGCACTCCTCAAGTTGGGCGGGATCCCGAAAAAGATCCTCGTGATCCCGCCGGACATAACGCGCCTCCACTCAAACGCAGGCGAACTCACCCGAATCCTCTACGAACTTTGGGATACCGCAGACGGCACAACCTTTGACATCCTCCCGGCTATCGGTACGCACGCACCGATGACCGAACCACAGATTGCCGAAATGTACGGCGATCTGCCCAAGGCAAAATACCACGTCCACAACTGGCGTACCGGACTCCACGACTTCGGTGAAGTGCCATCTGAATTTATCCAAGAGGTTTCGGCTGGTAAACTCGACTATAGCATCCCTATCGCTGTAAATCGCCGCCTTGTGGAAGGCGATTACGAACTCATCATCTCTGTCGGACAGGTAATCCCACACGAAGTCATCGGCATCGCCAACGGATTTAAGAACGTCCTCATCGGTACAGGCGGGGTCGAGACCATCAATAAATCGCATTTCCTCGGTGCCGTAGACGGTATGGAGCGACTCATGGGACGAACCGACACCTCTGTCAGGAGCGTACTCAACTACGCACACGCACACTACCTGAAACAACTCGGCATCCTATATGTCATGAGCGTCATGGATGCCGATACCTCCGGAGAACGCGTGATGCGCGGACTTTACGTCGGCGATGACGCACAAACCTTTGAAACCGCCGCCGAATTGAGCAGAGCCGTCAATATGACGTTCTTAGACGAACCTTTGGCAAAAGTGGTCGTCTACTTGGACCCGGTGGAGTTTAAAAGCACGTGGCTCGGCAACAAGGCGATCTACCGTACACGCATGGCAATGGCAGACGACGGTGAGTTGATTATCATCGCACCCGGAGTCCGAGAATTCGGTGAGGACGCAGAAATCGACCGACTCATCCGAAAATACGGTTACCGCGGTACACCCACAACACTCAACGCCGTCTCCGAAAACCCAGAATTGCAAGAGAACCTCTCCGCCGCCGCACACCTGATTCACGGCAGTACCGAGGGGCGTTTCAAAGTAACTTATGCGACGGAATATCTCACCCAAACCGAAATCGAATCTGTCGGCTACCAGTGGGCACCCGTCAAAGAAGTCCTCGCCAAATACAACCCCGAAACACTTATTGACGGTTTCAACAACGATCCCACACCCCACGTCCAACCGCACCGATCCAATCGCTTTTTCTACATCAGTGAACCCGGACAAGGGTTATGGGCACTCCGCTCGCGGTTCAGTGGATAGATTTGCCAAAGCCTCTATTTTATGGTACACTATATAACAGAAAAACCGAAAGTTTACATTGAAACCACAGTCGTCAGCTATCTGGTAGCACGCCCCAGTAACGATGTAACGGTATCTGATCGACAACAAGCAACTCGGCGATTGTGGGAGGAATATTCTGATGCTTTTGAGTTTGTCACTTCAGATATAGTTTTGGAAGAAGCTGAACGTGGGGATCCAAGAGAAGCCGAGCGGCGGATTACATTGTTAGACGACCTAAGGATATTACCTCTGTCCTTGGAGGCTGCTGCTCTTGCACATAAGTTGATCGACGAAGGCACCGTGCTACCGCAATTTCTACCAGACGCACAACATATTGCTATTGCCGTGGTCTACAATATTGAGTATCTTGTTTCTTGGAACTATAAGCATATTGTTAATGAAACCAAGCGACAGCATATTACTGACGTTTGTTTATCCGCTGGATACCGACCAACAACTCTCTGTACACCTGCGGCGTTAATGGAGGAGATACAGATGAAGGAGCAACCTGAACCACAGACAGATCCTATCCTCGAAGAGTGTTATCGAATGAAAGCAGAGTTTGCTGCCCAATTCAATTCTATAGAGGAACTCTACGATTATTTGAAGGCCAAAGAGAAAAAGCGCAGAGCTCAAGGTAAGATATATATAGATCCGCCTCCACCTCCGGCCGAGCAGAGCGAGTAGTCTCCGACCTTAGACGTTTTCGTAACTGAAGTGAGTATCTGATGCCGCGTTTTCCAACAGATCACACGGATACAACCGCAGAAGAAAAAACGAACCGTGTCACGGACTGCGATGTTTTCGTCTACGGTTCGACCCCGGGTGGTTGCGCCGCTGCCATTGAAGCTGCCCGACGCGGGTGTAAAGTTATCCTTGCGTGTCCGCAACAGCACCCCGGCGGGATGATGGCAAGTGGGTTATCGACAACAGACGCTGTCCGGCGAGAGATGTTTGGTGGATTGGTCATCGAGTTCATTAATGGAGTGCGCGAAGAATACCGGCGAACCATCGGCGAGAATTCTCCGGACTGGAAACGCATTCAAGACGGTTGGTTTTATGAACCGTCAGTTGCAGAACGTGTTTTTGATCAACTTCTCGCGGCAGAAGCGGATGCATTGGCGTTTCTTAGAGGACATCATTTGGTTAACGCAACCGTACAAGCAGATCGTGTTACAGCGGTAAAATTGGAGCCCCCCGATCAATCGCAGCTGCTTGTAACCGCTAAGACCTTTATTGATGGCACTTATGAAGGCGACCTTGCCGATGCTGCCGATGTGCCTTATCGTGTCGGGCGTGAAGGGATCGACGAATATGGAGAGTCAAGGGCAGGCATACACTACATGAACTGGCGGACAGGAGAGCAGATTTTGACACCCGATACAGGTGAACCGTCACCTGCCATTCAGGCTTACTGTGCTCGGAGCATCTTTACAACAGACCCGGATAAGCTCATTCCCATCGAAAAACCAGCAACTTATGAACAACACCTACAGGACTTTCTACCCTTACTTGATGACTTCGCAACAGGACGTATCCAAAAATTAGGACTCGGCACGCCGCTTCCGAATAAAAAGTATCAACTAAACGGTTCGATTGATCGGTTGACTAGCCTGAATTGCCCCGGCATCAGTTGGACGTGGCCAGAGGCACAGCGGCAGCATCGGCAACGGCTTGCACAATTCCACATCGATCACGCCGCAGGTTACGTCTGGTTCCTTCAAAATGAACAGCGAGTTCCAGAAAGTACACGCCATCTGTGGCAACAAGCGGGCCTTCATCAGGACGAGTTCACAGATAATCGACACTGGCCGTGGCAAATCTATGTCCGTCAAGGTCGGCGTATTGAAGGTAGAGCACTGGTAACACAGCATAATTTCACTATTGATCCAGAAATCGGACGAACCCCGCAGATCGAACAAGCCGTTGCGATTGGCGAACATTCGTTTGACGTTCACCCGTGCCACGATCGCCGTTATGCAGTGGACGGTTTTATGGAAGGTGTCCTCTGGTATCCGAAAAAAGCGGAGGGTCCCGCCCAGCCCGGTCAAGTTCCTTATGGTGCGATGCTGCCTCGGCACTTGAACAACCTACTGGTACCGGTCGCGATGTCAAGCACCCATGTCGCAATGTCGGTGCTCCGCATGGAACCCTTGTGGATGACGACGGGTCAGATCGCCGGACTCGCGGCGACGCAAGCCGTGAACAGTAGTATCGATGTTGCTAACCTTGACCCTGACCCTTTACCGCGGATGTTGGGCATCAAAATCGATCCATACATCTGAGTCAAAACCTCGTGCTTTAGCGCAAAGATATAGGTTCGGCGCATAACTGCGTTAAAAACTTGAGATTTCCGTCCCTTTTTCTTGACGAAATGTTTCAGAAACGTTAGAATATCTCCAGTCATTCAATAAGCAAGGAGGAATTTTCATGCGTATACTTTCTTTAGGTCTGACACTTCTGCTTGTTGTCGGTATCTATACAGTACAAGCAGTCGATGAAGGGACATTACTGCTCTACTTACCCTTTGATGATGGTGCAGGGAAAAATCCCAAAGATGCCTCTGGCAATGGAAATGAAGCCAGCATTAAAGGCGATTTGAAATGGGTCAAGGGCAAAATCAACGGCGCGCTTGAATTTGATGGAGGCGCAGCGAATTTCGTCGAAGTCGCACACAGTGCCGATCTCGAAGGTATGAAACAGTTGACAGTTGAAGCCTGGGTTCAACCTTTTGGAACAGATGCCCTCGCAAGAGGGATCGTCTCCAAACGCGCAGGATGGCAGGCTGGAGATGTTTACAATCTCTTTTCGTGGACCGAGAGTAAGTTTTGGGCGAGGGTTAACGGAAAGAGCGACGAACAAATTTCATCAACATCTATCTTAGAAAATAAAAAATGGATGCATCTCGCCTACATCTATGACGGCAAAACAAAGAAGCAACTGCTCTACGTCAACGGTGAACTCGAAAACGAAGTGGATCACCCTGAAGCTGAAGTTAGCAGCGGTCAGGAACCGTTATGGATCGGCACACTCAATCAAGGGTACGCGCAAACGTGGGACGGTCTCATTGATGAGGTCAGAATCTGGAGCAGTATCCTAACCGAAGACGAGATCAAATTGTCGATGGATGGAGAACTCCTACCTGTCCAACCTTATGGAAAAGCCACAACAACATGGGGACAACTTAAGAGGAAAACCAACTAATCTTTTAAACAACAGGACTTACGCAATTTTGACTGCAGCCTGTTCTGTTAGATGAGATTTCTCGGAAAACACAGCGTTTTAGTGTCACAAACTGGGAAGTTTGTGCTACAAAAGAGCAGCATGCGTAAGTCCTAAACAAATTACAAGGAGGTCACTTATGACCAAGAGATTCATTAAAACCTCATTCCGTCTATTATGCGTCGCTTTAGCAATCACACTCATAGTGCCACTTGCGGAGAGTACCGCCGTTGAAGAGGGCATGGTACTTTATCTCTCATTCGATGAAGACGGCGATCCAACCGATGCCTCGGATAACCCGACGGATGTCACAGTGCACGGAACATTAAACAAGGCTGATGACCAGTTCGGCGGGCAGGCAATAGAATTTGATGGTAATGCCGCAAACTTCATAGAAGTCGCACATGCCAACAAGTTTGCAGGTATGGAAGCATTGACGATCGCAGCGTGGGCAATGACAACAAACGCCGATGCCCTGGCAAGAGGCATCATTTCCAAGCGAGTCGGGTTCAACAACGGTGATGTCTATCAAGTATTCTCATGGAACGATGTAAAGATGTACGCTCGCGTCAATGCCCAGAACGGTGAGGGGATCCAAATGGTGTCCGAGACAGTACTCGAAAGTAATGTGTGGTACCATTTCGCGATCGTCTTTGACGGGACTGCAGCGGAAGCAGAGCGAGGAAAGATGTACGTCAACGGCGCGCTGGAAGGAACGTTTTCTCACCCACATAGTGCCGTAGGTGACAGTGATGCCTCGTTGTGGATAGGCACGCTGAATAGCGGTTATGCCCAAACTTGGCTCGGTCTCATCGACGAATTGAGAGTCTTTGCTCGACCCCTCAGCGAAGCAGATATTGCCCTATTGTTAGCAGGACCGACACCCGTCAAACCGCGTGGAAAATTAGCAACAACTTGGGCAAGACTCAAGCATCAATAAGTAACAACAATCCGCACATATTGGCATCGCTGCCGATATGTGCGATATATAAAGTCGTATCCTTCTTCCACCAGAGCCATTGCATCATTCTTGTAGGAGGGATTTGTAACCCCGATTCTTGCGGATAGCAGCGCGTATCTATTTCCAATAGCGCACGCCAAAAACCGAAAACTGAATGGCTTTGTTCTTCCACTGATATATATTGGATTTGGACAAGGTTCGCGGCACCGCACTCACAGTTCAGTTCGTAGGGGTTGGATTTCCCAGTCCCTTATTCCCCGCCCATTAACACACCAAACACGGAACTAAGTGAGCATTTCCAGCAACTCCGATAGACTCTGAATTGTCTTATCCCACCTATCGGCTTGCGTACCGTCTCGGTCAATCAATATCGGACGAATCCCTACACCTTTTGCCCCGACGATATCCGCCTCGTAGGTATCTCCCACATGGACAGCTTCCTCTGCTGACACACCGACTGCTGCGAGTGCATAGTTGAAGATATGCGGGTCCGGCTTTTCGGATCGGACGCGCGCATCGTGTGAAGCAACGATGGCATCAAAATAATTGGCGATCCCCAACCTTTCGATAAGTGGATCCAACGGTGTATCCCAATTAGAAACAATCGCTAACTTGAAGCCTTTATCTCGCAAATGCTCAAGCGTCGGAACGACATCGTCGTAGAGCGTAGCACTGTTCGCAGCAAAGAGATAATGCCCAGATTGTAACAACTCCCACGCCATCTGTTCCACGTGCTTCTCAATGCCAACTTCTTTTATAAATTCGCATTCTCGCGTCATTACAGTCATCAATAATTCCAGCAGAGAATAATCGGTAGTCGGGGCGGGTGCCGATGTGCCGGCAAAGAGGCGTTCTATCGCTGTTCCACAGCGTTCCCAATTGATATTAACACCATACCTTTCAGCGATTCTTTCAAGGTTTTCCTCAAGTGAATGCCTATGAAAACACAATGTTTGGTAAAAATCAAAGAAAACAGCTTGGACCATAATTTTCTTGTGAACACTCGCGCTTTCAGCTGCCTCTATTCAAAGAGTGCTTCCGTGAAATCTTCAAGGCTTTTCACGTTAACAGCGATGAGATGCAGCTGCTCAAGACGTTGCAAATCGTCTATATTTTCAAGGGCTGGCGTTAGGGCACGCACTGCTTCTCTGTGGAATTTCGTATTGAGGACTGTCAAGAGATTTTTGCGAGTAGCCTCTTTCGCCCCTTGTTCAATACCTTGTGCCATAAATTTTTCGCGTTGGCGTTGGAAAAAAGGAGATTCCTGCATAATTGCCTCCGGTATTTGTTCAAACAAACCTGGGTCATGGACGAGCTCTCCAAAGAGGGAAAGTCCGTAAAGCAACGTCCCTTTTGTGGGTGAGTCAACAGGGACGTTTATCGTTGCATCAATGCATTGTTGCACCCACCGGTCAAGGGGCATATCGTCAGGCGGTTTCATCAGCGGTGTGAATGGCAATAGCCCCGGTGTCTGTGCCTCTAAAATCGTTTGTCCTTCTATCTCAATGAGCCGTATGACTTTATAACTCAGCCGGTAATCGTAGCCATTCCAAGTGTATTCATAGCCCCCCGGATCGTTTTTGCCCGCGTTCGGGTGAAAGTAAATCACGTTGGAATAGACAGGGAGCTGGTGTTCACCGACGAGATAGCCGTGATAGTGAGCGTTTCGGGCCCACATCGGTTTTTCCGTGCTGTCGCGGAGTTGCAGTTCAATGTGCAGAACAGCATCGTGGCCATTGAAATGAACGCGCTTTGTGATGTCCGTGCGAAATGCCCGGACCAGTTGCTGCTCAGTGTCAAGGTCTGCAAGGACTTCAACATCGGGGACGTTCAGGACAAATCTTGCGATTTCGTTGATCTGTTCGTTTAGAATGTCTTTTCCTGTTGTGTCGTATTCTTGTGCCATAAAGATATTATATAATAGGTTGTTAGCAGATGTCAAGGTTAAGCAACGCCGGCAATTCCGACAAGTTCCGAATTGTCTCCTCCCATCTGCCAGTTTGGGTGCCGTCTCGGTCGATGAGTATCGGGCGGATGCCGACACCTCGCGCCCCGACAATATCTGCCTCATAAGTATCCCCGACATGCACGACTTCCTCCGCCGAAACACCGACCTGTCTCAGCGTCCACTCAAAAATATGCGGATCCGGCTTCGCAGACCGGACGCGCGCATCATGTGAAGAAGTAATCGTATGAAAATAATCAGCAATCCCCAACCGTTCGGTGAGTGGGTCCAACGGTGTATCCCAATTAGAAACAATCGCTAACTTGAAACCGGCATCCCGTAAATACGCAAGTGTCGGGACAGTGTCATCGTAAAGCGTAGCAGCGTTGGCAGCAAAAAGAGAGTGCTCAGATTGTAGCAACTCCCATGTCATTTGGTCCAAATAGTCCCGAACACCCAGTGCCGCCAGAAACGCTCGGTAACTATCGATGATCTGCTGCATCGTCTCCAGAAGATCGTGGGTCATCGGATCCGATCCTGACGCATCCGCATAGAGATTCCCGCGTGCCGTGTCATAACGTTCCCAATCAATTTTGCACGCATACCGGTCTGTGATTTTTTGAACTCTCGGTCTAAGCGATTCTCCCCAAACGCCCAACGTCTGGTAAAAATCAAAGAAAACGGCTTTTATCATTCTAATGGTTGTCAGTTATCAGTTATCAGTTATCAGTCAGAGGATACTCTTCTCTCTGACAACCGATAACTAAACACTGATAGTGCCTCCTTTTTTACGGAGAAATGGTAGGTTAGGTAGTTTTTGTGAGCGTACGCTGCGCCATGCCAAGTTGAATACCACACTTGTTGAAATATTCTAATGACGCATATAGTGAGTCGGATCGGGGATACCTGCTTCCTTAAAGCCTCTCTTTCGGAGTAGGCAGCTATCACAACCGCCACATGCTCTGCCCTCAGCATCCGGATCGTAACAACTTAAGGTCAGACTATAATCGACACCCAGTGCAGTACCGATTTGGATGATTTCAGCCTTCGTTTTCTCCATCAGGGGCGCGCGGATTTTCATTTCTGTTTTACCTTCAACACCGGCTTGTGTCGCAAGGTTCGCCATCCTTTGATACGCCTCCATGTACTCCGGACGACAATCCGGATAACCGCTGTAATCCACAGCGTTAGCACCGATAAAAATCGTATCCGTGACGAGGACCTCAGCCCAAGCAAGCGCGTAGGAGAGAAAAATTGTGTTTCGGGCAGGGACATAAGTTATCGGTATGCTATCCCCCATTTCCGCATCAGACCTATCTTTTGGAACCTCAATATCTGCTGTTAATGCGGAGCCGCCGAAGACCCACAGATCAATGTCAACAATCGTGTGCTGTTTCACGCCTAACGCATTCGCGACTTTCTCTGCGAACTGCAGCTCCACCGTGTGCCGTTGACCGTACCGAAAACTCATTGCGTAGGTATCATAACCCTCACTGCGCGCGATAGCAAGCGTCGTTGTTGAATCTAAGCCGCCACTGAGTAAAACAACCGCTTTTTTAGGCAATTTTTTTCCTTTAATATGGTGTCAACTGTCAGCAATCAGCAGTCAGCAAGAGGAAGCCTTGCTAAACGAAAATTTCTTAACTGAAAACCGACGGCTGAAAGCCGACAGCCAAGACGCTAACGGCTATTCTCGCTCAAACTCTAATTTTGCGAAACGGAGGAAGATACCACCACCCGGTCTCGCAAGGGGACCATTAATCGCCAAACACGCGATAACGTGTTTCGCCCCGGGTTCCGCGCTTTCCGTCACAACAACGCGTTGCGGCGTATTGAAACCAGACGCAGCACCCCGTCCAGACTCCCCAAAAGCCAGATCAATCTCACCATCAACCCAGACTTCGCCGTAGTCGTCAATGCACGTATGAAACCAGACCTTTGAACCGGCAACCGACGTTCCATCAACCTCTTCAGGAATCGTGACTGTGATCCGATACCAACCGAAGCAGAGGCCCGATAAGATGACTTCTTGGATATTCTCACAAACCGGCCACCCGGAATCATCATAATCAGCAAGGCGAGCAGACACTTCTGCTAACCGGTCAACTAATCCACCGTTCGGTTCACCCGGGACGAGTCCCTCACCAAAACGCCACTGAGCATCCGTAAGTTCAAGATGTTCTGCATTTTCTAAATCAAGTTCTGCAATAACCATTATGCTTTCCTTCGTTTTGTAGTCGCGGCTCTCAACCGCGGTTTTTGTAATATGAGGCGCACACATAAAGCGCACCTCATGGTTTATGAGATAGGGCTTACGCAATTCCTCTTAAAGTCCCCCTGATAAGGGGGATTTAGGGGGTTTAAAACTAAAAAAATCTACCATCATGTGCTAAATTTGCGTAAGTCCTGTGAGATTAAGTAGTAATCTGTTCCGTAAAAGGCACAAACTAAACGAAAACGGAGCGAAGACCTAATCGTTAGAAGACCAAAGCCTATAGGCAACACCTGTAGAAAAAATCAGGAAAATTCCTGCGACAATAAACGGAACGCCAACAGAGATATAAACCAAAACACCGCTCGCGACGTAACCAAGAAGAAATCCGCTACTCCATGCTAAATGTGTGAGACCCACACCGTGCCCCTTCTCATCAGGCTCAGTAAATTCATTGATAAACCGCGGAATCGTCGTCGAAAGTGCCCACGCCGCACCTGCACCGAGTATCCCGAAAACTTCTAATGCTATCAAAGATTTATGAAAAAACGCTACACCAAAAGCGAGAAATGTCACAATAGCACTCGCCACAAGCGCAGGCGCACGATGCCCAACCGCATCACACATCCGCCCAACAGCCAGTTGGCACCCGAAGGCGAACAAAAGACTGACCGCACCGTAATAACCCGTCGCCTTCACGCCAGCAATACGTTCAATCAAAATCGGCATCAGCAGATTGACGGAACCCCAATAATAGGTCGGAAAAACGCGTAAACCGATCAGCATCCGCATCTCTCGCCGTCGAATCAGATTCAGATACGCCTCAACGTTAAGAGTTGACTTCCATATCCCCTCACGCTTTCGTTGCGTGTCCGAAGACTGTACCAGTCGCGGTAGAAAAAGGCACGCACCTACAAATAGAACACCCGCCAGAACCGCCGCACCGACCCCAAAAGTACCATAACTCGTGCGATCAATAACTTCACCCGCAATAGCACTCCCGATCGCATTTCCGACAGTACTGCTGATGAAGTACAATCCCGTCGCTAACCCTAAACGCTCAGGAGGCACAGAACTAATGAGATAGGTCTGTCCGCCTGCGGTTTTGAAACCGGAAGCAATCCCTTCATAACAGAGGATACCCCAAAGAAACAAGGGGGTCTGCGTCGTAAAAAGCGTGCCGACCACCACCGCACCCGTCATCCCGATTAGCACGGTCGGTTTTCGTCCGAACCGGTCACAGAGCGTCCCACCGATGAGTGCTGAGATACCACCAAGTCCGATAGGCAGTGCCCGTAACAGTGCCGCGAACAGCGCACTCTCCTCTAAAACCGTTTCCGCATAGACCGGAAACAGCATCTGTACCGGTCCCGTCACCAAACCGACAACAAACACGATGGCACAAAGAAGTATAAACCCGCGATTCCACATGCTGCGTTAAAAGTAGCGCATCAAACTGTCCGTAATATTTGGCGCGGCGGTACCGAGTCCACACGCACTCGTCGCCTTCATAACGGCTCCAATCTCCGAAATTAGTGCCTCCGAATCCCTTCCCAACGGGGCAGACAAAAGTTCCGTCAACCGCTGCGTACCGATACGGCACGGAAAACATTTCCCGCAAGACTCCTCAGCAAAGAATTCCATCGCATTGTGAGCGACATCAAACATATCTCGCGTATCGTCGAAAACCATAATCCCCGCTGCGCCAAGCATCGCGCCGACTTCCTGAAAACTCGGCTCATCAATCGTTCTATCCAGATCATCGCCAGCGATAAATCCACCAGATAACCCAGCCGTCGTAATCGCTTGAATTTCGCGTCCGTCCGGCGCACCGCCTGCCCATTCATAGAGAAGCGTTTTCAACGGAAGTCCAAACGGAACCTCGTAATTCCCAGGTCTCTGAATATCGCCAGAAAGACTAATAATCTTTGTACCTGCCAAGTTTTCGTCGTAACTGAGACCCTTATACCACGCAGCACCGTGTCGTAGAATCTGTGTCGCTGCAGCAAGCGTCTCTACATTATTCACCACAGTCGGTAGATCCTCAAATCCATGCGTCACAGGATACGGTGGACGATTCCGCGGAAACGGATGTTTCCCTTCAAGGCTATTTAACAGCGAACCCTCTTCACCGCAGACATAAGCACCGGCACCACGCCGAATATAGATGTGGAAGTCAAAATCCTCACCGAGGATTGAATCCCCAAGCAGCCCCGCTGCCGCCGCTTCTGACAAAGCACGTTCAAGTATCTTTAAAGTCTCCGGATACTCATATCGGAGATAAATAAAGCCGCGCGTCGCACCTGTCGCGTAAGCCGCAAGTGTCATCCCTTCGATCACAGCGTGCGGCGCATAATCAAGAATGACGCGATCTTTAAAGCATCCCGGTTCGCCTTCATCTGCGTTGCAGACAATTGTTTTCGGTTCACCCGGCGCATTCAGAACCGATTCCCACTTCATACCTGTCGGAAACCCGGCACCACCGCGACCCGCGAGTTGACTCTCCTTCAGGGTTTCAATTACATCCACCTGGGTGAAGGTCCTCACTGCGCGCGTCAACGCTTCATAACCACCGGTACGTCGATAGCCTGCTAAAGTGCTGCGTCCCGGTTCACGAATCTCGGCGAAGATACACTCTTCACCGTTTCCCGGATAGGGTGGCGGTAAAGGGGAGGGTTGCACGGAGAGCGTGTCCGCCTGCTTTCCAACGAATACCTCATGCCCCTTCAGCACTGGAACACAATCGTCGCATCTTCCAGCACACGGCATCGGAGTCGCATCTTCGTCGCTGAGTGCCTCAAGGATTTCCAGACCGCCTTGTAACCGACAGACGGGACCGGTACAGACACGCGGTGCGCTCTGTCCGGGTGCCTCACGTGCAAAATGGTGGTAAAACGTTAACGTACCAAAAAGTTCAGCAAGCGGAATCCGAAGTCCAACAGCGATGTCGCGAAGAACCGACTCCGAAATGAACCCGTCTCGGTCATGGAAAACATGTAATAAGGCAAGCAACGGCGCAGGTTCATCGCGCCACTGGTCAATTACTTCTCGATTCGTCGGGGCTGCCATCTATCTCTCCAATACTGTAACACAAAACTGGTATCCTTGTGCATCTTACCAATTCTCTAACTTCACGTCAACGCTTTTTTGGCTTCATTCGGGAACATCTACTTTAAACGGATCTATGAGTTCACCTAATGCCTTTCGCTGTCCGTGGTCGCGGCTCTCAAGTTCGTGGAGTGCTTCCGGAATTTCGTCCTTATGTGCGTCAAATGGAAGCCGTAAGGACGCATCTGCATGGTGAAACTGTTTCGCATAGACCCAGCGTAAGAAGACCGTCATTCGCGGGTAGGCTTCGTGGCTCCAGCGTCTCCCAGCATGCCGTGTCTTTGGTAGAAACACTATGAAGTCGCCAGCGTTTACGGGGACATTGTGGACCGTCGGTGGTGGATCATCCATCGTGATGTGTTCTGGATACTGGAAGTTAGATTTGTGGCTTCCCGGAATGCACGCAAACCCGTTGCCGGGTGGTACATCCACTAACGAAACGGAGAGATTAAAGAAACTCGCGAAGATCTCATCATTGGCAACTTGGTATTGGTGGTGCGGACTTCTAAACCAACCTTCATGACCACCGTGCAGTTCCAAACCATCCGCATTGGGATAGCAGATATTCGCCACCACATCGAAAACTCGCGGATAGTTCCAAGTCAAGGCAGTCGCTACACGCAGGATTTCTGGATTCAAGAGGAGTCGTTGGAACGCTTCATGCCCGTAATGCATGTTGTAGACCCACCACGGTTTTCCTTCTGGCGTGTTAATTCGCATGGGGTACTTGAAATCTGACGCGTCCCATTCGTACCACTCGAACATCTGCGCCTTCATCAATTCAACATCCGCTTTCGGCACGGCGTTTCGCACCACAAAATAGCCGAGTAGATCAAGGTACCACTTCTCTTCCTGCGTCAGCATAGTTCCACTCCTTTTGGCGTAGCTTGCAAGCCAAAACTTGCTATATAAAGCCCATTTTTTCGAGAATCCGTTTGGCAAAACCCTTTTCGCTACGTTGGACTGATTCCAATTCGTATTGATCGTCAGAGATGCAATCCCGATGCGCTTCTATCGGCAAATTATAGTTCTCATTAAAATAGAAACTGAACTGATACCGATTGAAGACGACCCGTCGCGGATAATCAACTTTCCAAAACTTTGCACCGTGCATCAGTCGTGATGAGAAGATAAGGCAATCCCCCGCCTTTAACTCAAATGTGATTGCGGGTGCCAACGCGTTATCAATGTCAAGTGTAGAAGGTAGCTTGATTTGGGATTTATGTGTGCCGGGGATGCACATGAAACCGTTGTCTATCGGCACATCAACGAGCGTTATAGCGGTGTTGACGTAATTGCTGTATATCTGACCGTTACCGGCTTGGTAGTCGTTGTGCGGGTTATGGAATCCATCGGGAAAATCAAAACCGCTCGTGTCGCGGTGAAGCCTCTCTTTTTCACCTTCACGGATAGGACGTTGCTTCTGCAAAACGAGCGCGCAATTAAAGAGTCTCGGACGGTTCCACATCAAACCCATCACAATCCGCATCACCTTCTCATTGAGCGATAAACGCTCAAAAATCCGATCACCGTACTGAACATTGTTTAGCACGCCACTGTATTCGTCTTGGGTGACATTCACCGGTTCTGGTGCTGTCTCAGGATTCGCAAACCATCCGCTTGCGATCCCAAGCATCTGTTCAACCTCTGTTGGCGACACCACCTGTCGAAGCACGAGATAACCAAATAGATCGTAATGCCATTTCTCTTCTTCTGTTAGCGTCGAAGGTAGATCAATGGCACTATCTTCACCACGAATTAGCATACTATCCCCTATTCCAAGTCAGATGTAAATTGACCGAGAAGCTTCGGCTCGCTGACAACTTTATCTTTAACTGTATCAACCAGTTTACATTGGAAACCGAGTTCGCCATCAATCTCATTCGAAAATTCGCCCCGCAAAAGGTAGATGCCCCCGGCTTTCACATCCACAGAAAATGCTGACGAAATTTGCCTGTCTCTCAGCTTACGCTCATGAAAAGCTTCGTATATAGCCGTGAGTGACATGTTGTGTTTTCCAGGGAGAACCAAAACCTCGTCAATATCAATAGCTTTGGAGAACTCAATTTTCTCACGTAAGGCGACCTTGCCATCAACTAGAAACAGGATAAGGTCAGGCCGCCGTATCCACTCGCTCTCCGTGTCAATTTGGATAGTCGCGAGCTCGGATTTTGGCAAATCTGGTACTTTATAGTTATATTCTAACTCTGAATACACAAAAATCTTGCCGCAACCGACAAATGGCAAAGACAGAAGCATACTTGTGAGTAGAATAAAGATGCTCAATTTCGGTTTCATCTGCCGAGTTCTGGTGTTATTGATGGGATCGTGTGTCCATTTATAGTGTTTCATTCTCTTTTCCTTCTACAATTTAGATAGATTTAACTTGGTGCAACTATACGACTTAATTGAAATATTGTCAACTGGAATTTGTAGTATTCATAACGGACTTTAGCCTGAACCTTACACTTGACACAAAGGCAAAATTAATGGATAATCTAAACAGTGATTGAAAAATTCTATCCATCTGAATGAAACCGAATGAATCTGACGTGAGCGGTAGGCTTATGTTGAATCGAATATGTACACTTACAGAAGGAGTTAATCGTTGACAAAAAATCAAAGTGTAATCATCAAAGTTGAGGCGGGTTCGGTCAGTCGGCACAATGACCTCGTCCGCTTGCGTTTCAAGCCGAAACGTTACTTTCCCGATTGGCAAGAAGGAACTTCAGCACTTGCGATGTCCATCACTGATGCAGACGGTCATGTCTCCGGTGAGGATGTCCCATGTCAATTTGAACCGACGCTACGTGAGTTGGCATGGCAGACAGGCGAACTTCCAGCAGGAACATCGGCATGTTACGCCATCCGACAGACCCATGGAACGCCACCGAAAACCCGTTACCAAATCGAACAGAAACCCGCGCATCTGCTCATTTCTGCCGATACCGCGGTATTCGCACGGTATAACTTTCTCGGTGTCTGGAAGCCTTACTTTTGGCCCCTCAACGCGAATCACGGGACCGTAATCCGCGGGGCTGGTGGCAGCGACCATCCGCACCACACAGGACTTTATCTCGCCTACGGAGGACACGGTGAAGGTGGATCCGCGAACATCTGGTCCGATTGGGATGAACCGCCTTATGGACCCTGCGGGAAGATGCTACACCAACGCTTCGTACGAATCACTGAAGGAAACGTCTACGCTGAATTCGTCGAAGACCTGATCCATGTCAAGGGCGATGGTGACGTTATCATGACAGAAACGCGGACTGCCCGGGTATGGTACGCAGACGATACGCGACGGTTTCTCGAAATCACGCACGAAACGACACCGCCATTGGACATCGGCGATCGGCAATTCCTCTGCGTCGCGCGTCTGAATCCGTCAATGGGTATCCCAGAGAACGGGCATGTCGAAAATTCTGAAGGACTGATCGGGAGAACAGCCGTGCATCATCAACGCGCGCGGTGGTGCGACTTAGGCGGCACAGTCGGAGATGGCGTGGCAGGTATCGCACTGTTTGATCACCCAGAAAATGCCGAACATCCGGGCTTTTTCGGGGAAATCGCCGTACCAGAACAGATGAGCATCCTCCACCATCCGCCTGATGAACTCGAAAATGACCGCTTCCATCTGCGATTTGGGGTCTATGTCCACGAAGGTATTACGCCAGCAGCAGATGTCGAACGGCATTATCAGTGCTACGTAAATCCAGTACAGGCGGAAGTCTTGACGGACGCAGTAGTTCCGTAGGTGTTTTTTCTCAAATTCACTCCGGCCGCTTGCGGTGCTTGACATCCAGCTCGCGCAAAAGCACCAAAGTGTCCTCAAACGACAGTTCACCCGTTGAAGCCGTGTGTTCGAGGTAATCGCGCGTCTTGCTATTCAGGACACCATAAAAGGCGCGCACCTCAGGGTCGGGATGGTCCCGCCAAAGTTCAACAGGTATGATCGAATCCTCGCTCAAGTACCGACGGTTCGGATGCCCGTAATAGACTTGCACCGTCTTCCGTTCTGCATGCGTCGGACGGGTCGTGGCGGTGTGTAAAACACCGATATTGAAGAGTATCGCTGTCCCAGCAGGACCATACAAATCGACAATCCCACCACGTTCCAACTGCGCGTCTGTTTCGAGAATCTCAGCGTCCACCGACTCCGGTGATAAAGAGAAACAGTGCGTCGTTTCATTAACATCGGTCAGATACAGCATCAACTGCATGAACCCGATACGCAACGGATGCTCAAACCAGTGCCTCGGACCATCTCGATGCCAACCACGATGCAGCGCATCATCGTAAGGTGCCATGTGTCGGATACATATCTCTGAAAAGCACGGGGCATCCCCCATCAGTGTGTATAGACAATCCATGACAATCGGATGCCGAATTACGTTGTCGAATTCAGGTGAAGTCAAAAGCGCATCGCAATTCACGGTCTGATAATGTCCGATACGATACCAGTGATCTTCAACTTCAGTGCGATCCCGGTCAAAAGCATGGACAAAATGCTCAACCTCGGCATCGCTCAGAATTTTACCGAGTGAGATATAACCATTTTCCTTAAAAAATGCATAATCTGCTGGTTTCATCTGATTCTCCTTGTCGCGATTCTCTATACCGCTCCTACAGCAGTCTGCGGGGTTCACCTGTTTGGGATTTTGTAGCGCATCCGCGATTTCTATCGACTCGCTTGTAACCGTCGTACCCGAGCTGGTGTGTCGTCGCCTTGAATCTCTGACGATAAGATTTGGAGGCTCCGGTCTTCAATCGGCAGGTCCACCCTCACACCGCCACGACGGTGCGACTCTCGGAGCGCAACGGCTACCTCTAACGCTTCGCGTCCATCTTCACCCGAACACTTCGGCGAACCACCATTCTCAGCGGCATTAATGAGATCCTCAACGATTGTCAATCCCATCCCTTGCATCCGCACAGGGATCGGGAACGGACACTGCGCAGGCACCCCGCGTCCGCGTCTACCCCCTGGAACCATGCGAATCAGCTCAAACGTTTCGGCATTGTTGACAGAACGGATACGTCCAGTTGTGCCGATAACATCGACCTCCCACGGTGCAGCCCCACAAGCCGTACTCCTGAGATACGCACGAACACCGTTATCAAAAACGAGGTAACCGTTCCCCTGTAGGTCCCCTTCACCCGCAGCGGCTGCATCGGATTGCATCTCACCGAAAACCCATTCCACGTTTCCACCTGCCATATAGCGCAGAATATCAATCGCGTGGCTACCGTTATGTGAGAGTCCGCATTGTGCGTAGACCGTCACCTGTAGCACATCACCGATTTCACCTTCGTCTATCAATTTTCGTGCTTCGCTAAAGAACGGATTCCAGCGTCGCGCGCAGTTGATCGCCAACGCGACACCTTCCGCTCGACAGGTCTCCACCATTTCGTCTGCCTCCGCGAGGCTCAACGAAATCGGTTTCTCTGCCCAGATCGCCTTGACTCCCGCACGTGCCACATCTTGCACAATAGTCGATCGAATTCGCGCCGTCGTGCAAACGCTGACGATGTCCAAATTCTCCTTCTCCAGCATCTCACGATAATCGGTGTAGATATGCTCTGGATCCAATCCCCATCGTTCACCGAAAATCGCCCCTTGCTCGGCATGCAGATCCGCACCCGACACCAGTTCCACATTCGGTGCAGCGTGGTAGGTCGGACCGTGGCAATACGGCAGAAAGAGCGACCCGCCTTGCGTGATTTCGTCGTCAAAAGTACTCCCCATACGTCCCAAACCGATTACACCTGCTCGATATGTTGTCATCTTTTTCCTCCAAGAGCGTTGGGTTAAAAATAACGAGTGCCAATATGTCTATGGAACACTATCAGCGTTCAATACAGAATCTGGACCACGGATACCATTTTGTGCCAATATCTGAAGATATTTACCTCTTTTCACGCTCGATGCAGTTTTTCCTGTAGAAATCCAATGGTAGGCACTCTGCTCCTCCAAATCTTCAAGGCTCCTCGCGGAACGTTTACGCCACTGCTTTAACCACTGCAATTTCGCTGTGACTTCCCTTACTTTACGCGTATTGTCCGCCGGATGAACTTCAACATAGTAAATCCTATCTTTATAACCGAATACGTAATCCCAACGAGATGCGTTCGGACAATGCCTTTCAAGACACTTGTCAATGTAAACACTACCTTTTAGGTCGCGCGATGCGTTGACTTTTATTTTGTTTTTATCTTGTCGCTCTAATGCCTGTAACCCATTTTTCAGACATTCGGCAATTTGTGGACTGCTTTTAACAGCATTGACAAAATTCAAAGGTCACTCTCCCACACAGCCTCTGTAACAACATCAGCAGATTTAGTGCTAAACAGTGTAAGACCACCCCAATTCGATATTGCCTCATCCGGATCTTCAGCATCTAAGGTTGAAATGTCTTTGACGCTCACAACACTATCCTGACGAGAAAAATAATAGGTTCTGAACGTTTTTCCATTCAAGATTGTCTCCGTGAGGTCATAGGAATAGGCATTTGCCTTCAAATCCAACAACTGTCTTAACCGCGTTGGCGCGGAATTTGATTTAGCAATAAATCGAATTGCCCAGATAAGTTCTAAAATTTGGGCTGAATGTGTAGAAACGATGACTTTATATCCGCGCCTTAGCAGCTCCAAAAAGATAAGAAGCAATGCTGAGATCGCTTGCGGATGTAAGCCCATTTCCGGCTCTTCAATAATAACCCAGTTGATGTTATCCTTCTTCTGCGCTTTTCCAGAAGGCATTAACCAATACAACCCGAGTAGGAGAGGTGTGAATTCTCTCTGACCCGTAGACCAAACCATAAACGGCAGTTGGCTCCCAGCAACGTCTAGGACAATGCGCTTACGTAACCCGGATCTATCTAATCTAACTTCAGCTTCTCCAAAAATGCTTTTTCCGATTGCGTCTCGTATTGTTTTGTTCATACGACCTACTTGTGGAAATATAGCACGCTCACCTGAACCCAAGCCTGCTTCCATCAATAAACGTAATTGTTCACTGAACTCTTTAACGACGTACGGATCACTTGTCGTATAGTCTGTAAAAGAACGCGGCCATCCATCTTTAAGCGTCACAACTCTATGCGCTGGTATCAGAAAGAGATTCTCATTTTTTCTTCTTCTGGATAATGCCTTTCGAGGCGTAAAGTCCACTTTATCAACAGTGACTTTCGTCTCATCTTTGCTCCAGATGGTCTGCATCCCTTCACCAAAATAAAGGGATAAAAAATTATCAGTGTTTTTTTGCCAATCAAAACCGTGTTTTTTCAAGGTTCGGGTAATATCACCCGCGTCTAAAAAGAGTTTCACGAGTTGGAGTAGAATGCTCTTTCCACTCGCTTGTTCACCGACAAATACTGTTAAATCACCAAAGGAAATATCGGCATCACGAATTTGCCCCAATGAAGTTAGTTCAATACGTTCCATAATTATCCTGTTCTCCTTTCTAATATGTTAACTGGGTTAATATCTATTTTACCACAATTCAGATTCTCTCATATACAAAATCCAACCACCTATCTTGTGGAGATATAATATCGGGCTTCGGCGAAAGTGGTGTCCAATAAGGACTGAAAATGTGTCCTCTATCACTCTTCAATTCCCACGCATCTGCTGTCTCCTCTTGTGTGCTTAACAAGAAAAAATGCCGCATCTTACGCGCACCTATATTTTCATTCGGTACCCACCCCGTAATATGATAACAGATACACGTCGGATCAGGATGTTTGTCGTATTCAACATAAGAAATATGCGTAAAATCCTCCCCTATAGAATGATAATTAACAGTCAATCCCTTCGTGAGTTTTTCCTTGTAAGGCATCGCGTTTAAATCGGGTTCAATATAAACCTGCGTCGTCTCCGCGATTATCCGTTCGCCTTCCGACAACTCATTTTCAAAACGACCCAGATATGCCTCAATTTCCACAGACCGTAACCCCGTTTCCTCAAAAACCTCTCGCTTCACAGCAGCTTCAATATCTTCACCCACCTCAACAGTGCCTGCGGGGATCTGGATCCCCGCAGTCGGATGCTTAAAAACAAGCAGCTCTTTAGCACCACACTTTTCGCGCACAATAAACGCAGTAACCTTTTGGACAACGCTACCCACGCTTACGGCTCCTGAGTCGATTGTGCTGCACCCAAAAGCGCACGACCCGTCTTTTCTTCAGCACGGAACACCGCAAGATTATCACCATCAGCATCCTTGACCAACCAAATATGCCCAGAAAATGTATGCTGATTGACAAAATCATCCGCAGCAACCTTGCCATAGTGCCGTTCCTCACCCGCGCCATCTATCCAAGCGTACGAAATCTCGGCTTCCGTGAGATTCACAAAGATGATCGCAGTTTCCGTTCGGCTATCACCCGATTTTAGATTGGGCAGCAAACTCGGATCGTGTCCCGCTAATTCTACCCATCTGTCACCACCCTCGCTGTTCGGATCCTTCAATTGCTGGTGAAATTCTGCTAACGCTATTAATTCACGAGGCCATTCAAATTTCGGTGACGCTTCAGGATTGAACCCCTGGAGATGCAAGAGACTTAAACGGGTTATTGCTTTCGTATATCGCCAGTCCCTGTCGCCATAGACCTCAGTCAACAACGCAGCGAGTGCCGGGTCGTATTCTTTCAACTTGTCGCGAGTATCAACATGGTTATGCTGGTCATCGTTCGCCCGATTCGTATCAAACCAAGACTGCGTGCCTTCAGCCCAATATTCCGCCTTGTTCGTAATAGCATACGTGTTTTCCCACAACCCTTTTTCGACCGCAGCATCGTATAGCACCTTAAGACGGTCATCGAAACTCGGATCCACCGTATTTAACCCCATCTGGTGAATCGCATGTGCGAACTCATGCACCAGAATATTCTCAGTCGAATACGGATCGCCTTCATAATTAAGCAGGTTCTCCTCACCGCAGCTCACGGCAGGTCTTGTTGGCGTGGAACCCAGACCGCGGGCGCGTCGGTCCCAATAATAATCGGGTTGCAGATCGCTATGTTCCGGGATCTGCGTCGTGAGTTCGTTGTATGCCATCACAGCAAAACGCACGTTATTTTTTGTCAGTGCCTGTAGTATATCCTGACGATGCCCGACCATTTTCTGAATAAGCCAAGCCGCTTCCTTCAGCGCATAAGGATCCACCTTCGCCGATGCAACAATAGGTAGACCCTCCACCGCAAGCCACTGCACATAAAACGGGTCCAATTTAAAAGTTTCACGCACAGTCGGCGGTGGCGGCATAGGTTCAGAGATATTGACGCTTTGCGCCGTTGCAGCCAGTTGGGTTGAAAAAAACAGTGCACAAACAATGAAAATAGCAGTTAGATAAAACATCTGTAGATCTCCATTTTACGGGCATTCGGTCGTAAAGCCCAAGCCTTAAGGCTTCGGGATATAAGCCCGCTAATCGCTTTGCTCTGTCAAATAAACTTGACAAGTTGCTCAAAATGTAGTATAATTAACATAACTTGTTGGACAACACTCTGACCCTGCACGCTTGTGCAGGCGTTGTCCGCCACTGTCAGAGGTGGTATAAGCAAGCTACAAGTGACACCTTGTGAAAAAACATGTATCGGTAGCGGTGCGTAATACTTCGTAGGGCGGTGAAATTCCGACGTTGCATTCGCTACCCACTTTCAACTTTTCTCTCCATTATGGAGAGAGGCAGGCAGGGATACCCGTGAAAGTTTTTCGCACGATATGCCCTACTGACGCTTTTTCAGTCTATAGGGGAATTGCCTGCTGGTGGAGACGGAGTTAGACGGTTGCCTCTTTGAGAAAACCGCACTGTCTATGAAACCGAAGCCCCTGCCTTTAGGCAGTGGGTGGTATCACCTCAAGAATCGTGCTAAAATTGTCCGAGTATTCTAAAACTATTTCATTTTGATTCTCGAAATAAGAGCAACTGAACAGATTTCTGTTCTATTGGGTTCAAGTTATCTCCTTTTTCGGCAATGTAGGTGCTAATGCAACGTGCGATGTACTCCGCCTGTTTTACGGGTACCGCATTACCAATCATCTGCTCCAAATCGGTCTTCGATCCAGTGAAATGAAAACCTTTTGGAAAAGTTTGGAGATAACTTCGTTCTAAAGTTGTGAGTGGACGCACTTCTTCTGAAATAGGTGCAGTATCCTTTGGGTGTGTTTTGTAGGTCCCAGGGATCGGACGGTTAACGCCTCTCACCGTCGGACTCGGTTCATCAACGCTAAAGACAGCGCGGCGGCTATAGTTGCGCGGATGCCGATAATAGTGGGCAACGTCGAGACTATCCCCCAAGTAATCACGCACACTCATCGGTTTAGTCGTCAGATTGTTGTCCAGATAACTTGCCAGTGCTCTACTGTCCATGGAAATAGATAAACCCAACTCACCCACGAGAAAAAGCCGTTTCCGTTTTTGCGGAACGCCACATTGATTCGCGTCTAAAATTCGCTGTGTTAGCGAATATCCTGCGTCCCTTAGAATCTCACCGGCACGCTTATACCGTTGGCTTTTCACAGTTCTATCCACATTTTCCATGACAAACCACTTCGGTTTTGTATGGGCAACAATCTGAGCAAAACTCACAGTCAAATCCGCTCTTCCCAAATTTTCGTCCCGTTTACCGGCATGCGAAAAATCTTGACACGGAGGGCCACCAATAATCATATCAAATTGATATGCGTTTAATGTTGTTAGACTTTCTTGCCAATTACCGAGATCCAGTTTGTGTATATTATGTGTAAAGTTAGCACGATAGACCTTGATTGCTGGGTCCCAATTATCGAAAGCAGCAACCGCCTCAAATCCAGCATTTTGAAATCCGAGCGTCATGCCACCACATCCGGCAAAGAGATCGATGAATTTCATAGACATTTGTGTTTTTACCTTTTACGTGAAAAGTTCGGGAGAATTAACCAGAATCGCATCAAATCGCCTTTCTGGACTGAGCAACTTTTCTCCCTGTCCCAGGATAATGTTTTTAATTTCAGTTTTTTTGATTCTTGGACGTGAGAGTTCTACACAAGACATATAAGGATGAGTCTTTCTTCCACTCAAGGCAAAGGCTTTGTCCGTTTGTCTCGTAAATCCGACACTAACAGTCTGCGGGTCAATTTTTCCATCTGTAGCAAAGTCAGACAACATCTTCACAATCCATAAAACTACTCGCTTCGCTCGTGAAAATCCTCTGACGCGTCCTTGTTCAACTGTATCTAAAAGCAGCTTCGCAAAAGCAAACGTACTCCAAACGAAAACATCTAAGCAGTTCTCATGAAGTCGAGAGGATTTCCCAACGGTTTTCCAAATAGGTTGGACCACTAATGGAATCTGATCGTCTATTTTCGCAAGTAACAGCGTCTTGATAGTTCGGGTAATATCGGGTATTCTTTCCAACATGCTATTTTCCGAATCCCAGTCAAAGTCACTTTGAAAAATCGGGCGTAGAGCCTCATAAAGTTCGTCGTGACGTTCAGCGTACCATTTAGCAATTTCAAGGGTTAAATGGACAATCGTATTCGGACGCACTACAAGTTCACAACCGTACTGTTCCTCAGATAGGTTACAAGTTGAATTATCGGGCAAAGCCGTCATTTTAATTTCTAATGCCCGTAGCCAAGGGTTTTCAGAAGCAGAATTATCCATCACCACTAAATCAATACGAGGTAAAGTCCCTTTGACAAATTGCTGATTTTGTCCATAAGTATACTCGAAAGCAAAGTAAATATCTTCAGAATCATACGCATGTCCAAATATAGAGTTCACATCAATCTTCTCAGGAATGATATTCCAATTCTGATCTAACGTTAAGTAAACAGGGGCGATATTTTGACTTTTCATGTAGCATAATAAAGCAATAGGAAAACAGTTATTAAAACTGTTTTTGCCCCACGCTTTTGCTTCACTGAAGTCCTTGTTTGTGTTAGATGGATTTAACCCAAACAAGGCAGGTATGTTATCTATTGACGTGAATTTCATCGGACTGGTTACCATTCCTCCAATAGAATGCTAGACGAGTATGCCATGTTCCGTTATGTGATTTGCTAATAGCTGCTAAGATCCGTTTGGGTTGGACTTTTCACTCAAGTCTGGACGAATCTTGAGAGTTCCCTAAACTTTCTATTGCGCTTTCCGATTTCCAGACGAGATATTCTAAATAACGCTTCAATTCTGTTCCGTTGTCAGTTGTCGGTTAAAAGTCTTTGCGATTCACTTTTCTAAATGTCTCAAATTATCTTGTGCTTAAGGCATCAAAGTCTGCCCAAAACTGACAACCGATAACTGACAACCGATAACTATTACGCATAGATGTTCTGCATCTGCCAAGCGTCTAACGACTTAAGTTCGCACGCCTGTCCTTGTGAGCGCAACGATACACCTACACTCTCTTCCTTATCAGGATAGACACGCATCGCAACACACTGCTTCCCGTTAGCGAATACCTCCACCACACTCTTGTCAACGAACACCCGCAGTTTAAGGGTTTCGCCGCGTGCAATAGAGACCGGTCCAGTTTCAGGCGCGCGTGAAAGCACGTCCGGTGCAACCGACGCGTACGACGAATCAATCGTTAGCAGACTATCGCGGACATCAACACCCGAATTCAGGTTGCGTAAACCGCGTTCCCTGAAGAACGCAATACGCGTAAACTCCTCCTTCTGCGGTGAACGTAGGACGTTCAACTCAACCATCGGTGCCGATTTCGGGTCGATTTCGAGCTCAAGCTCCATCGCATTGCCATTGATGCCGTCCAGCACAACTTCTTCATTTGCCGGGAGCGTCATCGCCTCGACATGCCGATGTTCATACCGCAACGACGCAATATCACCCGCAGGCTCAACGCCAACCTCATCTCTCGATAGAAGTGTCAGACGACGCGGCAACGTCATAATCTGGTTCCAACCCTTCGTCGGTTTCGCCGGATTCATGTTATAGATAACAATCAATCCACCGTTACCATCAGGCGTTGCAGAGGGCGCGTGCACACCCGCAGGCGACGCTGCACCGAAATTGTTCTTCGCACCCGCCGTCACAACAAATTTATCACGTTCAGTGTCATAATCACCCAGCAGATACTGTCCACCGCTTGTATGACTGAAGAAAAGAAGCATATATCGATCACCAATAGGCCAGAAATACGGACACGCGCCGTCATCGCCGACCAACGTGAACATATCGTCCTCAACAAATGGATGCAGGTAGACCCAGTTCGCTAAATCTGCCGAACGGAGCAGAAAGTTAGCACGGAGCGGTTTGCCGCCGGGACCGTGCGGAAGCGTACCACCGGACAGCGAATAATACATGCCATCCTTCTTCCAAATACACGGGTCAAAGACCCGATAGACCGGGGTCGTACCGTCGGCGTGTTTCGCAGGGATAACCGCCTGTCCAGACACCTTCTCCCAATTCAGGAGCAACGGATCGCTTGACACCGCCACCATGTTCCCGACAACCGTGCCGTGATACATCGCGATGACGCGATCCTCCTCTACAAGCGTCGAACCAGAGAAACAGCACCGCTCCGGGTTCGGATAAATCGCATAAGGCAGATCGCGCCAGTGTATGAGATCGTCGCTAATCGCGTGTCCCCAATGCTGACGCGTATCTTCCGGCGGATACGCCTGATAGAAGAGATGCCAACGTCCCTCCCAAAAACAGAGACCGTTCGGATCATTAAGCATCGCCTCTGGGTTGATGTAGTGATAAATCGGACGGTGCGGATCACCTTCGTACGTTTTCCGATACGCGTTGAGCCGTTGCATCAACGGGTTCGTCTCTAATTGCGCTTCTTGTTCCTCCAACGTCTCCGCAAATGTGTAGTGCGGTACACGCGAGGTGAAATCTTCGTTGGTTTCCATCGATTCTCCTTTATTATTCCAATCCCTATGAAATTTTGTGAGATTTAGCATAACATACAATTGCCTATCTGTCCAGAAAATTTAATTGACACGATTTTTAGATTTTGTTAAAATATGGAAATAGCATTGAGAAAATAGAAGACACCCTCCAATAATTGTAAGGAGCGCGAAGCGATGGATAGCACAGGAAAACAACCGCCCAAAAAAGCGGAGATGCACGTCGGTGTTCAAGGCATCGGGACATCTCCAAAAGAGTTGGCATTCCTCGTTCGGCACGGTGTAACGCACATGGATGCCTCCGTTAAGAACACTGAAACCGAAACGCTGATTCGACATAAAGAAGAAGCAGCGGAAGCCGGTGTTAGCCTCGAAATGATTCATATCGGGATCCCGAGAAGCATTACACTTGCTGAAGACCCGCAACGCGATAGAGACCTTGATACGATTTGCAAAATAATTGAAAACGCCGCAGCCGCACGGTTACGCGGCTTGAACTATAACTTCTGTATCCTGAACCACCAGCGTACTGAGAGCACACAAGGACGCGGCGGCTCACGTTACAGCACCTTCGACTTTTCTAAATACGATAACGAAACGCTCTCAGAGGCAGGCAAGGTCAGCCGTGAAGAAGCGTTTGATCGAATCGCATATTTCCTCGAACGCGTGATCCCCGTTGCTGAAAAAAATAAAATCCAGATGGCGTGTCATCCAAACGATCCGCCTGCGCCAGTCTTGAGAGGCGTTGAACGCTGGAATTACCCCATATTTGACGGATTAAAACGCTTTTCTGAGATTGCAGAAAGTCCGTATCACGGTTTCAACTTCTGCTGCGGAACAGTCTCGGAAGGTTTAGAAGACCCCAGCACAGAGTTTTATGAAATCCTCCAATACTTCGGCGAACAGAAAAAGGTTTTTAACATTCACTTCCGAAACATTCGCGGCGGACTGCACAACTTCCAAGAGGTTTGGCCCGACGAAGGACACCTTGATATGCACAGAGTCGCACAGGTCCTCCGAGATGTGGAATACCCGTACATGCTGATGCCAGACCACGCACCAGGGCACCCTGATGATAAACCGCCGCAAGGCGTATCAGGTAGAGTCCGACAGGCGTGGGCGTTCCAGTTCGGATACATCATTGCCTTAATTCAGGCAGTCAACTCAGAACCGTAAATTGTGTTAATTCTAACCAGTCAAATTACGCTAACTTATAGCAAATCAACCTTTCAGGAGGCAGAATGAAATCTATTATAACTTGTTTCGCGATTCTTACGATTAGTTTGACCTTCACACTACAGACGGATGCCGAGATCGACCCCGAAACCGCAAGAGGTATTTGGCTACTCGACGAAGGTAATGGCGATGTTATCAACGATATGTCTGGAAACGAGAACCATGGCGAACTTCAAGGCGGTGAATGGGTTGACGGACCAGACGGTGCCACTGCCCTCAGCCTAAACGGACAAAACGATCGCGTTGTCATCCAAGATTCCGATAGCCTGTATCTCGAAGAGGCGTGGACGATCACTTCATGGGTGTTCGTCAACGCAGCCGAGAACGGTTTTGGACACATTCTCGGAAAAAGACCCGCAGCCGGAACCATCGCAAATTACGCATTCAGGACGAGCGGCAACGGTAGCGGCTGGGAAGCCTACTACGCACGAGATGGATGGAGAGGGGCGTGGAATCAAGGAGCCGTCAAAAAAGATGTCTGGTTGTACATGACCGCAACTTATGATGGCACGGACACCATTAAAATCTACGAAAATGGTGCTGAAATCGGTTCCGTCAGTGGGATGGGTGGACCAGCACCCCAAAATGACACCGAGGTCAACATCGGCGGATGGACGAACAACACCTCAGAAACCCTCAACGGCATGCTTTACGAGGTCGCACTTTTTGATGTCGCACTCTCAGAAGAAGACATAAACATGCTAATGAACCGAGGGCTATCGTCCGTAACGCCTGTTGAACCGACCGGTAAACTCGCAACGACGTGGGCAGGCATCAAATCGCGATAAGAGATACGGCAAATTTGGGTGCAGTTAGTATGTCCATTGAAAACTATCTGCACCTATTTTGGCAATTGCTAATTTTAACCACAATTTGCTTTATACCAAAGGAGACCCAATGAGATCCGTTATAACTTACTTAGTGGTTATTACCATCAGTCTCACCTTCGCAGTCTATGCACACGCGAAACTCGACCTTGAAACCGCAAGAGGGCTTTGGCTACTTGACGAAGGTAAAGGCAACGTTATCAGCGATAGCTCTGGATATGAGCACCACGGTGAACTTCAGGGCGGTGAATGGGTCGACGGACCAGACGGTGCCCCTGCCCTCAGTCTAAATGGACAAAATGATCGCGTTATCATCCCTGACTCCGATACTTTGTATCTTGACGAGGCGTGGACAATTACTTCATGGGTGTTCGTCAACAAATCCGAGAATGGCTATGGACATATTCTCGGAAAAAGACCCGCAGCCGGAACCATCGCAAATTACGCATTCAGGACAAGTCCTGACGGGACCCAATGGGACACTTACTTCGCACGAGACGGTTGGCAAGGCATCTGGAGAAAAGGGAACGTCAAGAAAGATACCTGGCTCTACATGACCGCAACCTACGACGGAAAGGATACCCTCAAAATTTATGAAAATGGCGTTGAAGTCGTTTCCGAGGGCGGAAAGGGTAAACCAGCACCCCAAGATAACGCACCCGTCAACATCGGCGGTTGGGAAAACAACACCTCAGAAACACTTGACGGCATGCTCTATGAGGTCGCACTCTTTGATGTCGCCTTGGAAGAAGATGACATTAACGATCTCATGGACAAGGGGTTAGAGACACTATTGGATGTCAAACCCGCTGGTAAACTCACAACCACATGGGCAGACATCAAATCGCGATAATAGTGCGGCACATTCGGTGCAGTCGATGCATTATCTAAAAAACGGCTGCACCAACTTTGCAGATGTTCGTTGTAGAGGAACAGCATGGCTGATCATATCGAACGCGCACGGGAACTGAACCGTCAGGCATGTCAGAACATTGACCAAGGACAACTTGATACGGCGAGAGATGCCTTAAACGAGGCAATCCGTCTCGCGCCAGAGCTCGCAGCACCGCATACCAATCTCGGAGCTCTGTATTGCTGGGACGGTAAATTGGAGGAAGCAATCGCTTTACACCTTAAAGCACGCCGCCTTGATCCGAACCTCTCAGCACCGCATACCAACCTCGCTGTTGTTTATGCATGGCAAGGAGAACTTGACGCAGCCCTTCAATCGCTTAAGACGGCACTCCAGTGCAATCCTGACTCGGCTGAGGCATATACCAACTTAGGGTTCGTCTACATCTCCAAAGGGCAGCTGGATGCCGCTATAACTGCATCCGAAAAAGCAATTCAACTCGGCGATGGTGGAGAAGCAAAACTGAACCTTGGACTGATTTACAGTTGGCATGGACGATTTGATGCGGCAATTGAACTTTATCAAAACGCACTTCAAACCGATCCAACGCTCGCGGAACCTCACAATAACCTTGGATTCGTTTACCTACTACAAGGCGAACTTGAGCGTGCCATTGACGCATTCAAGACTTCAATCGAACTTGACGGCGGTGAGGAACCACATACAAACCTCGGACTCGTGTATAGCTGGCAAGGAAAACACGACGAGGCAATCGCGTTACACAAAGAAGCACTTGATATGTCACCCGATTCAACGGAAGCGCAAACCAATCTCGGTTTCGTTTATATCTGCCAAAATAGGCTCGATGAAGCGAAGGTTTTGTTAGAAAACGCACGCCGCAGTGAACCAGATTCTGCCGAAGTAAACACGAACCTCGGAATTATCCACTTCCGTCAAGGCAGAATCAGAGCGGCTATTGATGCATATAAAAAGGCGGTGCCAATGGCTGAGGCACACAATAATCTTGGAATCGCCTACTATCAACAAGGCAAACGGGACACCGCAATCGCAGAATTCAAAGCCGCTATTGATGCCGAAGATTTGCAGGAAGCACATATCAATCTTTCGATAGTGACGGATAACTTGGAAACTATAGATGCATCAGAGCTCCATACTTCGCCAATCGGTGTGCCGGTCGGTGTACCTGCTGTATGGTGTGAATTCGTAGATTGAAAAGTTAATGTTCATTATCACACGCTTTGTGCTACAATATATTTATTGGAAAAAATTATGACAAAATTGCCTAATATACTCCTCATCCTCGCTGACGACCACGGCTACGGAGATATTTCAGCACACGACGGCCCATCAATTCAGACACCGAACATCGACAGAATCGCGACAAACGGCACGCGGTTCACCAGATTTTACGCTAATTCCTCCGTCTGTTCCCCAAGTCGTGCATCACTTATGACCGGACGCTACCCCGACAGAGTCGGCGTGCCCGGTGTGATTCGGACTCACCCAGAAAACAACTGGGGCTACTTTCGACAGGACGCAACCACGCTCCCGTCAGTGTTGAAACAGAAAGATTACCGCACCGCAATTATCGGGAAATGGCACCTCGGACTCGAACCGGAGAACCATCCCTGCAAACGCGGATTCGACCACTTCCACGGCTTCCTCGGCGATATGATGGACGACTACTACACACACCTCCGACACGACATAAACTACATGCGACACGGCTTTGATACCATCGACCCGAGAGGACACGCTACAGACCTCTTCTCAGATTGGAGCACAGCGTTCATTCGCTCACAAGCAGAATCGGCACAACCTTTTTTCCTTTACCTCGCTTACAACGCACCGCACACGCCGATCCAACCGCCCGACGAATGGATTACGCGCGTACAAGAACGCGAACCCGATATTTCACCACAACGCGCAAAATATGTAGCACTCGTTGAACACATGGATGCCGGCATCGGACGGGTACTTGACACACTTGAGAAAACCAACCAACTCTCCAATACACTCGTCATCTACACATCCGACAACGGCGGACAAATAAACGTCGGCGCTCACAACGGTCCACTACGCGGGCAAAAAGGACAAATGTACGAAGGCGGTATCCGAGTACCAACCTGCGCAATGTGGCCCGGTTACATACAAAATGGACAGGTCACAGATCAAGTCGCTCTGCTTATGGATATCTTCCCGACTATTTGCGAGGTCGCTGGCGCACCGATCCCAGATGAAATCGAAGGACGCTCAATCTGGCAGACACTCCAAGGTGAACAACAAGACTTCTCCGAACGTATCCTCTACTGGCTACGCAGAGAAGGGGGACAACAGTTCCTCGGACAGTGCCAACATGCTGTCCGACAAGGCGACATCAAATTGCTACACAACAGACCCTTTGAACCGTTGGAACTTTACAACCTCGAAAACGACCCTCTCGAAACAACGGACAACGCACAAACGGAGAAAGATCTCTTCAGAAAAATGTGTCAACTATTTCAAACAGAAACGCAGAAAGCAGGTAATAGTCCCTGGCAACGATAAACGCGACCTCTCCTACCTGAACCGATTGAATGCGTTCTATTTTGCTAAAGTGGGGACGTAGGTTATATTTCGACTTAAATGGATACCCAACATAAAAAGGAGGATGCTGTTTTGAATCAAGAAAAAAATGGAATTAGAACAGCAGATTCTAAGAACGCTCTTGACGCGCGAACCGAATCTGAAACAAAAGATACTAACAACAGCGTCACGCAGCTCCAAAAATACGGATACACCTCCCTGCACGACGCGGCACGCGATAACGACTATAGAGCCGTAAAAGCACTCTTGGAAAATGGTGCCGACATCAACGCAAAGGACAAAGACGGCTACCCACCTTTACATTGGGCTGCATGGCATAATGCCTACGAAGCAGCAACCGTTTTATTAGAAAACGGGGCTGATGTCAACGCGAAAAATGATAAAGACTTTACCGCCTTACATTGGGCAGCTTGGAACAACGCACATGAAACGGCACTCGTCCTCCTCGAAAACAGGGCAGAGGCAAACGCACGGAACCAAGATGGCGACACGCCACTCCACTGGGCAGCATGGCGCAACGTCTATGAAGCAGATGCGACATCGCTCGAAAACAACGAAAATATCAATCCGAGAGACAAATCCGGGTACACCCTCCTTCATTGGGCTGCGTGGCGCAACGCCTATAAGACAACTGTTGTCCTCCTCGAAAACGGAGCAGAGGCAAACGCAGAAAATAATAATGGACATACGCCTCTTCACATCGCAGCTGAGGACAATACTTCCGAAGTCGCAACGGTACTCCTGAAAAACAACGCAGAGGTGAATAGGAAAGACAATTACGGCAATACACCCCTGCATATCGCAGCATCGCACAACGCAGCCGAAACAGCAATCCTACTGCTTGATAACGGAGCTGATCTCAGCGCAACGAATGACGAGGAGCAGACACCTCTGCACCGCGCAGGAGAAAAAAAGGCACACGAAACCGTCAAAGTACTCTGTGATTACCTCGAGAAAAAAGGATGGACATAGTAAATATCTGCCCGACCCAATAATGATTCGGCTTACGGAACAACTTCGGAGTTCCAACGAAGGGTTGATAACGCCGTCCAGTGCTTATTATGTAACGACTAACGGAAAAATGCGTAAATTCTACTGAAATAACCTGAGTTTGATAGAAGATATTGATTCATCACGTAGGTTCAATTAAACGAAAGGGACATCTATTAGAACAACCCAAACATCTAACTTTGCACGGGCAAAGCAACATGCTTATAACCATCATACGACTCAACATTCCCGCTCCAGAGAAATCGTCTGTGATCCTACCACACATAGCACACCTCTGAACGCCGGAATCTATCCATCATCAGTTTACAATAGGTGTGATATATTGTGGTAAGATTTCCCTAATCGCTATATTGAATCCACATTAAAACCAGTGGAGACGCTATGAATGACAAATACAAATAACCTTGTTTTATGGTATCAGAGACCTGCCGAAGCATGGACAGACGCGCTACCCGTTGGAAACGGGAAACTCGGTGCTATGGTATTCGGCGGTGTAGCACGAGAACGCATCCAACTTAACGAAGAAACCCTTTGGGACGGCGGTCCGCGCGATACCAATAACCCGAAAGCCTTAGCAGCGCTCCCAAAAGTTCAACAACTGCTCTTTGAAGATAAAAACGAAGAAGCAACTAAACTTGCCAGCGAAACAATGCTCGGTGTCCCAGAACGCATCAAATCTTATCAGTCATTGGGCGACCTGTTTCTCGATTTTTCACATAACGATGTGACACATTACTATCGCGAACTCAACCTAAATACCGGTATCGCAAAGACGACTTATCAATGCGGAGATGTCAACTTCACAAGAGAAGTCTTTGTGACAGCAGTAGATAACCTTATCGTCGTCAGAATCGAATCCGATATGGATGGACAAGTCGCATTTGACATGACGATGACCCGTGAACAGGATGCTGATGTCGAGGCTATTGCCGCAAATATCCTTCGACTTGACGGACAGTGCGGAGACGATGGTGTACGCTTCTCCGCTTATGTACAGGTCGATACCAGGGGTGGGAAAGTTGAATCGAAAGGAGACAGCCTCTCTATCACAGGCGCGAATGCCGCCACGTTTTTTCTTTCCGCTGCAACAAGCTACGTCAACCAGACCGATATGAGCGGAAACCCGCACGCGCTTTGTGAAGATTACCTCGCACATATTGATACAAAACCCTATGCAGCCATCCGAGCCGACCATATCGCAGAGCACCAATCCCTCTTCCAACGCGTTGATTTAGACCTCGGCTCCACAGACGCAGAAAACCTACCTACCGACGAACGGTTAAACGCTGTTAAAGAAGGTACTTCAGACCCAGGACTCGTCGCACTCTATTTCCAATACGGACGCTACCTGCTCATGGGCAGCTCTCGACCCGGATGCCTACCCGCCAACCTACAAGGCATCTGGAACGAACACATGAACGCGCCTTGGAACAGCGACTTCCATACCAATATCAACCTTCAGATGAACTACTGGGTCCCTGAAATCTGTAACCTCCCTGAATGCCACACACCCCTCTTCGACTACATGGACACACTCGTTGAACCCGGAAATCGGACAGCAAACGTCCATTACGGTGCCGACGGTTGGGTCGTCCACCATCTTTCCGATGTTTGGGGGTTCACAACGCCTGCTGATGGAATTTGGGGTATCTCGCCCGTAGGTGCCGCGTGGTTATGTGAACATGTGTGGGAACACTACCTTTTCGGTGGCGATAAGGATTTTCTCGTAGCGCAGGGCTACCCACTGATGAAAGGTGCTGCCCGCTTCATGCTCGATTTTCTCGTGGAGGCACCGGAAGGCACACCTGTTGCGGGTAAACTGGTCACGAATCCATCACACTCACCCGAAAACAGTTTTCTGAAGCCTGACGGCACGCGGTCCCTTTTCACCTACGCTGCGACGATGGATTTGGAGATTATCCACGAACTTTTCAGCAACTGCATCGCTTGCATTGATGTCCTCGGCGAAGATGCCGAATTCCGCGCTGAGTTGGTCTCTGCCCTTGAACGGCTCGCACCGCTTCAGATTAGCGAGAAAACAGGACGGTTGCAGGAATGGGTGTTCGACTATGACGAACCGGAACCCGGGCATCGACACATGTCTCACATGTATGGACTCCATCCGAGTTGTCAGATTACACTACGCGGCACACCAGAATTAGCCGCAGCCGCAAAAAAATCTCTGGAATATCGATTGGCACACGGCGGCGGACATACAGGTTGGAGCCGCGCATGGCTCGTCAACTTCTGGGCGCGGCTTGAAGATGCCGAAGAAGCATATACCCACCTCCAAGCACTTCTGGCGAAATGCACCTTGACAAACCTCTTTGATACACATCCACCCTTCCAAATTGATGGCAACTTCGGCGGGGTTTCCGGTATCGCAGAGATGCTCCTACACAGCCACGCAGGTGAGATTCACCTACTACCCGCGCTTCCGAACACCTGGAACACCGGACACATTAAAGGCTTACGCGCACGCGGCGGATTCGTCGTGGATATGGCATGGGAAAATGGAAAACTCACCGAGGCAAAGATTCACTCCACACTCGGACAAGACTGCACCGTCCGAACAACCGCAGCCGTTACAGTGACATGCGATGACGTACCTGTTGAAACAGAGCAAGCAGATTCAGTCGTCCGATTTGGAACAGAGGTGGGAAAAACGTATACTTTGACGTAAGATGACACTGCAGACGCGGTTTGACGTAAAACGACACTGCAGGCGAGGTTTGCAACCTCGCTTACAAAGGGGTTTCCGTAAATCTACCTATATCGGCAAGCGAATCTGATCGGTATATTGATTAATCCGTTCGTTTGCCAATTCAATATACTTCTCCTCAATATCGTAACCGATATAGTGTCGATCCGATTTCAACGCACTCAAACACGTCGTACCACTTCCACAAAACGGATCCAGGACAACATCACCAACGAAGGTATATAACTGGATTAACCGGTGTGGAAGTTCTTCAGGAAAAGGTGCCGGGTGTCCGATACGTTTCGCCGAAACAGCAGGAAACGTCCAGACACTCTTCGTCCACGCCAAGAAATCTTCTTTGCTGATGGAGTTTTCTCGGTCTCCACCGCGTTTCCGAGAAAAGGAGTCCTTGGAAAAAACGAGGATATATTCATGAACGTCCCGCAACACCGGGTTCGCTGCTGACAACCAACTCCCCCATGCCGTCGAACTCCCCGCACTGGAGGCTTTGTCCCAGATAATCTCACCCCGCATGTGATAACCTATCGCCAGCATATCTTCTATGATGTAACTATGCAACGGGATGTAGGGTTTCCGTCCCAAGTTGGCAATATTAATGCACGCTCTACCCCCTGTCACCAACTTCCGATACGTTTCAGCAAAGACAGCATAGAGGAGTTCCCTATATTCCCCTAACGACAGATCCTCGTCGTATTCCTTCTTCGCATTATACGGCGGCGATGTAACCATCAAATGAACACTATCATCAGGGATCGCAGACATGTCCGTGCTGGATGCACAATAGAGGCGGTTGAGATTTTCAGCGGGAATCGGGTTTTCTATCCACGTGTCGGGTTCGGGAAGCTCCTGATCGGCATAGAGTCTACTCCCATAAAACGCACTCGCATCGTGATTGATTCTCCCAGGAGTTCCAAACGCACTCGTCTGCGTCCCACCCTTGCGAGATTCCGAACCGTCTTTACAATTACGTCCCATACCTGTTCTCCGTACCCACTGATTTCTTAATACTGATCTGGAATCCAGAAGATGACATCACGCTTCGGAAACAGCACCGCCAAAAACGCCGAGACTTCCGCCGATACTGTAGCCTCTGAGCTTATCTGCTCCCACCCGATTTCACCGAACAGAAGCTGCCAGAAATCCGCTTCGCTTAAATCTACCCCGAACTCAACCGCATCCGCAGCTTCAGGAACGATCTGCAGCGTACCATCTCCGTTATGCCGCAGCACCGCCTGCTGATCGTTGAGCGCAGGCAATCTAACAGCGAGCGACGGAAACGTCTCCTCCGCATCAGCGATTCGCGACTCCCATCCCACGACAAGACGACGTAAAAGCACCGATAGATCCACAGCATAGAGCATCATCTTTGACCGTTCTGTTTTAGTTACCAAACTATCACACGCCGCGATGAGACGTTCCGAGAACGGATGTCGAGACGGAAACTTGGCCTCTATCTTCTCGACCCCTTGTGCTTCACACGCCTTCAAGAGATGACCGACAAGTGCATCCAAGACCTCTGGTTCGTTAGGGACACATCCAACCTCACGCACCTCAGCACGCTCCCCGTCCACTTCATAGTTGAGATACCCACCGATATCGCCATCTCGACGTGCGACAACCCTCGGAAGGACACCTCGGATACGGCACGGTGCCATATCCCAGTAAGCACGTGTCCGAGCAATCGTTCCGCTCTGTTCGGCATTGGCGATGTCGTACAGCCGAGCCGCAGCATCTAAATCCGTTTCCGCGTTAAAATCGGCTACCTGCCATTCAGGCGAACTTGTCGAAGATACCGCTGAATCGCACGAGACACTGAACCCGTGCATCGGAAAAGATGTCCACCCGAGTTGCCGATAAAACGCCTCCGGGATAATCGTGAAAAGCACACCGAGGTCGCATCCGATTGTCTGTAGATAGCCGATAGTATCCCGCATGAGCGCAGACGCGTACCCAACACCACGATAGTGCGGATGTGTACAGACACCACCGATACCACCCACCGTTACAAGCGACGCACCCATCCGTATCCGCCGTTCCCAGACGCGCAACGTCGAAACAACCCTATCGTTCACCACAACAACACGGGTTTGTGAAGGGCGATAACTGCTATCGCCTTTTATATACTGCCGATAGCGTTCATGACCCGTTGGGTCAAACGCTACGCAGCTAAGTTCGACAGTCTGTTCTAATTCTGATTCTCGAGCTGCTCTAATTTCCATTTTTTTAACTATTGGGCCTCCGCTCCGATAATAATAATTGGAATGTCTTGTAGTCTTGTAGGTTGGGTTGAGCGGTGATTTACTAAGAGCCGCCAGCCTGTCAGGAAAATCAAGTTTTTCAATTAACCTATCACAGAAATAGACATAGCGAAACCCAACATCCCAAACAGTATCGGTATCATAGTGCGTTGGGTTTCACTCGGTTTTTGACAATTTCAGGTTTCTCTGTTCCCTTGAAAACGTTGTGCTGTGTGCGATTTTTAGTAAGTCTCCGTTCAACCCAACCTACAGGGCTGCTGCTAAAGAACAAAATCTACTGCATCGAAAAGACAACGCCCAACGCTTCATTCGGCGTTTGAATTAATCTCTCACATGCCTCAGATGCCTGATCAATCGGCACAACATCCGTAATCAATGGATCCACCTGAATTTTGCCTTCGGACATCAGACGCAGCGATAACTCCAAGTTGCGTTGTGTGGGCCAGGGAACGAATACCGGTGGGTAATCCGCACCGTGTTCATAATCTTCGTCGTGATAACCAGGCCCCGTCCGCGCCGCACTGATAACATCTACATTACCGAGTCCCGCCGCAAAGCCGTGCGTGATGCTCGCACCACCAACGATAACGATCCGACCCATCTTGTGCGTATCCGGTGCTGTTTTCAGCATTGCACGGATCTGCTGAAACGCACTCGTCGCATCGCCACCGAAAGCGATAATCCCACAATCCATGCCGTAACCGTTGGTAAATTCGTTGGCAATCGGAATCGGATCCGTCTCCGAGACGTTTATCGCGCGATGTATCCCAGCCTTCTCAGCAATACCGATCCGCAAAGGGAGTTGGTCTAAACCAATTACATAAGCACCCGCTGTTTTAGCGATCTGACACGCAAATTGACCGACGATACCCAAACCAGCGACGACAACGTTCTCACCAATACGGATACGCCCGCGTTGCACCGCGTGCAACGCCGTCGCTGCAAGATGAATAGACGCGGCTTCTTCGTCTCTGACGTTATCCGGAATCTTCGCGCATAAGTTATGCGGCACACAAGCGGATGTGGCGTGGAGCGCATAGCCACCCCCCATACCAGCCACCCGATCACCGATCTCAAACTCGTCACAATCGCCTTCCATACCAACGACAACACCGGCATTCGTATATCCAAACGGACGCTGCCGCGCTTCAGAGCCGGGTCTCTCGCGCCGCCGCTTGACACCCCCAAGCTCCGTGCCGGGACTTACCATCGACGCGCGAACTTCAACCAAGAGCTGTCCAGGTTTCGGCGCAGGCGTTTCTTGTTCTTCTGTCCAGATACGTCCCGCCTCATTCATCATCACAACTTTTCTCGTTCTACTCATAAACAAGTCCTTTCTGACTTTATTTTTGATAGGGTTCCAGATCAATCCCCGGATACGCCTGCTCAAGACGTTCAAGAGCCTCCGGCGTATAGTAACCATCACCAGGGGCGGGCCACCCTAAAACACGGCGTACAGCAGGTGTCGTTTGGGCGACAAATTGCATGTACTGCGGCGTGCCCCAACCGGGGACCGGACGCGTCGTTTTACACCAATCGTCATTGTCTGCCCGATGGAAGTGATACCCCATCCATCCACGCTGTCTACGCTTGTTCTCAAAGGGTTGTGCCGCATGCACCAAGTAACTCGAACGGAACGACACACTCCCCGCTTTCGCCGTAAGTGGCACGGGATCCGCGAGTTCGTCTTTAAACTCACGCAGATCCGGGATTCCCATTCCGCCCGCTCTGCCGGGATACTTCGCCCATATTTTGTCCAACTGGTTCTGCGAGCCTGGACAGACGAGCATCGGCGCGCCGTCCAATTCGATGTCGTGTACGAAGATAGCCGTCAGAATATATCCATACCGCCGCCAATCTGGGTGCGGTGGCAAGGGTGAGTTCGTCGCATTATCAATATGGTAGCCTTGCCATGGATGCTCACTGTGGCGACTATCGGTGAGCCCTTCTCGAAAGAATATCTGCCCATAACCGAGTCGAATTTCTTCCGTGTCTAACAGCTGCTTTGCAATCGCCAAATACGCTTCATTTTCAATCAATTTATCCACGGCTTCTAAGCCTGTCGGGAAATGCACTGCTTTTCCAAAAGGCCCCGCGAGTCGTTGCATATCACTATTCTTCTGGTATGCACTTTTTAACGCTTCGGGCTGCGCGCCCCATTTCGCGTGATATTCGGTGTAAGTCAGGCCGTCGTAGGCATTTCGTTCAATCGCTTCAAGTGCGGGTACGATCACTTCCTGCGGAAACACATTAGGCACGACGATTATGCCATCCCTTTCCCATGTTGCCAATTGTTTCGCTGTCAGTCGCATGAGATTACCTCCGTGTGAATTTTTCCCATTTATCCTCTTGAACCACTTCACTATCTGCTTTCTGTTGAATTGTCTGCCACCATTCTTGATGCTCAACGTACCATTGAATCGTCTCGCGCATACCCTCTTCAAAATCAATAACTGGCTGCCAGCCAATATCACGAGCGATCTTTCCCGAATCCAACAGATACCGACAATCGTGTCCAGGGCGGTCTGGGACATAAGTTTTCAACGCCTGTGGTTTATCAAGAGCCTTCAAGATAAAATCGCTAATCTCCTCAATACTCTTCTCCACACCGCTTCCGACATTGTAAGTCTCACCGATTTTGCCGCGCTTGATTACTGCCGCGACTGCCCGACAGTGGTCTTCAACATGCAGCCATTCTCGTCGGTTATGGCTGCTTCGGTAGAGCGTTAACGGCAAATCTTGGATCGCATTCGTCGTGAACAGTGGAATGAGTTTCTCTGGATGCTGGTAGGGACCGTAGTTGTTCGCACAATTAGAGATCGTTATCGGCATGTTGAAACTGTGAAAATAGGCGTTCACAAGATGATCAGCCGCTGCTTTAGAAGCGTTATACGGCGTTTGCGGACGATACGGTGAACACTCATCAAAAGTATCCGGTGAATCCAACGGAAGCTCACCATAAACCTCACATGTAGAGATATGATGAAACCGTTGCACATCAAACTTCCTCGCTGCGTCTAATAACACCTGCGTCCCCATCACATTCGTCTCAAAGAAACGCCGCGGATGCAGAATCGCACGACTGTTATGAGACTCCGCAGCGAAATTGACAATCACATCCGGTGCCGCTTTTTTAAAGACGTTCTCTACAAACACCGAGTCCACAATATTACCATGGACAAATTTGTAGCGTTCGCGGTAAAGTTCCGCTATATCTGTCAGATTAGCGATATTGCCAGCGTACGTCAGTAGGTCGAGGTTAACAATGGTATCCTCTGAATAGTGCCGCAACCAATATCGGATAAAGTTGGTACCAATAAAGCCAGCACCACCAGTAACCAGCAATTTCATTAATTAAAATTTTCCTCCTGCAAGGTCGGATGAATTGCCCGTTGCGATAGTGTCATCCGCAAATGTTTCTATTCCCGCGTTCGCGATTATTTATCAAAACCCTATTTTATCAGAACAACCGTCGCCTGTCAATCCAAATTTATCTGGCAAATAAGTTCGCCGCCGCAAAAAACGATTCTTGACAAATAATTGCAAGTTACATAAAATAATAACCAAATCTAAATCGTCGCATTCTTTAGTAAGAGGGGTTTGTAACCCCGATCTAGGAAAAAACAATGCGCCAACGTAAATTAGGAAACACAGGACTTATCGTCTCCGAAATCGGTATGGGAACATGGGAACTCGGCGGACGCGAATGGGGAGACATCGGCGAAACCGATGCCATTGACCTCCTCCGATACGCCTTTGAAAACGGGGTTACCTATTACGATACGGCAGACCAATACGGCGGCGGACGCGCAGAACGACTCCTCGGCGAGGCGTTCTCAGCACTCGGCGACAGAGTCGTCATCGCCACGAAACTCGGATATGAACTCAATTCCGACGGTTGGATCAGCCACGGGGGGGAACACCCGTCATTCAACGTTTCACCCGACTATATCCGGTCAGCAGTTGAAGGCAGCCTCACGCGATTGAAAAGAGATGTCATAGACATCTATCAATTTCACGCGCCACCCCCTGCTTCCGAATGGGACGACGCTTTCGGAACAATGGAAAACCTCAAATCCGAAGGCAAAATCCGATTTTACGGGATGGGACTCGGCAGCGAGGCAGACGCAATGAAAGCAATAACAAAAACCGGTGCCTCCACACTGATGCTCACCTATAACATCCTCACACAAGGTATGGCGACACCCGTGATGGAGACCGCCGCTGAAAACGGCATCGCTATTGTTGTTCGACAGCCGTTGTCCTCTGGTCTACTCTCCGGACACCTCCAACCCGACACCGTTTTCGCAGAAAATGATTATCGGAAAACATGGCCCCGTGAGAAATACCTTGCCGATCTGGAACGGGTGGATCAGGTGAAATCAATCATCGGAAATACCGCGCGCAGCCTGCCACAAGCCGCACTCAAATTTATCTTGGCACACCCCGCAGTCTCTTGTGTCGTACCGGGAATGATGACACCCGCACAAGTCGACGACGGTGTAGCAACTTCCGACGCTCCACCCTTACCCAACACCGTCCTAAACCAATTACGAGAAAATCTATGAAAGTGATTGCGGATCTCTGTGTCGTCCCGATGGGGGTCGGCGTTTCAGTCTCAAAATACGTTACAGCGTGTGAACAAGTCCTAAAGGCGGCGGGTTTGGAAACCAAATTGCACGCCTACGGTACGAATATCGAAGGCGATTGGGATACCGTGTTCGCAGCGATACGGCGATGCCACGAAGTCGTCCACGAGATGGGCGCACCCCGAATCACAACAACGCTAAAATTCGGCACCCGGACCGACAGAACACAATCAATGGAAGACAAAGTTATCAGCGTTGAGAAAAAATTAAAAAACAGATAGCGAGAATATAAAGGGGTTATAACTTCAAATGTACAAAAAACTATTCCTCATATCAGCATGCCTGATAAGTTTGTTTATAGTGACGAACATCAGCCATGCACAAAAACGCATTAGCGGACCCTGGCTCTGGATGATCGCACTCACCGAAATCAATGAAGGCGGACAGGCTTCTACCGATATAGATTCTCTTGATGAAGCCAGCAAAGGCAGAACTTCCGAAGAACACGTCGCAGAAAACGGCGCAAACGAAGGTGATGAAGTCAGCGGCTATAGATGGACACCAGGTGAACTTCCAGCAGACGGCAACATCAACGCCATGCTCGTTAACATTGGAATGACGGACATCCCTAATTTTGACGATGTCACCTCTTATGCCATCATCATCATCGAATCCGACCAAGAGCAACAGAACGTGACGATGGGAGTCAGCAGCGACGACGCTATCAAAGTCTGGCTTAACGGTTCAGTCGTCCATAAAAACGCAATCAACCGCGGACGCGGCGGCGCGAACGAATTCCAAGACGAATTTCAGGTCAACCTCAAAGAAGGTGCCAACCTTCTAATGGTCAAAGTCAGTGAGCGCGGCGGCGGATGGGGAATGAACGTCGGTATCGACGCAGATTTCGACCACAGCCTAAACTTCGATGATTACGAACATGGCGAAGTTGACGCGAAGGGTGACCCCATCCCCGTACAAGAAACAGCATGGGGCGCAAACAGACGCATTACCGGCCCCTGGCTCTGGATGATCGCACCCACTGATGCCAATCAAGGCGGACAGGCTTCTACCGATGTCGATTCGCTCGACGAAGCAAGTAACGGCAAAGTCACAGAAGAAAATATCGCAAAAAACGGCGCAAACGAAGGCGACGAAGTCGGCGACTATGAGTGGACATTCGGCGAACTCCCCGCAGACGGCAACATCAACGCTATGCTCGTCTCAATCGGTATGACAAACGTCCCCGATTTTAACGATGTCACGTCTTACGCTTTGATTACCATTAAAACAACCAAAGCACAGCGCGGTGTTACGATGGGAGTCAACAGCGATGACTCTATCAAGGTTTGGCTCAACGGTGAAGTCGTTCATAAAAACGCTACAAACCGTGGACGCGGCAACGCAAATACCTTCCAAGATACCTTTGAGGTTGACCTCGAACGCGGGAACAACCTCTTAATGGTTAAAGTCAGTGAGCGTGGCGGCGGATGGGGAATGTACGTCGGCATTGATGCCGAATTCGCTCTCACAAGCAAACCCGGCTCCCTCGCCGTCGAACCCACAGGGAAATTTATAACGAAGTGGGGCGAACTAAAACGCACCCGTTAAGGCACTCAATTTCAATCCAAAAAATTTAATTGAAAAATATGTTTGACTTTTTTGGTAACTTGTGCTAATCTGTCTCGTTAGTTGAATAATAGAAGAACCAACAATAACACAATTTTTTTGTTCTACTATTTTCAAAGCAATTGTAACAACAATAGGATTTACGCCTCCCTTTTGAAAATCTCTTTTGAAAACGTGGTTCTAACCCGTCTAATATCCACTTGCAGGCGGGCTTTTAACCCCGCCCATAGTCCCTATTGTGTAGGGTTTGAGAAAAAATGCGTACGTAAGTCCTAACATAAAAGGATGGTAAAAAATAGATGTACTGATATTTCTCAAATCTATCAAG
>JAAXHL010000037.1 GCA_012270865.1 Candidatus Poribacteria bacterium | reverse complement strand
TCTTAAAATTGTCCAAACTATAGGAATTATACCGTGTCTATCACCAGTAGCAAAGGTGCTGCCATCTTCTGAAACCGCTACTGCATCGTAGGACAGCTGTGTAACTATATCTAACACTTTTGTGTAGGTTTTGACATCCCAATAGGTGATGTTACCGGATTCGTCCAAACTGATAAGTATTGTGTTATCTTTGGCGAATGTCAGCGTTGATATTGATTGTATTTCTTCAGGTAATGTCAGTGTTGAGAGTTTACTGTCGGTATCCAAATTCCATAACTGGATAACAGGGTTCACATGCCCACCGCTTGCGAGGATTTTTCCATCTGTTGAGAACGCGAGGGCATTGACCTGTCCGGGGTGTCCTGTAAACAGCGCAGTCTCTTTCCCATCGGGCACATCGTATAGCCACACCCCGACATCTGTTCCCACAGCGAGACGGGTACCATCCGGCGAAAACCGCATCAGATTAATGCCGCCTTTTCCAAGTCGTGCAATCGCACCTTCAGGTAACCCGACCTTTGTATTGTCTTGTGCGAAACTGGTCAGAAGAAGTGTAACGTTTAGAAGGAAAATTGGGAAAAAAAGACGTTTCATTTTGCGACCTCCGGTTGAGGATAAGCGATCAGTAATTTTCTCTGCGCGACTCGAATATGCCATAAGCGTTCACACTGGTTATTTATATAATGTACGTTTGAAAATAAAAATTGAAGCCTCTTGTAGGTTGGGTTGAACGGAAGCCGAGTAAAAAATCGCGCATATCACAGCGTTTTCAAGCCAAGAGAGGCACCTGAAATCACTAAAAACCGAGTGAAACCCAACGCATTATGAGACTGACAAGTTTGGGATGTTGGGTTTCGCTACACCTATCTAATCCAACGGTTCATTGAAGAACGCAGTGCTGTGTATAGCGAAAGGCACCTATAGCTTTACCGCTCAACCCAACCTACGGGAACTATATTCGGAATTTAATTATCAAACTCACGTTTATATAGCATCTGCAGCAGCAAAATTTCGGGATAGTGAATCAACAAAAGGCGGGCTTATGGGCCCGCCTGTAATGGAATTCGGTTTAAACGACACTGTTACTAATCTGTCTTAATGTCGCCCCACGTTGTGGTTAAGTTTCCAACAGGGCTTACGGGGAGCTGCCCTTCTTCGAGGAAGATCGTCCACATGATAACCGGGTCTCCGATAACCTCGTCGATACCGAGCAACTCCACTTTTCCTTCAGGGTAAGGTTCATTGGATTTGTAGATGAAGTACTCGGTCGGATCGTGCGGCGCATCAAGGAATAGCGATTCTTCCGTATCGGTATATCCTTTTGTAAACCAATCCTTCGGGTCTTGACCCCGGTCTTCGGGTCGTTTATGACGGCTATCCCACGCTTGGTAGATATAAGCCGACCGATCGATTTCAAACGTGAGTCGGTAGTCCTGCCCACCCGGACAGTCTGCTGACGTGGAGACTTGCGTTAATCCGAGAAACGCTTTCGGGATATTGGTAATCGTATAGTTCCTGTCGTGAAAAAAGTTCCCACCCTCTTCCAACTCCACGGCTTGATAAACACCGTTCTTATTGTCTTCTATATTGGTCACTTCCACCTTCTCAGCGAAGGCAATTAAGGCAACAAAAAGAAAAAGCGTAGTTATACAAACATAAACCAGTTTCATCGCTGATGCTCCTTTGTAGTTCGGTTCGCAGACACCAGAGTATCTGTTTTAACTGCCTATTTTAGTCAACTGTGGTTACTTAGGAAACTCTGGCAGACTGCAGAGAAAACTTGAAAAAAAACAACATCTGTGTCATACTTAGATTGTATAACATTTTTGTCAAATTTACCAGAACAAATTTTTCTATGGAATCGGACTTACGTATTTCTCACAAATCCGTGCCTAACAAGCACTAAAGCGGGATTCCAAATCCCGTCTGCCGAGGGGTTGCGTAAGTTCTATGGAAGAAGGAAATCTTAATGGTTGAACATATTGTCCTGTTGAAGTTGAAATCAGAGGTCACCGAGGCACAGTTGGAAACCTTATCGGATGCGCTTTTAGGAATGGCTGACGAAATCCCCGGCATTGAATCCGTAACTGCTGGCACGAACAACAGTCCTGAAGGCAAGAGTCAGGGTTACGCGTACGGTTTTATCGTCCGGTTTACAGACGAAGCCGCACGCGATGCCTACCTGCCGCACCCATTCCACCGCCAAGTTGCCGGTGAACACATCCATCCACTCGTTGAGGATGTTCTCGTTTTCGATTATTCTGCTTCTATCAATGACCAAAGTGTGTAGCTTGGAACGTAGTGGAAAGCGGATATACGAAAAAAAACAATTAACCAGCACTCACCTAACCGAACCGAAAGGAAAATTAAAATATGAGTTGGAACATAGTTGTTGTAGTTTCAGATACCTTACGAACCGCATATCTCAGTCCTTACGGCAACGATTGGGTTCAGACACCGAATTTAGCACGGTTTGCCGAACAGAGTGTCAGATTCACGAACGCGCACCCCGAATGTTTACCGACAATACCGACGCGCCGCACCTTACACACCGGCAGACGCGCCTATCCGTTTAGTACATATACACCTGTGCCGTGGGATAACGTCTATACCCCCGGTTGGCAGCCGATGTCTTCCGAGGAACCTGCGATCGCTGAATCGCTCGTCCAAAACGGGTATCACACCGGTTTCTTTGCCGATGTTCCGCACTATTTCGTCCCCGGAATGAACTTCACGCGCGGGTTCCGGCAGTGGCAGTTCGTTCGCGGTCAAGCCGAAGACAGATACCGTGGCGGCGCACACGCCGATCCTGCTTTGATCTCTCGATATCGCGGGAACCCTCAGCGGATCCGTTCGCATATCATGAACGTTCAACCGGAACGTCCGGAAGAGACCTGGCCCACCGCCCGACTGTTCCGCTCCGCAATCGAATTTGTTGAGCATAACCATCAAAATACACCGTTTTATCTCTATGTTGACGGGTTCACACCGCACGAGACATGGGAAGCACCTATCCACTACTACGACCTCTATGGGAGTCGAGAAGATCGGGAACCTATCTGTCTCAACTTGCCCTACGGTTCACTCAAAGATGAGGAACTTGAGGCACGTCTGCCAAGCGTTAAAGCCAACTACGCCGGTCTCGTCACCCTCGTGGATACGTGGTTCGGAAGGTTAGTGGATACGATTGATCGTCTCGGACTCCGTGAGAATACACTCATCATGTTCCTCGCAGACCACGGCACGAACTTCGCCGAAAATCCAGACAAAGCCACCGGCAAGCCTGCAAATTTTATGTATCCCGGCACAATGGACATTCCTTTAATAGTCAGCCACCCATCAGGCGTCAACGCTGGCACAACGTGTGATGAATTCGTCTATACGCTGGATGTACCTGCTACTGTCATGGCAGCGAGCCAAGTGGAACCCGCTGGTGAGATTCAAGGGCAAAGCCTGCTCCCACTCGTTGAAGGCAAAAGCGGTTTTGAATCGCGTGAATACCTGACATGTCGTTATGTCAACTCCGTCTGGTATAAGGACGCGAAGAGCTGGTATTTCTCCAGTGTCGATTTTAATGACGGTATCCGACTGTTTGATCTCGAAGCAGACGTTGACTGCCAGCACGACATCGCCGATCAAGGCGCAGAGCGGATCGCGCTTGCCCAAGAACGCATCTTGGCAGACGCAGGTGGACATCTACCGCACTACAAACGTCAAGGCAGAACGGATGCCCTCGGCAGACCACAGTTCGCTGAAGCGTAATCTTTAGGAAATGGATGCACCTTCTTAGCAAAAAGGCAGTGCGTGAATTCTGGGAACGATATCCTGACAGCCAAATGCCGCTTAGGCGTTGGTTTAAACTCATCACCAAAAATTCGTTCCGAAATTTTACCGAATTACGCGCAGTGTTTTCAAGCGCAGACATTGTAGATAATTTAATTGTGTTTAATATCGGTGGTAACAAATATAGACTTGTTGCCTCTATCCATTTCAATCGTGGTAAAGTTTACGTTCACCATGTGTTAACGCATGAAGAATATGACAAAGGAGGATGGAAAACATGAGCGTTATTGCTGAAGATATTCTCACACATTGGCGCATCGTTCAACCGTTATTTTCAATTCGTGATGAAGATGCGTACGATAGAGCCATTGTAACCTTAAACGCTTTGATTGATGAAGTGGGTACCGACGAACAACACCCACTTTATGAACTCCTTGATACGCTTGGGACAATTATCCATGCTTACGAGAAAAAAAATCATCCGATCCCGGAATGTAGTGGTGTTGAGGTGCTTAAGCTGTTGATGGAAGAACATCAGCTTGAGCCTGCAGATATGCCAGCACTTGGTCCGCCTGACATCGTTTTGGAAATTCTTAATGGGGAACGGGATCTGACGGTCACGCACATTCACGCTTTAGCAGAAACGTTTCAGGTTTCCCCTGCGGTGTTTGTATGAGGTGCGAAGTCATAAACTATCTTTATGAGGTTAAGGAGGTTTTAGTTATGCGCCTTTCACACTTCAGCAGACCCTATATTGCGATGTTCGTTGGTATTATCGCCTTTACGTTTCTGTTCCAGTGGGATGGTATTACGCAGGAGGGCAAATCAAGTCTTTCTGGTCGTGTTGTTGATACAGATGGCAACCCAGTTGAAAAGCTCAGTCTCGCTGTTAAACCGGTTGAAATTAAAATGGGACAGGAGATTGGACCGCTCGCACCGCTCACATCCTGGCCACGGGGCGTGACCGATGCGGATGGACGGTTCTCTATCACTAACATTGATCCGGTTTCATCGCGGTTGGTGATGTTTCCTGAACACGGCTCGCGTTATGAAATCGTATCCGTTCAAATCGGAGATTTGACCTTCCGTTATTATAAGGTAGATGGTGTCGGTTTCCCAAACTGGTTAGGGCAACTGACTTTTGCGCTTGAACCGAACACGTCCCTTGAAGATGTCGTCGTCAAAGTAGAACTACCGGATATGCGGATCCGGGGACGCGTGCTTCTAAAGGATAGAACACCGCTTACCAATGCGGAGATTGATCTCACTATTCGACGACGGCGACGAAGTCATGAGGGATTCTTCCTTTTTCCACGTAGTAGAAGTGCAAGCGGTGGATCTTCAACGTTTACTGCTTGGACCGATGCCCAAGGTTACTTTGTCACAGAGCATCTAAGAGGTGCTGCAGAATACTCAGTCATGGTGGGATATGAAGGCGCATCCGCGAAATCGAGATGGGTACGCCTTGAGAAGGGAGAACGGTACGAAAAATTCGTCTTGAGACTCAACGATTTAGAGGAACGCCGTGAAAACCGAAGCAAAAGAGAAAAAGCGCGGCATGCAGTATGGACGGTGAACCCCGAAAATGATCACGCTTACAGAAGAATTCCGTGCAACAGTTGGGAGGATGCAAAAGCGGAAGCGGAAGCCGAAGGTGCATATCTTGTCGCTATCAACGACGAAGCGGAACAGAAATGGTTGGAATCGCTTTATCCAGAGAAAGTGTTCTTCTGGATTGGGCTGCGTGTGCCAGAAAAAGGGACATTATGGCAATGGGACAACGGTGAACCGCTTACCTACGCTAATTGGGGAGCCACGGGCAGCCCTGATACCACAACCAGCAGCGTAGGAGAAATTCCCATCGCCCTAATTTTTGCTTCAAAGAGATGGATGGCACTTGACTCCGAAAGTCGATTACGACCCGCAGTTAAATACGCCATTCTCGAAAAAGAACGTTACTAACCACGCCTACGCTATAAGGGAATATTCGTTATGACAGGTTTTCGTTTCACACAACACACCTTTAAGTTGCTAACAGGGCTCATTGTGTTGAGTTTTGCCTTCGCATCTCACGGGAACGCTGAGGAGAAACCTACAACGTTGTCCGGGCGTGTTATCACTGCGGAAGGCGAAGCAGTTGTCGGCGCAACGATGATGCTGCAAATATCAGCAGCGGAAACCGATTCAGAAGGACGGTTCGTTTTCGACAAAGTCACGCCAAGCCAAACCGGACTGAGTGTACTTCGTAATCCGATGATGGCAAAGGGTTCGTTTCGTTCAAACCACACTCAGGTCCGAGCGATTAAGTTCGGGAGCCTGACATTCTATCCAAGCTTCTTGCATGATTCCTCTCGGAGTGCTACTTTTGGTATTGAACCCGGGACCGATATCAAGGACGTAGAAGTTATCATGGAACGTCAATTGATTGTTCGAGGCAGAATCGTTTTCAAAAACGGTGAACCGCTTGCGAACACGTCCATTAAAGTTAACATTGATCCTTTAGGGATAGATGGAACAGGCGGTTTTGGCTTCAACCGTTCCTTTCAGACGGATGCAGATGGAAACTTTGTACACATGACAAACACCCCCGGAATCTACATGCTGTCCCTTAACCATCTCGGGCTTTCCGCAGCATCGGTGCCTTTTATCGTTGAAGTGGGTGAACCGCACGAAGGTGTCGTATTGACCCTTGATGGCAATGCCACCGATTTTTCCGAATCGCCGTCTGAGGAACCCAAAAGGCGACATCTGTTTCACCCATTAAATATCGCTTATGTTCCGGGGGTATGGATCATAAATCCAGCAAACGGACATGCATACAAATGGATTGACTGCGAGGACCGAGAAGATGCGCAAGCCAAAGCTGATGATGAAGAGGCACATCTGGTTACGATTACGAGCGAGGCAGAACAGATATGGCTCGAAGCCGTCTTCGGAACCGGTCCCTATTGGATCGGTTTAACAGATGTTGTAAAAGAGGGCGAGTGGCAGTGGGACACTGGGGAACCCTTTGCATATACCAACTGGAAACAGGACGATGAAGATGATCGGTTTATGAGTGAACCACCTATTTTTCTTAAGTTGTTAGGCTTTGAAGATGAAGATCAACGCTGGGAAGAAGATCAAAGAGATCTCGTTATCATGTCTGATTGGGCTTGGGGTGGGGAAATAGGAAAATGGAAGCCTGCCGAGCATCCGAAAGCCGCACGCATGGCAATCCTTGAGAAGGACGGTTTGTCTTTGCCAGATTCCACACCAGAGGCTCATTAAAAAATGAAACCCAACTTTTCTAAACTCAGCGAACACCTATACGTCCATCACGGACATGTGAACACAGGTATTCTCCGTGATGGAGACCACGCGCTCCTCATTGATCCAGGTGATCCAACTTTCAATACGACACTCACAGAACTCGGTATCACAAACGCTGAGCTGCTCCTCTTTACGCACCACCATCGCGATAACACACCCGGCTTCCCGATAGCTGAGAATATCCGTGTTGGGGTGCCAGCAAAAGAGGCTCCTTGGTTTGCCGAAGTTGAAACCTTTTGGAACGATCCACAGTACCGATGGCACCTCTACAACTACCATCCACACAACCTGATGCGTGCCGACGCTATCCGCGTGACAGATACGTATACCGAGGGTGCGCAGATTGCGTGGGGTTCAGCATCGCTGACAGTCCTCGAAACACCGGGACACACCGATGGCAGTGTCACCTACCTCATTGATGTTGATGGCAAACGCTTCGCCTTTACCGGCGATCTCATCTACGATGAAGGTCAGTTATGGGAACTCTATAGCCTACAGAAAGGACAGCAGACCAGCGACTATCACGGGTTTCTCGGTGCGCGCGATGAACTCAAGGGGAGTCTCGAAAAGGTGCGTCAGGCATCACCGACTGCGCTTATCCCGACCCACGGCGTTGTGATGAACGACCCTGATAAGGCAATTGACGCGCTTTTAGAACGGTTGACATACTGCTACGATAAATATGTGTCAATCTCCGCACTCCGACACTACTTTCCACAACTCTTTGCCGAGTTTGAAGGACACCCTGGACACATGCCGATCCGAGAGGGCAAACCGCCACCCGAATTCCTACGCCATTTCGGCACAACGTGGCTGATTATCTCCGAGACAGGTGAAACGTTTGTGATGGATTGTGGTTCGCCGAATGTCATCAAACAGATTCAACAACTACAAGCAGACGGCGAAGTTTCGGAAGTCACGCAATTCTGGGTAACGCACTACCACGACGACCATGTTAACGCGATCCCTGAATTTCAGGAGACTTTTCCGTGTGAAACGATCACCGATAGGGTTGTTGCACAAGTCATCACGAATCCGATCGGCTTCCGGCTGCCGTGTATTTCGCCTTCTGTTACGCGGGTGGATCGCATCACGCATGACAGCGATTCGTGGCAGTGGAATGAGTTCACGATGACAGCATACCATTTTCCCGGTCAAACCTATTATCACGGTGGGTTGCTCGTTGAAGGACACGGTGTGCGGATGTTCTTTTCCGGCGATTCTTTCACAATGGCAGGGATTGACGACTACTGCTCCGGCAATCGGAATCTGCTCGGTGCGGATGTCGGCTACGAAAAATGTCTGCGTCTAATTCAGGAACTCAAGCCGACGCATATTTTTAACTGCCATGTCGATCCGGCGTTTGATTTTACTGATGCCGAAATTGCGTGCATGCTCGACACACTCGCTGAACGTGAAAAATGCTATACCGAACTCTTCCCTTGGGACCACGCCAACTATGGAATGGATGAACACTGGATATGCTGCTATCCTTATGAACAAGAAGTTGCACCCGGCGGAACGGCACAATTGCGTGTAGAGGTAACGAACCATTCATACAAACCGCGCACAGCAACCGCGCAACCAGTGCTTCCCACATCATGGGGTATGGAAATCGCTCCCGCAGAGACAACAATTCCACCGAGGGCATCCGGAGGCTTCGGTTTTTCTATTCCGATCCCAGTAGGGTTTGGGTTACCCAACCCCTACACAGCATCAGGGCGAGTTGTTATCCCCGTAGACATCACCTATAACGCACGTCCGCTTGGTCAATTTCGAGAAGCGATCTTCGTTCTCACAGGAGGTTAAAAACCCGTGCTAAATTTATCACATCCGACTGTTGACATCGCTATTACCTGTAGCGATTTTGCGGCATCGCTGGACTTCTATCACAACAAGTTGGGTTTTGAGATTGTGTTGGACTTAGAAATACCGGACGCTCTTGCCCGCGACGTAGGACTTGCACCGACCGGATTTCGGCAGGTTCGGCTTAAGGCAGGCAACACGCTCATCAAGCTGATGGAGATCGAATCGCCACCGCCGAAACCGACAGATGAATTCTCAGCAGGTGTCCGTTGGCTTACCTTTTTTGTGGACGATATGCAGCAGACTGTCGAAAACCTGAAACAAAACGGTGTTGAATTTCTATCTGAACCGATAAGCGCGCCAGATGCTGCGGGTGTTGCGTGTGCCCCAGACCCCGATGGCATTCTAATTGAACTTGTCCAAATATGAGAGGCGTTATGAAAGTATTAACTGATTCCCAAATCCAAAATTTTAATGAAAACGGCTATTTGTTGATTGAAGATGCGCTTTCGCCAGACGATCTAAACCCATTGATTGAGGAGTTTAAAGAAATTGTTGATACGGGTGCATCGGAACTCCACGCAAAAGGTGAGATTGATTCCGAATTCAAAACGGAAGGGTTTGATACCCGTTTGGCAAAAATTACGGAGCAATCGCCAGTCGTATTTCAGAAGGTGTTTAGCGGCGCACACACGGGTCCAGCACTCTTCGATCTGCTCATTAATCCGAAGCTTCTCAACATCGCCGAATCACTCGTCGGACCGGAGATTATGTGTCACCCGGCATACCGCGTCCGTCCGAAACTCCCCGAACACGATCGTACCCTCGTCCCGTGGCATCAGGATGCGGGTTATATGGAACCTAAATGCGACACAGTCTTACAACTCACGATCTGGATTCCGCTAATAGATGCGACCGTTGAGAACGGATGCATGGAAGTCATCCCGCGTGTCCATCAAAAGGGTGTTTTCCGACATCGGCACTCTGAACGTTTTTATCTTGAAATACCAGATGAGGCATTGCCCGAAGTTGAACCGGTAGTCGTTCCTGTCAAGTTCGGCAGTGTCCTGCTGCTGACCAACCTAACACCGCATCGCTCCATCCCCAATATCAGCAACCAAGTCAGATGGAGCGTTGATTCACGGTATCAGGATGCGGCGAAACCGACCGGCTATCAACCGGAAGCCGGTTTCCTTGCTCGGAGCCGACTGCACCCCGAAGATATTGTTACCACACCTGAAGAATTCAAGCGCATTCGTGATGAACATCAACCCGGTCCCGGTCCAAATCGCTGGGCAAAGGAGGAAAACGATGCGTAGTTTCAAACGGTTATCACCACTGTTCATTATTCTCGTCCTACTGATGGTTGGTGCGAAACCGCCAGCCGAAAAGCCTGAACCGAAAAATGTGGAACTCAGTGGCAAAGTCGTCTGCTTAGCGGAGGAGATGCATACACACTATAACGTAGAACTCTTCGGTAATCACACGCATCTATATGGCATCAAGACCGAGAAAGGCGAATACTACACGCTCCTACGGACATCGTTAGCCGAGGCACTCTTTGTTGACGAGCGATTGCATGAAAAGGACTTGGTCATCAAGGGTCGGGTCTTCCCGAAAACGCAGTTGCTGGAGGTAACCCGTTTTCTGTCTGTCCGTGACGGCGTTCTCCACGATCTCTACTACTACTGCGACACATGTTATATCCGCACAGTTGCACCCGGGAATTGCGACTGCTGTCAGGCACCAGTGGTGCTTATTGAAAGACCGCTAAATGCCGATTCCACAATACCGTCACCGTAGATATAGATTCTTGATGTCATTGCCACGGAAGGAATGCTTTCGTCAGATCTAAGAGCATAAAACTACGAGTTCCATTGCCTTTGATGGTAAGAACAGGTTATGTTCAGAACAAAACCGGTATTATCGTAAGTCCGAAACTACTAATTTCCATATAAAAATAACAAGAGGTTTTATAAGGTTATGAACGAATTATCAAAATTTATCCGAACTATACCCGATTATCCCAAACCTGGAATTATGTTTAAAGATATTACACCACTTTTAGGAAATGCGCCTGTCTTCAACGCTGTAATTGAGGTCTACGCAAACCATTATAAAGATGCAGCCGTTGACGTAATCGCAGGGCCCGAAGCAAGAGGGTTCATTTTCGCTTCTGCTCTTGCGTATCGGATGGGGGCAGGCTTTGCTCCTATACGCAAAAAAGGGAAGTTACCCTACGACACATATCAAGTGACCTACGACCTTGAATACGGAAACGACACACTAACTATTCATCAAGACGCTTTCCCAAAAGATAGCCGCGTACTTTTATGCGATGATCTCTTGGCAACCGGTGGAACCCTTGCTGCAACCATTGAACTTGTTGAAAAACTCGGTGGAGACATTGTAGGCATTGCCCTCTTAATAGAACTTACCGAACTCAACGGGCGAGAAAAGATCGGGAATTTACCAATCTTTTCTATCTTTGAATTTTAGCTGCCCAGAAAAGTGATCTCTGTATCGCTATCATACCAGTCCATTAGGCGAAATCTCCTAATCGCGTCCCGGTGTAGTTTCCCAACCGCACCTACCGGGTCTGGATGTCTAAAATTGGACGAAAAACCGAAAACTAAATCGTCCTGGCCTATTTCTTAAAACGGGTTGCTTTTTTCTCTTAGATTCTGATACAATAATCAGATAAGTGTGAATCCGCAAAAATCAACTCTACCTTCAGGTTTCAATAAGCGGGCTGTAACCCCCTATTTTTTTATTTATATTATATGCATGAAAACCCTTTATTTTCAAGGGTTTATCGCACTTTTTTCTCACTTTTTGCAAGTCCAAAACGACTTATTTCGTAAAAAATTAGATACACTGCACAAAAAACATCAGTCTACAATATTATCAAGAGGAGCGATATGAAAATTGGATTTGTCGTCAATGACATGAAGACTGAACAAGCTGGGTACACAACAATTCGGATGGCAATGCAGGCGACTAACATGGGACACGAAGCATGGATGATAGCAGTAGGAGATCTATCTTATGATGCAGATGAATATATCCGAGCTGTAGCGCGTATGGCACCCCGCAGAAATTACAAATCACATACAACTTATTTTAAAGATTTACAAAGTGACCGGGCAAAATTAGAACGTATTACCGTTGATGAACTGGATATTTTGTTGCTACGTAATAACCCCACAGACGATGCAATTCATAGACCTTGGGCACAAAACGCCGGGCTTATCTTTGGAAGAGTCGCAATGCGGCATGGTGTAATTGTCCTCAACGATCCCAATGGACTTGCAAAAGCACTCAACAAAATGTACTTCCAAAATTTTCCTGAAGAAGTCCGACCGAGAACGCTTATCACAAGGAGCCATTGCGAAATTAAAACTTTTGCGAAAGAACAAGGTGGAACCATTGTTCTCAAACCACTTCAAGGTTCGGGTGGACAAAATGTATTCCTGCTTAGACCTGATGACCTTCCTAATCTCAATCAGATGATTGACGCTGTGAGCCGGGATGGATATGTAATCGCTCAAGAGTACCTACCTGCCGCTGCTGCAGGCGACATGCGTCTATTTGTCCTTAATGGTAAACCGTTGCGTTATCGTCGCAGGTACGCAGCCTTCAACCGTGTTCGTAGGGGTGCCGACATGAGAAGTAACATTCACGCCGGTGGACGAATTCAGCAGGCAGAAATTACCGATACGGCTTTAGAACTCGTTGAAATGGTTCGTCCCAAATTAGTGCAAGACGGAATGTTCTTAGTAGGATTGGACATCGTAGGTAACAAACTTATGGAAATTAACGTGTTCAGTCCGGGGGGGTTAGGGAGTGCGCAAAAATTTGAAAAAGTAAATTTCAGTACCGCCGTTATAGAAGCACTTGAAAAAAAAGTACAGTATATGAAATACTACCGGCGCAACTTCGATAACGTTGAAATGGCAATCCTATAACCTTGCGATTATGCTTGAACTGTCTGCCAACGCGATTGAAGTGCCAAGGCTAATTAGGGCTGAAATACGGTAGATTTTAGAATTAAATGAACCCGCCGTGAAATCTAAAGGAGGAAGGATGGAAAAACGACCTAAAATCGCTGCGATTGCGACGATTTATCATAAATACGCACACGCGCAGCATATCGTTGACCGGTTCTTGGAAGGCTACGGGTGGAATAGCCGACACCACTATCCACCGATGGACCTCGTTTCTCTGCACGTCGAACAGGTCAAAGACAACGACATCAGCCGCGATAGACTGGAACGTTTCCCGACAGTGAAAGGATACCCCACAATCGCGGAGGCACTCACCCTCGGTGGCGAGGAATTGGCTGTTGACGGTGTTCTCCTCATCGGCGAACACGGTGAATATCCATCTAACGAGAAGGGACAACGCCTCTATCCGCGTTATGAACATTTCATGCAGATGGCTGAGGTGTTTGAACGCAGTGGACGCGGCGCGCCAGTATTCAACGATAAACATCTCTCATGGAACTGGGAGTGGGCGCGCGAGATGTACGACATCTCCCAAGATATGGACTTCGCATTCATGGCAGGCTCCTCGCTACCCGTTACGTGGCGCACGCCTTCTATTGATATGCCGCTCGGTGTTCCGGTCTCCGAGGCGGTGTGCGTCGGCTACGGCGGTGTGGATAGCTACGATTTCCATGCGCTGGAAACCTTGCAATGTATGGTGGAACGACGTGAAGGTGGTGAGAGCGGTGTGAAATGGCTGCAGGCGTACCGCGGCGACGCGTTCTGGCAAGCACATCATACGGAGCTCTGGTCGCGAGAACTCTTTGAAACTGCTCTTTGTCGGAGTCATACGCTCACACCCTCACGTCCGGGGTTCAACAATCCGTTTCCGACGTTAGACGAACTAAAGGAGGTCGTGAAAGACCCCATCGCTTATCAATATGAACACAACGACGGATTGAAATCTACAATGATTCTGATGAACGGATTAGTCCAAGATTTCAACTTCGCTGCATATATCGGTTCAGGCGATGAAACCCTTTCAACGCAGATGTATCTCCCGATGCCACCCGCACGGACGACGTTGGCGAACTTCTTTTCACCCTTGGTTAACAATATTGAACAGATGTTCCTGACAGGCGAGGCAACCTATCCCGTTGAACGGACGCTTTTGACGACAGGGCTCGTTGCAGCAGGCGTTGATAGCCTTTTCGCCGATAGCACAAGACAAGAGACACCGCATCTCGACATCGCCTATCAACCCACGGAAGCGTCAACCTTTTGGCGTACTTGACCGAAAACGCGCGCCATAGTTTTTAAATATTGGAAATCGCGTTTTCGGTCAAAGGAGCATAATCAGATGGCATTTACGGATTTCAAATCAATTATGCAGGTTCAGGAAGCATACAAAATAAAATATACGCAAGCCGACTATATTCAGTACGCGGACGTTGAACCCTCAGAGGCTTTTTTGGAGGAGTTCACATTTAGTCAACGGCACATCAACGTATTTGCATCGGAAGCAGCGCGTTGTGAAAATGTGATCTATCCAATTCTCAGAGAGGTCTACAAAGAATATGCCGACGCTTTTACGCTGTGGAGCCACCAATCAATTTCTTGCGATACACAACTGAGTGGCACGCCTGATTATCTCATCTCAACAAAATCAGCCTTAGGAAAAACAGTGTTGGGGAGCCCGATCATTGTTGTGGTTGAGGCGAAACGAAGCGATTTCACTGTAGGATGGGGACAGTGCCTGGCTGGCTTAGTTGCCGCACAGAAAATTAACAATGACAACACAATACCTGTTTACGGGATTGTCACGGATGGCGCGCTTTGGGAATTTGGAAAATTAGAGGCAAATCTGTTTACGCAGAATGAAACAGTGCTCGCGATAAGCGATTTAAAGAAGGTGTTCGGGGCAATTGGATACTTAATGCACGCAAATTTGCCCCTAACTTCAGAAGCGAATGCCCTAACCGCCTGAATTCTGATCAAAGCATTATTGTTAGCATTCCTTAAAGGTAAGAAGCAACGCTCTTCTGCCGTTAATAAGAGAGAAAAATTATGAAACGAATTGCTGTTATTACCACTATCTACCGTTATCTATCACACGCGCAACATTTTGCAGATCGGTTTCTTGTCGGCTATCCAAAAGAGGGCAGATGGCATCGTCCCGATATGAAAGTTGTCTCTCTATACGTCGATCAGAAACCGGAGGGAGAGCAGAGCGAAGACCGTGCCAGAGAATTCGGGTTCTCCGTCTATCCTACCATTGCTGAAGCACTGCGGTGCGGTGGTGATGAACTCGCTGTGGATGCGGTGCTTTTGATTGGAGAACACGGCGATTATCCTACCAATGAAAAAAGTCAAGTATTATATCCACGCTACGACTTTTTCAAAGCGTGCGTCAAGGTTTTTGAAGCAGACGGACGTGCTGTGCCTATCTTCAACGATAAGCACCTCTCCTACAGTTTCGAGAAAGCGAAAGAGATGGTAGACGACGGACACCGCCTCGGGTTTGGTGTGCTGGCGGGTTCGTCGCTGCCTGTCACGTGGCGATTGCCGGATGTCGATCTGCCGTTGGAATGTGAAATAGAAGAGGGGCTCATGGTAGGCGTTGGCGGTTCAGACCCGATGGATTATCACGCTTTGGAGGCGATGCAGTGTATGACAGAACGCCGAAAAGGGGGCGAGACGGGTGTCGCTGCTGTCCAATTAATAGATGGTGAGGAGGTCTGGAAAGCAGGCGAAGATGGACGCTGGTCTCTGGAATTGTTGGAAGCGGCACTTTCGAGAAGTGATACGCCGTGCGGTTTAACCGATGAAGACGGTAGAACGCAGGATATGATCGGTAACGGTGAAATCTACCGACTCGTCGAGAACCCGTCCGCCTATTTCATTGAATATAACGACGGGTTGCGAGCGACACTGCTGATGCTCAACGGGGCAGTCCGGGATTACTGTTTCGCCGCGAAACTGAAGGATGAATCGGTACCGGTGTCTACGCAGTTTTTCTTAACGCCAACCCCGAACGTTACCTATTCCGCGTGTCTCATCGCCAAGATTGAGGAACTTTTTGAGACAGGTATCGCACCGTATCCGGCAGAGCGCACTCTGTTGGTAAGCGGAGCATTGGAGAGTTGTTTGACTTCGCGCCTTCAAGGGCATATCCGTTTAGAGACACCACATCTTGATGTTGAATACCGCGCCCCAGCAGAATCGCAGCATGCGCGGCGGTAAAATGTAAGGGCGGGTCCCCGGCCCCGCCTACTCATAATGTGTGATGTGCTGCCTAATGCCCATTACCAGATATGATATCCCACAGAAGCACTATACCATCGCTACTTGAACTCACTAGCGTTTTGCCATCCGGACTGAATGCCACGTTCAAAACCCTATCATTGTGTCCAATAAGGATACGCGGGTGTTTGTGGGTTTTCAAATCCCATAAAAGGACAGTCTCGTCGTCACTGCCACTGGCAAGCCTCTGCCCATCCGGACTAAATGCTACACACGTAATTGTATCAAGATGTCCAGTAAGAGTGCGTATATGTTCACCTGTCGTTGTATCCCATAACCAAACAATATCGTCCTTTTTCCCTATGGGTGTCTTATCCACCATACCTGTTGCCAGCATGCTACCATCCGGGCTGAATGCTGCGCCTGACTGATTTCTTTTTGTGGTAGGCACAGTAAGAGAATATATAAGTTCGCCTCCTTTTGTATCCCACAAACTGCGGTTTCTGTCCTTATCCTGAAGCAGTGCAAGCAGCTGCCCATCCGGACTGAACGCCATGTGAATGATCCAATGTTCCTGTTTGGTGAACGTGTGGCGAAGTTCGCTTGTTTTTGTATTCCACAAACGGACAGTATTCCCTTGATGTTCAGTCGCAAGTGTTTCGTCATCCGGACTAAACGCCATACTATAATACTTAGATTCAGAGAGTGCGCGTAGGTGTTCGCCTGTTCTGGCATCCCACAAACGGACAGTGTCGTTCCCCATACTCGCGAGTGTATTTCCATCTGGACTAAACGCCACATTAGAGACCTCACCCTTATGTCCGATGAGAGTGGTGAGAGGTTCACCGGATTTCGCGTCCCATAAACGGACAGTATTGTCCGCATTCCCACTGGCGAGTGTATTTCCATCTGGACTAAACGCTGCACCTAAAATAGCAGTATGCGTGATGACAGAACGTAGCTGCTCTTCTCCGTGTGTATTCCATAAACGGACAGATTCCTTACTACTGCTCACGACCGTCTTTCCATCTGGGCTAAACGCTACACTAAAGACTTCATCTTTATGTCCAATAAAAGTACGAAGGAGTTTGCCTGTTTTTATATCCCATAAACGAACCGTCTCGTCTATATCACAACCGGCAAGCAGCTGCCCATCCGAACTGAACGCTAAACCTAAAATGCGCCGCATACCATGTCCGAGATTTTGAGAGCGTGCATCGGTTGTCGTATCCAACAGGATAATCCCGCCAGTTCCCAACCCAATTACGACTGTCCGTCCATCCGGACTGTAAGCAATACTCTCGATTGAATTCTCTTCACCCCCTGTAAGGAACAAGCGTTGGATATACTTCCCCGTTGCCGTCTCCCACAAATGAACAGCCTCACTTTCACCCTTGCACAGACAGGCGAAGGTTTTCCCATCCGGACTAAACGCTAGTCCATGAATTTCACCTACATGATGGCGGACGCGTAAAATTCCTTCTTCGCCCCAGATATTGTAGAGGTAGTTTGAACCTTTACCTGTTGCTGCTTCCCACAAACAGATAAATCCGTTGTCATGTCCACTGATTAAATTTTTTCCATCCGGACTAAACGCCACGCTAAAAACATCACTATGATAAATATTGATGAAAGTGCGCAAGGGTGCACCGGTTGTTATATCCCATAAAACAAGATTATGCCGCCTGCTCCCACTGACGAGGGTTTTTCCATCCGGACTAAACGCCAAGCAAGATACGCCATACATCGGGAAAAGATCAAGCACCTTGCCCTTTTCCATATCGTAGATCCAAACACCGATAGAACTCCCCACTGCCAGCCGAGTGCCATCGGGAGAGTAAGCTACCTTATTTATCGCGCCTTTACCGAGCCGCATTTTCGCACCTTCGGGTAAATGCCATTGATGTAAGTCTTGGGCGTAGATATCCCGTGTAATTGTAAGTGTTATAAACAGGATTGTTAAAATTGAACACAATGTACATTTCATGGGATTGTTCTCCTTTTGTGCTACGCGCATTATTTGTTCTGGGGCTTACGCACTGCCCTTGTAGGTGAAATGCGGTTTCCTAACTGCACCGATTGCCTTATGATAGACCTAATTCTCTGATTTTGCGTAAGTCCTATTTTAGATCGGAAAAACCCACTTAGGAAGGCAAAAAACTTAACACTTGGTAGATTCCCCGGGCTCATAGATGCAGATATTTCGAGCAACGGCGATGTCATCTTCGTAGAGCGCCCAGGGCTAATGATCATCCGAAATGATGAACTTGCCAAACCTGAACCCGAAATTGAACGCCTCATGGATCATGATGCTATGGATATATATGATGTAGAATGGTCGCCCAATGGGAGGCACATTGCTTTTTCTAGACTTAACGAGTTGTTTTTATTCGACGTTGCGACAAAGGACATCTTTCGTATTTTACGGCGTATAGACTCTTCGCCAGTTTTTTCACCAAACGGAAAACAGATTGCTTTTGGTATCGTTGTCGCGCGAGATGGAAACTTGTGGACGAAGGCTATTGCTGTTGCACCGGTGGAACCCGATGCAGGCGCGGAAATAGTACCTTCAAAAAAGGATTATATCTATAGCGTTGATTCCTGGTCCCCTGATGGAAAGTTTATTGCCTACGGTTCTTATACGCACTTAGAGATCAGAAACATAGAATTATTCCGTTCACTCGGTAATTTCGTTATTCCGGCGACAGGGGGTGAACCTGAGCCTATCTTGATAACGATGAAGGACATTGTGCTTTCACTGGATTGGAACAATAAAGCCTACGCTGTTGAACCTGCTGACGCGCTTGTGACAACCTGGGGCGCATTGAAAGCACGAAAAACAGCACCAGCATCTTCAGTGTGGCGTGAAATCCCCACCGTCCCGGCAGGAAAATATGACACAAAATCTAATATTTTGCTATAATGCTTACAGTATACCACATCCAATTCTCATAGGTAAGGACAACTATCATGAAATTCAGACGAGAAAATATTTTAACACAACTACGCAACAACATTGACGCTGGCAAACCCATCATCGGGGCAGGTGCTGGCACGGGTATCTCCGCCAAATGCGAGGCTGCTGGTGGCATTGACCTTATTATTATCTATAACTCCGGCAGATTCAGAATGGCAGGCAGAGGTTCACTCGCTGGCATGATGCCCTACGGCGACGCGAACCAGATTGTCGTTGAGATGGCGAGCGAAGTACTACCCGTCGTACCGGATACACCCGTCCTCGCAGGGGTCTGTGGCACGGATCCGTTCCGCTTGATGGATATATTCTTGAAACAGATAGATGAAATCGGGTTTTCCGGTGTACAGAACTTCCCAACGGTCGGTCTGATTGACGGCACATTCCGTCAACTGCTCGAAGAGACCGACATGGGGTATGGACCTGAGGTGGAGATGATTCGGACAGCAAGTCAGATGGGAATGCTCACGACACCATACGCCTTCAACGAATCTGAAGCGGAGCAGATGGCGGATGCTGGTGCGGATATCCTCGTCGCACACATGGGGTTGACTACAAAAGGTTCTATCGGTGCAAAGACTGCGTTCACATTGGCGGATGCTGCCAAGCAAGTGCAAGCCATCCACGACGCAGCGAAAGGTGTCAATCCTGATATCCTCGTTATCTGCCACGGCGGTCCCATCGCTGAACCGGAAGACGCTACGTACGTTCTGGAAAATACCGAAGGCGTTGTCGGATTCTACGGGGCATCGAGTGCAGAACGTCTCCCGACAGAGCGCGCGATTACGGCACAAATTGAGGCTTTCAAAAAGATTCGGCTATAATTCCGCTTCTCTCTATTCGGTAGGCGCGGTTTGCAACCGCGTCAGATCATCACCAACAAGTGCTACAACGGCACAACCCCGGCATATTTAACGCCAGTCAAATACGCAACATCACGCTCCCATGTCGTCAGGTCGTCCGAGTTGAACTGATTCAGATGGTTGTGTCCACAGGCACGTGCTAAGACTTGCATGAGAGACACAGAGGCACCGAGAAACCGATTCAATCGCTGCGCGGAGACTTCCACCTTGAGTCGTGAACGGAGATGATCTTTCTGCGTCGCAATCCCGACCGGACAGTTGTTTGTGTGGCATGCGCGCATCCCGATACAACCGATCGCCTGCATCGCCGAATTCGCGATTGCGACCCCGTCTGCACCGAGTGCCATCGCTTTCGCAAAATCGGCAGGCGTTCTCAAGCCACCAGTGATGATAAGTGTGACATCGCTGTTTCCCGTTTCATCGAGATATTTCCGCGCCCGTGCTAACGCAGGCATTGTCGGTACCGAGATATTGTCTCGGAATAGGAGCGGTGCAGCACCCGTGCCACCGCCTCTGCCATCGAGAATGATATAGTCCACGCCGACGTGAAGTGCGGCTTCAATATCTTTCTCAATGTGCTGTGCCGAGAGTTTAAAGCCGATTGGGATTCCGCCGGTCTCTTTTCGTACCCGTTCAGCAAATTTTGCGAAATCGTCAAGTGCTTCCCAATCTGGGAACCGTGCAGGCGAGATCGCGGGTTCCCCTGCGTGCAGCCCACGTACCGCTGCGATCTCCTCTGTTACCTTATTGCCGGGAAGGTGTCCGCCTGTCCCTGTTTTAGCACCCTGTCCACCTTTGAAATGGAAAGCCTGTGCGTGTTCCAGTTTGTCATAAGAGAATCCGAACCGTGCGGAGGCGAGTTCATAAAAATAACGGCTGTTTGACTCCGCCTCTGCCAATAGCATCCCGCCTTCGCCGGAGCAGATACCTGTTCCTGCCATCTCCGCACCCTTCGCCAATGCGGTCTTCGCTTCAGCGGACAACGCACCGAAACTCATATCGGAAACAAAGATCGGTATCTCCAATTTCAGCGGTTTTTTCGCACGCGGACCGATAACCAATTCCGTTCTCACAAGTTCATCATCAAGGTGCGGGGTTTTGTGCAGCTGCGCCACTACAAACTGGAGCGCATCCCAATTCGGTAGGTCGGCGCGTAGCACACCCATCGCATCGGTCGGACCGTGGTGTCCGACTTTGCTAAGCCCGTGGCTTGCGAGTTCCCGAATCTGGGCGACATACGGTTCCTCTGGCGTGCCGTGGATGTCCTGATACGCGCCTTGATATTCGTCACGATGGTAGGATTGCGGGTTCTGGTGTTCCCATTCCCGTATTTCGTCTTCGTCAACGTAGACAGCATCGTTTTCTATCCACGCCTTAAACTTCGCGAGACGTTCCGTGTTCTGATATTCGCTGATACCGGTGTCGTAGCGGTAGTCCCAGTAGTGAACGCCGCATATCAGGTTCTCGCCATCAATATAGCCGTCTGCCAGCAGTGCGCCGCGGTGATGACACCTACCGTAGAGTACAGAGACTTCGTTGTCGTAACGGATAACGACGAGATCCACATTCGCAACGAGGGCATAAGTCGGTTCACGATCCTTGAGCTCGCTGAGATCAGCGATCTTTGTTTTTGTCATTTTTGTCGGACCAATTCAAAACTCTCCCAACTAATGAATAATATATTCAATAAGAAGCCAGTCCATCAGTAACTTTATCAGAGAAGGCGAAAGACAGCTTCTAATTAGTCCGTCCTCCTATTCATCAATCTTCGGGCAGGAGACCCCATGCTTTAGCTTGGGGAGGAATGCCCGCTCCTGTAGTTAAAGTTCAGGCGTGTTAGCACTCTAAAATCGTTTCGTTTCGCGCTTGTTGTCAATCGTTTACCTTCAAGCGTATAGATGGAAAATAAACCTTTCGCATTAACACCAACAAGGCGTGTGAACCCATATTTGACGTGCTTTATCAAAGTGTTTTTGACGAGCCCGTTTCCTAACACAGTGCCACCATATCTATTTCGCTGCCTGCCTTTTGCCTCTTGTTCTCTATGCAGACACCGGCGTTTGATGGGGATAGGCGCTATACAGAATATATCGGTATTCTCAGGAATAGAAACACCCCCTACGGTGTGATGTGCCAGACACCAAGAATCTACGCAATGTGCGCTAAAGGTTTCTGATAACTTCTTAGAAGACTTCTTGAGACCTAACCTATCGCGTATCTCTCTGGTTTCCCACCCTTGTAGTGTCAGCAACTGCCACCGCTTTTCGACTTCTGTATAGAACCACTGTTTACCGATTTCAAGTGGACTAAAAGACTGATTCCACTTCTTCGCATGTTCTATTGTCCGTGCCTTAATATCCTCAACACAGACGTGTGTGACAGGATACAGCTTCGATAGCCAATCAAGGATACGAAGTTTCCAATCCCACCTCGCACGTGTGCCAGCAGGTATTCTTTCTTTGTTGGCACCACGATTCTTTCTCTGCTTGCGATTTGGACACTTCCGGGAGCGTCTGCCTCTGCGTAACTCATGACGCTTGGCAACTTTCTTGCCCACACCCTTATGAGCGTCCGCCTGTACATTCAAATAAGTGTGTGCCTCTGATTTGACGGTAAAACCTTCTTTCTTACTGCCGGGGTCAACACCGACGGCTATATCTTGCGTGTACTCGCCTTCCGTCGCATAGTTAAGCCGGATAGAAAATATACCATTAGACCAATAGGGCGTGGCTAAACCTTTCTTAATGAGCATGCCCGCCTTGTTAGCATGCGTAGGCATTAGTTTTTTGCCTGTTTGACTTGTCACTGGAACAAACATCGTTTGTAATCTCCCTTACGGGTTGTGTATTTCCCCATCCAGATCGCAGTCTCTAAGGAAAATCAGACTTGGGGAGCATCCGAAACGTTGTATGGTTGCCACACCAAGAGACCGCGATATTTTACTGTAGAAAACCGTTTAACTTGTAGAGTGGACGCTTGGCATGCGCTTCGCACAAGCCCTATGCTTTAGCTTAGGGTAGTTGACTTACCAGGTAATTTTCATTAATATAGCGCGTAATTATCTCAATCTCTTCCTCTTCAAGATAGAGTCCGATATCTATCATCCGCGTTATGAGTTCGGTTGTCTCCTCTTCAGAACGAGGCGGATAGTCTTCAACGTCCGTAAGAGCATGGCACTGCGAGCATCTGTCCTCAAAGAGTGCTTTCGCCTCCACTTCATCATAAGCAACGGCTGCTACACCGGTTGTGGCTTCCATTTCCATGGCGACAGTTGCGGTCTGAACGGCGATTTTCGCCTCATCTGCCCGCATCTGTTCTTGCCGCTGCTGGCGCGCCGAGACCTGAATATCCGGCGTAATCGCGATAAGATACGCCGAGACTGTCCACTCCTCTTCTTGATGAATCGGTTCACCGATCATCGGTTTTATCGCCATCCGATTAACGAGACGCACCCAATCTGTCGGTATGCGTGGCTTCGCGAGAATCGTGCGTAGGTCGTGGCAGACGACGCACTTGCTCTGTAAAACATGCTGTCCCTTTCGCAGTTTCCGTTTCGATGCAAGTTGATCAAGCGGTGCTTCGGCTGGCAATCCTGCGTTTTCAAGCAATTTGCGGGTTCGCACGATCCCCTCTTCACTAAACGCACTTGTCTGCGTCCGCAGTGCCGCCTCACGAAACGTGAACGGGACCGACAACCCGATCAACAGGTACGTGCAAATAAGCAGACACGTACCGATATACGGCATAGATTCCTCAAAAGTGTCGGAAAAATCGGAGGATGGCGATTTTAACGAGGATTAACACACCGATCGTGATACCGAGCATCAGGTGTGCCACAGTGCGCGGCGGGAGTTCGACTTGGTAGTTCCACAGGCGCGGCACCATGTGCCACATCATAAAGACATAGAGAATCGCATACGCGTAACCGATAAGCCGATGCAGCAGCATCAAAGATGGTGGTGCTTCACTCTTATGTGTCTCCTTGTCAAATGGATAACCCCACAACTTGAACATCAAAAAAACAGAAGCATTCGCGAGTCCCAAAAAAATGAGACCGAGAATTGCACTCATTGAAGTAGACATATTTTACTTTTCCTTACGGTTAAATCAAGCGGGTTTGTATTTTAGAGTCGGTTTCTTAAATCCGCGCTCCATTTCATTCCGCGCTGCGTTTTTTATGCTAATTAAGGGAAAAACATGCGGTTTAGAAGGTTTCGCTCCTACGATCCTACGTCTCTAATACCGGGCGATTTAATCGAGAATGATACGGCGGTTCCATGACAGCACGTTGGCGTTCGTTTGCCCATTCCGGTATTTCATAAGCAGGGACGTACGCCATATTGCCCGCAGTGTAGCGCGTCAAAATGGAGCGTCTCGGATGGTCTGCAGTCCACGGCAGCGTGCCGTGCGTTACCGCCTCCGTAAAGATGATGGCATCACCAGCCTCACAGACGAGCTGCCGAATATGCTCCTGATGTTTCTGGTAGAGCCGCATCTCTTGCGGACACGGGTAATTGCTCTTGTGGCTTCCGGGAATGACGATTAACCCACCTGCGCCGGGCGGCACATCCGTTAACTGGAAGGTAACAACCGTCAAACCGTTATGCATACGTCCATCACGGAAGATGTAGTATTGGTTCGGATCAAAACCGGGACCGGAGGACCCGTGAAAGATAAAGCCTTCCGCGCCTTTGTCCATCGAGAGCAGGAACATCTGATGATCCATACGAAAGCCTTTTCCGAGTATCTCGTTGAGATACGGAACAAGTGTCGGGTGTGCGAGCATGTGCCGAAACGGGTTACACCACGGTTCTTCCCAACTGAGCATACCACCGAGTTCGCCTCTCCCCTGTTCTCCTTTTAGTTCAGGAGAACCGCCATCAAGTGCTTGATCCCGCGGACGGATACGTGCTTGGTCATCGTGTTCGTCAATCGCTTCGTTTGCAAGTGCGACCTCTTCAGGAGTCAGCACGTTCTTGACAACGAGGTAACCGTTCAGATCAAATAGATATTTTTCGTCAGCATTCATTTTTAATTTTCCTTAAACCTGCGCGTAAGCGGAGCGCAGTATAGGTCCCCATAAATTAAAAACCTTCCTACGTTTCCAAGGTAGGACGATTTAATCGAGAATGATAAGGTGGTTCCATGACAGCACGTTGGCGCTCATTCGCCCATTCCGGTATTGGATATGCAGGGACGTACGCCATGTTGCCTGCGGTATAACGGGTTAGAATGGAGCGTCTCGGATGGTCTGCTGTCCACGGAAGCGTGCCGTGCGTTACCGCCTCCGTAAAGATGATGGCATCACCAGCCTCACAGACGAGTTGTCGGATATGCTCTTGGTGTTCTTGGTAGAGCCGCATCTTCTGCGGGCACGGGTAGTTGCTCTTATGGCTTCCGGGTATAACGATTAATCCACCGACGCCAGGTGGGACATCCGTCAATTGGAATGCGACGACAGTTAAACCGTTGTGCATGCGTCCATCACGGAAGATGTAGTATTGGTTCGGATCGAAACCAGGACCGGAGGAGCCATGGAACGTATGCCCCTCTGCACCCTTGTCCATTGAAAGCAGGAACATCTGATGATCCATACGGAAACCTTTTCCGAGTATCTCGTTGAGATATGGAACAAGTGTCGGATGCGCGAGCATGTGCCGAAACGGGTTACACCAGGGTTCCTCCCAGTGGAGCATACCGCCGAGTTCGCCTCGACCTTGTTCACCTTTCAGGTCTGGTGAACCCCCGTCGAGTGCTTGATCCCGCGGACGGATGCGTCCTTGCTCACTATGTTTATCAATTGCTTCATTCGCTATTGCCACCTCTTCAGGTGTTAGCACGTTCTTGACAACGAGGTAACCGTTCAGATCAAAGAGGTATTTTTCATCAGCGTTCATATTTTTACCTTTCCTTGCGGTTAAACGACGTGACTTGGAACTTGAGCGTTTTTGCCTAAGGGTCGCCTTCTATTTCGTTTCAGGATCGGTTTTTGTGCTTACCTTATATTCCGCTGGCGCATTCTACCACGATTACACCGCATAAGCGACAGAGCCGTCTTCACGCAGCGGTGTTGAACCGGTGTTCATCGGTCGAAACGGTGTCTGCTCGATTAAATTATCGTCAAGTTCGATACCCAGACCCGGAGCTTCAGGAATCGGAATATATCCACCCTCGCGCTGATACGCCACTTTATAGACAGCGAAGGCTTCGGATTCATCCGCTTTCGTATATTCCTGTGTGATGAAGTTCGGGATGCTCGTATCTAAGTGCAACGATGCAGCAGTAATAAGGGGTCCGAGGAAGTTGTGTGTGACGACTGCGCTGTGATACGCCTCAGCGAGTGCCGCGATTTTTTTACAGTGCGTTATGCCGCCTGCCAAACCGACATCCGGACGCACATATTGCGGTCCGCCTGCCTCCAACATTTCACGGAATTCCCAGATGGTTACATTGCGCTCGCCGATAGCCAGCGGTGTTGTCATCCGTTTCGCTAATTCCGCTTGTGTTGTGATGGTGTCTATCTGAATCGGGTCTTCGATAAAATAGAGATTAAACGGTGCCAAAGCGGCTTCTAACACGATACTGTTCATCGGTGTCAGTTTCCGATGTACTTCGACAATGAGATCGAGATCGGGACCGCCGCCTTCTCGCGCCGCTGCGACAAGGTCCCGGGCAGTCTTAACGAGTCGATCGACTCCCATATCCTGGAAATTTCCGACCAGCGGATCAAATTTGAGTGCCGTAAAACCTTCTTCAACGGCTGCTTTCGCCGCTTCATACATCGTTTCCGGGGTGCCGCCACCGCCAAGCAGATGTAATCGGATTTTATCGCGACAGTTTCCACCTAACAATTCCCAGATAGGAGCACCGAAATGTTTGCCTTTGATGTCCCACAATGCGATGTCTACCGCACTAATCGCGCCGCTCAGCGCAGTCCCGCGAAACGGACCCATGCGATAGAGGTATTGCCAATGATGCTCAATCCGTAAAGGATTCTGACCGATAAGATGTTTCTTAAACGTGTTGATGATCTGATCAACGGCTTCCGGGTAACCCCAGCACGCCGTCTGTCCGACACCGCTGATACCTGTATCGGTGTGAATCCGAATCACGTAGCCGTTCCCAATGAAAAACGACTCGATTTTATCAATCTTCATATAGTCCCCCTATAGAAGGTGGTTTTACTTGCTATGTTGTATTGTATCACAAGCACGCGAATTTAACAACATAGAACTGAAATATCAAAGTCATTCAGTTCTCTTTTAGGAGAAAGCCCTGATTGTTCTAAAGTCTGCTGTAGGAGCGAGCTGTGCTCGCGATCTTCCGAGTAAAATATTTGAAAACCGAATACTGAATCGCTCTGAAACATCAGAAAAAAATTGCGTCTTCATGGCATCTGTGGTATAATTGGATTAACCAGTTTAGGGCACTACTACGAAGTATAACCCTAATCCGTTTCCGCTACTTTTCTACTGCAGCAAGTGGACGAAAAGATTAGTAAACTTAAATTTTTCAATAGCAAATTATAAAATCGTTTTCCGTTTGTTCATAAAGGAGAATTCCATTATGGTAATAAAGAACAAATTTTTCTACGAATTCAACTGCATTGAAGATGGTGAATGGATACCTGAAAAGCAAACTTTTGAAGACATACTCGTTATGGATTTGCGATTTATCTGGAATCATCGTTATAATTTAGAACGTCGCTATAGCCAAGAGTATCTTCGGAATGACGCTGCTCGTTGGCGTTTTATGAGACAGCAGAAAGAAACCCGCAGAAAACGCATTCGCGAACTCCGGGCATATCGCAGTAATCGGGAATTTGCGCCCGATATCCATCAAAGTTTGGAAAATTGGTATCTACAGAACCGCAAAGAACGCATGGATATTGCTTTTATCCCTAAATGGTTACTAACCATCTCATGGGCAGAAGATCCATCTGCTTTCAGTAACGCTAAAACTTGGGAGCATAACTTACGGGCACAGCAGTGAAAACCTGTCTTACTTGGGGAGAAAACCATGGAAGAAATAAAAACTGTCGAAATTCATGACAAGGTCTTTGAGGAAACCTATACTGCCCACATCCAAAAAAACGGCACAAACTGGCTTGGGTGGTTTCCTGAGGTTCCAAAAGTCAGATGCGAAGAACCTACAGAAGAAGTGCTGCTGAAAACCCTTGAAAAAAGACTTCATGAAGCACTCGTTGCCGAAGAAGAAGCGTGGGAGAAGCAGTTTGAGGAAGATGTGAAAGCCGGAAAGTTGGAGCATCTGCGCAAGGAAGCACTTGAAGATATCAAGGCGGGGAGATTCAAATATCTATAAGTCAAGTGCCGAACCCCCGCAATACGTCCACAAAACGACACGCCGTTTTTGGGAGTGTTATCAAAGATTACCACCGGTCATCCAAAAACTTGCAGACAAGCAATTTGAGCGGCTAAAAGAAGATCCGACCCATCCGTCACTCAGATTAGAAAAACTTGAGGGTTACGATTATTGGTCTGTGAGAGTTACCAGAGGATATCGAGCAGTAGCATCTAAAGACGAGGAAGGCTTCGTCTGGTTTTTGATCGGAAAACATGATGCCGTTTATGAGAACCTAAAAAGATAAGCAAGCCGTCGGAAACCTCCACAAGTTGACGGCTTTTCTATTTTTAGAGTTGTTCCATTCTGTCCCAAAGTATCTGATTGGGAGTCCCCACAGGTTTCATTCTTATCATTTCTAAATCAAAACGATTGACACAAATTTGTGAGCGTGTTAATATAATAGCAAATTTCGGGAATCTGTACGCTTCAATGAGGAGGCACACTATGGCGATGTATCGGACCGCAATTGTCGGAGGTCGGCGCGGTGTCCACCATGCGCGATGCTACGCAGGCATCGAAAATATGAAGGTAATTGCCATCTGTGAAATTGATGAGGAACGTCTAAAAGCAGCATCGGCAGAACTGAACATTCCGGGGTATACCGATTACGTCGAGATGTTGGAACAGGAAAAACCGGATATCGTCCACGCTGTAACAGAACCGACGGTGCCACGGCATATCTGGGTAGAACCTGCTGCCGAAGCCGGTGTCAAAGCGTTAGTGATAGAGAAACCGCTCGCGCTCAGACCGAGCGAAGCAGAGGCACTCGCCGCTGCGCACGAGAAAACAGGTCTCAAAATTATCGTCAATCATCAACGCCGGTACCTACCGTTCGCGGAGAAGCTGCTGGAATTTTTTGACAACGACAGTCTCGGCGATATACACTTCATCCGTGCCTGTACCGAAGGCGATATTACCGATATGGATACGCACCTCATGGATGTTGTGCTTTTTGCCTTAAAAGACATCCCGATTACGCACGTATGGGGTGCCGTTCAGGGTGCCGAAATTTACGACGTTCCGCACCGGCAGTGTCCCGAAGATTTGATGGCGATCTACACGTTTGAGAACGGGGCGCGCGTCTTTTTTGAATCCGCACGGACGGCGTTTGGAACGATCGACTTCCCCGGTAGTAACCCGCGGTGCAACCTCGATTTTTGGGGAACGAAAGGTAGGATGTGGTGGCGAGAAAACGGGTCATGGGGATACCAACTCGACGGTATGGCAAAGCACTTCGTTGAGCCGACGAACTTCGGTGAAGATGACAAATTCGGGCAGCGAGCGTTTACCGAGGCAATCGCGACGTGGCTGGACGACGAGAATCAACCGCATCGCAATAAGTTGGAGTTCGCACTGCTCGGTTTTGATCTGATTATGGCGGCGTATCGTTCCGCACTCGTCGGTAAACGGATACCTTGGCCCCCTAAACTCTCTGACGATGAATGGGTCGAACTCAAAAACAGGGAAATGGCAGTCAGCGGTTAGCCATCAGCAAAGACATGAGCGTTCTTGAAACGTTCGCGTCTTTACCGACTGCTGAAAGTGAAGCGTGCTGATTGCTGATAGCCAATACGAAGGAAAATTAAAAAACATGCTCAGCCAAGTACAAGTTGATACATTTCGTAAAAAAGGGTTTCTGCTCGGCAACCGTGTTTTAAGTGATGAACAGGTTGACGAATTGCGTGACGAATTGGCGCGTGTGATTGACAATTATGAGAAACCTGAAGTGCCGCAGCCGGTCCGTATCGCCAACCTCGGCGGTAGGGAAGAGGCTCCGGTCTGGCAGATCGTTAATATTTGGGAAGCGAGTTCCGCATACCACCGGTTGGTTCACAACCCCGTCATCGTGGAAGAGATCGGACAACTCACAGCAGCAACAGAACTCCGCGTTTGGCACGACCAAATCCAATACAAACCAGCGCAAGTCGGTGGTATCAACGGTTGGCATCAGGATTCGCCATTATGGGGGATTCTCATGCCGAAAACGAGTCAGGTAACCGCATGGGTCGCGTTAGACGATGTCGATGAAAGCAACGGTTGTATGCGTATGGTACCCGGCTCCTATCATTGGGGTGCTCAGATGCAGTTTCTGCGCGAAGTCGGAGACATCCATAAGATGCCGGATCGCTTTGGAGAGCATGAACTCTCTGTCGAACTCTGCCCTGTGCCGAAGGGACATGTCCACTTCCATCACGCCTTAACGTGGCACGGGTCGCACGATAACGCCAGTAGCGAACCGCGGCGTGCGATTGCGGTGCATTATATGACCGGCGAAACCATCTATGATGAAAGTGGCAACCACATCATGAAACGTTTTGTTACCGTCAATGGTGGCAATAAGTTGGCGGGTCACCATTTTCCGCTTGTCATGGATGAAGGGGAGCCGACGAAGGCGAATATATAAGTTTTTTTTACTGGAGGCAAGCATGCTCAGCCAAGCACAGGTTGACACATTTCGCAAAAAAGGATTTCTCCTCGGAAGTCGTGCTTTAAACGATGAACAAGTCGAGGAACTACAGTTAGAGTTAGCACGTGTGATTGATGACTACAAAAAAGCTGGTATTCCGCAGCCGGTTCATATTGCTAATCTCGGCGGTAGAGAAGAGAGTCCGGTCTGGCAAGTCGTTAATATTTGGGAGGCGAGTCCAGCCTACCACCAACTCGTTCACAACCCAATCATTGTCGAAGAGATTGGGCAGCTGACAGCGTCAACAGAACTCCGCGTCTGGCACGACCAAATCCAGTACAAACCTGCTGAGGTCGGTGGTGTCAATATGTGGCATCAGGATTCACCCTATTGGCCGATCCTCACACCAAAAACGAGTCAGGTAACGGCGTGGGTCGCATTGGATGATGTTGATGAGAGCAACGGTTGTATGCGTATGGTGCCCGGCTCTTATCACTGGGGCAACCAGATCCCGTTCCTGCACTCGATCAAAGATATTCATTCGATGCCTGACCATTTTGAAGAGCGTGAACTGGAAGTGGAACTCTGTCCGGTGCCGAAAGGCTATGTCCATTATCATCACTCTTTGACGTGGCACGGTTCACACGATAACACAAGCGGAAATCCACGTCGCGCGATTGCGGTGCATTATATGACCGGTGAAACGCTCTACGATGAAAGCGGTAACCACGTTATGAAATCTTTTGTTACTGTTAAAGATGGCGATAAATTGGAAGGCGATAGTTTTCCACTCGTGATGGATGCAGGAAAACCGACGCGTCCGAATGTTCTGTCAACTGATAGATGATAGATATATCGGGCGGGGAAACCCCGTCCCTACGAACACCTATATCCATCATGTTATTAGATAGAAAACCAAAAACATAGTCCGTAATGTAATGAAGGACGGATATACGGAGAGGCAGTTAAAAAACACCAATCCGCCTCACCGAACCGCAAGGAAAGTTAAAAACATGAAAGTAGTTGATGCAGTTGCCAAAGTGCTTAAAGCGGAAGGCGTAGAATACCTATTCGCCTACCCTGTCAACCCAATAATCGAGGCGGCGGCGAAATTAGACATCCGTCCGATTATTGTCAGACAAGAACGGATCGGACTCCATATGGCAGACGCGCTGAGTCGGATGACCTCTGGCGATAAGATCGGTGTCTTCTGTATGCAAAGCGGTCCCGGTTCCGAGAACGCGTTCGGTGGTGTCGCCCAAGCGTATGGCGATTCTGCCCCGATTGTCGTTTTACCGATGGGATACGCGAGGACCTTGACGCAGATCCAACCGAATTTCAATTCTGCCTTGAACTATCGGCATGTGACAAAATCGTGCGAACAGGTTACATTACCGGGTGCTGTGCCAGAAGCGTTGCGGCGCGCCTTTACACAGGCACGCAACGGTAGACCGCGACCTGCCCTCGTCGAGTTCCCCTCCGACCTATTTGGCGAAGAAATTCCCGAACCTTTTGACCCTACACCTGTTCCAATAGTCCGCTACGGACCTGACGACGCGTCAATTGATGCCGCCGCAGATGCCCTACTTGCTGCGGAATGTCCGGTCATCTACGCAGGACAAGGTGTCCATTATGCAAAAGCGTGGGACGCTTTGAAAGAATTGGCGGAACACCTCGGCGCACCTGTGACAACGAGTTTAGGTGGCAAAAGTGCTTTTCCGGAAGACCATCCACTGTCGCTCGGTTCCGGGGGTCGTTCGATTCCGAAAACGGTGCATCATTTCCTCCAAAAAACGGATCTCCTGTTCGGCATCGGGTGCAGTTTCACGCGAACACATTTCGGGGTTAAGATTCCCGAAGGCACACGCGTCATGCACGCCACCTTGGACCCAGCAGATATTAACAAAGATGTTCCGGTTGAAATCGCACTTGTCGGCGATGCTGGCTTGATCTTAGAGGGTTTAGTAGAAGCTGTCCGTGAACGATCAAGAGGCGCGTCCGAAGAACGCACCGCTGCCATCACAGAAGAGATTCGGACTGTCAAAGCGGAGTGGCTTGAACAGTGGATGCCGAAACTCACCTCCGATGCCGTACCGATGACACCGTATCGCGTCATCTGGGACCTGTTGCGGACTGTTGATGTTAAAAACACGATTATTACGCACGATGCGGGGAGTCCACGCGACCAAATGTCGCCTTTCTGGCAGTCTACTGCCCCACTAACCTATATCGGTTGGGGAAAGACAACGCAGCTCGGTTACGGTCTCGGACTCGCGATGGGTGCGAAACTCGCCAGACCGGACGCGCTCTGTGTTAATGTATGGGGCGATGCAGCGATCGGCTTCACAGGTATGGATTTCGAGACGGCAGTGCGTGAACGAATACCGATCCTCTCTGTCCTTTTCAATAACTTTTCTATGGCGATTGAGATTCCGATTATGCCTGTTTCTACTGAAAAGTTCCGATCCACAGATATTTCTGGCAACTACGCGGATATGGCGAAGGCGTTCGGGGGTTACGGTGAACGCGTCGAAACACCCGACCAGATTATCCCGGCTATCCAGCGTGGTATCCAAAAAACGCAGGAAGGCGTACCTGCACTCCTTGAGTTTATCACCGCGAAGGAAATACAAATTTCCAGTTTCTAATTGGCTATCAGTTTTCGGCTATCGGCTTTCAGCCATCAGTAACAAGAGTTTTTTGATTAACAGAACCCCTTCTTTGCTGACGGCTGACAACTATAAAAAAGGAGTCTACTGTTATGAAACCGATTATCATAGTATTGTTTGTCATTGCCCTGAGTTTCAGTCTCAGTGCATGGGGAATAAATGACGATGAGGCACTCATGTTGTATTTCACCTTTGACGAGGATGAGGGTGGCAAAGTTACAGATGTGAGCGGAAATAACATTGAAGGCATTTTTGAAGGTGCAGCCTGGTCAAAAGATGGCAAGTTCGGTGGTGCTGTCTATCTTGAAGACACCGAAAAATTTGTAGAGGTTGACGCGGTCCCTGAGCTTGACATCACCGATGAACTTACGATTCAAGCATGGTTTTTCCCTGAAGAGTCTCAACCCGATTCTAACCTGATGGGACGTAGAAGCTCAGCAAACGTCGGGGGTTATTGCCTGCAATGGAGTGCGCAGTTTACCGGTGCACCACAAATTGAGACGTGGATTAACATCGGTGGATGGAAAGGTTCTCGAAACCAACAGACTATTAAGCCGGCGTTAGAGGAATGGCACCATGTTTCCTCTACCTACGATGGCGATATGATTCGCCAATATATTGATGGCGAGTTAGATGTCGAATTCGGTCCGGCGGGTGAGATAAACAGTATTGAAGTCGTCTTCCGTATCGGCAAGGCGCAAACCGGATTGGCAGGAATGGTCGGTTTGGTCGATGAGGTAGCGATCTACAATCGCGCCCTTACAGCTGACGAAATCAACCAAGATATGGAAAACGGTGTCTTCTTTGCTGTATCTCCGAAGGACAAACTTGCTACAACATGGGGTAAGTTGAAAACGTCTTTTTAACTATTAAGTTTTTGTCTTTCTATACATTCTACGAGGAGGAATCACTGATGAGAACCAAGGTTCTTACGATACTATGCGTTTTTCTAAGTGTATCCCTCTGCCTCGCGGTTCACGCTGCGGGTGGGAAAGGGAATGTGAAACAACTCGGTAAGCAACTGTATGTCTGGCATTTTGACGAGGACAAAGGGAACAAGACTGAAGATGCAACTGCTGGCTTAGTCGGTGAATTCAACGGCAATGTGAAATGGGCTGAAGGTATTTCAGGAAGTGCCGTGGAAATGGCTGGCGCGGTTGGTAAAGCTGATTTTATAGAGGTTGCACATTCCGATGAAGTTGATATGGATGAAGCGATCACGATGATGGCGTGGATTTATCCTAACGAACTGCCAGCGGGTGGACAGGAGAACAAATTCACGATTTTCTTCAAGAACACCTACTATCTGCAAGTTGAACCGGGAGATGGGAAGCTTGCTTACTACTTCTACGACACCAGTGAGCCTGGCTACCACATTTCTAATGGCAAGGTAAAGGCGAAAGAGTGGAGTCATGTCGCCCTTATCTGGGATGGAAGTGAAGCCCGTTTCTACATCAACGGCGAAACTGATGGTAAAGTCATCGCACAGAAGGGGCCCTGGACGGAGTATGCCGGACAGATCGCTAAAATTCGGTGGTGAGAATGGCGGGTGTTGTCCCCGTTTCTTTCAGGGACGGATTGATGAATTGATGTTAGCCAACTACCCACTCTCTGAAGCCGAACTCGAGAAAATTATCAACGATACACTATCTGTCTCTGCTCGCGATAAACTGACGACAACGTGGGGCAATTTGAAGAGATAGCAGTCGTGTATCTCGTTTTTAATAAGATGGGCGGGGTCTCACTCTCGCCCATTTTTTGTTGCAAATAGGTGGGTATAGGCGTATAATTGGCTTAATCTGTTGAGGGAAAGTCGTAATCATTGGTACATTATCAACCAGTATTTACAAAGCATGCTTACCATTGACAGGTTATATCGCCTCAAGGGAGTTTCGATACAATTCCTTTAAGGGTACTCTCCTGTTCAGCAAAAGCCTTGAGTTCGGGGTTGAGGTTCACTGCCTGTGTGAGCGAGTCTATCGCTTTTTGAGATTCACCCTCCAAAGCATAAGCACAAGCGAGGTTATAGTGGAGTAAGGCGGTTTTTGGAAAAATTTCGAGCGCACGTAAACTCGACGCGCGGGCATCAGCCGGTAAATTCTGTCGGAGATAGGCGGTTGTCAGGTTAACATAGCCTTCGGCGATATCCGGTGCCATCTCAATCACTTTTTTGAAGTTCTCGACAGCCGGTCCATATTCCTCAGCGTAGAGATATGCCTGTCCGAGGTTATTGTAAACCGATGGTTCCCTCGTGAAAAAGAGCGTGCGCTGCTTATTTTTAATCGCTTTGTGATACACCTCTATCGCTTGTTCTGCTTCACCATTACGCATCAGGAAGGTCGCCTTCCGATATTGGTCGTTGAACTGGGTTTGGTGATGCCAGACCCAGATGAACAACACCGTTACCGCAAGGCAAAACGTCATACAGACGATTCTGAAGGCTTTATTGATAGGTGTCTGTTCAGAGGCTTGTTCTTCTGTAGACGCATGCTCTGAAACTTGATTCTCGTTAGAAGTCATAATTTTTTATAAGCTCATTATTGTAAATCTTCACTTTCACTAAAGGAACAAACAAAAAATGAAAACTTACGGATTTGGTATTATTGGGTGCGGGATGATCTCCGATTTCCATTCCGCTGCGATTTCTGAAATAGAAAACGGTCAACTTGTCGCCGTCAGTTCACGCAACCCCGAAAACGCTAAACGGCTCACCGATCGTTACGATGTTGACAGCTACACCGACTATACGGAGATGCTCAAACGGGATGATCTCGATATCGTCTGTATCTGTACACCGAGCGGTGCGCATTTAGAACCTGCTGTTGCCGCAGCAGAAGCAGGGAAACACGTCGTCGTTGAAAAACCGTTGGAGATTACCCTCGAACGGTGCGATGCAATCATCGAAGCGTGCGACGCAGCGGGTGTCCGACTCTGTGCTATCTTCAACTCCCGTTTCACCGAAAGCACGCGGCTCGTTAAATCTACAATCGAGAGCGGACGCTTCGGCAAACTGACCTTAGGCGATGCCTATATTAAATGGTATCGTTCGCAAGAGTACTACGACAGCGGCGGTTGGCGCGGCACGTGGGACCTTGATGGTGGCGGTGCGCTCATGAACCAATCCATCCATGCTATTGATCTACTCCAGTATTTTATGGGTCCCGTCAAAGCCGTCCAAGCGTTCACGGATACCTTAGCACACGAGCGGATAGAGGTCGAAGATGCCGCGGTCGCCGTACTCCGTTTTGAAAACGGGGCACTCGGTGTCATTGAAGGCACGACTGCTACTTATCCGGGCATGCTCAAGAAAACCGAAATCTCTGGCACGAAAGGCACTATCGTCTTAGCCGAAGAGGACATCGTAACTTGGGAATTCGATCCTGAACTCCCTGAAGATGCCGAAATCCGAGAAAAATTCGCGCAAAAGACAGATACGGGTGGCGGGGCATCCGACCCGCGTGCGATTAACCACGCAAATCACCGACGGCAGATGGAGAACCTTATTAACGGACTTGAAAGCGATGCCTCACATCTCGTTGACGGACGCGAGGGACGCAAAGCCGTTGAGATTATCCTCGCCATCTACCAATCCAGCCGCGAGGGGCGGATCGTCGAACTACCGCTTTAATAGTTGTCGGTTATCGGTTGTCAGTTGTCAGTTAAGAGGCGTACTGTGGCGGTTACAACAAAAACAACTGCCACAAGTCGTTAACTGGAAACTGAAAACTTTAACTGTAATTTGGGCGAGGAGACCTCGCCCCTACGAATACTCAACATGAACGTCAAATCTTCAGAGCTTTCATTCGTAATCAAAAACTATCTTAATTGCTTCATCTTTCTTGTTCAGTGCCATCTCGAATCCGAGTTGGGCTTCTGTGAAAGGTAAGTGATGCGTAATCATTGGGGATACATCGAAACGTCCTTGCGCAATCATATCCATCGCCAGTGGGAAGTCGTTCGGGGCATCCGGTCCGACAGAGCCGATGAATCGGAGATTTTTCCTGAAAAAGTCCGCAAAATGGAAATCGTAGATCTCGTCGTCCGGTACACCGAAGGCGAGAAGCGTTCCGCCGCGTTTGAGGAGTTGGAGACACTGGTTGATCGTCTCCGTCTGGTGTCCGACGACCTCAATGACCAGATCCGCCATTCTGCCTTCCGTAATCTCCTTAACAGCGGCAACGAGGTCTTCCTTCGCTGGGTTGACCGTATGTGTCGCACGCATCTTTTTGGCGACTGAGAGTCGGAAATCAACAACGTCTGACGCAATCACTGTCCGCGCACCGAGGTTGCTTATGGTATGCGAAAAGAGGAGTCCCATCGGTCCCTGTCCAATAATGACAGTATCAAGGTTGAGTAGATTCGGCAGCTTCCGACACGCCCAGACGACAGTCCCGAGGGGTTGGGACATCAGGATGCAGTCTTTCCGCGGGAAATCTGTCAACGGCAATGTGACGCTTTCATGCGATAGGAAATATTCCGAGAGTCCACCGATGTGGCGTGGCAGCGCGAGGACTTCGTCTCCTGTTTTGAACTTGTCTGATTTACTATCGGTGACAACGCCAATCGCCTCGTGGATCGAAAGCCCTGGTCCCATGGGGTAACTCTCTGCGGGGTGTTCAATCACAAAGGAAGGCATGTCACTGCCGCAAATGGCACTGTGGACGGTTTTTATCTTTATCGTGCCGTCAGGATAGTCAGCAAGATTCGGTTCTTCTATGTCAATAATTTCGATCTGTCGTGGTGCAACAATTTGCCCAACTTTCATATTTTTAATTTTCCTTATGGTTTTCTAACTTACGGAAGAGCCAGCTTCCTCTATAAGCATGATTCTCCGCCCTCTGCTATTGTTACAACTTCGCTAATGCTTTCAAAACATGTTGATGAAGTTTTCCGTTCGTCGCGACGATACCGCGATTCCCATGCATCCGCTTTCCTGTCAAAAAATTAAGGGGTGCACCGTTGGCATCTGTAACTGTGCCGCCTGCTTCTTCGACGACAATCAACCCCGCGGCGTGGTCCCAGATGCATTCTCGGTAATCCGGGTAAGCGGGATTCGGAAGACGGATATACAGAGACGCTCCGCCACGTGAGACGATGCCGTATTTCGCTTGGCTATCCATCCGGACAGGCGGTTCCGTTATCCCAAGCGCGTTCGCAATCTTACCGTGTGCTTCACTGTCCCCGTGTGTGGATTCAACACTCTCTGCGAAACGGTGGGTTGTCTCCGATACGTGTACTCGCTCTAAGAATTCACCGGTCTTGGTGTAGAGATATGTGCCTTGCCCCCGAATTGCGACAAAGAGACATCCACATTCAGAATCCGTATCATCAAGACGGGACGGTAGATTCGGACATCCGAGGACACCGAGTTGAACGACACCCTCAACAATGTAAGCCAAAGCGATAGCGTACTGGTCACGACGGAGGAACCCTTTCGTGCCATCAATCGGGTCAAGCGTCCAGAAACTCGGTCCGACTTCACCACTTCCCCTGTTGATCCATTCACAAACCGTTTCGGTAGTAGCCGTTGTCTCATCAGAGAAGCGGTTCACATAATCTGCGACACGTTTTAAGAGCGTAACGTTCTCTTGAAGTGCTTCTGCGCTCTCTTCGGCGACAATCGTGTCGTCTGGAAAAACCTCGCCGATGGCTTTACATATCAGTGCCTGCGACCCGAAGTCAGCGACAGTTACAGGACTCCGGTCGGTCTTTTGAATTGCATCGGTTGGCACCATCTCTGCTTGTACCTGTTCACAGAGTCGTATCGCTTTTAGCACAGCATCAATGGCAGTTTGTTTTTTTCTATTACCTTGCGATTCGGTTAGGTAAGTTTGAGATTTCAAGCGTTCTCTCCATATATCCGCATGCGCCGTTGTTGCATGCTGCGTTTTCATTTTTTATTCTACCTTATAGTAAAATCCGAAAATAAATGAACACTTGTCCGAAGATAACCCCCCTAACCCCCCTTATCAGGGGGGAATAAGATGGGAATTACTTCGATTTGATGTGTTTAAATAATTATGGGCTTTGCTATAACTGATAACCTATAACCATTCTTACTGACTGCTATTTCAGCGGCTGTTGAATTTGTTCATTGCTGTTAGGATGTCGTCCCTGACGAGTGTCTCAATGGCATCAACGGCTCGGCTGATGGTCTGTTCGATCTCAATTTCTTCATCTTCCGAAAATTCGCTGAGAACATAATCGGTCAAATCGCCAACCGGTTCTCCGATACCGATACGCAGGCGCGGAAACACCGTCGTGCCTAAACGTTGGATAATGGACTTCATCCCTTTTTGACCGCCATCACTCCCCTTTTGACGTACCCGAAGCACGCCAATGTCAAGGTGAACGTCATCATAAACGACACAGAGATCAGAAAGCGGAACCTCGAACCGTCTAACGAGTGCAGCGACAGCGGCACCACTGTTGTTCATGTACGTCATCGGTTTTGCGAGAATGATAGACGTGCCGTGCCATATCGTCTCTATCACAAGTGCGTTACAAACTGAGGTATGCGTCGGACGCTGAACCCCGGAATCCTGTTGACAAAATTCCTCATAGAGTGTGTCAATCACTCGAAACCCGACATTGTGTTTAGTCTCGTCGTAGCGCGCGCCTGGGTTGCCGAGTCCGACAATGAGTTTCACTTTTTTGTCCATGCCTTATAAGTCCGCTCCGCTTTAAGTTATAAGTAGTAGGTTATAAAAGGGGGTAGGCGGTAAGTTACAAGTTAAGAGGCTTCGGGATTTTTTCCAAACACTCTTTCTTATAACTTATAACTTATAACTTATAACCATTCATCACGGGAGGCGCAACGGCTGCGAGAGGTTGAGATGTCCCGCAATCGTCTCTATCTCCTTGCCGTTAATTAAAATCTGAATCTGTTTAACCTCATCTGGGAACGCGTCAAAAACGGTTCTGAGGATTGCCGTGACTGTCAGAAATTCGGCTGTCGTGCCACCGATATGTCCATCGGTAAGATGACTTGAGAAATCCAAATAAGCCGTTTGCTGGCTATCAATATAGACTTCATTGAGTTCTGTTCCACGTGGAATCGTGTTCCTGAAGTCCGGCGGTGTCTCTTGAATGAGTGCTGTGACGACCTGACTCAAGCGTTTGGTGAGTTCTCTATGCAACCGCCGTTCGGTTTTGATGGGAACAAGCACCATCTCGGTAGAATCAAGTAAGAATAGATTGACATCTTGCGGTTCCGGTGGCACCTCGGAAGGGTTCGCAGCAGGCGGTAGCGGCGGCGGTGGAACCGGAATCACCGTCTGCTTTGATCTTTCAATGATATACAGGGTCCCGCCGAGGCAGATAGCAATAGCGACGAGGGTTATACCCCATATCACCAAGAATCTTGAAAAGCCTGCACTGTCGTTATATTTCACCGCTTTGATCCTTTTTAATCACCGAGGCATCTCTATTGTTCCGATACTGTAGGCGAGGTGTTTTGGTTAATAGAAGAGATATATCGCTGGAGTGCGCGGGTGATCGCCTGTGCAACGCTTGCCATGTATTCAGAATTAGAGAGTTTCTCTAAATCCTCAACATTAGAAAGATAGCCGAGTTCCAAAACTACGGCTGGCATATAGGCATCAGATAACGCAATGAGCGGTAGGTCTACAATCTGGATCGGTGTTTCCGTCAGAAAATTCAGTTCTGTTTGAAGCGCGTAAGCGAAGTCTTTGCTCTGTTTTAAATAGTCGGCTTGTGCCAGAATTTTTAACCGTTGCCCGGCGAGTGCCGGTTTGGCAGTATTCGGGAATCGGAGTTGACCCTTCGGATTATTGACGTAGATCCTGATACCTTTTTGGTATGGAGAAAAAGAGGCGTTGCAGTGTAGGCTAAGGAAAAGTTGTCCGCGGTTCTGTTTAGCGACCTGAACGCGTTCAAAGTGTGTTTTCTTGGTATCTGTCTCACGCGTAAGACGGAGCTGTATGCCGCGCTGCTCGCTCGTCCATTGAAGTTGCTTGGCGAGGGCGAGAACGATATCTTTCTCAAGGATCCCCGTGCTACCTGCGCATCCCCGATCATCCGGTCCACCGTGCCCGGGGTCAACAATGATTATCAGCCCCTGAGTCCCGTTTGTCTCTACGGGAGTCAAGATGTCTTTCGGTCTTATCTGTAACCGATTTAAACTGGAATTATAAATAACTTCAACATCGTTGAGGATCGGCAGGAGTTGGAGAAAAAAATCGATAGGCAACATCGGCTGCTGTGCGATGATTATAGGCGGTGTAGAGAGCGTAACCGTCTGCCCGCCGGGATCAATACTAACTGTCGGTCTCCCCATTTGTAGACGGATTTGCTTATCTTTTGTTTTCAGGGTGAGTCGTTGGCGCGGGTGGTTGTACTGATGCGTCGTTGCGGGATCGATGACCTGTTTCACAGCGTCAACAGGCAGGTAAACCCGTTCGTTCCGATACTGTACTTGCACCTCAGCAACGGTTTTTCCGTTGGCATCAATAAAGCGAACGGTAGGTGCCTGTGCCATACTAAGTAACGCGGTAGCGAAGACGAGTACACATAAGAAAAGCGCGCCGATTTTAACAGGGCGATTGTCCCTGTTGACGCACCTTCCTTGTGCTTTCTCGGTATAGACCGTGTTATTCGTCGTCGTCGTCGTCACTGCGTCTACGGGAGATGATTTCTGGTTCCACAGGTTGTTCAGCGGCTTCTTCACCTTCAGCGGCTTCTTCGCCTTCACCTTCACCTTCTTCATCCTCTTCTGGTTCTTCAAGTTGCATACGTGGCTGGCTGACCATCGCAATAACCCGTTCCAGTTCGTCTAAGATTTCAATGTCATCATCAATGTTTAAATCGCTGACGTAGACAGCATCACCGATATCCAATCCGCTCACGTCAACCGAGATATTAGATGGCAATTGCAAAGGCAGGCAGTGAAGTGTCACTTGCCGGAGCGGCATTTCGAGGATACCACCTTCCTGGACACCTAGTGGATTGCCTTCCAAAACGATCGGCACACTTGATGTCACCGGTTCATCAAGAGAGATTCTAATAAAATCGGCGTGCATCAACGTCTGCTTTTCCACAGGATGGCGTTGAATTTCTTTGATAATAACGGTTTCCGTGTTTCCGTCGCCGACTTCCATCTTAATGATAACGTTTTCACCGTGCGTTCTTAGGAATTGTCTGAAGGTTCGAGCATTGAGTTGGATTGTCAAGGTCCCTTGTGCACGTCCATAGAGTATAGCTGGAACAATCCCGTCGCGTCGAAGTGCGCGGGCATGCTGCTTTCCGAAAGCTTCGCGTTGCTGAACCTCTAATGTTGCTTGTTGCATTTTATTTTTAACTTTCCTTGTTTTTAAACTTACCTTGCGGAATAGTCAGGTCGGTTTATGCTTTAGCGTTCCACTTGTACAATCCGCTTTCCACTTCGTTTCAAGCTGCGTTTTCAGTAACCGCATCAAAAAGGGGACAGGGCGGGTAGGATTCGAACCTACGCATGCAGGTTCCAAAGACCTGTGCCTTACCGCTTGGCCACCGCCCTTTAATCTTCAATGTATACACCGACAGGACTGGTTACCGTCGTCGTGCAAAAATTGACCCTGTTTTTGAAGTGTGATTCACTTCGGCGTGCGGATTCACTGTCTTGCATCAGAGCGAACAGTGTCGCACCGCTCCCGGACATTAGCGCACCACAACACCCAGCCTGCGTAGAAAGCTCGGTCTTTAGCGCGGCGATTTCAGGATATTCGGCAAAAACCGGCACTTCAAGGAGGTTGTAAAGACCCTCCCCAATGCCGAGAGCATCACGCTTCTCTATGTGAGTCCTTATAATTATACCAGCGTTTTCACGCTTTGTCAAGGAAAAATTCAGCTTTTTGAAAACAGCTGCCGTCGAAATTTTGATACCCGGATTTAAAAGGAGGAGCGGTAAATCCGAGAACGCAGGGAGCCGCGTTAACTCGTCACCGATGCCGGTTCCGAACGCTGCGCCGCCGTGCAGACAAAACGGGACATCTGCTCCTAACTGCGCCCCAAAACGCCTCAGCGTCTCTTGTGTGAAACCGAGCCGGAAAAGTTCGTTCACGCCGTACAGCACGGCGGCAGCGTTCGCACTTCCACCAGCCAGTCCAGCAGCAACAGGTATCCGTTTCTGGATTTCGATTGAAATACCGCCGATACCGCCTACTGCATCGTTGAGAAACTGCGCCGCTTGATGTGCCAGATTACGAGAATCGCACGGAACAGCTGGGTGTTCGCAATGGACAGTTATCTCCTTTGGGTCCTGTTTACGGATGATAACATCGTCGTGCAAACCGATGGAGTGGAAAATCGTTTCGAGATTGTGGTAGCCGTCTTCACGTTTACCGACGACATCCAGATAGAGATTAATTTTGGCGTGGGCGCGAATCCTTATCTTCTGCACAATTTTGTACGCTACTCCGCTAATTCGGACAACGGAATGACTTCAAAGTCCTCTGATAGAAATCGTGCTGCGTCAAATTTGCTATCGCTAATCTCAACATTCAGCTCGACTTTAGCGATGTTCACAGCGACCCGTGTATCTTCAAGTGGGCGTTCGATTTCAACCTTATGTGGACGTAAAATGCCGCTTACTTCGCGATAGTCGGAGAAGGCGGCACGCTGTTGAAGTACTCCGTTTTCATCGTGGATGTGCCATTCCGTAACTTGTGGTTCACCTTCACGGACAAAGAGCGTGATCGTCTCTACATGTCCTTCTTTGACTCCTGGACGCTTAATGGTAAATTTTGCACCGGAACTTTCAACAGACGTAAAATTATTCGTCCGTCCATCAAGGAACGGGTTGGCGAAGATGGCACTCAACACATCCGACACGCGCAGGTCTATACCGAAAATTTCTCGCAACACGCCATCAGATAGGGGGCCGCTATACGTTCTGCGTTCGTTGAGTAAGGAAAGAATAAATTGGTTCTTATCTTGGTTCGCGATTGCAATACCGCGAGGTTCATTGAACCCCCCCACCGCTTGAATGTGAAGCAATTCTCCACCCTTTTCCGATCTCTTATACCACAACGACTCCCGAAGTTCTTCGCGTTGTTCACCTTCCTCAATTGTTACCGTCATCTGGGGAATTTTTAGAGAGCCGGTGAGGTCATATCTCACTCGCAATGTGGTAAGGATAGCATCTAATTCCGCACGGGCTGCAGGTGTCAATTGAATCGTGGAGGTTATCGGACTACATCCGGCGACGATTGCAAACAGGAAGGCAAAGCAGAATCCTTTGTAAGTGCGGATTGCGATTCCGGTTTCACGTTTTGATCGACGGGAGTGTATTCTTCTCATGGGTGCCTTTATCACAATTGCAGCCTTTTTTCAAGCGATTCGCACGCTTTCTTGAAAGACCAGAGACTTCAAACTCAAGAAAACGTGAACTTGAAAAAAGTATTAGAAGTCAGGACAGGCGCAAATAAGGTGCGATTTTAGTGATTTAACCCCCTAAATCCCCCTTATCAGGGGGACTTTGAGTGGAAACGCGTCCATCCTAAGTATTTATCAAACTCACGTTAAGAAAGGACTTCCGACATCGATTTTTCGACGATATTGACGGCTTCTTCAACGTGTCCGGCATTGATATTCAGCGGCGGTAAGAATCGGAGGACATAATCATTCGTACATATCGTGACGAGTCCGTTCTCGATACATTTCGCAGCGATCGGTTTCGCATCGACTTCCGTAACTAAACCGCGGAGTAGTCCTTTTCCTCGGACCTCTTTGATGGGATACTTGTCTTTGAGTTCCATCAACCCGCCTGCAAGGTAGTTCCCCATTTTAACGGCGTTCACGGCGAGGTTCTCTTCAAGGATGGTTTTGACCGTTGCGGATGCCGCCGCAGTGACTAACGGGTTTCCACCGAATGTCGCAGCGTGCGTGCCGGGTACAAAACTCTCTGCTATGTGTCTTTTTGCTAACATCGCACCGATCGGAACGCCGCTACCGAGTGCCTTTGCCATCGTAATCACATCCGGCACAACGCCGTAACTCTGGTATCCGAAGAATGTTCCGAGTCTCCCCATCGCTGTCTGTACTTCGTCAAACATGAGCAATAGGTTATGTTTATCACAAAGTTCACGTAAGCCTCGGAGGTATCCCTCGCTTGGCATATTGACACCACCTTCGGACTGGATCGGTTCAACTAAAATCGCACAAGTCTTTTCGCTGATAGCGGCTTCGGTCGCTTCCAAGTCGTCGAACGGTACGTATTTGAAACCTTCGAGCATCGGTTCAAATCCGACGTGATATTTCGTCTGTGCGGTAGCAGTGATGGTTGCCATCGTCCGTCCGTGGAATGAATTATCCATAGTGATGATTTCGTAAGCATCCGTTCTACCGCTGTCTTTGGTGTATTTCCGCGCGAGTTTGATCGCTGCCTCGTTCGCTTCAGCACCGCTATTGCAGAAGAAACATTGATCCATGTCGGAGTTATCGATGAGCAGTTTCGCGAGTTCCGCCTGCGGTTGGATATAGTAAAGATTAGATGTGTGGAGCAGTTTGCCTGCCTGTTCACGGATCGCTTCGACGACCTTCGGGTGGCAATGCCCTAAACCGTTGACAGCGAGTCCGCCAAGAAAGTCGAGGTATTTTTTACCATCGGCATCCCAGAGATAGGGTCCCTCGCCTTTCACAAATGCAAGGCTTCTGTCACCGTAAGTATTGATAATATATTCTGTCGCTATCGCTTTAATTTCAGCGGTTGTCATTTTTCTATCTATTGCCTCCTGTTCTGCTCTCCATTTGATTACGAGCAGGTTTCTGGTTAATATGTGATTCTTCTGTGGAGTTGTGCGTTTCCGCCTCTTCTAAATTACCAATTCGTATAGGAGCCGTCGTCGCGTTGATAGCCGCGGGGCGGTCCGTATTCTTGCGTTGAGATGTCAGGGAGCGCGTCTTCGTTGAATTCGACACCGAGTCCGGGACCTTCAGGTGGCAAGAGATAACCCGATTCAAACGGCATCTGCACAGGAAACACGTCGGTCAGCGAAGACATCGGCGCACGCGGAAGTTCCTGCACACCAAGGAGTGCTGATGACAAAGAGAGATGCAGGCACGCCGCAGCGGATACAGGTCCTAACGGATTGTGCGGTGCTATGTAGATGTAATGCGTTTCGCACCATCCTGCGATTTTACGTGCCTCCGTTAATCCGCCGGCGATGCAGAGATCAACACGGCAGTAATCCATGAGATCTTCTTCGATGACTTCTCGGAACGTCCACTTGCTATCGAATTGTTCACCAACGGCGATTGGTACGGAAGTCTGCTGCCGAAGCCGTCTGAGACTGGCGGGGTTTTCTGCCCGAAGTGGGTCCTCAATGAAAAATGGGTTGTACTGTGCGACTTTGTTACAGAAATCGAGACTATCCGCTGGATCAAGGCGGGTATGCACGTCAATCAGTATTTCGAGATCATCGCCGAATGCCTGACGAACGGCTTCCACCTGCTTAATACAGTTTCGGATCGCGCGTCTGGGTTCAAACGTCCCTGTGTCAGAGTTGTCAACCACGCTCCATCGAACGAACTTCCAACCGGCTTCGTAGGTTTGTCGACAACTCTCAACGATTGCATCAATGGAGCCACCGCCGTTATGCGGGTAGCAGACGACTTTGTCTCTTGTGCGTCCACCCAAAAGTTCATAAACAGGGACGTTCAGGGCTTTTCCTTTGATGTCCCAGAGTGCGATATCTACGGCACTCACCGCCGCGGATTGGACAACTCCTCCGGGGAAAAAGCCGCCGCGGAACATCACCTGCCACAAATGTTCGATTCGGAACGGATCTGCACCGATGAGAAACGGCTCAAACGAACGGACGACTTCGGCTAAGGCGAGTGCACGACGGCGGAGTCCACCTTCACCGACACCGTAGATACCGGCATCGGTTTCGACCTTCACAAAAAAATAGCCATCTGCTGAAGCAAAAGATTTGACTTTGGTAATCTTCATATTTTTAATTATGTGCCTTGTTATGATCTTCCCGATGGTCAGATCATCGGTTTCTGGCGAAATTCAAGTGTTCTGGTAACGATTATAACCCTCTTAACTACAGACTTTGCTACGATTGCCCTGTCAATTGTTCGGTGAGCAATATGTAATTCAGGCAAGGTTATAAACCTCATCTGCGGTGAATCTGCTATACAGCATCTAACGTTGGTGTGTTGTCCTGACAGTGGACCGGACGGAAGAGCGTCTGGCGTTTGAACGGCATCTCTTCGAGATGCTTCGGGTGTGGGTTCCACTTATGCCACTTGTTTCCAACGGTATTGTAGCATTGGAAAATAGCGACCCGATCGGCTGCTTCGTCAGTCCATTTCGCGCCGGTATGTGTAATCGCCTCCGTGAAAACGAGCATGGAACCGGCAGGACAGGTGTAATCCTCCCACAAAGGCGAACTCCGGTCTGCTGTTGACTTTGGTGCAGGAAACGCGCCTTTATGGCTACCGGTAAGGAACATCGTTCCGCCGCCACCTTCTTTAACGGGGTTAAGTTCCCAAACAACGCGCGTCAATCCGCTGTGTGCTCTGTCGTGGTGCAGATGATAGGTATGCGAGTTGCCGGGGAAGTTGAGCATTCCACGTCCACCATGTGGCTGGAAGTTGTCATGTCCATTTGCTCGGATCGTTAGGAATGTGCTTTCCAATCGGAAGCCGTAGCAATTTTCGTTGGCATAGCCCGATGTCAGAAATTCGTCCATGAATCCGAGCACAACCGGATGATCGGTCAGTGTCTCAAGAGGCCCGCCGATAGAGGAACGGTGATGTTCAGAGATTGATTCGGGTTCCTGTTTGAATTGGTAACAGAACTCGCGCATCTCTTTAGTCTCTGATTCGCTCAGCACACCTGGAAACAGGAGCCACCCGCGGGTATCAAAGAGAAACCGTTGTTCTTCCGTGAGCGGGATTGGTGATAGATTGTCAGCATTTGTCGTAGGATTCGGCATGGTTTTCTTCCTTATGGGAATAGTTGTTAGTTACCAGAGATCTCTGGTGCGTCAAACCTTCTTTAACTGATAACTGAGTCCTGACAACTGATAACTATTCATACAGACGTTCGTCTTCTAACGATAGCCATGTGCCATAGTCGCGAGGCATCTCTTTGATCTCACCTAAACCCGCTTCGGCACGCCATCGTAACAACGGATGCTCGCGATTTTTCTGGGGCAGCTCGACACGAGTGCCGTAGACAGCGGACTCGAAAATTGCCATCAGAATCTCCATAACGTGGCGACCCTCTTCGCCGTTGGATTCGTGTTCTCGGTTTTCGTCGAGTGCGTTCACATATTCGTCAACGAAGCAGTAATCGTCAGCGTCTGCGCCCTTTTCTCGGTCGAAATGTTCTGGATAGATAGATGGGAGTGCTTCCCATTGGTCGTGCGTTCCATCGGGGACGAAGTGCGGCGTAGGTAACCACCACGAACCTTTGAGTTCCGACCAGATGAGTCTGCCTTCAGTGCCGTAGAGTTCCATCATATACGCATCGGTATCGATCTTCGGAAATCGGTGCTGGATGAGCGTGCCGGTGACATTTCCACCGAATTGGAGGGCTGATGTGGTATATTCGCCCGCGACTGTGCCCATACCTGCTGGTGAAGGGAGGACATCGTCGTGTATGAGCGCGCGTCCACCGGATGTCGCTTGCGTCACAACGCTCCGACACCGCCCACCGAAACGGAGCATATTGTTGACGACGTGCGTTCCGATGTTCATTAATCCATAGCCAGCATAATAACCTTTGCCACTGGCGTAGATGTAGCGGAGGTCACCGATTTTTCCTTCACCTAAGGCTTTCGCGACTGCGTGCATTGAGGGACTCGTGCGGCGTTGGTGATGTACGGCGACGCGAGCGTTTTTCTCCTTCGCCTTCGCCAGTACCTCATCTGCTTGAACGAGGTCAATACAGAGCGGTTTCTCTACCTCGATGTTCACGCCGTGTTCAAGGACACGCATGCAGAGCGGATAGTGTGCCTCTGTCGCTGTCGGGATAGCGACAATATCGGGTGCTGTCTGTCGGATCATCTCGTCTAAATCGGTGAAATGTGCGGAGACGTTCACGATGTTTCCGAGGGTGTCCAACCGTTCTTGGATTAGGTCGCAGAGTGCTACTATTTCCGTGCGTGGATGTGCGTAATACGCTTTCGCTGCTGAGGTGCCACGACTTCGACACCCCAATATAGCGATACGATAAGTTTTCATATTTTTAATAATTGGGTTTCTGCTCGGCTTTTTCCGATGTCAAAAGCCTGTTTCCGATGGACTTCAGCCGTCCTTGAAAAAATTAAGGTTTCTCTTTTAGTCTCACACTGACTCTAATAGCGATTTGATAATATTAACCTATTTTAAGGTCTGCTGTCAAGTTTTTTGTGGGTTTACCGCAGTGCCATTCAATTTTAAGAAAGTATTGGATTGGACATTTTTATTTAGGATCCGGTGCGAAATCTAGCGAAATCTAGCGAAAATTTCTGCGAATTGTTTTAAAGCATAACATATATAAAGCATTAATACCTGCGAAAACAGCGTTATTATTTCGACAGGCTAAATACTGCACAGGAAACCAACGGTCTCCTATGCTACGAAGGGTAATATTTTTATTAACAAATGTAAATCAGGAAACACAAAAGGCGCGGTGCTGGATTCAGTCATCCTGCTTTTATGTTAGTTGGCGATACTGTATCAAGACTTTTCGGGATTCATCTTCAGATTGGTTTTTGGTTTCCATTCGCTGATGAGTTCGGATTCTAATAGGACTGTTTCCTCGGTGTCCTCTGTGAATTCTACTGATACCGTTAGGGTGTTAGGAGGCGCAGCACCTATTCCTACTACCATCCTAACTACTATTCGTGCAGCATCTGCGCGAAAGTTTCAATATTTTGTGTCTCAGATGCTGCAACCAGTAACTGTTCAAGTCGTTGCAAATCGTTAATGTTTTGAATTGCAGGCGTTAAGGCGTTCACTGTCTCTGTGCGAAATTGCCGCTTAAGCAGCGTGAGTATATGCCTGACAGTTGTTTCCCGGGTAATTCTCTCACATTCGAGTTGGTAAAACTTAGATTCTTGCATGAGTTCCTCCGGTATACGTTGTTTGAAAACTTGTGGGTCGTGTCCTATGCTTCCAAAAAGGGAAAGTCCGTAAAGTAAATCTGCCTGTGTCTGCTGATCAATAGGAGCAGCACGTGTTGCGTCAATACATTCTTGGACCCAATGCTCTGGGCCCATTCCTGCAGGCGGTTTCATCAGCGGCGTGAAGGGCAGGAGTCCGGGTGCCTGTCTCTCTAAGATCGCTTGCCCCTCTATCTCAATAAGCCTTATGACCTTATAGCGGTTGGTGTGTTCGTAGCCATTCCAACTATAGGTGTATCCGCCTGGGTCATTCCTGCCAGCGTTCGGGTGAAAGTAGATGACATTTGAGTAGACCTGCATTTGGTGTTCACCGACGAGGTATCCTTGATATTGCGCGTTTCGTGCCCACATCGGTTTCTGCGTACTCTCACGGAGTTGCAATTCGACATGTAAGATCACCTTTTGATTGCCGACGCGGACACACTTTGTAATATCGGTCTGCCGGGCGATAACCGTCTGTTGTTCAGTCCCAAGGTCCTCAAGGACTTCAACATCGTCCTCGTCAAGTACAAATCTTGAAAGGTCGACGGCGTGGTCTCTCCATAAACTTTTGCCCATGTTGTCATAATCTTGTGCTATAGTTGTATTGTACCATAAAGCGATGGAAATATCAAACGGATTTGAAATGGCATTACTTTCGTTCAGACCGTTCAGGCAACCGAATTTCTGCTTGACAAATTCTGGAATATATGGAATCATAGTACCATATCTTTCAGGAACATCGTATCTACAATGCAAATTCCAGATTACTATCAAATCTTAGAGATTAGGCGTGATGCAACCGCCAACGAAATAAAGAGCGCATTCCGAAAACTCGCCAAGCGCTACCATCCCGACAAAAATCCTGAGCGGATCGCTTTTGCCGAAAAGATGTTCCGCGAAGTCTGTAACGCCTATAGCACGCTACACAACAGAAAACAGAAATCCGATTACGACCGAGTCCTACAGACCATCGAACGGCAACAATCTACTCAAAATGGATTCGCAAACGGCACCCTACAACACGAAACTTATCTCGATAAACTCAATAAACTCAACCAAAACTACGCGAAGTTAGAACTGTTGCTCGAAGCACTGCTCCATCAAAACTACGAAACCGGTATTTCTATGTATGAGCAGCTCCGCCATCACTCCGAAGAAACCGGACAAGAGTGGCGGATTGACGATTTCCTGAGCTACGAAGAGAGCCGAGATTGCGAATTTCTTATTGCCGAAGCCTATCAGAAACTCGGATTCTCTAACGGAGATACGCCCTCTACCCTTGAGCGACACCGAAACATTGAACAGGCGATGTTGATATATGAATCTCTCTTATCAGCAGAAGTTAAACGTCCCTGCTTTAAACACTTTATCCGAGAAGTCAAGGAGCGACTCAAATATATCTATCTCTACCACTTCAGTGTTGAAGGTCACCATCAAACATCTCAGATTCCGTTGACGAAAATCCGGGCATTAAAACTTCCGAAACGGGAAACGGCGTGGATATACAAAAAAATTGCCGAATTCTATGTTGAGATTGATCAGTACCCAGAAGCACGAACCGTTTTGAAAATGGCGTTTGAACTCCAACCGCGCCTTACCGGTGCCAAAAAAATCTGCCGAACTTTAAATATCGCTAACCAGCAATCTGTCTCTTAGATTCGGAGCCAATTTCCGTCAGGAAAGTTGAACCGTAGAAAACGGAAGGTAAAGATCATGGAAATGATCATTCTCTTCTCATTACTACCATTTATAGTGATAGTGGGAATTTGGATATATGCCTATAGCCAAGGCGTTAGATATCTCTGTCCAAATTGCGGACAGCGACAAATAGGATGGTCAACGCAATGCCCGAAATGTGGGGTTGTTTTCAAGGACTGGAATAATAACAATTAGACAAAATTTACACAAACAGAGGACTCTTCTTACTAACAACTGGAAACTGATAACTGATAACTACTTAAAAGGAAACCGTTATGCGAAAAGAGGTACGTTGGGAACGGATGTTCCCCGATGAGTTAGAAGCAGCGTTCAATGAATGTCCCGCCGTCTATTTCACCTACGGACTCTGCGAACCGCATGGACCGCAAAACACAGTCGGATTGGATGCACTCAAGGCGCATGCGATCGCTTGCCGTACCGCGCACGCACACGGTGGCATCGTTGCGCCACCGGACTATTGGCATATCCATGAACACGGCATGTATGCGAATTGGGCATACCAGAACGTCGGCGAAGTACGGAGTTGGCTCACCGCAATGCCGGCGTGGCAACACTTCAAGAACATCTGCTACCACGTCCGTGCTGCTGATGCCCTCGGCTTCCATGCCGCTATCTTCCTCACAGGACACTACGGACCGAATTGGCAAGACCTCAAAACACTTCTAACGTTAATCCAGCCACACTTCGCTATGCGACTCTATGGACTCCCAGACTTTGAGGCGAACACACCCGGGTTCGACCGACAGGGTAACGGCGGAGATCACGCAGGCAGAGTTGAAACTTCGCTGCTCTGGGCATTGGAACCCGAATGCGTCGATATGTCCCGTATGCCTGAAGCGGAGGCACAAGGACCGCACTTCGCAATGGGTGGAAACGCTTATGAATCAGACCGTCGCATCGGTGAACGTATGGTGAACGATGAAGTCGCATGGCTCGGTAAAAAGATGGCGGAATTGTTGGAAGATTATACTAAACTGGAGATTTCCGAACGCCATCCTGTGACCTTTCAAGAAGTCGAGCAGATATGGGAAGAGACAGTAACACCCGCCTTGAAAACCTTTGAAACGATGAAAAATCCGAACGAATCGCCACCTGAAGATTCGCAGTGGTTTCGACAGTGTAAACTTCCTGAACTTCCATAAGAGTAGCCTGCATTCTCACTGTGAAGCAGGCGTAGGCGGATATACGCAAAGAAACGAGAACGTTCTAACCGCCGTGACCGAACCGCAAGGAAAATTAAAATGGAAACGACTAATGGACAACTCCTTGAAAACTACCGAAAAGATGGATTTTTGACAGGTATCCATATTGCTGATACCACTGAAGCATCTCGCTATCAGCACGCCTACGATGCGTTAGAAGCAGAAGTCGGTAAAGAAGAATGCGAAATCGGTCTCATCGATTGGCATTTTGACTACCAATTCATCTGGGAACTCGCAACACATCCGAAGATCGTAGATGTCATTGAGGCACTGATCGGTCCCGATGTAATGTTGTTAGCCACCCATTTTTTCTGTAAATACGGACCTCGTGAGAAGTTCGTCGCATGGCATCAGGACGTAACGTACTGGGGACTCGAACCGCCAGATGCGATTACGGCTTGGTACGCCATAGATGATAGCGACACAGGCAACGGTTGCATGCAGGTAATCCCTGGAAGTCATCAGCGCGGTATCCAAGAACACGGAAAATCCGAACAGGCAGGCAACCTCCTGAGTATCAATCAGGAAGTCCCCGTTACCGAAGCGGAGGCAGAGACGGCTTTCGATCTGGTGTTAAAAGCCGGAGAGATGTCCATCCATCATGGGCAGATGATACACGGCAGTCTACCGAACCATTCGACAAGGCGACGGTGCGGACTGACCATTCGGTATATCGCACCATCGGTGAAGCAGGCAGACGAAAACTCACTAAAACGTCCATGGAAACCGATACTACTCCGCGGCGAAGACCGATACCGGCACTTCACGACTGTACCAAATCCGTTCCCAATTAACGGATAGTCGCAAGCGTCTATAGTAGAACGTAGCAAAAACACCTACAGGATGCTTCAATTTTTATTTTCATACTCATGTAAGTAGCCCGGAACGTAGTGGAGGGCGGATATACGGGAAGGCGTGTGAACGCACAAATCCGCCTTACCGAACCGCAAGGAATAATTAAAAATATTTACGATGCAATCGTTATCGGTGCCGGAGGGATGGGCAGCGCATCCGCATATCATCTCGCCAAATCTGGCGCAGATGTCCTCGTCTTAGAACAGTTTCAACGTGGACACGCCTTCGGGAGTTCGCACGGTGCGACCCGTATCATCCGTTTTTTTTACGATAAACCTTTCTACACCGAACTCATGAAAACCGCTTACGCTGAGTGGCGCGATCTTGAGTCCGTATCAGGAAAACCGCTGCTTTTCATTACGGGGAGCGTATGTCTCGGCGGGCGCGGGAATTCCTATGGACAGTCTGTGCGGCGAAGCCTGGATGCCGCTGGTGTTCCATCCGAGTGGTGGTCTGCGAAACAATTGACGGAACGGTTTCCACAGTTCGGAGTCTCAAACGATATGGACATCCTCTGGCAGGAAGATACCGGTTTCCTCCACGCCGCTGAGTGTGTTCTGACACATTTAGAACTGGCAGAACAGCACGGGGCGACCGTCCGAGAGGAGACTGTTGTAACCGACATCAATTGGCAGGAAGAATTTCCGACTGTCTCTACGGATGACGGTCAGTTCCACGCCAGAAAAGTTGTTGTGACTGCGGGTGCGTGGACAGGGAAACTCCTCGCAGAATTGAATCTCCCGCTCACTGTCACGAAACAACAGGTGTGCTACTACCAATCCACAGATGCTGACCGTTTCAAACCCGACCGGTTTCCAGTTTTTGCGGAAATGACAGCGGATGGCGAATTTCTCTACGGGATCCCGGCTTTCGGTTCCGGCGTAAAGATAGCACGCCACGGAAGAGGGGAACGCGTCTCTCCCGATACATGCCAACGCACACCCGATACAGCGTACATCGCCCACATTGATGCTTACGTTCAGGAACGCATGCCAGAACTCGGACGCGCTACACACGCCGAAGTCTGTCTCTACACCGAAACCCCCGACGAAGATTTTATCATCGACAGACACCCGCGCTGCCCGGATGTGTTGGTCGCTGCCGGTTTTTCAGGACACGGCTTCAAGTTCTGTTCTCTCGTCGGACGTATCATGAGCGAACTTGCCATGAACGGTGAAACCGATTTTGACCTCTATCCATTTCGTATTGATCGGAAACCAGAAACCTCAAGTGGTGTCCCAAGACTACAATCGTAAGGGAACGGACGAAAATAATTGATGGTGCAATCTCCGTTGGCGTTATTTCTTAATTCTTCACACACTTCGCATTTAAAGAGAGTGATCCAATCTAAAATAGCCTCAAGAATTTAGCCCGTAACGAAGTGGAGGGCGGTTCCTGAGCGAAAAGCGTCGAAGCACAGGTCCCCCTGTTGTTTAACCGCAAGGAAAATTAAAAAATGCAAACAACACTTAAAGCCGGAAGTGCGACCGCGAATATCACCCCACCCCTCGGTACAAGGATACCGGGCGGATTCCGACCGAGATACGCCGAAAATGTTGACGATGAACTTTTTGCGAAAGCCGTCGTCATCGACAACGGCTCAACGCGCGTGGCAGTCGTCACGTGCGATCTCATCGCGATACCTGAGAAAGTCGCAGACGCAGCCAAAGTCCGCATTGCTGATAGATGCGGGATCCCGCCAGCGCACGTCATGGTGAATGCGACGCATACACATACCGCCGTCGCTGTCGCCGACCTTCTCGGTGTTGACGAAGATGACGGCTATACCGAATCTGTACCGCTGAAAATCGCGGATGCCGTTGAACTCGCCGTGTGGCGACTCCAACCTGCACGGGTCGGGTTCGCCAGTGTCAACGAGGATCGTATCACCTTCAATCGGCGATGGCGGATGAAAGATGGCACCGTCCGAATGAATCCGGGGGTCAACAACCCTGAACTTGTGGAGCCTACTGGGACAATAGACCCCGAATTAGCGATGATGTTCGTCGAAACAGATGAGGGTACACCGCTCGCTGCTGTCGCCAACTTTTCGCTCCATTACATCGGCACGAACAACGGTAACGCGCTCTCTGCAGACTATTTCGGGCATTTCGACCGGCTCATGCGACGCTATCTCGGCGATACGTGTATCTCGCTCCTCTGGAACGCCGCATCCGGACAGATTAACAATATCGACTTCAGCGGACAGACGAAATGGACAGCGAGCGGACATCAGCAGGCGGTGAAAATGGCAAACGTCCTCGCTGGACATTTCATCACCGAGATGCAGTTCATGGAAATGCACGGGACGCTCGATCTCAGCGGAGACCTTGCGACACTGACGTTCCAACGCAAACAGATTACTGCTGAAGATCTTAAAGTTGCCGAGCAGGTGCTATCTGTACCGCAAGGCACTTACAATGGCTATGAAACCGGTCCGTTTAGTTGGGTGGTCGGACAGCCGATACCGCAAGCACTCGTTGATGTCTATGCGCGGGAGTGCCAACGTATCGCAAGACTACCAGCACAAATGACTACGCCTGTTCAGGTAATCCGTCTTGGTGACGCGGCGATTGTGGCACTCCCCGGAGAAGTTTTCGTTGAAACAGGATTCAACATCAAATCGGCATCTGATGCGAACCCACTGTTCCTCGTTAGCTTAGCAAACGGGTATATCGGTTATATCTGTACGGATAAGGCATTGACAGCGGAGGGTGGCTATGAGACTTGGGCGGCGATGTCGTCTTTACCGGCTGTCGGAACAGTCCCAGCGATGGAAGCACTCGTCGCTTCTTTGTTGAAATAAAAAAATAAGAGGCAGGCACGGGTGCCCACCTCTCCATAGAAAAACAGTATAGAATGTTAAACGGCGGCAGGACCTCTTTCACCTGTACGGATACGGATGGTTTCATCAATAGGTAAGACGAAGATTTTACCATCGCCGATTTTACCGGTGGCAGCAGCCGTTTGAACGGCTTCGACAACTTTGTCAACATTCTCTTCGGCGACAACAATTTCGATTTTTAATTTCGGGACAAATTCGATCGTGTATTCGCTACCGCGGTACAATTCGGTATGTCCACGGCTACGTCCGAATCCACGAACTTCGCTGACTGTCATGCCCCGGACACCCACATTGCTGAGCGCCTCTTTAACCTCCTCCAACTTGAAGGGGCGGATAATACATTCCAGCTTTTTCATGCGATTCTCCTTCTGAAGTGAATAAAGTTGTGTGGCAACTTTTACTTTTTAATCACGGCGGACGATCTTTCCCTCAATATTTACGAACCAGTGTGGAGGACGGATACACGAATCCGCCCTCTAAACGGTTTTCAGAACCTCTTGACACGATTTAAATATCGTGATAGAGGAAGAACTCATAGGGATGCGGTCGCATGTTGATCGCATCGACCTCGTTCTCACGTTTGTAATCAATCCAGACATCCAAAACATCTTGCGTGAAGACATCACCCTTGAGGAGATATTCGTGATCCTCTTCTAAGGCATCAAGCGCATCACCAAGAGATACTGGCGTGGATTCAATGTCCGCAAGTTCTTCCGGCTCAAGGTCATAAAGGTCTTTATCCAATGGATCACCCGGATGGATACGGTTCTGTATGCCGTCAAGACCTGCCATCAACAATGCACTGAAAGCGAGATACGGGTTACAAGACGGATCCGGTGTACGGAATTCGACCCGTTTCGCGTTCTCACTCTTTGAGTAGACAGGAATACGGACACACGCGCTACGGTTCCGTTGTGAATAGGCGATATTGACCGGGGCTTCGTACCCTGGGACCAAACGTTTATAAGAGTTGGTTGTCGGAGCGATGATTGCACAGAGCGAACGAGCATGTGCAAGCAGACCACCAATATAATAGAGAGCGTCTTCACTGAGCAGCGAATACCCCTGTGGATCGTAGAAGATATTCTTACCGTTCTTCCAGATACTTTGGTGGACGTGCATCCCGGAACCGTTGTCTTGGAAAAGCGGCTTCGGCATGAAGGTCGCGACCAAGTTGTTCTCGCGCGCTATATTCTTGATGATGTACTTATACAACGCAATCTTATCGCCTGTCGTTGTGAGTTCGCCATAACGAATATCAATCTCGCCTTGTCCAGCAGTTCCCACTTCGTGGTGGTGAACCTCTACATCAATACCGGATTCCATGAGTTTCAGACAGATCTCGGAACGTAGGTCTTGAAGCGTATCCGAAGGCGGGACTGGGAAGTACCCCTCTTTGTAGCGCGGTTTGTAGCCGAGGTTCGGGTTCTCTTCACGGCCCGAATTCCAACTCCCCTCAACCGAATCAACCGAGTAGAAACCGGAGTGCTGTGTCTGTCCGTAACGAATATCGTTCAGGAGATAGAATTCCGCCTCAGGTCCCCAATAACTGATATCACCAATTCCAGTGGACTGTAGATAGGCTTCCGCCTTCTGTGCGATATGCCGGACATCGCGTGTGTAATTTTCCAACGTAATCGGGTCTTTGATGTTACAGGTGATGCTCAGCGTCGGGATCTTACAGACAGGGTCAATGATAGCCGTCGCTGGGTCCGGGAAGAGTAGCATATCGCTCTCGTTAATGGCTTGGAACCCCCGGATACTTGAACCGTCAAAGCCGGCACCTTCTTCAAAGAGGTCTTCGGTCAACTCTTCTGCCATCATCGAGAAGTGTTGCCACATCCCCGGCAGATCCATGAACTTGAGGTCAATTATTTTCACATCATGCTCTTTAGCAAGTGCGATCACCTCACTTGGTGTCATTACATATCCTCCTATTTCGGCATCGTTTGTGAGCCGAAACTTGTCATTTAAACTATCTCGATCCAGAGACCGAGACGACAATCTAATAAAACCGCATAGAGAAAACATAGCACGAAGCCCGGTGGTTTCCCTAAAATCCAGTTTTAATAACTCAGAAAAATACTATAAGTTCGTCAACTGAACACGCAACTCACACATTTGACAAGTGTCTTACCGATATACATAAGCAAAATTTATGCCAATCAATAGAAATTGCGAATCGCAGGGTGTTAATCAGCGAAAACAGAGAAAATTCCGTGTAAAATCACGAATTACCGCCATCAAAAGCGAAAAAAGGTGTGAAATTGCCCGTTACAACGAAATCGCGTCCACACTCCGCATGAAAACCTTCAAGATTTTGCTAAATTATTAAGCATAGCATTGCCCGTTTTTTGCGCATAGCACCGGACATCCATCAAACCGCGATTTTGAGGTTATTCGTCGGAGAACTCAACATCTTTAGCAAATCGACTCGTTTCGGGACCGTCCTGCCCGGCATATTTGTTCGCCGGCTTGAGTTGATACGGCACACGCGCAGGCGATGAGAGTTGTGCAAAAGTGAAGGCACAGATTCGCATACCCGGATATAACCTAACTGGCATGCGTCCAAGATTCCCTAACTCTAACGTAGGGATACCGATCCAACCCGGATCAAAGAGTCCCGCCGTGCTATGGACGATAATACCGAGCCGCGCCAAACTACTTCTGCCTTCAAGCCGCGCCATAACATCGTCTGCTAAGACGAGTTCCTCTTGGGTCGCCGCAAGGACAAGTTCACCCGGTTGCATCGTGAAGGCATCGCCATCGGGAACATCAACCCTTCGCATCAAATCGTTGGTATCAATCTCAGCACGCAGATCAATATACGGATATTTGCTATGTTCAAACACACGAAAGGTATTGCTTAATCTGAAATCAATAGAGCAACTACCGAGTTGGGTTTGAAGGTCGGGTTCCGGGGAAATCTTAATCTTTCCCGCCTCCATATATTTGAGAATATCTCTGTCTGATAAAAACATTTTTTTAACTTACTTTGCAGTTTGGTCAGGTGGATTTGCAGTTTGAAGTGCCTCTTCCGTATATCCGCCCGCGCCGTTGTAGCAGGCTACGTTTTCGCGGTTAATTTTAACGCAAAACAACTTACCTTGACGTTTTCTTATATAGAACAGGACTTACCCATTTTTTTATAAAATCCTACATAGTCCGTGCGTCGGGCGGGGTTACAAACCCCGCCTGCATGGGATTTGCGTAAGTCCTGTAGAACACCTTTTGAACTATTGCTCAGGCAAAAAATCCTCCGGGGCAATACCACGATAGGCGTAGTCTAAGAGATTCACAGGATGCATCGCTTTCATCTGTAAGCCGTGTTTTTCGATGCCGAGTTGAATCTGAAGGAGACAACCTGGGTTCCCCGTCGCAACGATGTCCGCATCGGTCTCAGCGATGTGTGCCATTTTGCGTTCGAGAATCTCTTGCGAAAGTTCAGGCTGTGTGATGTTATAGATTCCTGCGCTCCCGCAGCACCATTCGGATTCGGTTAACTCAATCAACGCGAGTCCCGGTATCGACTGAAGGATTTTGCGGGGTTGTAATTGCACACGCTGCCCATGAAGGAGATGGCACGGTTCATCATAAGTAACACGTTTTTTGATCTCTCCGGTCGGCGGTACCATCTCAATTTCGGCTAAAAATTCGCTGATGTCGCGCATTTTATGACTGAAGTGTTCCGCCTTCTCCGCATAAGCGTGATCGTTTTCTAAAAGCACCTCGTACTCCTTAAGCGCCGCACCACAGCCAGCAGAGTTAATAATAATAGCGTCTAAATTCTCCGCCGCAAACGCATCGATGTTCTGTTTCGCAAGGTCTGAAGCGACATCTCGCACGCCGTTGTGAAGATGTAGTGCGCCACAACAGGTCTGCTGCCGAGGCGTGACGACTTCGCAACCGTTCTCCGTTAAGACGCGGATCGTCGCGACATTCGTCTCTGTGAAGACCTGATTCATAATACATCCGGGGATGAATCCGACACGGTATCGCGTTTCGCCTTTAGCGGGTGTAATGTCGCGTATCGTATACTTCAGTTGCGGGGGTGGGATTTTCGGCAATAGCGATTCCATCTCACCGAGTTGTCCCATCAGTTTCAGGATCCCCAATTTCCGAACCAGTTGCCGGATGCCGAGACGTTGGTAGAGCCACATCAACTCAAAGATTAGGTCCAACCGTTCTTTATTCGGCAGAAGTTGTTTGAAGACAAGGTTCGTCCAGAAGCGATAGGCTGCTGAACGCGGAGCGTTTTGTTCATAGATGGCGCGTGCCTCCTCAAGCAGTGCTCCGAAATGGACACCCGATGGACACGCCGTCTCACAGGCACGACAATCTAAACACCGATAGATGTATTCCGACCACTCTTCGTTCAGTGGGGTCGCATTCTCCGATTTGAAAGCACTCCCCATCAAGTAGAGTCTGCCTCTCGGAGAATCCGTTTCTAATCCTAATTCTCGGTAGGTTGGACAGGTGGGTAGACAGAGGCCGCAGTGTGTGCAAGCATCCCATTTCTTCCAATTGAAAGTGTCTACGCCGATAAGCGGTTGTGTTTGTTGGTTGGGCATATACTGATAAGTTTTCTTTCGAGTTTGGGAAGTACCCAAAGAACGAAAATAAAAAGAGCAGAACCAAGCTGATCATGGCTGATGTTAAGTGATTGTGATCCCCTCGTTGAGACTTCCGGAACGGTACCCCTGCAAGTCAAGTGTGACGTGTGCATATCCGAGTGTTTTAAAGTGTGTACTGATGTCGTGCCGTACGGTTCTTGAAAGCAACCTCGAAATCTCCTGCGCTTCAAGTTCAATCCGAGCAAGCTCACCGTGGTGTCGGACCCGGAATTGACGAATCCCTAAGTCGTAGAGAAATTGCTCGGCAGCATCAACTTGCCGTAGCAACTCACGCGTGATACGCATGCCGTAAGGAAATCGTGAAGAGAGACAAGCAAACGCCGGTTTATCCCACGTCGGTAGTTCCCATGCCTTTGAAATCTCGCGAATTTCTGCTTTCGTCAAGTTGACATCAATCAGAGGTGCCTGGATACCCATCCGCTTTGCGGCATCCATGCCGGGACGGTGGTCACCGACATCGTCTGGAATTGCCCCGTAGACAATCGTCCCAACGTCGTATTTCTCAGCGATCGGACGCAGTTTATCGAACAGTTCCGTTTTACAGAAATAGCACCGATTGGTCGGGTTACTCGCGTACCCTTCCAAGTCCAATTCTTGCGTGTTGACGGTCTCTAACCGGATTCCGATCTGTTTGGCAATATCCTGTGCGGCTCGCATCTCTCGGATCGGATACGAATCGGAGATAGCAGTTACAGCGAGTGCGTTATCACCGAGCGCGTGTTGTGCCGCTTCCGCAAGGAATGTGCTATCAACACCGCCTGAAAAGGCGACGATAACCTTCTGATATGCGTGCAAGCATTCATAAAGTTGGTCAAGTTTCATCTGTAGGGGCGGTTCAAGTTTCTGTTTTAACATACTTCTGAAAAGCAACTTTCGGTGGACAAGTTACACCGAAAAAAGCCTCCACATATAGCGCGTAGGGTTCAGGTATCAAGAGGGTCGCTCAGCCTGTTGTATCCATGACAATTCTTCTTTCAACAACTGCCGTTTTAACCCGCTGATCAGGTCAATAAAAAGCACACCGTTGAGATGGTCGATTTCGTGTTGGAGGACGCGTGCGAGTAAACCGTCGGTTTCAATGTGGACAGGTTCGCCTCGAATATCAATTCCATCAACAACAACCTTCTCTGGACGTCTCACCTCTGCCGTCACATTGGGGATGCTGAGGCAACCTTCTTCGGCGACAACCTCTCCCTCAACACTCAAAATTTCTGGGTTAAACAGTACAAGCGGCTCGTAAGTTTCGTCGTCATCTTCACCTATGTCAATAATAATGAGACGCTTCAAAATGCCGATCTGCGTTGCGGCGAGACCGATACCGTTCCCTGTGTTATACAGCGTCTCCAGCATCTGGTAAGCGAGTTGACGTTCCGTCTCTGTTATTTCTGAAACCGGTTTGGCTTTTTTGCGGAGGACCGGGTTACCGTAATAGCAGAGCTGCAACGGGGTAGTTGCACGCAGTAAGACATCATCTTCTCCGACCACTTCCGAAGCAGGTGTATTCTGGTGCTTTCTTTTTCGTTTTGGCATCTATCAGACACGTCTCCCATTCTTGAAAAATAACCTTTAATATAGTATCACTTATTGTGAATTCTGTCAAGAAAAAAGAAAAAGTGAAAAAGTATACACTGTTGTATCGCTTGAATTTGCACCGAAATCATTGTAGAATAGATATTAAGCCTTATTAAACCTGCGTTACATAACGCGTATCCACCGGAGAGCAAGCAGACCTCATGCGATTTTTGGTATCAGTCAGTCTTATCTTTTTTATTGCGTGCAGCTTCGTATTCGCCGATTCGGGGCATCCGCATGTTCCTGGAGAAGCGTGGCTGTGTGGGACACCGCTCCTGTATCAAGAACACCTCGCGCAACACCCTCCCGAAGAAGTCGCCGCTGCGCCCGCCGCACACGTTCAGATCGGACAGACAGACCGCTTTTTCATTCATATTCCAGACGCAGAGGTAACTGCCACCTGTATTGCCAAAAGTGAACATCTCTATGTCTACATCGAGGATTCCGTGCGCGGTATGCTCACCGAGGCTGAGGCAACCGCCATCGGACGGGAATTCGACACACGCATCTATCCAAACGTTCGACGCTGGATGGGAAGCGAATGGAAACCGGGACTCGACAGAGATAACCGCATTACGCTATTGATGCACGATGTCGGCATGAATGAATCCGGACTCGATTACGGCGGCTACTTCGCACCCGCGGATCAATTACCGACAGCTCCGAACAGCAACCGTCGTGAGATGCTCTATATGGACATCTTCCAGTTCAGGGAACGGTCCCGACACACCTTTTATAGCAGCCTCGCACACGAATTCGCGCATCTCGTCAATTGGTTCCAAAACGGTGGAACAACCGACCAACGGTGGTTAGAAGAAGGCACAGCATCCTTCGTGGAATGGGCAGTTTACGGCACAGTACACACCCTCTTTGTTGACGGTTACCTCACGGATCCGAGTATCCCTCTGGCATACTCGAACACGTGGGATGTCTACTACGGCGGTGCCTTCATGCTCGTGCTATATCTCTACGAGCAGTATGGCGGACGCGAACTCATCCGCGGTATTGTCGGGACAGATACCCTCGGCGAGGGCGCAATTGACGTTGCTTTGGCAGGCAGTGGCAGAAGTGAACGCTTTCCCGATGTCTTTCTCAATTGGGGACTCGCGAATTGGCAAAACACACAGACACAAAACAGAAAACTCGGCTATGATGCTTTGCGTAACCGAAAGGTAACTGCTCCCGTCCCGCGCGTCTTCAACTATCCAAACATTGCGAACGGTTTCGCTATTGACCAGTGGGGCGCGTCATACATTCATTTCGAGAATCTACCCGAAACGCTTGATATATCAATAACCGGCACAGGTTCCGGGAATCTCTACGCTACGACGCTCTATCTTCCAACCAACGGACGACCTGTCATTACACCTATTCCGTTTGACATTCAAAATAGGGGACACATTCGGCGCGAAGGACTTCAGCGGAACGATGAGATTATACTGATGGTGACAGCGGATACGCCACAGATGTTCGGCTATACCGCTACGAACACGGACGATAATTTTGTGATAGGCATACCACGTGAGCAGAGATCGGATACAACACCGGATGCCGTAACGACTGCCCTTGACAATCGCACCCAATCGAGTCTGCTCCCTACCGGTCTCAGACCGAAAACGCAGCTCGAACCGATGACACAAATCCATCTCGCAAGCAACTATACCGATTTGACAATTAGCGAAAAAGATGTACCTTACCTTTATGCGGCGAGCACTTGGGGATTGGAAATCTTCTCACTGACTGAACCGACGACACCTATCCGTATCGGTGAAATCGCCACGCCCGGTCAAGCACGCGCTGTAGCCGTTGATAAGGATACGGTTTACATCGCTGACGGTGTTGGCGGTGTACATGTTATTGATGTCTCAGTACCGACGGTTCCGAACATCGTCAAAACGCTCGGCGGGTTCACAGACGCGCGCAGGGTCGAAACGGATGGCGACAATCTCTATGTGCTTGGTACAACGCGGGGGCTGCTCATCTACAACCAACACGATGTCCGCAACTCCCAAATACCGCGACCCAGACGCTTCTTTCGGACCGCAGGCACACCGCTGAACGTCCTTATCCGAGACAATACCATCTACGTGAGTGATGACAGACACGGATTATATATTCTTGAACAGAGTCCATTCGGCGATCTTGTTTTCCAAAATGCGATCCCAATTCTCGCTAACGCCTATGAGATCCTGGAGACAGTAGACACCACTTATGCCTTCGTCGCTTCAGGCAACCTCACTTGGGTCGATATTATGGATACCGAAAATCCGGGAATGGGTAACCGATTAAACACACCCGGATTCGCAAGCGGCATTCAACTTCGCGACAATACCATCTATCTCGCGGACCAACAAGCTGGACTCCATATTATTGATGTCCGTAATCCACAGCACCCGCGGCGCGTTTCTTCACAACCGACATTCGGCAACGCAACCGATGTCGTCGTCTGGGGCACCTTGGCTTATATCGCCGATGGAAAAGACGGCATCCAGACGATTGATGTCAGCAAACCCGAATCACCGAAATGGTTACACCACTATGCCTTTGAAGGCACCGCTTACGGTATTGATGTCGTAGAGACAACAGGCGGCGCACGGACTGTTTATGTCGCAAACGGCGCGGGTGGGTTGCGCACCCTCGAATTTACAACGCCTTATCAGGGCACCTTGACACAAAATCTACTGTTTCCTACGGATTCCCCAACTTTCGGTGAGCAGTTCGGGGCAGCAAACTGCACCAAAATCCGTGTACGGGACGGATACGGCTTTGTCGCCGCCGATACAGGGATGTTCATCGTTCACCTTGGGACGAATACGATTGTAGCACATATACCGACAACTTCACCGGTCTCCGATATTGCGATGCATAACGGTTACACGTATCTCTGTGCCGAATCACTGATTATCGTAGATAGCCGAGCACCGCAACAGAGTGGCATCGTTTCCGAACGCGACGTCCCGGGAAGTGCTTACCGTGTTGTCGTTGACGCAGCGGCATCGTCCGCATATCTCGCGGCACTTGACGGGGGGCTGCACATCTTTGACATAGCAGAACCCACTGTGCCACGTCCTATCGGAGACTACGCGACACAGGGAAATGCCACAGGTGTTACGTTTGCCGAAGATCGTGTTTATCTGTTAGACAGCGGCGTTGGCGTTGTCGTACTGGATGTATCCACACCCAACGAACCGAGATTGCAAGGCAAGTACGAGAACGATGTCCTACCCATTGACGCACAGATCGGCGGAAACGACCTCTATCTACTCGATAGCAGAGGCGTGCAAATGATTGATACGCGCACGCTTGAAATGACTTCGTCGCTTGTTTACAAAAATAGCGAACTCTGGTTCCCGTCGGAATTAAAGTTAACAAACACTGCTCTCTATATCGCAGATTTGTATCAACTCCGTATCCTTCGCGTGCATCCGGAAGGTGCCTCGCTTGCAGTCGAAGAGCAGATACCGTCTGACTGGACCCCTAATGTAATGGATTCCACACCTGTCAACCGTTTAAACCAAAATTATCCAAACCCATTTAATCCAGAAACGTGGATTCCGTATCAGATCGCCTCAAATGTGAATGTATCGCTCCATATCTACGATGCCCAAGGGAGAAGTGTCTATTCCAAACCACTCGGATACCAAAAGGCAGGCTCACACACCGCGTATTGGAATGGACGAAACGCTGCCGGTGAATCTGTCGCAAGTGGTGTCTATTTTTATTCAATCCGAGCCGGAGATTTTCAGGCAACCCGAAAAATGCTCATCCGACGGTGATTTCTATCCATTTACCAATAGCGTTTCAGCACGTAAGATATAAACATGCTGAAGAAATCCGCAGAAATACCCAAGCAAATGAACTTTATAGGAATGAAACGGTTTTGAAGCCTTTCACAAAAACTTTGTAACGCAAATTGACACAGAGACGTTAAAGTGTTAATCCGATACAGTTTAATAGACCTGTTTTCCTTCTTAAATTATGGTATCATAGATAGATTTCCAAGGAGAAAAATAACATGGATAGGAACAGCGTAACAGGGCGTTTCCGAGATATTGAGATCGTATTCAGCATTGATAGTGATTGCATCATTATGAGCGTACGGAATTTAACCGATACCGATAGGCGGGTACGCGTGATGTATCAGAAACTTTCGATGAGTGGACTCGCCAATTGGGCACAGTTTGAACTCACCGACGCGCCCGTCTCACGCCGTCTTCCGACAGAGATTCTTGACGCATACCGCTTAACATTTTTTGTTGATAATGCCGAACCCGTTTACGCACGTGTGGAAAAAATATTGGATGAATTGAACACACTCAAAGCCGAACAACCAGCAGAAACCACACCTGAAGATACAGCTGAACTGGAGGCATCCGAGTCCGAACCTGAAGCGCAAGAAGCAGTTGACAACCCTGATCCTACATTGGAATCCGCAGAGGATACAACGCCCCAAAACGCTGTACCGCCTTTAGATGTACACACCAACACCGATGAACCTACTGTATCAGAGGTGAAGGCGAGGCAAGATGTAGAGAAAATAGTCGTGTATCCGGCGACAACGAAACCACCGAACCCAATTTCGACACTTTCAGAAACATCCAGCGACGAAGACGCATCTACTGCCCCGGAACTCGAAGCGACGCAACAGGTAGAAGAACCAGAAATGGAGCTGCCGGACGTAGAGATTCCAGAACCCGTCGCAGATAGTCCTGATAAAGACGAGCCTCCGACATCCGAAGATGAAACGAGGCAACAGATGATAGCAAGTATAGAACAGATGCTGGGTACTAACGTCGAATTTAAAATTGAAGTGCCGTCCCTCCCACCGAGTGCACTCGCGGAACAACGGAAGGCAAAAGTCGCGCAACTTAACGCCAGCAACACCACATCCAGTAAGACACCTTCAAAATGGAAAAAAGAAAAAGGGGTCTTTGGACAGTTTGCCCAAGCTTTAGGACTTGCCGCTGGCGGTAGACGTGGCAAAGTTTATTATCAGGAGAAAGGCGAAACCATTCAGAACAAATTCCAAGACCAACTCGCTAAGCTGGAGAGGGATTATAATGAAGGATATGGACTCAATCTCTCCAATTGGGACCCTGCAACGCTCCGCGAAGAGGAGATCGCAATCCTCCTACTGAATCTCATGGTGAACGAAGTCATCGCATGGCGGAAAGAAATCGGACGCGCTACGCCTGAAACAGAGCAACTCGCGCAGACACTCGATGAAGTTGATGTCCGTCTCAGGCAGACACTCAAACAGACGCGCGGGATATCTACACCGTCGCCTACTTTGTTCCCCGACCTGCTTGCAGAAAATGAACGAGATATAGAGAAAATTCAGAGTGAGTGTGACGCATACTTGCAACGCTTTGCCAGTAAGTTGACCGAACAGGAACGGAAACACGCCTCAAAAATTCAGGTCATTATCTTCAAAAAGTTCCTCACGGAGTTTATCCGAGATTTCCTCTTCGTCGAAGTTACAAAAAGCATCAGAAACAATGAGTTACCCGAACGCCTCGAATGGTTTTTAGACCTCGTTAATTCCGAAGTCATCCCTATTGAAGTTGGTATAACGAAAGTGTCCCCGAATCATCACAAGGTCAAGGGCGCGCTTGCCTGTGAATTTGAACCCGGCACAATCGTTGAAGTTATCTCCCCTGGCCTACAATCCAAGGACGGAAGACGGATCAACCAGATGGCTGTCGTTATTGAAGCGGAGTAGTAGGAATGGAAACAAGCGAAGGCTTGATTCAGAAAGTCCACCAATTGCCACAAGTGAGCCTCGGGCATTTTCCGACACCTTTAGAGGCGTGTCCTCGCCTCTCTGAGGCACTCGGCGGGCCCCGCATCTTCATGAAACGTGAAGATTGCTCAGGTTTGGCGTTTGGCGGCAATAAAGTCCGACAACTTACTTTCACAATCGGCGATGCCGTCGCAGAAGGCGCGGATACGATTATACAGGGCGCGGCTTCACAATCCAATCACTGCCGCCAAGCCGCTGCCGCCTGTGGTAAACTCGGACTCAAGTGTTATCTTCGACTTGCCCGTGATCACAAGAGTATTCTCCAAGGGAATCTACTGTTAGATAATATCGCAGGCGCGGATGTTGAGATTGTTGATATACCCTTCGGACCCGAATTAGATGTGGTGAAGTACGAACTCGCTGAAAAATTAAAGACGCAAGGGTTGAAACCTTATGTCCTCGCAGCACCGCGTTCGACCGCCCTGGCCGCCGTTGCTTTTACGTGGTGTATCGCTGAAATTGCGCAACAGCAACAGCAGCTGGGTATTGATGCGGATTGGATTTATACCGCTTCCGTAGGTGGGACACAGGCGGGACTTGTCCTCGGCACCAAGACGCTTGGCCTTAAGATGAAACCGTTTGGCATCGCGCCTATCGTTTGGGAAGGTAAATTTAATCGGTTACGCAGTGCGGCAAACAATGCAGCCGAACTTTTGGAATTAGAGACACGCGTCACCGATGCCGACATCCAGAACACAGATGACTATATCGGGCAGGCTTACGGCTATCTCACACCGGAATGTATTGACGCACTCAAACTCGTTGTTAAAACAGAAGGCATTTTTCTTGATCCCGTCTACACCGCTAAAGCGATGGCGTGTCTCATCGACCACATCCAACAAGGCAGACTCGGACGCGACGACACCGTTATCTTTCTCCACACAGGCGGCACCCCTGCAATCTTCGCATATCAAGAAGAATTAACCGCCAGTCTATAGACTTGGACCCCCTCGATCGCGTCAGTCCCGCACGTCCGAACCTGACGCGCTACCACGTAACACTTTCGATTTCCAATCAATTTTTTCCTTGACACTTTTTCCAAATCTGCTATCATTCTAAACAAGTGCGTCTGACGATCTTTATGCGCGTCCAAATCGCGATGCCAACGTTCCTAAACTGCAGTCCCCGATTCACCAAGGCAGGAGCATGCCGATGCTATTCCGTTTTTCGCTCTATGGGTTCCTGAAGAATCAACGTTACTATGAAAACTTTCTGTATCTCGCATTTCTTGACAAAGGACTGTCTTACCTTGCAATCGGCATCTTGATCGGTTTTCGGGAGGTTTGCACCAACCTATTTGAAATTCCTTCTGGCGCGATCGCGGATCTTTATGGCAGGCGACGCGCCATGATTTTTTCATTTTGTGCCTATATCGCTTCTTTCGTTATATTCGCTGTGAGCAAATCGCTGCTTCCGTTGTTCGCTGCTATGTTTTTCTACGGTTTAGGCGATGCGTTCCGCAGCGGCACCCACAAGGCGATGATCTTCGATTGGCTGCGCCTACAGGGACGATCAGATGAAAAGACGAAAGTCTACGGTTTTACGCGTTCTTGGTCGCAGATGGGTTCCGCTGTCTCTGTTCTCATCGCCAGTGGTCTGGTTTTTTATAGCGGTAATTTCATAGACATTTTCTGGTTTTCAATTATCCCTTATGCGATGAATATCGTTAACTTCTTCGGCTACCCCGCGCGGTTAGATGGTGATAAACAGAGCGAATTCTCGCTCAAAGCAGTCGCACGCATGCTCGGCAGTGCCTTGAAACAGTCCGTACAATTCGCGCCGCTCCGTCGCCTCGTTTTTGAAGGGATGGGTTTTGAAGGGATGTATAAAGCCAGCAAAGACTTTCTCCAACCGATACTCGAACAGACAGCTCTTGCACTCCCCTTACTTTTAGCATTAAACGAATCGAAACGGACAGCCTTACTTGTCGCTGGGGTCTACTTTATCCTCTATTTCCTATCCTCTTTCGCCTCTCGGAATTCGCACCGTATCTCGGATTGGCGGGGTGGCGACGAAGGGGCCGCACGCTTTATGTGGTGGATAGATCTAGCACTCTTCACCTTATTGATTCCGGCATTGTGGTTCAATTGGTATTCAGCGATAATTGCCCTCTTTGTCGCACTGGCAATCCTCCAGAACTTCTGGCGACCGGGGCTGATTAGCCGTTTCAACGCACAATCCACACCGGAGATGAGCGCGACAATCCTATCCATTGAGGCGCAATCGAAATCGTTAGCAACCATCATTCTCGCACCTTTGCTCGGATGGATGATAGATTCAGTCGGCAGCTTCTGGCCGGTAGGCGTTGTTGGAACATGCATCGCCGTTGCGATCCTGCTTGCATACCAAGGCGAATTAAAAGAACGTCCCGTATCCGCACCGGCGTAAGGCCCACAGTCATTCAATTCCCCCGAATGATTGAAACCGGCTGAAAACCGAACACCTCCAAAAAAGATTTGACACCCCTATAAAAAAATAGTATAATTACATTATACTAAAAATAAGTTGATATGTTATCCTCATATAACACGCAGCACTATTTTTTTTGCGAATGCCTACAATGGAACAAATACCCCTATTTCCCACATTAAATCAGCAATTTGCGCAACCGGAGCCTACGCCTAAAAATGAGGACGCGATTCAACGGATTCGTGGATTCCGATACATAGCAGATTATATAACGGAACACCAACACGATTGGCTGTTAAGGACAATTGACAAACAGCCGTGGGATTACTTTGGCAAGCGACGTGTGCAGCATTACGGAGCCAGATACGATTATAAAACCGGAAAGTTGAAGAGAGACGTTTGTCAGACCAATTTGCCAGAGTGGTTGAAAAGGGTCAGTCAGAAATTGCACGAGGATGGATACATACCGGAAATCCCGAATCAGGTGTTTGTCAACGAATACCTACCCGGGCAAGGCATTGGCGGACATATCGACCGCGAACCTTGGTTTAAGGATACGATTGTTGCGTTGAGTCTCGGATCGAGTTGTGTCATGGAATTTACACACGAGGACGACAACACGGAAAAGGCTTCAGTATGGCTCGCGCCGAGAAGTATCGCCATATTGCAGGAGGCGGCGAGATATACGTGGCTGCACGGCATCCCTGCCAGAAAATCAGATATGTGGGACGGACGAAGGTATACGCGACAACGCCGAATATCGCTAACCTTTAGAAGGGTGGTTAGAAAATAAAAAAGCGCGGCCTGTTGACCGCGCCTTACAAGATCGAATCAAATCAAACGTATTAGAACCGTTCGCTCTTAATCTCACCCCATTGCGTCGCTAACTTCTCTTTCGGGTCAACAGGGAAAGGTGTCTCACGGTTCAGATCGTCTTCGGGTTCACCTTCAAAATAACGGAAGTTATCAAGCCAGAAATCTTCATCCGATTGGGCAATCGCTAATCCGACCCACATATCTTTGTCAACATCAGCACCCGATTGGAAGGTGATATGGTATTCCATCCACTCCGGTCCTAATAGATTGATAGCACCGCCTTGATAGAAAGTCCAAGGATCATGTTGCATCTGGATGCTCAGTGCCACCTCGCGCGGCTTTTCAGAACGTGCCCAAAAAATCACAGTATACGTCTCGCCAGCCTTCATTGAAGCATCCGTTTGCCTAACCTTCGCATGCCATGCGGTACCTGTCGCTTTATGCCCAATGACCTTGAGCGACTGGTTCCCATGTTGCGGGTTGTTTTTGTCAATCTCCATCGTATAGAGACCACCACGGTCACAGCATGCACCATCTTCTAAACCCCAGGCTTCCAAATCCTCTTCAAAACTGTGGTTTTCGAGGAGCAGTTCCCCTTCCTTCCATTTTCCAAAATCCTGCGGTGTGCCTGCAAAAGCACTCAAACCCACAAGCAACGTAAACAGGAACACACTAAAAGTTATAGATTTCGTCATGTTAATTTCTCCATTTGTGCGGTAAAATATGTCTTTTAAATTAACTCTCGCCTCGCATCAAAGATTCCACTTCAGGTAGGACTTGCGCAACTGCTGCCTGATCAACACTCTCGGCGACGCTGCCATAGCCTGCTGTCTGAATCATCTCCACGAGGTTTTGTCCTAACTGTTCAATCGTCCATGCGATTGAATCCGGCACACTCGCTTTATCGAGATGCCGCTGATCGTTTTTTCTGGAGGGATCATAGTGATAGTGGGGGTCCTTACGGAAACAGTCGAACCGGAGAAGTTGGATATCTTTACCGTCCGCCGCACCGTAAACCCGTACAGAGGGACCACCATCTGATCCGAAATTGCGATCGTCGACGCGAAGTTCAACACCGCCGACTTCAAACACTTTCTCATTCATCGATTTGTGCCTCCAGTTCACAAAAATATAAGTATAGTATACACGAAAGTTAGAAATCTGTCAACAAAAAAATCTTGTGCGGCGTACGGTTAAAATCCCGCCCTATCTACCCAAATTATTTTTTATAGCATTTACTATAAAAAAACTTGCAAAAAGCGTAAGAGTATGATATACTATTAATAAATTTTGAGGTTATTTGAATTATAAAATGACACAACAGATGCTTGACCGCTTCGGGCGGATTCATACCAATCTTAGAATCTCGGTCACGGATGTCTGCAACTTCCGATGTATCTACTGTATGCCGGAAGACATGACCTTCATGCCAGATTCGGCACTCATGACTTATGACGAAATTCTGCATCTTGCGCGTATTTTCGTCGGGTTAGGTGTTAATAAAGTCCGAATTACGGGCGGTGAACCGCTTGTCCGACGCGGTGTCCCTACACTCATAGAACGATTGACGCAGTTGGAAGGACTCAAAGACATTAGTTTAACGACCAACGGCATCGGTCTCGTTACGCAAGCGCAAGCACTCTACGACGCTGGACTCCGCCGGATTAATGTCAGTTTGGATACGCTTAACGAAGAAAAGTTTGAGCAGATGACCCGTCGGAATGTACTCTCTCGCGTGCTTGAAGGTTTGAAAACCGCACAGGAATGCGGTTTTAATCCGATTAAAGTCAACGCTGTCGCAATGCGGGGCTTCACCGATGACGAAATCGTCGATCTGGCGACCTTCGCACGGAAAAATAACTATCAACTCCGGTTCATCGAATTTATGCCACTCGATGCCGACGATGTCTGGGGACGCAACATGTACATTCCCGGAAAAGAGATTATCGAAAAAATTGATGCGCTCTATCCGCTCACACCGATTACGCTGAACGGCGAAGCGAAAAGTGACACGGCTCAGCGTTATCGTTTCTCAGACAACGGCAATGAGGTCGGTATCATACCCTCTGTGAGTGAACCGTTCTGTGAAAACTGCAATCGCGTCCGCCTGACTGCTGACGGCAAGTTTCGTACCTGTCTCTTCTCGTTAACAGAAACGGATCTCCTGACCCCATTACGTAAAGGAGCACCAGATGAAACCATCAAAGCGTTGATTCTCGATGCGGTTGAACAGAAAGAGGCGGGACACAAAATTAATGCAGCAGATTTCGTTAAACCGGAGCGAAATATGTCAAGAATCGGCGGATAAATACCAAAAAGGCATTTCGCAAATAGCAAAGTATTAAAAATGTTCTAAATTCACCAGAACTAAGGAGTCGGAAATTAAAAAATGAGCAATGCGTTGACGATTAAAGACTTGCACATCAGTGTGCAAGGGAAACCAATTATTAAAGGATTAAATCTAAATGTCCAACAGGGCGAAATTCACGCACTTATGGGACCCAATGGGTCTGGTAAGAGCACCCTCGCGAACGGTTTGATGGGGCATCCACTCTATGAGGTTGACTCCGGTGAGGTGATTTTCGACGGTGTTGATGTTTTGGAATTGGAACCGAACGAACGTGCCAAACTCGGACTTTTTCTCGCTTTCCAATACCCGACAGCGATCCCAGGCGTTAGTTTGGCGAATTTCCTACGGCTTGCTGTTAGCGCAGTCCGCGGAAAAGAGACCAACGGTGACGAGAAAGACGGACTTATTCCGATGCGCGAATTCCGACGCGAACTTCGAGAGAAAATGCAACAACTCGGCGTTGATGATTCCTTCGCAAGACGATACCTCAACGACGGGTTCTCTGGTGGCGAAAAGAAACGCGCCGAAATCCTACAACTCGCAATGCTTGAACCGAAAATCGCTATCCTTGATGAAACCGATTCCGGACTCGATATCGATGCCGTCCGAATTGTCGGCGATAGCGTCAGTCGGTTGGTCGGACCCAATTTAGGTGTGCTGATTATCACCCATTATCCGCGATTGTTAGAATACATCCGTCCACAATTCATCCATATCCTGCTGGATGGTAAGATCGCTGAGTCCGGCGGATGGGAACTCGCAGAAATGTTAGAGGCAGAAGGCTACGACCCGATTAAAGAAAAACACGGTATCAAGGAGGAAGAATAAAATGGCTACTTCTGAAAAGAACGCTGTAGAAGAAATCGGAATTAGTACAGATTACCAGTACGGATTCCATGACGATATTAAACCGACATTCAAGTCACGCAAGGGGTTGGACGAGGAAGTTATCAATCAGATGTGTGACATCAAAGGCGAACCCGACTGGATGCGACAGTATCGGCTCGATGCCTATCAGATTTTTAAGCAGAAGCCGATGACAAAATGGGGCGGTGACCTGTCACAACTCGATTTTGACGACATCTATTACTACGTTAAAGCCTCCGATCGGAGTGAGCGCAGCTGGGACGACGTACCAGATGACATCAAAAAGACCTTTGACCGGCTCGGTATCCCTGAAGCCGAACGGAAATTCCTCGCCGGTGTCGGCGCGCAATACGACTCCGAAGTCGTTTACCATAACATCGTCGAAGAATTGGACAAAATCGGTGTTGTGTTCCTCGATACCGATACGGCTATCAAAGAGTACCCCGATCTCGTCAAGAAGTATTTCGGGACGATTATCCCGTCCGCCGATAACCAGTTCGCAGCACTCAACAGTGCTGTCTGGAGCGGTGGCAGTTTTGTTTATGTGCCACCGGGTGTAAAGGTTGAGTACCCACTCCAAGCCTATTTCCGTATCAACAGCGAAAACATGGGGCAGTTTGAACGCACACTCATCATCGCTGACGAAGGTTCACAGGTGCATTACGTCGAAGGCTGCACTGCACCGACATTCAGTAGTGAATCTTTACACAGTGCGGTTGTCGAGATTGTTTGCATGAAAGGCTCGCGCGTCCGTTATACCACGATCCAGAATTGGGCGGGCAACGTCTATAACCTCGTCACGAAGCGTGCATTCGCTTATGAAGACGCACAGATGGAATGGGTCGATGGTAACCTCGGCAGTAAGTTGACGATGAAGTATCCGAGCGTCTATATGATGGAACCAGGGGCGCGCGGCGAAATCCTCTCAATCGCATTTGCCAGCAAGGGACAGCACCAAGACGCAGGCGCGAAAGTCTACCACTGCGCACCCAATACCACCTCACAGATAACCTCTAAGAGTATCAGTAAAGATGGCGGCAGATCGAGTTATCGCGGCTGGGTAGATGTCGCTAAAGGCGCGAAGGGATGCAAATCGCACGTCGTCTGTGACGCACTGATCCTTGACAAGGATTCCCGTTCCGACACCTATCCTGTCATTGAGATTAGCGAGAACGATACGAATATCGAACACGAGGCACGGGTCAGTAAAATCGGGGAGGAACAACTTTTCTACTTGATGAGCCGCGGGCTTTCGGAAGAAGAAGCCTCTACAATGATTGTAAACGGATTCATCGAACCCCTCGTCAAAGAACTACCGATGGAATATGCTGTGGAAATGAACCGTCTCATCCAACTCCAGATGGAAGGTTCAATCGGTTAAGAGGCAGTCGGCTATCGGCTATCGGCTATCAGCAAAAGAGGTATTCTTAAAACAAAAACCTCTTAAAACTGATGGCTGATGGCTGATGACTATTACAAGGATCAAAAAATTGCAAAAAGGTCATTTCTCAAAAGAATTTCTTCAAAAAATAGCAGCAACTGAACCACAGTGGATGCGTGAGAAACGATTCGAGGCTTACGCACATTACGAATCTTTACCAATGCCACATACGACCGAAGATGATGTCTGGCGACGCACTGTTGATATGCGGACCCAAGACTATTGGCGACGCTCGCGACGCTATCTCCGCGGTCTTGATGTCGAAAAGCATCGTCCGAGTCTACCAACAAACGGCAAACCTTCCGCCAAAGATGTAGACGACAGCGATGAAAAGGCATCGGGTGTACTTGTTCAGGTTGACGGGCAGCTCCAACACAGCTCGAACAGTGAAGAACTAAAGAAAAAAGGGGTCTACTTTGCGGATCTCCACACCGCACTGCAGGAACAACCGGAACTCCTCCGCGACTACTTCATGAACAAGGCAGTGACCTTGGAAACGACATTAAAAAGCGGAAACATTGCCCAACATAATAAGTTCGACGCGCTTCACGGCGCATTCTGGCAGGGCGGCTATCTACTACACGTCCCGAAAGGCGTAACCGTCGAAGTGCCGCTCCGAGTCTATATCAAAATGTCCGAAGCCGATCAAGCCGACTTGTCGCATACGCTTATCATCGCTGAAGAGGGGAGTCGAGTTGCGGTTTTGGAGGACAACGCCTCTATGACATCGGACGCAAGCGGTTTACATAGCGGTGCAGTCGAAATCTTCGCAGGACAGAACGCAAACGTGACCTACGTCCAAGTACAACGTTGGAATCGGACGGTCTGGAATTTCGCCTCACATCGCGCAATGGTCGCCAGAGATGCACAGATTTGCTGGGTCAGTGCCGTATTCGGTGGTAGACTCAACAAGATCAACCAAGCCTCTGTCTTAGGGGGTGCCGGCAGCAACGCACAAATGTTAGGACTCGCGTTTACGGACGCGCGCCAACATTTAGATGTTAGCACCGCACAAGAACACGTTTCACCGCATACCACCAGCGATCTGATGTATCGCACTGTACTCAAAGATAGGTCCCAGACAGCATGGGGTGGAAACATTTATGTCTATCCGGCGGCGAACCACACTGACGCGTACCAGAAGAACGACAATCTGCTGCTCAGTGAACGTGCGCACGCGGATACCTTACCCGGATTAGAGATTCAGGCGCATGAGGTGCGTTGCACGCACGGCGCAACTACCGGAAAAATTGATGCCGATCAGGTTTTTTATCTCATGAGTCGCGGACTGCCTTACGCACAAGCGGAACGCCTAATCGTTGAAGGGTTTTTTGAACCCGTCATAGAACGTGTCCCGTTAGAATCTGTACGAGAAGAGTTAAGTACATCAATTACACGTAAACTTGAATAGTTATCAGTAAGATGGCTATCAGCCATCGGCTTTCGGCTTTCAGTAAGAGATTTACTGTGGCAGTACCAGAATGTGTAACCGCCACAAGAATCTAATTGACGGCTGACGGTTGATTGCCGATGGCTATCCCACCGATAGCGAATAAAAAAAGGAGTAACTCAAATGAGTCAACCGAAAATTATCGCTTACATGAAACCCGTCTGCGGATGGAGCAATGGTGTCCGTGCGATCTTCGCTAAATACGGTTTGGACTATGAAGATAGGGACATCATTAACAACGAAAACAACTATCGTGAAATGGTTCAGAAGACGCGGCAGCCGTATCAACCGTGCGTCCAAATCGACGACGTGATGCTTGCCGATGTCAGCGGCGATGAAGTCGAACAGTATTTAGTCTCGGAGGGGATCGTCAGATCCAGCGACGCTGAAACCGATGTTCCGACCGATCAGGCGTGCGAAGATCATGGACCGTCTGCTGTCAGCATCGGCTTCCCGAGCAGGTAAGCAACTTTTACCGTAGGCGAGGCGTTCATGCCTCGCCATTACTATCGTCATTACTTATACCAAAGTTTGGACAATTTACGTAGGTTGGGTTGAGCGGTAAAACTCAGTGACCTTCTGGTGCTATCGAAACCACTGTTCGCCAAGACCCTCTTCATCGAAATAGGGACAGCGAAACCCAACAAATACACCGCTTTGAGGAAAATCGTTGGGTTTCTCTCGGCTTTGAAATGTTCAGGGATTCCGAGGCACTCAAAGTTGCTTGCTGTGGTGGCTTTTTCGGAAGTATCCGTTCAATCCAACCTACGGTGCTTATAGCGAATCCTAAAAATAAATAGAAACTTTATTAAATCCAATTAATCAACAAAAAAATAATAACGCGAGTTTGAAAAAAATATTAGAGGTTTCCGAGGTGGACGCAAATTGAGCAAAAAACAATATATTCCCTGAAAAAGCTGCGATTTTAGGAATACAACCCCCTAAATCCCCCTTATCAGGGGGACTTTAAGAGCAAATGTGTCCACCTCAAGTATTTATCAAACTCACGTTAATAGGACTTACGCATTCCGATCCACACCCTTGACTCGCGTAATTTTCATAGCATCCTTTGACGACAATCGGCTAAAACCCAATAGTGGTAAGGATTCATAGCCTTTCAAGAAACATTCTGATCTAATATGAAAGAAAAAACAATGCACACCTCAGAATTTCGCCCGCTTGATGTGGAACGCATCCGCAAAGATTTTCCGATCTTCGCGACAGATCCGCCGTTGGCTTTCCTTGATAACGCCGCATCGACACAGACACCGCGTCCTGTCGTTGACGCGATGGATGCCTATTACGATACCTATCGCTCCAATATCCATCGCGGTATCTATCGGATCTCAGAACAGGCGACGGAGGAATATGAACGCGCACGCGAGAAGGTCGCACGGCTGATTAACGCACCGCGCACACGCCAAATCATCTTCACGCGGAACACAACAGAATCCATTAATCTCGTCGCTTATAGTTGGGGAAACACCAATATTCGGGAGGGCGATGAAATCGTCCTAACCGTTATGGAGCACCATAGCAACCTCGTGCCTTGGCAGCTACTCGCACAGCGCACAGGTGCTGTACTCCGATTCCTTGAGATAACCGATGAAGGACTCCTCGATTTCACGCAATTCCGGGACATCCTCACCGAAAAGACGAAACTTGTCGCTATGGGACATGTTTCTAATGTCCTCGGCACCATCAACCCGATTCAGTCTGTCATTGAGGCTGCGCACGCTGTTGGCGCGAAAGTCGTCGTTGATGCAGCACAATCGGTGCCACATTTTCACGTCGATGTTCAACAACTCGATTGTGATTTCCTCGCATTCTCAGGGCATAAGATGTGTGGACCGACCGGCATCGGCGTATTATACGGTAAATTGGAACTGCTTGAAGAGATGCCGCCGTTCCTTGGGGGCGGTTCAATGATTCGGAGCGTCGAGCAGGATGTATCAAGTTACGCAGACCTCCCAGCGAAATTTGAGGCAGGGACCCCAAGTATCGCTGAAGCCATCGGGCTTGGATATGCCGCTGACTACATCACACAGGCAAACTTAGCAGCAATTCATGTCCATGAACAAGAACTCTTAAAATATGCACATCAACACTTAAAAGAAATCGAAGGCATTACGATTTATGGACCGTCCGCAACACACCAAAAAGCGGGGGTCATCTCCTTTGATATCGACGGTATCCATCCGCACGACGTGGCAGGGATTCTCGACACGCACGGTGTCGCTATCCGTGCAGGACATCATTGTGCCCAACCGCTTATGAAAAAATTAGATGTTATCGCCACTGCACGTGCCAGTTTTTATCTTTATAACACCGTTGAAGATGTTGACAGATTATATGAGGGACTCTGTAGAGCACAAAAACTCATGATCCGGAGAAGAAAATGAACATATACCAGGAAGAACTGCTTGACCACTACGAAAATCCGAGCAACTACGGAACATTGCCGAACCCTGATATCTCGCACGAGGAAGACAATCCGCTGTGTGGGGATCTGATTCGCATGGACCTACTTGTTGAGGATGATAGGATCAAAGAGGTCCGTTTCAGTGGACACGGCTGTACGATTAGTCTGGCGGCTGCCTCTATGTTGACTGAGATGATTGAGGGTAAACCTCTTGATGAGGTTAAGCAGCTCACGAAAGACGATATGTTGGATATGGTCGGTATCCCTTTGGGCCCCGTCCGCATCAAGTGCGCGTTATTGGCACTCAAGGTCCTCAAAGCCGGTGTCTACGGCATCAACTGCTGGCCCGGCGAAGAAGATGAATAAAAGTGGTTATATGAACCAACGCTATGGGAGTTTTAGAAAGTTTATATTTTCTATTTTTCTTTCTGTTGAGTTCCAACTTCAGTAAACAAGAGGATTGATGGCAATGGATGACAATGTAACAACACAAGAAACTAAAGTTACGCTAAGCGTTCAACAATTAGAGAGTGTCATTCGTAAAGTAGTGCGTGAAGAATTAGTAGAATTTGCGGCACAAGAACTCGGGATTTTCCACCTTGATAAAGAATCCCCGCTCTATGAAGATATGGAGGATATTCTTGAACGTAAAAAATCAGGTCAGTTAAAGTTTCACACACACAAAGAGATTTGGAATGAATAATTTTTGTTATCTGTGAAGAATGCCGTCCTATCAAAGAATGTCAGTACTGTTTTTGTAAAGGACAAGACGATAAGACAGTGGTTTTCTTGACTGTAGGTCCACATGTTAAGGCTTATACTATGAATTAAAACATAGTTTTCTGAATACACGCCCCAACTTATAAATTTAAAATTGACTGCGTGAAAAGGAAGAGATACATAAACATGGCAGAATTCTATAAAGTTGCGAAAGTGAGTGAAGTACTCCCCGGCACGAAACACTTGGTTGAGGTGGACTTTGTCCCAGTACTACTCTTCAATATTGATGGTGAGTTCTACGCAATGGAGGACGTTTGCACACACGATGGCGGTCCTTTAGCCGAAGGTTTTCTCAACGGCGATGAGATTGAATGCCCACGCCACGGCGCACGCTTTTGCGTCAAAACTGGAGAACCGCTATGTATGCCCGCCGTCGAAGCCATCGAATGTTACCCCGTCAAAATTGAAGATGACGATATCCTTGTTAGCGTTGACTGATTGATCTATAATCTTATGAGGAGGAAACCCGAATGCTATCCGAAGACACTGTATTAGAAACCATAAAAGAAAATATTATCGACCCCGAAATCGGCATCAACATCGTCGATATGGGACTCATCTACGGCGTTGACATCAACGATACCACAGTAGATATTACGATGACCCTAACCAGCCCTGGATGCCCTGCTGGCGGACAGATTGTCAACGGCGCACAGCACGTCACACAGCAACTCGACGGCGTTGATGAAGTCAACGTTAATGTCGTCTGGAACCCGCGGTGGACACCTGAGCTGATGAGTGAAGACGCAAAGGACGAACTCGGTATTTTTTAACGATTGGCTCTTGGGCATCGTTCCACTACGTTTTGCGGCGTACCCGCCCATAAGCGATCTGCTTCACGATGGTTTTGGGTTAATTCCGACGTGATTGGGAAGATGTCCGTTTTTTAAGGGTCTCTTGCCACGAAAACGGGCTGCTTTCCAAATATTTATGATTAAAAAAAGTCCTAAACTTCTCAAAAAACACGACAGGGTTTTTCAGGTAGAGTGGAAGGATGGACATGTCAGTTGGTATCCATACACCTATCTTCGGCAGATGTGCCCGTGTGCCGAGTGCGCCATCATTCGGCATAAAGGGAGAGACATCCACTCCATCTTTGCCCCGCAAGGCGATGGCGACGTAACGCTGATTGAAGTCTCGGACGATATTCAACCTCTGGATATCCAGTTAGTCGGTCGCTATGCTCTCCAGTTCAGTTGGGACGATGGACACAACACTGGCATCTATCCGTTTGAAGTCCTACGTGAAACCTGTCCGTGTCCCGAATGCGCGCCTTCACCACCCCTTCAAACCGAGGAAGAAATAAAATAATGCACAGAGAACTCCCCGAAATTTCGCCACAAGAACTGAAACAGAAACTCGACGCGGACGCATCTATCCTATTGTTAGATGTCCGTGAGCAGAGCGAATACGACATCGTACATCTCGACGGTGCGCGGTTAATACCGATCAACACGCTGCCTCACCACGTAGACAGTCTCCCGTCAGACCAAGAGATTGTTGTCTACTGCCATCATGGACAACGTAGCCTCTATGCCGTCGCCTATCTGCAGCAAAACGGGTTTACAGACGCAAAGAACCTGATCGGCGGAATCGACCAGTGGGCAGCGGAAATTGATTCAACACTGCCGAGATATTAAATCGTCCTGAACAGCATAGAGAAAAAATTGACTTTTTCCTAAAAATGCGGTATTATGTCGTTAATATCACCGCTATTTAAGGAAATAGGTATGGCATCTCTTCCAGCACAAACCCTCTTTACCCCTGAGGAATACATCAGGCAAGAACGAAAGGCACTGCACAAAAGCGAATACCTTGACGGTCAGATATTTGCAATGTCTGGGGCAAGTCGCGCCCATAGTCTTATCACAGGAGACATATTCAATAGCCTTTATAACCAGTTAGTGGGGTCAGATTGTGAAGTCCATTCCAGTGATATGCGCGTGCAGCCGAGTCCAATAGCCTACTTCTATCCAGATGTCGTTGTTGCTTGCGGTGAACCTCGTTTCGGGGATGATGTTTACGATACACTTCTGAACCCAATTGTTATCGTAGAGGTGCTTTCACCGTCCACTGCAGCTTATGACCGAGGTGAGAAATTTTCACACTATAGGCAACTAACATCGTTGCAAGACTACATCCTTGTTTCACAACACAAAGCCTGCGTCGAACATCATTGGCGGCAAGATCAACAATGGGAGCATACCACGTTTCGGGCACTCGAAGATGTACTGCCGCTCACCTCAATCGGATGCAAGATACCCTTGCATGACATCTATAGACGTGTTACTATTGCTGAGTAAAACTGTCTCTTAGGTAGAAGGACATCGTACTCGCGATTCAAATTCATGTTAATATAGAAAACGTAGCCTGAAACGAAGTGGAAGGCGGATTTTAAAAACGAATTTTCAGTGCACCAACTAATGTGCCTTAACCGCAAGGAAAATTAAAAATATGATCGTCGAATTTGAAAACCGATCCGGTGAAATGGAACAAGCCGACATGGAAATTGACGAACCCTGTCCGACCTGCTGCGGAATGCTCTTCCCCGTTGTCGAATCGAAACCGGAGAGTGGATACCGCTGCAGCAGTTGTGGACTCGTCTTTATGCCTGTAGAAGAAGAATAATAGAACACGCCGTCTCCAAATTTAATCCATCGTTGCTAATGCGGTTATCAATGATGCCCCCTTGCATCTTAAGAAAGCCGCGTCGGTATTGCGCCTTATCAACGTGTTTTCAATTTGATACAGTTCCGTAAATACGCTTTCCCTATTGTGTTAGATAACACACACTTTTCCAAATTATCTGTCCATTTTAGCACCTCCGCGTTGGTATGATTCTTGCATATTATTCAGATATGTGCGTTAAGTTGCCATCTTTTTCCTGAGAGCCGTGTAGACTCAGAGAAGGTTTCTTTTCTTAATATGTCCATCCTCAAAAAGCGGAGACCTCCCATGAAAGCAAAATTGTTTTCAATTTTTTCGGCACTTCTTCTGATTTCAATGCTGTACTTACCCAAAACCTTCGCCGAGTATGAAAGCTATATGCAATTACGTTTACCTGATGGAGCAAAAGCACGTCTCGGTAAAGGCTGGATAAGCAAAACCGCGTACGACACGATTGCTTATGCCCCCGATGGTGCGCGCCTCGCTGTAGCGAGTAGTGTCGGTATTTGGCTTTATGACGCGGAGACAGGTGAGGCACTCGACCTACTCGTGGGGCATAAGAATGTAGTCAATAGCGTAGCCTTTAGTGCGGATGGCGAGACGGTTGTTAGTGGCGGTCAGGACAAGACGCTCCGATTATGGAATGCGACCACCGGCAACCCGATTCGGACATTCACAGGGCATAGCAGTTGGGTCAATAGCGTGGCATTTTCGCCAGATGGAAAGGCTATCGTTAGCGGTAGCAGTGATAAGACGCTCCGGTTATGGGATGTTGATACCGGCGACCCCATCCACACGTTCACAGGACATAAGGATTCGGTCAGTAACGTCGCGTTTTCGCCGGATGGAGAGACCATCGTTAGCAGCAGTTGGGACAGAAGGGTGCGTTTATGGGACGCTAAGACCGGTACCCTTCTCCACACATTCATGGAGCATACGTATTCGGTTAAGAGTGTAGCGTTTTCGCCTGACGGTAAGACAGTCATTAGTGGGAGTCGGGACAGAACGATGCGTTTGTGGGATGCTGAAACCGGCGACCTTATCCACACATTCACAGGGCATAAGGATTCGGTGAATAGCGTGGCGTTTTCGCCGGATGGAGAGACCATCGTTACCGGCAGCAGTGATAAGACGCTCCGATTATGGAATGTGAACACCCGTGCTGTCATCGACATACTCAGCGAACATAAGGATTCGGTGAATAGCGTGGCGTTTTCGCCTGACGGAAGAACCGTCGCAACTGCGAGTCAGGACATAACGGTGCGTTTATGGGATGCCACTACGGGCAACCTCCGCCACACATTCAGGGAGGACATGCGTCCCGTCCTTAGCGTTGCATTTTCACCCGATGGACAAACCATCGCTATTGGTAGTCAGAACAAGACAGTCCAGCTACGGGATGCGAACACGGGTAAACGCCTCCGAACACTCATAGGGCATCTGGATTGGGTCGAGAATGTATCGTTTTCACCCGATGGACAAACCATCCTTAGTGCCAGTCGGAACGATACGCTTCGTTTGTGGGAGGCTGACACGGGCAAACGCCTCCGAACACGCTCCGGATATCCGAGCTCGATTGAGAGCATAGCGTTTTCGCCGGATGGACAAACACTCATTAGTGGCGGTTGGGACGGTGCCCTCCGTTTATGGGATGCGAACACCGGCAACCCCATCCACACACGCGAGGGATATAGGGGTCCGATTCAGAGTGTATCGTTTTCGCCGGATGGACAAACTATCCTTGGCTCGAGTTGGGATAGGGCGGTGCGTTTATGGGATGCGAACACCGGCCACATCATCCGTACATTCATAGGGCATACAGGTTGGGTTAATAGTGCTGCGTTTTCGCCGGATGGACAAACGATCGTTAGCAGCAGTGATGACAAGACGATCCGGTTATGGGAAACAAAAACCGGCAAACTCGTCCGAATATTCACGGGAGGGCATACGTATGCGATCAACAGCGCTGTGTTCTCACTCGATGGGCGAACTATCATTAGCGCGGGCAGTGGATACAATAAAATCCGGTTACGGGATGCAAATACAGGCAACATCGTCCAGACATTCACAGGACATGAAGGTTTCATCAAAAGCGTGGCACTCTCGCCCGATGGAGAGACGATCGTTAGTGGAAGTATGGACAGTACGCTTCGTTTATGGGATGTGAACACCGGAAACCTCATCCGAACACTCGGAGGGCATACGAGTTCGGTCAATAGCGTAGCGTTTTCGCCGGATGGACGAATAATCGTTAGTGGAAGTTCTGACAAGACGGTGCGTTTATGGGACGCGAACACAGGCGACCTCCTTCACACACTCACAGACCACACGAGTTCAGTCAGTAGTGTAGCATTTTCGCCGGATGGACAAACGATTGTCAGTGGAAGTTCTGACAAGACGGTGCGTTTATGGAATGCCACCACGGGCGACCTCGTCCGAACATTCACAGGGCATACGGATGGAGTTCGTAGTGTATCGTTTTCGCCGGATGGACAAACCATCGTTAGCAGCGGTTGGGACAGAACGCTCCGGTTATGGGAGACGAACACAGGCAACATCGTCCGAACATTCGCTGGACATACCAGTAGAGTCCGGGACGTATCGTTTTCGCCGGATGGACAAACCATCGTTAGCAGCGGTTGGGACAAGACACTTCGGTTATGGAAGACAGACACCCTCACTCTTATTCGCACACTCACAGATCACACGAATTCTGTCGAGTGCGTCGCGTTTGCGCCGGATGGACAGACACTCGTTAGTGGCAGTCGCGACAACACGGTGCGTTTGTGGGACGCGAACACCGGCAAACCGATCCGAACACTCACAGGACATACGGATACGGTCAACAGCGTGGCGTTTTTTCCCGATGGAGAGATTTTCGCGACGGGGAGCCAAGACAGAACGGTGCGTTTATGGGACGTGAACACCGGCAAACCGATCCGAACACTCACAGGACATACGGATACGGTCAATAGCGTGGCATTTTCTCCTGATGGAGAGACGCTCATTACTGGCAGCTCGGACGGCACAGTGCTGTTGTGGGAACTCACACCGGGAGCCGTCTTTGAGTGAATTTCACGAGATCCGGGTTTTTGTGTATTTTATACCGAACTCATGTCAATAGTTTACTGACACCTGCCTCGTCTGACAATGTATAGGAGGAAAAATTGTGACGAAACACATCCAGACCTCTCTTTTTGGGCTTTCTATCTGGTTGATACTGAATGGTTGGGCAGTCAGTGCTGACACCGGAACCTCTAAAACAACAAATTCTGAGGTTCAGTATCAACAGTATGGTTGGCGTGAGGGTCAAAAGTATCACCGCTTTTTGCCTGCCACCCGACCGGAAGGAATCCGTTACAACACCCGGTTGAAAGCCACCGCTAATATTGATGACACCCCGGAAAAAGAGTCCGTTGTTTTAATGCTTCTTGATATGCCTACAACGCAGTACTACCCATTCGCTGGCAAGTGGGTCCAAGCGTTTCTGTTGATCGCTGATGAGACCGAAGCAGGCGTGCTGAAGAAAAAAGTCTTATTCAAACTTTTTGATACGGGGACGCATACCTTGGAGGTACCAACCGCAAAAACCATCGAACTTCAGCGTCCTGCATTCGTCTTCACCGAACCGCCGAAGGATTCTCTTAAATCTCGTGATGCAACTTTTAAACTCGTCGATTTGACAGGCGATGGCATTTTAGATATTTGGGTTGAATTCGGCTACGCTGTTGCCGTGATTTCGTTTCAGAACGGCGAACTCAAAGAGGTCTTCAGCCGCTACACGGTTCCCGGGCTTCTGCCTGATGCCGAGTACGTTGATTTGGATAATGATGGCAGCTACGAAATCAAAATTCCATACAGTATACCTGTTGAAGAGGTGCCTGGCGCGCCAGATCTGCCATGGATAAGTCTCTACGAATGGGATGGAACCGATTATGTCTTGAATAACCGAAAATTCTATGCCAACAATGACAAGTTCCTCATTCGCCTATTGAACGAGTATAACTATATGCTGCTTCGACACGGAAGTATCATCAACCTGTGCGAAACATATAAATTCTATTTAGGGTTGGTACACTACTATCGTCGGAGCAAACTGACGTTCTCAAGCGTGTACAATAAATTAATATACCACCATGAGTTGGATAAAATCTCATTGGAGTTACAATGGATCCTTGAACATGGACAGAATCAAGATTATATTCAAGCCATAAAATCTATCTCGATACCGCCACCGCCGCCAGAATGAAAACAATCTAACATCAGACGCAGCAAATCGGAGACACAAACATGAAACAACAGCTTCAAACCACACTTCTTGGACTTTCCATTGTGCTGATACTCAGTTGTTCCGTGGCGAGTGCTGACACCACAGCCCCCGAAACTTCTGAGGTCGAGTATCACGGTTACGGTGTGCCGAGTAATCCGGAAGGTCAAAGGTATCACCGTTTTTTCCCGCGCCCGGCACCGGAGAAACTTTTTTACGATACCCGACATAAAATCACCGCAAATATCGATGACACCCCCGAAAAAGAGACCCTTGTTACAATACTGGCTGATTCAGGAACACTTGGCGCATTTGAAGGCTATTGGGCACACGCATTTCTGCTGATCCTTGATGAGACCGAGCCAGGCGTACCAAAGAAAAAAGCATTCTTCAAACTCTATGATGCCGGACTTCATGATCTTGAGGTGCCAGCCGCGGAATTTATTGAGCATCATAGTCCCGCATTCGTCTTCAAGAAACCGTGGCCAAGCGCTGCGAAAGGGAACGGTATCGGCTGTAAACCCATTGATTTAACAGGCGATGGCATCTTAGACGTATGGCTTGAGCTTGGCAGGGCTGTCGCTGTGATTTCGTTTCAGGATGGCGAGTTCAAAGTCGTCTTCAGCCGCTATACCTATCCGAGAGATCAGGAGCCAGAATATGTTGACTTGGATAATGATGGCACCTACGAAATCAAGATTCCATACAACATCTATATGGTCGATATACCCGGCCTGCGATATGTGCCATGGATAAGCCTCTACGAGTGGGATGGAAACACTTACGTCTTGAATAACGAAAGATTCTATGCCAACAATGATGAGTTCCTCATTGCGTTATTGCAACAGTATAATTACCTACTGTTCCGATATGGAAGATATGAGCCATACAGTTTCTATTTAGGGTTGGTCTACTACTATCGCGGAAATACTTCAATGGCAAGAAGGCATCTACAGTGGGTCATCGACCATGCTGAAAAACGAAAGTATATTCAAAGCGATAAAGCGCAGGACTATATTCAAGCCGCTGAGTTCCTCTTGAAAAAACTCGAAAAGCCGAGAAAATGAATGCTATCTATCATTCAATTTCCCGAAAATCCGGAACTTCCATCGGTGCGCCACCGTTCGCAATAGATTGCTCGGAGACCAGACCCGGCACCGTGAAATCCATCGCCGTATAGACATCAATCGGTGGGTTTGTATCCGTGAGGATACTATCAACGAAATCCCGTACCTTGAAATACTCACCGAGGTCTCCGGCGTTTTCTGCTTCGGCAGGCGGGTTCTTCCATCGTTCCGGTAGGCAGTCCTCAAATTGCGAAAGCGGTCGCCACTGTTCGCTTATGCCGAACTCACTCAACCAGAGTTTCGGTGCTGCGCCCAACCCACGCGAACCCTCATAACACCCGTCTGTCCCTTGTAGGCTGAAATAGGAATTCGCCGGACGGTTCGAGAGCATATCAATCCGAATCTTGATTAACCCGCCGCAATCTGTTTTACACAGCATCATCACCGTATCTTCCATCGCATGTTCGGGATCGGTGTTAGTGCCAGTGCCGAGACAGCAGACACTCGCGACACGACTCCCAAACCACTGCAGCACCGGACCGAGGCTATGCGTCGCATAGTTACACCGATTGATACCGACCTGCCAGTAATATCGCCACGTCGGGTTACCTTCTGCATCGTGATGGAGCGACTTGATATTGTGAAGGTATTCGCCTTCCCCGAAATAGACATCGCCGAACATTCCCGCCTCGACCATACTACGGATGAGCACATTAGATTTAGAATAGCACGTATTTTCAGCCATCGTATATTTGGCAGACGATTTCCGAACCGCTCTAACCAAGTCGTAGCACTCCTCTAATTTAACAGCAGCCGTCACTTCGCTGATGACGTGTTTCCCGGCTTCTAACGCCACAATCGACTGTGGTACATGAAGGTTCTCAGGTGTCGCAAGCACAACAAGATCTACCGAGTCTAACATCTCCGTATAATCTGTAAACTGCTGTGGAACATCGAACCGTTCAGCGGTGCTTTGAAGCGTCTCTTCATTGATGTCACAGACGGCTGCAACCGTTGTTTCTGCTATCGCTTGAAACGGTTGAAAATAAGAACTTCCACGGTGTGCCCCAACAATCCCGACTCTCAGTTGATTGGTTTCCATTGTGTCTCTCCTCCTAAATATTGAATATAGCATAGCATAGGACGCGCAATTTATCAGCAACGATTCGTGTCCGCCGACCTTCAGTACCCGATTTTAATTTGAAAGCGTCCGGCAAATCTGCTATACTTAACGTTAGTGCCGTATCTGACTGACAGAATTGCAAGCTCCGCTTAAAATAAAATACTACGAGAGGCAACCTAAATGCAGCCCTCAGCACGGGTTTGCAAGTTCCATTCAACCTAAAGTCAATGAACAAGAAAACGCTCGACCACTTGCTCATCGCGCTCACAGTCTTATTTGATCTCTGTTTCGTCGCCACTGCAATTGTCATAGCATACTGGGTTCGGTTTGAATCCGGTTGGACACCCGAAGCGCTCGCACTGCATAAAGGCGGCAACCCGCCGCTCGACGACTATTTCCGACTGATCCCCTTGATGGCAATTATCTGGTTGATGACGTTAAAGGCGTTTAAACTCTATCGTCCAGAAAACAACGCCTCCGTTTCAGCGTTCTGGACGCTCTGCAAAGCCACCGGCACCGCACTGATTGCCACCTTAGCCGCACTCTTTTTCATCTATCACCACGATGCCTACTCACGTTGGGTCATGCTGCTCGCCTCTGGATTCAGTCTTGTGTGGCTGTTCTTAGGACGACTCGTTCTACACCGTTTCCGTCAAGCGATTCATGCACAAGGGGTCGGTGTGAGTCGCATCGCACTTGTCGGTTATGACACCCGCGCCGAACGGTTTGCTGACACCTTAAAAGCGAAACCGAATAGCGGCTATAAATGGGTCGGTATCATCGCCGAAACAGCAGACACCAACGTTTTAGACGTGCCACACCTTGGCGAAAGTCGAGACATACTCCAACTCGTACAAAAGCATCGCCTCGACACGCTTTTCATCTTATCACCGGCGGTGCCGAATGAGACTATCCTCCAAATCCTCCACGCCTGCGAAGGTGTACCCGTCCAAATCAACCTACTCCCCGAACTCTCCGAATTTATCAGAGGTGGCACCGCGATTGCTTTCTTTGAGAGTATACCGGTGCTACAACTGCGGGAGACACCGATACAAGGGGCACACGGTATCATCAAGCGACTGATAGACATCGGTTTCAGCCTGTTTGCCTTGATTCTGCTAAGTCCGCTGATGCTAACAATCGCAATCGTAATCCGACTGACATCACCCGGTAAAGCGATTTTCTGTCAGGAACGGGTCAGCAGAGCAGGCAAACGGTTCAATATTTACAAATTTCGCTCTATGCACGCCGATGCAGAATACAGCGTGGGGCATGTCTGGGCAGGAACCGACGATCCGCGCCAGACCCCACTCGGAAAGTTCCTCAGACGCTGGAGTCTCGACGAGTTACCCCAATTCTTCAACGTCCTCAAAGGCGATATGAGCCTCGTCGGACCGAGACCAGAGATGTCCGGTCTCATCGACACTTTCAGTGAATCGATCCCGCACTATCTCGCCCGGCAGCGCGTCAAATCCGGTATGACCGGTTGGGCGCAAGTCAACGGTTTAAGAGGCAACACCTCTCTCGAAGAACGGATTTCCTACGACCGATACTATATCGAAAACTGGTCTCTCGGCTTAGACATCAAAATCATCTTGAAGACGTTATGGGCAATCAAAAAAGGATAGTGCCAACAGTTGCACTTCACGCCATTTCCGTAGGGTTTAGGTAACCTGAAGAAATCCGCAGAAATACCCAAGCAAATACTCCAAGCAAAAACACCCCTAATTCTGGAAATACCGTCGCACAAAGGGCCAGGCACCCGCTTTGTAATAGCGGTGTCCACCCTCACCAATGAAGAGCTTACATCTATCGGGAACACCTGCCACCGTATAGATATCCTTTAACCGTTCATAAGCGAATTCAACGTGGTCTATCGGAAAGATGCCGTCATCTCGTCCCGCAACCGCACAAAACGGACGCGGCGCGATTAAACCAGCGACATCGTACATCTCTCCGAGCCGCATGACCCCCGGTACGTAGTTACATTCGCAATGCCGGATCATGCCGATGCTTCCCTCAAACGTACAGAAATAGCAACTCGGCACCGCAACCGCGATACGGGTCTCACACGCAGCAGCGAAAAGCGAAACCGTTCCACCGCCAGAGTTACCCGTAATCGCGATCCGTTCAGCATCCACAGGTAAATTCCCTACCGCCCAATCAATAAGGCGTGACATATCCCACACCCGTTCCCCGATCGGGGTCCGCCCGACGAGTATGCTATGAACCAACTGATGCCGACAGGAGTGCGTATTATTCGCCGCTTTATCCGCATCCGTACGCGTTTCGCCGAAAGCACGCGTCGTCGGAGCAATAGCGATATAACCCTCTTCCACGACTGCCTGCCGTGCGATGTCGCGCTCACCTTCCAACATGTGCTTTTCGTCTGCTTCTGTATCAGCGATGCCTGCATAAAGATGCGGATGGTTATGCCCGTGCGGGGTGAGAATCAACGGCAGTTGGTTTCCCTCAATCGTTTTCGGACGGAGTAGATAGAACGGCAGCGGCACCGTCGGTTCCACCCACAGATACCAACTTTCGCGGGAGTGGTCCTCCATATCCAAAACTTCCAGCTGCTCTGCTTTCGGAACATAGCCTTTCAGATCGGTTTCCATGTTATCTAAACCGAGGATTTCCCGCAGTTTCGGACGGAAATTGGCTTGCCACGCGAACAACCCCTCTCGTGTGGTCTCCCGAAATTCATACTGTCTCGGAACGGTATCATATAAGTTTTTGAAATGTGTTTCCGCACTATACATTACAATTCTCCTCCACAAATTCGGTTCACTTGACAAAATATACGGCGTTGCTATAATATGCATAATCATAGATGACACTTCCATACCTGTCAACTCAATTTTTGAAAGGTTTTTTATGAAAATATTGATAACCGGCGCGAGCGGTAGACTCGGCGAGTATGTGATCCGAGAATTAGCAGCGGAACACTCGCTGGTGCTGATGTCGCGCAGAACACCGCCAGATGAATTCTCACACCTGCCCTTTATTCAAGGCGACCTTAACAACTTTGAAGACTGCCAACGCGCCGTTGAAGGTGTGGACGCTATCCAACACCTCGGTGCACAACCGGGTCCCGTCGATCACCCAGATTTACGGGCGAATGCCGAAGAGAGAGGCATCCCTTTCGATGCAACCTTCAAAACGAATATGCTCGGCACCTACTACCTCATGCAAGCCGCGATTGAAGCAGATGTCCAAACAGTCGTGATGTCCGGTAGCAATTGCGCACTCGGGCACGGCTTTCGGATTAGCAAAACGCATATCCCGATAGATTACCTACCCATAGATGAAGAACACCCGTGTTACCCTGAAGACTCCTATAGTTTCTCTAAGCGTTGTGGCGAGGACCTCTTAGCGAGTTATACGCGTGCGTACGGCATCCGTACATACATTACACGTCCGGCTGGTATCAGTCCCGAAGAACGCCGAACACAGATGGCAGAGAACGCCAAACCGACAACCGGTTGGACACCCTGGCTCTGGTGTTGGGTCGGTAGCGAAGATGTCGCCAGCGCACACCGTCTGATTATGGAAAAAGCAGACACGCTACCAGCACACGATGTCTATTTTCTCAACGCAGATGATACGTCTGCCCTGGAACCTTCTCAAGAACTCGTTGAACGCTTTAAACCCGAATTCCTGCCAAAAGTAAGAACACTTCACGGACATCAATCGTTCATCAATTGCGACAAACTCAAAAACGCTGTCGGATGGCAACATAAAACATCATGGCGGGAATAGAGTAGCAGTCAGCAATCAGCAGTCAGCAGTCAGCAATCGGATCTCGGTAATCAAGAACGGTTCGTGGCAACTAACCTGTCTAAGTGAATGATCGCTTGTTATAAACTTTTAGCCGACGGCTGAAAGCCGATAGTCAATAGCGAAAATAAAATTGGAGGAAATATCGTGGAAACCAGCAATGACAAAGTAAGAATCGGTGTTATCGGGGTCGGGAGTATCTCCGTGCGTGGCATACTTCCACACCTCACGCAGGACGACGTTCAAGATAGGTTACAGGTCACCGCCGTCTGTGACCCCGTTCCCGGTCGAGCACAAGCCGCTTCCGAAAAATTCAATGTCCCCTACGCTTACGAAACCTACGAAGCACTCCTATCAGATGGTCACGTAGACGCTGTTACAATCGCATCACCCATCGGTTTACATTACGAGCAGGGCAAACTCGCCATTGAACACGGTTTACACGCGCATTTCAACAAAACGATGACAACGACTGTTGACGAAGCGGACGACCTCATTGAATCAGCAGCACGCAAAGGCGTAAAATTAGTGGCTTCCCCGGGGCAGATGCTCCGTCCGATCCACCAAGAGATGCGCAGGCTCATTAATGACGGTGCTATTGGGAGATTAACATGGGCAGCCACCGGCTCCTCTTTCGGACGCTACCACGAAAGCGAATCCGTTCGGCACGGCGACGACATGCTCTCTAATATCAATCCGGCGTGGTACTTCCGTAAACCCGGCGGCGGACCGCTCTACGATATGACCGTTTATGGGCTGCACACAATGACCGGTATCCTCGGTCCTGCGAAACGCGTGACGGCGTTCTCTGGGGTTCGCGTCAAAGAGCGTGAATTCCGGGGTGAGATGCTCCCCTGCGATATGGACGATAACACCTTTATCCTACTCGACTTCGGCGATGCCTTCTTCGGCTTTATCTATGGGGCTGCAGCCGGACACGCTATCAAAGGCGGATTGGCAATTCACGGAACAGGCGGCGCAATCGAAGGCAGCACCCTTAACGGCGAACCGATTGACGCACCCAAAAGGGAACTGCCACACGTCGTCGGACCGCACCGGAACATTCAGGAATCGCACGTTTACGAGGACATCATGCAACTCGTAGACTGGATTCGCGAAGATAAACCGACGATCGTTACGGCGGAACATGCGCGGCATGTCATAGAGATTTTCGATGCAGGTTACCGCTCCGCAGAGACAGGACAGGCACAAGACTTGCGAACTACATTTTAAAAGGAGCAACTTCTCCTATGCCCAAAGCTCTATGTATCGGTGAACTCCTCATTGACTTTGTCTCCACAACACCTGACGTAACACTCGCTGAAGCTCCAGGATTCGTCAAAGCACCGGGCGGTGCCCCTGCGAATGTCGCCGTCGGTTTAGCGAAACTCGGTATGGATGCCGGGTTCATCGGTAAAGTCGGTGCAGATGCATTCGGCGATTTCCTGCGCGACGTGCTACAACAGAACAGTGTGGATACAGAACACCTCATCGCAGACGATGCCGCTCGGACGACCTTAGCCTTCGTCGCCACACGCTCCGACGGCATGAAAGACATCACCTTCTACCGTCACCCGGGTGCCGACATCCAACTCACGCCTGATGAAATTAACATCGGCTACGTCCAATCCGCAGAACTGTTCCATTACGGTTCTGTCAGCCTCAGCCATTCACCGAGCCGAGAAGCGACGCTCCACGCCATCAGGACCGCAAAAGCGGGCGGCGCACGCCTCTCCTACGACCCGAACCTGCGATTAATGCTCTGGGACGACGCTGATAACGCTAAACGATGGATCTGGGAGGTCATGCCTTACGCCGATATCGTCAAAATCTCAGAAGAGGAATGGGAATTTATCACAGGCGACGCGGATTTAGAACAAGGTATTGAACGTATCCTTGGACTCGGTGTACAATTACTCATTATCACGTTAGGTGAGCGCGGTTGCTATTACACGAACGGTAGTGCCGCAGGTTTTGTTGACGGCTTTATCGTCAACGTAGTGGATACCCTCGGCGCAGGCGATGCCTTCGTCGCCGCGATGCTCAGCCAACTCATGCCACCTCGCGACTTAACATCACTCGAAAAAGTCGAACTTGACAGAATCATGCGCTACGCAAACGCCGCAGGCGCACTCGCAACCCAAAAAATCGGCGTAATCCCGTCACTACCAACACCGTCAGAGATTGAAAATTTCTTGTAAGTAATAAGCGTTGCTGCAACGGATTCACGAGTCGTCAATAACATGCGTTTCGGCAACCTAAAATCCAAAAAGGAGATATTACAATGAAACCATTAAACCTGCTTGGCATCTTATCCCTATTTTTATCTGTTATTTTCGGGCTTGCAAGCGTGTCGGCAGAAACCGCTACTTTGAACGTCACAGTAACAGATGCCCAAACCGGCAATCGATTGAACGGCGTTTCCATTACCATCACACCCGAAACCGGTGATGTCGTTACCGGCACGAGTGAAGCAGATGGTGCGCTCGAAATTATAAACTTAGCTGCAGGTGTCTACACAATCACCGCATCTTCACCGGGTTATACCGATGCGGTTGTAGCAGATACCGCACTCGCTGCAGACGAAACGAAGTCTATAGAGATCGCACTCTCTTCAGAGGTTATCCAACTTGAACAGATTTCCGTTACGGCATCACGCCGTCGCGAGAAGGTGCTTGAGGCACCCGCGTCCGTCGCCCTCGTCGGAAGTTCAGAAATCAAGGATCGGGTCGCGCCAAGTGTTACCGAACACTTAAAATCAGTGCGTGCAGTAGATGTTGTGACGGCTGGACTCGGGACATCGTATGTTGTCGTCCGCGGTTTCAACAACGTTTTTTCGGGATCACTCTTGTCACTTGTGGACAATCGGATCGCGAGTGTACCGTCCCTGCGGGTCAATAGTTACACCTTCATCCCGACGATAAGCGAAGATGTTGAACAGATCGAAGTTGTCTCGGGACCTGGGGCAGCGCTCTACGGTCCAAACAGTGCTAACGGGGTCATGCACATCATCACTCGCTCACCCTTTACATCCCAAGGAACGACTGTTAGCATTGGCGGCGGTGAACGTCGGACACTTATGGGTTCGCTTCGACATGCAGGCGTTATCAACGAGACGATCGGCTATAAGTTTTCAGGTAATTATTTTCGAGGCAATGATTGGGAAGAAGGACGGGCAAAAAAGGACCTTGAAGGTGAAGGCGGACTGATATTTGACACTTACAAAGCGAGTGGCGAATTTCGGGTCGATTACAGTCCAAACGATGACACAACCACTATTATTGCCAGCGGTTTCACGCAAGCCACCGGTATTGAACTCACCGGCATCGGTGCCGGTCAGGCACAAAACTGGACGTACGGTTACCTCCAAGGAAGATTCATTTACAAAGAACTTTTCGCCCAAGCCTTTTGGAATCGGAGCAGTGCTGAGGATTCTTATGTCGTACGGAGTGGCGATCCTACCGTTGACAATTCCGACCTGTACGTCGGGCAGGTTCAACACGGTTATAGCTTCGACGATTGGCAACGCTTCACTTATGGATTGGATATGTTACTGACGCGCCCCGATACCGAAGGCACAATTAATGGCATAAATGAAGAGGACGACAATATAAACGAGATCGGTGCCTATCTGCAGTCAGAAACCAAAATCCTGCCACAACTAAAGTTCATTGCAGCGGGGCGGATTGATGACCATAGCCAACTTGAAGATATGGTCATTTCGCCACGTGTCGCACTCGCTTTCCAACCCAACGACGATCATAACCTCCGAGCCACCTATAACCGCGCTTTCAATACACCGAGAACTTCAGACCTGTTTCTTGATATTTTGTCTACCAAAGATCCGTTTCAATTAGGTGCCAACTTCCAACCCGCGTTAGGTTTCAGTCCGAATATTGATGTAAGGGCACAAGGGGTACGCGCCGAAACGGGATTCACCTTCAAGAGAAGTGCAGACGGTCGTCCGGAGTTTCGCTCGGTCTTCTCACCGGTGGCAGGGCTTCCAGTGGACGCTTCCATACCGCTTGACGATCCGAGTTTTACCAACGTTATGTGGGGTGTCGGGCGCGGAGCTGTCCTGAGTGGCGTTCAACCGGTTTTTGAAGCGAATCTAAAGCAGACCTTCACTGCTGAAGCACTTCCAGCCCTCCTGCAAGCCCAATCTCCGGTAACAATCCAAGAGATAGTCTCAGGACTACCGGCGGAAGTGGTTCAACTCCTACCCCCAACATTGCAGGAACCCGGGGCGATTGCTGCATTGCCGGCGGAAGTGGTTCAAGAGTTGGTACCACAAGTGATTCAAGGACTGCCAGCCCCTGTCTTAGAAGAACTCGCTGCATCCCTGGTAACCGACCTCTCCGCCGGATTTGAGGCACTCATCCCGACACAGGTAGACGGTGTCAAAAATGTTCTCCGCTCGCTGGACCCAGAGGCTGGTGATTTTATCGACGTTGAAGATGTCAATGATGTTGATGCACTGAAACCAACGATTACGCAAACGTATGAAGTCGGATACAAAGGGATTCTCATGAATAAGTTGGCTTTCTCGGTCGATGTCTATCACTCACGCATTAACGATTTCGTCGGACCCCTGGTCGTTGAGACACCGAATGTGTTCTTAGATGCCGAAACGTTAAGTGCCTCGCTCGGCGCACAGATCACAGCAGCGTTAGCCGATCCGAAAAATGCAGTGCTTAGCCAAGCCGTGCTAGCGTTTGACGCGCCTGAACAAGGCGGAAACGGCAACGGCTCACCCGTTGACGAACTGGTAACATTATTCATAGCCGGAGCCGAGAACAACGGGGCTGCTTTCATTCCGTTTGGAACCGTGACACCCGAACAGGCAGCAGACCCCAATGCTATTATGCTGACCTATCGGAACTATGGCGACATCTCGCTCAACGGCATCGACCTCAACTTTACCTATTACCTTAATTCCAGTTTAAGTTTCGGCGCGAATTATTCGTTTGTGAGTAAAGACCTCTTTGAAGATGTTGATGGACTCGGCGATATCGCACTCAACGCACCGAAAAATAAATTCGGAGCAAGCGTCCAATACACTAACGCCGATCTCGGATTAGGGGTAGGACTCCGAACGCGTTTCGTTGCAGGTTTTCCAGTGCGCTCAGGGGTCTACGTCGGCGATATTGAATCGTATTATACGATCGATTTAAACGCCGGCTATGAGTTGCCAATCAGTCCCAGGCCGCGCCTCTCAGTAACCGTTCAAAACCTATTGAACCGCAAGCATCAACAGTTTATCGGGGCACCAGAAATCGGACGTCTGTCAATGGTACGTCTGACACAAACCTTCTAATACCAATCCTGATTGTAAATCTCTCCATTGTAGTCGGGGTTTGAAACCCCGACTACCACATAAACCACACTATCCATTGCAGGCGGGGTTTGAAACCCCGCCAACGCCTACGCGATGAACCCTCTTTAACCCCGTAGGGGCAGCATCTCAAGCAACCATCACGCACACACGCCTCGCTTTCAACATCTATTTTCAAACTCACACCCTTTCTAAATGATGCTATTGCATTACCGGTTTTCGAGGTATGTGCGGTGATGCGAAACAAACTAACAGTTTGTTCTACGTAAAGAGAGTTCTATTAACAGAAATGGTATCACGTTATAATACGTTGACGCGCAGCCCAATCTATGGTATACTTTCACCCATATCACGAGAAAGGATTCACAGATGGCAATAAAGAAATCACAACTCTACGCTTCGCTCTGGCAAAGCTGCGACGAACTCCGCGGCGGAATGGACGCATCACAATACAAAGACTATATCCTGACGCTGCTGTTTATGAAATACGTCTCCGACAAAGCCGAAAACGACCCCTACGCACTCATCACTGTCCCAGAAGGCGGAGCCTTCTCGGATATGGTGGCACTGATCGGGAACAGAGATAGAAGGACAAACTGCCATCGCCTCTATTCTTTCCGATATGGACTCTGAAATTGCCGCGTTGGAGCAGCGTCGGGACAAAACCCGCGCCATCAAACAAGGTATGATGCAGCAACTCCTCACAGACAAATAACACAGGACCGGATCAATACTCAATAATTATGAACCCTATCCGTATTTTCATCAGCAGTGTACAAACCGAATTCGCACAAGAACGCGCAGCACTACGCGACTATTTGCGCGGCGATCCGTTGATGCGGCGGTTCTTTGATGTATTCCTGTTCGAGGATGTACCAGCATCAGATCGTCGTCCCGATTCGCTGTATCTGGACGAAGTCGAACAGTCCGATATATACGTAGGACTATTCGGCAACGACTACGGCTCGGAGGATACAGACAGCATATCACCGACAGAGCCGGAGTTTGATCAGGCAACCGCTTCCGGTGTCCATCGTCTAATTTTCGTGAAAGGTACAAACGACGACAATCGGCACCCGAAGATGCAGGCACTCATCCGTAAAGCACAAGCCGGACTCATCCGAAAACGATTCAACACGCCAGAAGAATTAGTTACAGCACTCTACGCAGCGTTAGTTGAATATCTTGATGGCGAAGACCTCATCCGTTCTGAACCTTTTGACGCGGCACCCTGTTCAAAGGCATCACTGGACGATCTCGACACCGAGCAGATGCGTCGGTTTATCCGAATAGCACGCAGTGCAAGAGAATTTCCATTGACTGAAGGCACCGCAACCAAAGAATTGCTGGGACACCTGAATCTCTTAAACAGTGGACGACCAACGAACGCGGCTGTGTTAGCATTTGGGAAGGCACCACAGCAGTTTCTAATTTCCTCGGATGTTAAGTGTGCCCATTTCCACGGAACAGAGGTGGCGAAACCGATCCCGTCCTATCAGATCTACAAAGGCACAGCGTTTCAACTCGTAGATCAGGCAGTCGATTTTGTGCTTAGCAAGATTGCCCTGTCGGTAGGAACACGGGCGGAGAGTATGCAAGCACCTGTTAGTTATGAGATCCCAAAAGAAGTCGTGAGGGAGGCAATCGTCAACGCCGTAGCACATCGGGACTATACCAGCAATGCCAGCGTCCAGGTGATGCTCTTTTCGGACCGGCTTGAAGTCTTGAATCCCGGCAGATTACCACCCCCGTTGACGCTGGAGCAACTCCGAGATACACACCCATCGGTGCCCAACAACCGGTTGCTTGCTCGGTCTTTATACCTCGCTCAATACATTGAAGAAATGGGAACAGGGACGTTAGACATCATCCGACGATGCAAGGGTGCTGGTTTACCCGAACCCGAATTCACCGACAGCGGCGGATTCAAGATAACAATTTGGCGCGCCAAACCTACAGGGCAGATTAAGAGGCAGCCGGTGGCACTCCGCGGAGAACTTAAATCAAGAGTACTGAACTTGCTTGCTGATGGCCCAATGTCAAGATCCGAATTGTCCCAGCAATTAGGACAGAAGGAAGTCTCCGGTCAACTTAGAAAGGTTTTTCGAGAACTCCTAACTGATGAGATGATCCAATATACGCTACCAGAGAAACCAAGGAGTCCGCAGCAGCAGTACCGGTTGACAGAAAAAGGAGAGATTGCTGTGGCGAGTCTGAAGTCAGAAAAATCAGATTAAACTGCAGCTTGTGCTGCAGCTTGTGCTGCAGCACAAGCTATTACATTTTATAATCGTGTAACTGAAAACCGATAACTTGAAGGGGCACAGCCCCGTATTCTCACTGCGAAGCAAACTATTATGATGAGAACTGTTGGTGACAGAGAAAGAGGCACACAAGAACGCGTCGTCACATTCTTCCAAAAAACCTTGGGGTATACCTACCTCGGCAACTATCACGCGCGTCAAGACAATAGCAACGTCGAGAAAGACCTGCTGACCGATTGGCTCAAGAGCAGACAGCACGACGACGAGATTATCACCAAAGTGCTGTATGAACTCGACAAAGTCTCCGCACTCAGATACAGCACTGGTATCGCCAACATCTCCAATACGAAGATTGGGGATATTGAAAACGAGGTTTTTATCAGACACGCCGCGCTTTAACGGCGTACATGGGCCAGGAGAAATAGAAGTCATCACCTGACGGATGGACTGTGTAGTGCTGTTCCGCTTCTTCAGGTGAGAGCTGCGCAAACGCATCACGGATTTCTTGCACGACCTCTGGCGGGTTCTGCTCCGGTCGGACCCACCACAAAAACGACATCTGCGCATTTCGGACGTGCGATGTCCTTTCAACCGAAAATCCGGCATCCGTAATCATCGCATCCCATTCGGAGGGCGGGTATCCATACACATGCGAATTGTCACGGAGCTTCTCAACACGGTTCTGCCACGCTATCAATTTCTCTGATTCAGGGGAAACAGAGTCCGCGAGGCAAAAAAGTCCATCTGTTCGTAGAACCCGATGGACCTCACTCAGAAATTTTGGGACATCTTGAAAATGATGCGGGGCAAGCCGACACGTCACCAAATCTAAAGATGCATCTGCAAACGGAAGCGATTCAGCAGCGGCAACAGAAAACGTGATATTATCTATCGACTGCTCCGCTGCCAACTCCGCTGCCTTCGCGACCATCGCAGCGGTCAGATCCGTAGCGACCACATAACCGACCTTCGGCGCAAGCGCGAACGCTGTGAAGCCTGTGCCTGTCGCAATGTCCAACGTCTGCTCTACCCCTTTCGGTTCCGCAAAGTCGAGGATCACATCTAAGGTATCCCCTTTCGCGTGCGCGCTGCTCTGTGCGTAATAGTCTGCGTGTTGGCTAAATTGTTCCCGGACTGCGCTGTGTACGGATTTCATATTAGTACTCAATTTTAGGTGCGTCGTTTTTAGTCTTTATAGTTGTCAGTTAAAAGAGGTATCTGATAATCCCAAAGTCCATACTGAAAACTGATAACTATTCCCCTGACAACTGATGACTAATTGAAAACAATGACCCCACGCGCGTTCTCACCCGCTTCCATATCGGCGAACGCCTCGTTAATCTGCTCCAGTCGATAGTGCCGTGTAATCAATTCGTCCAATTTCAACTTACCCTCTGCATTTAGACGCAGCAATTTCGGCATATCCACGCGTGGATGGCACGAACCGTAGAACGAACCGATCAGCCGCCGCTCCGTTGAGACAAAATGTTGCGCCGGGATACTTACGTCGGTCTCGTGATGCGCCATACCGACAATAACAGCCGTGCCAGCAGCCCGCACCATACGATACGCCTGCACAATAGTCTTCGGATTCCCGATCACCTCAAAGGCATAGTCTACACCAAGACCGTCAGTCAATTCACGAACCGCTTCGACCGGGTCACACGTTGTAGCGTTGACGACATCCGTCGCGCCAAAACTTTTCGCAAAATCGAGTTTCTTCTCAGCAATATCAACAGCGATAATCTGCTCCGCTTCTGCAAGCACCGCACCTTGAATAGCGTTCAGACCGACACCGCCTGTCCCGATAACCGCTACGGTACTACCGGGTTCCACTTTCGCTGTATTCAGTACCGCACCGACACCGGTCGTTACACCGCATCCGACGAGTGCCGCCTTCTCCAAGGCGTAATCCTTATCAATCTTTACGAGGTTCTGTTGGGGAACCACCATATATTCCGACATCGTCGCAATCCGTGCCATCTGAAGGATACCGTCCCCCGAACTGTTATGCAAACGATAGGTACCGTCCAATTGAAACCCGCGCGGTACGTCGTAACTTTCGCAGAGACAGACTCTCCCCATCCGACACATACGACACCCACCGCAATAACTGACGAAAGACAGGATCACGTGATCCCCCGGCTGAAAATCAGTTACATCTGCGCCGACGCGTTCTATGACCCCTGCACCTTCGTGTCCGAGTGCAACAGCGGCATCATAATAGATAGCACCCGTGACGACCGACAGATCGGAGTGGCAAACCCCACTTGCAGCCGTCCGTACGAGGACTTCGTTTGCCTTCGGTTCATCTAACTCCAGTTCCTCAACGACAACCGGTTGATTGTGTTCATACATAACAGCAGCACGCGTTTTCATGCGTTTTTTCCTCCAGAGCCTTTCCTCAACGATAAGCGTGGCGACGACGTTTTAGATAAACAGCATAAGTTGCCGGAGTGTTCAAAGCTTCCCTTCTTTTTTTAACTCGGCTCGGATCTCCTGATACGGTCGAGACTCAGTTTCGGTTTTAACTGCGGCATCCATCTCTAAAATATCCTCTAAATCCTCCAGGTGTTCTATGAGAAGGCGATACTCCTTCATTGATAAAACTACTGCCGTTTTCCGCCCATTGTTATTGACAAGATATTTGGGTTTAATGTTGAGCATAAGTATTCTCCAAATGAGCAGCATAGGTCCGGTGTCGCCTACAGTAACGATTCCAGATAATTTCTCGCTTTACGCATCGATTCGATCGGATCAGACTTCCCCTCGTAGACAACTGAGAGGCAGCCGTTATAGCCGACACCGCGCAGGATGTCTAAAACGCGCGGATAATCCAGCCACTCCTCAACGCCGCTATCTATTTCATAAAACTTCGTACGGACGTAGACAGCATACGGCGCAGTCTGCTCAATGCTCGCATAACAGTCGTAATCTGGGTGTGAAGACCCGCGATGTCCACTCGCACCGGGAGACCCAGCGTACTGTCCGGTATCCAAAATGTGTGTGAAATACGGATGATCCGTGCCATTCAAAGCACGTAGCACCGCATCCCCGTCCCGTGTAACGTTGTTGTGGTTATGGTTCTGAAGTCCAACGAGGATACCGGATTCATAGCCGTACTCAGCGACCTCCTTGAAGGCTTCAATCATTGGGGGCCACAAAGTTTCCTCGTCCTCACAGTCATCAGGGACATAAGCCGCAAACACGCGGACAATCGGGCAGCTCATAAACGCCGCAACATCGATCCACTGCTTGATGAGCGCGATTTGTTCGGGGTGTTCAGCAACCGGTTTACCGAAGTTATTGCTAACACCGATGTAACCCAAAGGCAACCCTTTCCGCATGAGATCCATTTTCAAATCGCGTAAGTAATCCGCATCGGTGGACTCAAACGCACTCGAATGTAACTCAATAACGTCAAAACCGAGGTCGTAGACGATTTGCGCAAATGCGGTAGCCGTTGTACCTCTCACATTTAGAGACATCGTCCCTAATTTTATCATAGCAGCACTCCTTTTTTCCTGAACAAGACTTACGCAATTTTGACTGCAGCCCGTTCTGTTACGATGAATTTTTTTGGAAAACACAGCGTTTTTGTATCACAAACTAACAGTTTATGCTACAAAAGAGCAGCAGGCATCAGTCCTGCTGAATTACGACTTACACGAACACTTTGTAGACAGGGTTGGCAACCGCGCCTATTACATAGCGTCACAGAAAAAACACATCCATCCTACCCTAATCAACGGAGGATTGATCGTCTTGCTCTTCAAGCGTTGCGCGTATCTGTTGATTCAATGCTATCAGGAATTTTTGAAAGAGTTGTTGAAGATTGTGGAGTTGATGCTGGTCCGTTTCAAGGTTCTGAATCCGCGAATCGAGCCTTTCTAATCGCGTGAGACGTTCAAGAATCTCTTGGACGAGGTCTCGCATCGCGCTAAAGTTTTGCCAATCATGCTCAAGGCGTTCAATTCTATCCGTCGTTGACGCGAGTTCTCTCTTTGTCTCTTTCAACTCCTGTTGCAGATTTTGCGTAAAAGCGATTAATTTCTCAAGCGTGTTTGTTGTTCTGTACCCCTCTTGTCTTAAACCGTCATCGGTATTGCTCGCTATCCCAGGCAGTGTGTTCTTTGGAGCAGGCTGCGACGTATCGACTTCAGGTGCCTCGTCATCCGGCGTATCGGTATCCGAACTCGGAAAAATACCGAGCAACTTAATTTGGTAAGAAAACAGTTTATACGATTCCTTCCGCTGCGTGTACGTAACTTGCACCCGAAGCTCCTCGCCAGCTTTCAGGGCAGTTATACGACCGTGTATATTTCGGATAACGATTTCGTTGTAACTGAACGACTCATTTTTTCTTGGATTCAACTGTCGGAGATAACGATAGAGTTCCAACCCGTCTTTACTCTCACGTTCTAAACCTTCAGTTGTCAACACCCCGACCAATTCCGGGTTATCCGGGTCCGCTGGAACATTACTGTCAGGTATCACAATGTCCAACGGCACCTCACCATAAACAGACCGCATTCCGATAATCCAATCCGTCAGTGATGTTTTACTACAGTATGCGATGAAGTTGTAATTAATTGCCATAATGTTTCTTCTCACGAATGTATTTTCAATAGAAGCATCTCCGCACGCGGAGATGTCTATTTTTAAGGCTATAGTGCAAAGACCGGTTCCATCTGTGCCCACCATTCGTCTGGTTGTGCCTCCGCGACCGGTTCCTGAAAAGTACGCATCAATTCGTCCCAGGCTTTGCACTTCGGATTTTCTTCAAGATAGCGTGGGAAGTCTCGTTCTATGTCAAATGTATCAACGGTTTCCATAGCCATAAACAGACGACACCCGATTAGATAGATGTTCATCTTCGTTATACCGACCGATTTCAGGGCATCAACGACCTCTGGCCAGGCATCTCGGTGATATGCTTTATATCTTTCTATAGCGGACGGATCGTCCTTTAGATTTAGTGTTAAACCGTAATGTTTCATCTCAACTTTTCCAACGCCTTTCGGATTATTCTGCCTTACCGAACCAAGCCAAATCCTATTTATGTTTACACTTTTCCCATTCTAATTCTATAGAATACCAAATTTTAACATTTTCGTCAACTTTTTCTTTCCTTGAAGTCAGTATGGAGATAGTGGTATAATAGTTTCATTATGGACTTACAAGCAACACCTTAGCCATCATTAAGATACGGAAGATATCGCACATGAAAGTCCTCTTAAAGAAAAATATCCCAAATGCCCTCGTTCTGTCTATCGGGCTTCACGTCCTTTTGCTTCTCATACTCGGAGCCTTGTATCGGCAGCAATTCAATCTGCAAAACAGACCGGTCACGGAGTTCGACATAGTCAAGATCCGTTCCCGGAGTTCTCTGCGTCCGTTGAAAAGACCCGAACATCTTCCGGTCCAACCTACGGCATCTACCGAAAATGTACAACAGATAAAAAACCCCAAAATTGAACCGAAGATACTTAAACCACCCGTAGCAACCACCTCGTATCAACGGACAACAGCCGAATTGCGAACACCTGAACTCACTTCGCCTGTCTATCCAGAAGGGCAGGTCTCCGAGAGGGGTATACAGTCCGGACCCGTCGGTGGATCAAGCATTAGGGGTATCAAAACGGTAGGGACACGGAGATCACCGACAGGGAAACTCGGCGGTGCTACAAGCAGCCTCCTAAACGGAACCAGCGGCGTGCCACTCTCTGACCTTAAAGCACTTACACTCCCCGACCTGGCGTTGACGAAAGTCGGTAAACACATCATCGCAAACCGAAGCACCGATCTCGTGGATGTCGTCTTTGTTGTTGACGGGAGCGGCAGTATGAAAAACGATGTTGACGCTGTCAGAGAACATCTCAACACTATGACAGACCTCTTCGACAGTGCCGGTATAGACTTTACGATAGGTGTCGTCGCCTTCCGTAGCGGCACCGGGTACGGACTCCTCGGACTGGATTTTGAAGTTATCCCGCAGACACGTTCTATTTCGCAGATCAAAAAAGTGCTCGCACAACTGAGATTCCGAGGTGATGAAAAAGGGTTGGATGCACTCATCCGTGCAGCCGACGAAGTCGTTTTCCGACGCGGTGCCGAAATCCATTTCATCTTCGTCACAGATGAATATGTTAGCGGTGCCTACTCCTCTATAGATGTGATGATGAAGATGAAGACTGCCAAAATCAAGGTGGACGTTATCGGACGCGATGAACCGTTCCAAAAATTCATCGCAAAAAGCACCGGCGGCTTATGGCTACCGATTTCAAGTCTCGCTCTCCAATGAAAAATAAAAACCTCAACCGGAACTTTAAAATCACAGAGAGATAATGGAGAATCGAAACAGGCACTACGCACTCGGTTTGACGTGCCTTTTCCTCGCAATCGGCGCGTTTACGGCAAGCCAACACGAGATGTGGAGAGACGAAATTCAGGCGTGGCTCCTCGCACGCGACAGCACCTCCGTCTTCAATCTCTTCGCAAATCTCAAATACGAGGGACATCCAGGCTTGTGGCACCTCTGCTTGATGCCACTCAGCCGTATCACCCATTCGCCGGTTATTATGCAGATGTTCCATCTCCTGATTGCCGGCGCGACCGTCTATATCTTCGCCCGATACGCGCCCTTCAACTGGTTCCAGAAACTCCTCTTCTGTTTCGGATACTTCGTCCTCTATGAATACGCTATCGTTGCCCGAAACTACGCACTCGGGATGCTGCTGATAACCGTCTTTTGTCTACTTTTCAGGGAACGTTACAAACGTTTTATTTGGATCGGTGGTGTCCTATTTCTCCTTGCACATACCAGTGTCCATGCACTCATCGTTACCATAGCGATAGCAGGTGCGCTCTGTTGCGAATATGTTTTTCGGGGTCGGTTTCTTAAGCCTCTAAACGAAGAGATCGCGACCATAGAAGATAAAAGACCGATTTGGATCGGGTTCGCACTCATCGGTATCGGGATTGCGACAGCGGTTTTACAACTCAACCCGCCATCGGATACAGGGTTTGCTGTCGGATGGCACTTTAACTATGATCCGAAACGGGTGAACGATATCGTCAAACTAATTTCACGCGCGTATCTTCCAATTCCCAAGACGACACTCCATTTTTGGGGGTCAAACCTTCTAACAACCTATCCAATCTTTCAAGATATCCAAATCCCGCTCTGTTATTTTTTCATGCTTTTCAGTGTGCTATTGTTCATAAGACGACCCACTGCTTTGATCATCTATCTCACCGGTACGTTCGGACTCCTGACGTTTTTCTACATAAAATATCAAGGCAGCATCCGACATCACGGGTTCCTCTTCCTAACGTTTCTGATGTGCTGCTGGATTTACCGAGATTCTCCCGCAATCAATTTCGGTAAGACTGAACAAGACGAGACGGATTCTATTGTGGATCGTATTTTAAATGTGGCAGCGACGGTGGTCTTGACGCTGCTACTTATCTGCCACGCTATCGGGGGTGTTATCGCCACACGGATGGAACACCGCCATATTTTCTCCTACGGCAAATTCACAGCCGAATACATCAAGTCGCAAGGCATGCAAGACCATCTAATAGTTGCTGAGAAGGATTCCGCTACCAGCACTGTCGTCGGCTATCTACCGAAACGACAGGTTTACTATCCGCGCGGGAGCCGACTCGGCTCTTTTGTCCGATGGGACAAAGCGCGCTCCCACAGTGCACCCAGTAAACTTGTCATTGCAGAAGCACTGAAATTGAGCCGTCAGAATACGCAAGATGTACTAATTATTTTGAATCGATCTTTAAGTGCTGAACGGCGTGAACAGCACAATCTCACGTTCTTAGTCAAATTTACCGGCTCAACCGTTAGCAGCGAAGGTTTCCATCTCTATCTGATGCCCGCACCGTGACACAGTCTCTTTTGTAGGAACGACCTCCCGATTGCTGTGTTTTCTACTGTTGCAACCGCAGTAAACACAATTTTTATAATTTTGAAGATTTTGGGATTGTTTTGTGGTAAAATCTTACCATAAGTGTCAATTTAAGAAGAAAAACCGCCGCAGTCCCAGGCTCTGTAGGTTTGGTTTGATGAAGTTTAATAATTTAATTCGGTAATGCATAAGAAACCTCTCGGTAGAAGCACGCTGTGCTCGCGATCCCTAATAATTAGTTCAAAAGGCCAGGCTTTTAAACCATAGGACACAATGTAAACAATGGGCAAAAAGGATAAACACTACGCGCTCGGCTTGACATTCCTTTTTCTTGCAGTCGGTGCGTTTACCGCAAGCCAACACGAGATGTGGAGAGACGAAATTCAGGCGTGGCTCCTCGCACGCGACAGCACCTCCGTCTTCAATCTCTTCGCAAATCTCAAATACGAGGGACATCCAGGCTTGTGGCACCTCTGCTTGATGCCACTCAGCCGTATCACCCATTCGCCGGTTGTTATGCAGATGTTCCATCTCCTGATTGCCGGTGCAACCGTCTATCTCTTCGTCCGATACGCGCCCTTCAACTGGTTCCAGAAACTCCTCTTCTGCTTCGGATACTTTGTTCTCTATGAATACGCGATTGTCGCCCGAAACTACGCACTCGGGATGCTACTGATAACCGTCTTTTGTGTGCTTTTCAGGGAACGCTACAAACGTTTTATCTGGATCGGCGGTGTGCTATTTCTCCTTGCACATACGAGCGTCCATGCACTCATCGTTACCATAGCGATAGCAGGTGCGCTCTGTTGCGAATATGTTTTTCGGGGTCGGTTTCTTAAGCCTCTAAACGAAGAGATCGCGACCATAGAAGATAAAAGACCGATTTGGATCGGGTTCGCACTCATCGGTATCGGGATTACGACAGCAGTATTGCAACTCAACCCACCGTCGGATACAGGGTTTGCTGTCGGATGGCACTTTAACTATAACTCGGAACGTGTAAACAATATCGTCAAACTGATCTCCCGTGCGTACCTCCCTGTCACGAGACCTATATTCGGGTTTTGGGGTTCAAATCTCCTAACAACCTATCCAATCTTCCAAGCCATCCAAATCCCGCTCTGTTATTTTTTCATGCTTTTCAGTGTGCTGCTGTTCCTTAAACGTCCGACTGCACTCCTTATCTATCTCACCGGGACGTTTGGACTTCTGGCGTTCTTTTATGTGAAGTATCACGGCAGCATCCGACATCACGGGTTCCTCTTCCTAACGTTTCTGATGTGCTGCTGGATTTACCGAGATTCTCCCGCAATCAATTTCGGTAAGACCGAACAAGACGAGACGGATTCTATTGTGGATCGGGTTTTAAATGTGGCAGCGACGGTGGTCTTGACGCTGCTACTTATCTGCCACGCTATCGGGGGTGTTATCGCCACACGGATGGAACACCGCCATATTTTCTCCTACGGAAAACTCACAGCCGAATACATCAAGTCGCAGGGTATGCAAGACCATCTAATGGTTGGCGAGATCGACTACGCTGTCAGTACTGTCGTTGGATACCTACAGAAACCACAAATCTACTACACACACGGGAGCAGATTCGGGTCTTTTGTGAGGTGGGACAAGGCGCGTACGCATAATGTTTCCAACGAACTCATCATTGAAGAGGCACAAAAACTCAGTCGCGAGCATTCCGAACCGGTCCTGATTATTTTGAACCGTGCGATAGATGCCAAACTGCTTGAGCAACACAAGCTCTCCTTTTTAGTCAAATTTACAGGTTCCGTCATCGGCGACGAAGGTTTCCACCTCTATCTAATGCCGAATGGCTGACGGCTAACACCCAACTTCACCTTGCCATTTTCCCGTGTTTATGCTATTCTTTCTTATCAACCCTCGAAAAAGGAGCAACGCCAATGTATCGTGTCGGTATTATCGGGTTAGGCAGTATCGCCGCCCGCTATTCAACGCCTGATGACCCTTATCCGTATTGTCACGCAGGTGGTATCCGTTTTTGCGAGACGACCGAACTCGTTGCAGTCGCAGATATGTCCGCAGAACGACAAGCAGAATTCCAGCAGACATGGGGACCCGGGTTCCCTGACAACTCAATCAACTACTACGAAACAGATGTCCAGATGCTCGAAAGCGAAGATTTAGATATCGTCGCTGTCTGCGTCCGCGGCCCCCACCATTTCGCCGTGATGCAGAACGTCTTGAAGGCTGACATTAAAGCCATCTTCCTCGAAAAACCTGCCGGATGTTCGCTCGAAGAGGTTGACCTCATGACCGCCGGTGCCGATGCTAAAGGTATCCCCATCGTTGTTGACTATACACGACACTGGGGACCGCATCTCATCCGCCTCCAATCGCTCATAGCAGACGGACTCATCGGTGAGGTACAAACCGTTATCGGATATTGCGGCGGCGGTGTCCTCTCTTTTGCCATACATACAACGGACATGATCTGCCAATTCGCGGGCTACGATCCAGTCGCTGTAACAGGTTTCGTCTCCGGTGGTGGCGATGTCCCAGAGCCTTACGAACCTGAACCCGCAATCGTCGGTTCAACCATCCAATTTGAGAGCGGTGTCATCGGCTTCCATGTCGGAAATCATGGGACACGGGGCGGGTTCTCAGTCGATGTTCTCGGCAGTGAAGGGAGCGTTCAGACAGGGTTCTATAGCGGCGCGACTGTCCATAGAGCAGGCAAATTAGTCGATAATGAGACCCTTGATCTCCCTGAAAACGCCAGCCCGTTCAAAGTTGCGTACAAACAGATTACCGACTATTTTGATGGCGGTCCGCTTCCGCATTGTGCCCGCGATCCCTATACTGCCGTCAACGAAATCGGGTTCGCCACAATCGAGAGCGACATCACCGGACAGACGGTCCAACTCCCGTGCCAAAACCGAAAACGACTTATCTTCGCGAACGGCTAACACGAGGCGAATATGGCACCCTTACGTAAACTTGATCCGTTCTCGCGATTCTTTATGAAACTTTACCGCGGTAAGCACTATGAAGCAACGCCGCACACACCGTTACGCTTACCGTTGAACGAATGTCGCGTCGCGCTCATCACAACCGCCGGCTTCTTTCTTGACGGACAGCCTCCCTTTGAGAGCGGAGACTGTTCGTCCCGCGAGATCCCGAATACCGTCCAGACCCAAGCACTCATAAACGGACACAAAAGCGCGGCTTACGATGAACGCGGCCTCGAAACCGATCCGAACCTCGCGTTTCCGCTCGATAGATTCAAAGAACTCGAGACCGAAAGCAAAATCGGATCCCTAAACCATAGACACTTCAGTTTCATGGGATCCATCACAAAACCGGACGCGCTTATCACAGAATACGCACCTGAAGTCGGACATAAGCTTAAAACGGACGGCGTAGATGTTGCGTTCCTAACCCCCGTCTGACCAATGTGCAATCAGTCTGTAGGATTGATACAACGTGCGGTTGAAGCGGCGGGAATCTCTACGGTTTCAATCACACTTATAGAAGACATTACGAAGAAGGTGAAACCGCCGCGTGCTTTATCGGTACCTTACGGTTTCGGACATCCGCTCGGCGAACCGAACAACCCAGAGTTACAACACGCCATCATCGCTGAAGCACTCTCACTTTTAGAGAATGAGGAAGCACCTCCTATCCTTAAAAGTAGTAGAAGGTAGCAGGCACACACCGTGTGCCGTAACCATAAACCGTCCTGTTTGTAGTAGCGCAATTTATTGCGCGTTGGAACGGGCGATGAATCGCCCTACTACGAACGCTTTTTTGTCGTTTTGAAGGAGAAGATACATGGACAGAATCAGAGTCGGTATTATCGGATGCGGTGGCATCTTTCGTGGTCTCCATGCCCCGTATTACCAAGAACCGTCGCGTCGTGCAGACATCGTCGCCATCGCAGACATCAACGAAGCAGCCGCAAACGAACAGGCAGACCAGTTCGGTGCAGATGCCTATACAGACTATCGCGCGCTCCTCGACAGATCGGACATAGACGCAGTTGATGTGTGCGTTCATCCGCGTCCGCACCTCGAAATCACCCGCGCTGCCGCCGATGCTGGCAAACATATTTTGATGGAAAAACCGATGTGTTGTAACGTCGCCGAAGGTGACGAGATGGTCGCCGCCGCTGAAAATGCCGGGGTCCTCCTGATGGTCGCCTATATGATGCGGTTCGATCCGGGACATAAGAAACTGAAATCGCTCTTAGACGACGGCACCCTCGGCACCCTGCAGATGGCGTATTCCAATCAGGTCGGTTATTTTTCACCGGAACGGCACCCGTGGCTCTTTGTCAAGGCAGAATCGGGCGGCATGTTGGTAGAGCAAGCGATCCACCATCTCGATATCTGGTTGTGGCTCTACGGTCCCGCCTCCACCGTCTACGGATTCACAAGCCATGTCCCGCTCGGCGGTACCTATCCCCCCGCCGAAGAAGCCGTAGAAAATAACGCCGTACTAACCGTACATTTCAAAAACGGTGGCGTTGGGATGATGATGAAAAGTTGGGCAGCCCAAGTCGGCAATAGTGGAAACGGTCTCGTTACGAGCAACGGTTCTGCAATGTTGACGCGAAACGGACTCCGTTGGAAGACGCACGATATGGCATCCGCCGAAGAATTCACCGCACCCGTCCCGGATGACGATACGTATCGCAACGTACCCGAAGCGCAGCGTCAACAGCGATATTGGGGGATGGCAGCGAAAGGGGCAAGCATCGACCACTGGCTTCAATGCATCGCTGGTGAAGCGGAGCCGACCACCCACGGACGCATCGGCAGAGACGGTATCGAGTTAGCAGAAGCCACATATCGTTCTTCCCAAATCGGCGCACCGATTTCATTACCTTTGTAACGTGAGTTTGATAGTTGAAACCCTCGTTTTTTAAAGGAAACCCAATCCTATCGCAACAAAGGAGATAAAACCGTTAGTGATTGGAGTTTATCGTGAAAACACTACTTGTAAATCGAAATAACCTTGTGTCAATTCTACCAATTTTGGGTTTCGTTACACTTGTTTCTTTGATATTCCCTATAGTTCCTACCTCGGCTATTGATTTCGAAATCGGCACACAATTCGGGGTATCTCGCCTTGTTCCTGACCTTGATGATGATTACGCTGCAAGTCTCACCTATACCCGGCTACCTTCAGGCGCATTTTTCGATGTAAGTTCCACCCCGCCTTCGATTTACGCGACGTGGTTTCTCGGACAACATTTCGCTATAGGTCCGGAATTCAGTTTCGGTAGCACTGTACTCCATGCGGATTCGGAAGACTTTGAGGATTCTTGGGAAGAGGAGAATACGAACATAACTGCCCTCTATTTTGGCGGTAGGGCGGCGTACTTTTTGCGTAACTACACAAGGTCAAGTCCCTACATTCTAACGCGGGTTTCTATGGCGACATTTCATGGCGAAGGTTCTTTATTTCTTGACGGAGGTGCTACCTTGAGAAGTTTCGGAGCAGGCTTAGGCTATCAGTGGCGTATCGGACAGGCTTTTGTGCTGCGGACAGAAGGGCAGTACCACCGAGTGTTCCTATCCTTTGAAGATGACTTCAACGGCGACGAAACAGCGAATGAATTCTCTTTTATTATCGGGATTGGCAGCCGGTTCGGAACCGATACGTTTTAACACGCAGCAGTTCGACTCACTACATCGAAATCCCCAACAACCCGCGCGTCAACTGGAAATCGGTGTTTCCCTTACCGTGCAACTTCGGTGTATACTGCCGCGAAGCCACTTCCAAAATCAACGCCAATAACGCGTCAACATCAGCAGTCGTTAAATCCAAGTCAGCACCGTAAGCGGCTTGCGTTGCGGTATCCGTAGAGACCTGAATCAGCGGCACCATCACATGTGATTGTAACGGCGCACCGACGATGTGTGCCAGTGCCAAATCCACACCCGTCGCACCTAATCCTGTCAATGTCTCTGTCGGTTGATCCGTCGGTGTCTCCATAATATGGAAACCGCTTTTTTCGACCCGCTGTCCATAAGCCAAAGTCAGCGAAGTTGACCAAGCCTCTGTAAAAAATGACGCGTTCGCCGGTACAATAACTGTGCCACCCGCAGCGACGATTCTATGGGTCAATTGCGTTAGGGACTCTGAGACTTTTTCAGTCGCCTCACCAGTCGATGTCACGGCTATACAGAGGTGTTCTAACCCTGCATCGACAACTGGAACGGACGGTTTATCGGCAAGCGTTTCCGAGAACCAGCTTTCCACCTTCTCAATAACAGCATCAATCCCGCCATCTAACTGTACACTTGCCCAACCGTAGTGCTCCGGTGAGATGCCGAGATTCTGAATCTCGTGCCGGACGTGGTCGTTGTGCGTCTTCTCACAACCGTGCTCAAGCAACAGACCGAGCGCGACGGTCGGATGTGTGAGGTGACCAATCATGGTGCGGGTATAAATCTCCTCAGAACGTCCGCTGGAGACACCGCAGCCCTCCGTATGCGGGAGCGAAACAAACCGTGAAATACCTTGCTTCGCTCCGATCTTCCGTTCGTTGCAACGGTGCGCGATCATCTGCGCAATCTGTCCAGAGCAGAGGCTCGTCGGTAAGATGAGTCCGACCTGATCCGTCCGGCATCCTGCTTCCGTTTCAAGCGCACGGAATTGCCACGTTTCGGAACCTACGTCTATCGCAGCGGTTTCAATCGGAATCGGCTCACCGGACTTCAAATCCGATGCTGCCAACAGCGGATTTAAATCCACGGGACCCGTCTGCTTCCAATCACGCCACAACGAGACTTGCGAGTGTCCGGCTTTCTCACCGACCGACCGTTCACCCGAAGCGACATCCACAGTCAAATCTAACATAGATTCGCCGAGTTCTTCCATCGGTGTGCCGTCAAGATACGCACCGGCATTCACGTCCATATCCTTGGAAAGCATCTCATACCGTCCCGTCGTCGTGACGATCTTAATCGTCGGCACGAACGGAAAATTTGTGATGGAACCGTTGCCCGTCACAAAGAAAATCATGTTAGAACCGGACGCGACTTGTCCTGCGATACTCTCTAAATCGTTGCCGGGACTATCCATGAAATAGTAACCTGGATTCTCCATCAGTTCGCTGTAATTGATGACGTAATCGAGGCAGGTATCGGGGTGCCGTTTCATCGCTGCACCGATCGATTTGATGGCGATGTTGTAAAGTCCACGGAAGTTATTACCACCAGAAGGGTTACCCTCTGCGGAGTGCCCGTGCCACGAGACGCGCTCTTTGAACCGTTCTATCGTCTCAAGAAACGTGCGTGCGGTGGTCAGGTCGCGGACGTTCTGGAGCACATACGCCTCGGAACCGATCAGTTCGTCGGTTTCCGCGAGGTTGGCGCACCCACCGTAACGGATGACCTCTTTCGCGACGTACGCCGCAAGCGGATTCCCAGATATCCCAGAGAACGCATCGGAGCCGCCACACTGCAAAGCGATCTTCAAGTGCGCCAGAGACGCTTCGGTACGCGGCACACTGTTCACGGGCCCCAGCCATCTCTTAATAATTTCCGCACCATTTGCCAAATCAGCGTCAAAACTCCCTTGTAGCCGATAGAAACGGTGGACGACATCATCTAAGGCGTAACCCTCGCGTTCCATATATGATTGGAGCATCTCGTTTGTAACCGCCTCAGTACCGTAATCAACCAATAGCATCGCGCCGATATTCGGATGCACAACGAAACCGGCGAGCGTCCGGAGCAGCATATCAATGTTATTCGGAGTACTGCTTTCACCACCCTCTGTGTGCGTTACAGCGACGATACCGTCTACATTCGGAAATGTATCGGGGTTACAAACCCCTCCTGCCGAACACATATCGGCGAGTCTCCTCGCGAAACCGGAGGTGCGTGCGGTTGTTCCCATTACGACGATATAGTTTCGCGTGCCAACACCACGATCACCGGGACGCTGGTAACCGAGGAAACAACGCTCGTCCGTATAGCGCGCCAACCGCTTACCGGGACGGAACGCTGCTTCGTCTAATTGATACGGCGCGATCTTGTCGCTGAAGTTCGGTGTCTCCGGCAATGTGAACGGTAGGCTTCTAATGGATAACGAATCAATCATCTTCTGATTGCAAACGTAGTCGCCCGGAGCGATCGGACGTGTTGCAAACCCGAACGGCAAACCCCACGACAGTAACGGTGCCGCTTCCGAAATCGGCTGGATCGCAAAGCGATGCCCCTCTAAAATCGTATGTGATAACTCGAACGCCTCCCCTTTATGGCGGATGCGTGTACCACCCTCCAACGTCTGTGTAGCAATAGCCACGTTGTCATCCGGCGCAGGCAAACGCGCGACAGTTGTAAAATCATAATCCATACAAGCGTACTCCTTCGGCAACATCGGCATTCGTTAGTGAAGTTAAAAACCACGCCAGTATAGAAGGCGTGCGTGGAACGCGAAAAAACTAATGGCGATAGATACTCACTTCAATTGCGTCCTGTTTCACCCACGGCAGGTCGATGTCAAACCAGTGTGTCTCAGATTCATAACGTTCGCGGACGTGTCCGAGATAATCCGCCATCGAATCGGCACCGATACCGACGTTATCGGCGAGAACCGTAGCCGGGTTTGTCAAACGAGATTCTATTGCCTGAAAACACGGGAAATAGTTGCTGAAATTGTTATCAAGGAGCAGGAAATCGACGGGGTCTTGGATACTTTCGAGTACCTCCTGTGCATCGCCGATGCGTGAGTCAACGAGGTCTGCCATGCCAGCGCGTTCAAAATTGGCACGCGCCTGTGCGGCGCGGTCGGCATCAATTTCAACCGTTATCAAGCGTCCGGTCCCAGCAGCTTTCAAGACGCGTAACATCCAGAGTCCAGAATAACCGATAGCCGTGCCACATTCAACGATGAGAGACGGCTTCGCTTCCTCAACACAACCGGCAAGAAATTTCGCTTTTTCGGGACCTAACATCGGGATCCGCTCTGCTCTACACTGTGCTTCAACCTCTTCTAAAACCTGATCAAACATAATTAACCTCTCTATTGGAACGCGGTTATAGTCTTACGGCAACCTTCTACACAACAATCATACACGAAAACCCGCTTTGAGGTCAAGACGCACGTTCAGATATACCTAATTTCCTTGTCCATCGAAAAAATTTGCAACCAAATCCACATTTTGGTGTATATTATAGACAAGCACCTCTGGAGGTCCCTGATGCCTGACTTAGACGATGAATTAATGGAACGCTACCAAAAAGGTGATGAAAACGCGTTTACGCTACTTGTGCGTCGCCATCAGCAGCCGCTTGTCAATTTTATCGCTCGGTTCATCAATGACAGGGACAGTGCCGAGGATCTGGCGCAGGAGACCTTTATCCGCATTTTTAAAGCCGCAAATCGTTACAAATCGGAGGGCGCACATTTTAAGACGTGGATGTATCACATCGCCTCGAATCTGTGTAAAAATGAACTGCGAAATCGAGGACGGCGTGACCGATACAGAGTCAATAATGTCGTGAACAGCGGAAACAATAGCGACGGAGATGCGGAGCAGATCGATTTAATCGGTAATGCGCCCGCGAACCCGGCTTTCCAACCCGAAGTCGCACTCGAACGAAAAGAATTGCAGAACGCTATCCAAAAAGCGATCTCAGAACTACCAGAACAGTATAGACTCCCGCTTGTGCTTCGCGACTTACAGGGGCTTAGTTACGATGAAATTAGTGAGATACTCGAACTTCGGAGCGGTACGACGAAATCTCGAATCAACCGCGCCCGGCTCATGCTAAAAGAAAAGTTAAAACCGTTTATTTAATAGTTAACAGTTATCAGTACTCAGTTTTCAGTTAAGACATTGTGTCTGGAACATTTCCTGTCACTGCCACAACAAACCTCTTTAACTGAAAACTGAAAGGAAACGTACTCTTTTCCGTACTGTTAACTGAAAACTATTCAGGAGCAAATCATGAATTGCGTACAGGCTGAGGAACATTTCTCTGCCCACCTTGAGGACACACTTGATTATCAGACGCTGCAGGATTTTGAAAGCCACCTCACAGAATGTGAAGCGTGTCAAGGCGAATATGCCCGATTTCAGGATTCCGTTAACGCAGTACACCAATTGCCACAGATAGAACCGTCGCCCTACTTCATGTCCGCATTGCAACAACGGTTCGCTACAGAAGTGCGCGAGACCAACAGTATTAAAGATGTTGCGACAACACGATGGCAGCAGCTGCTTGATCTGTTTCGCCGTCCTAAATGGGCACTCAGTGGCGTTATCGCGTTGGTACTCGCTGTAACTGGGACCTACTTCTATCAAGACCTCCGTCCAGCACCGACAGCATCTACACCGCAAATGGAACAGACAGCGACATCGCCTGAGGTGCTTCGGGTCCAACAATCAAGACGTGTCATCGGAGATAGCAATCAGCTCCTGCAAGGAAGTGTTATCTCAACACCGACACAACCGATGCAGCGGCGTTATATGTTAAAGCAGGTGAGTTATACCGCTGCCTCCACCAGCGGCGGACTCTAATTGAGAAATTTTAAATTTACCTTGCGGAGTAATGAAGTGGGTTTGATATGTAGAGTTCTACTTGTAAGATTCGCCTTCCACTTCGTTTCAGGCTCGGTTTTTGATGCTAAAACACTCCCTCCTACGTTCCGCACTGCGAATAAGCGATTTAGGTATAAGCATGTATATTATAAAATCAAAACGGACGCAATTAATCATCGGGATGCTCAGTCTACTGTTCTATGCGGTCACGCCGAGTATCGGAAATGAAAGTGTACTGAAACTTCTTGAAAAGGAATTCCAGAAGGTCGTCACCGATACACGTCCTGCTCTTGTGAAGGTCGTAGCAACGCAGACAACCGCAATGCCATCCCCGCCGAACACGGAAAAATTGGTATTTACCCGCCAAGAGATCGGTTCCGGCATTGTTATCAACACCACTGGACACATCGTGACGACGACATTTGAGATGGAAACACCCAGTAAGATTGAGGTGATTTTTAACAACGGCGAAGTTTCTCCAGCTGAACTCATTGGCATTGATACATTCACGGACATCGCGGTACTCCGAGTTGGGGAAGCACCTCTAACACCTATGCCTCTATCGGCATCGGCATCTAAAGCCGCCGCAGCCCCTGCGAAGTCGCGCGCTTCGTTTCAGTATAAGCCAGTCATCGAAACCACAGTCCCTATCAAATGGGGGGATTCCTCAAAAATTGACACCGGTTCTTGGGTCGTAACGATAGGAGGTTCCTACGGACATAGCCCGATTGTCTCTTTCGGCATCGTTGGTGGTTGGGATACTTTACCAGATCAATTATGCGGAAAACTGATTAAAATCAATGCCGCGGTGACCCCCGGCAACAGCGGCGGAGCCGTCGTGAATACCTCAGGCGAGGTCGTTGGAATGATACTCGCAGTGCTAATAGAACCCCCCTATACGGTTGAACCACCTTTGGAGAGAGAGGGTGACCCCGACATCAAACAATTTTTTGTTCAAGAGTCATCGCACGGAACCCGTAACCAAGAAATTACCTTCGCTTTGCCGATAGAGACGGTCCGTGCAGTTGCCGAAGAAATCATTAAAGACGGAAAAGTCGCACGTGGATGGCTCGGTGTTGAGGTCGATATAAGTGAGCTTGGGGTCTTTGTTACAGGTGTAATTGAAGGCAGCCCAGCACACAAATGTGGGATTTTACAGAAAGATATTATCCTCGAATTCAACAAGACACCCATCCGCTCCTACGCCGAGTTGCTTAGATGCGTTGTCAGTGAACGCCCCGAAACGGAAGTCCAACTTAAAATCGGTAGGAACGGCAATGAACAACATCGGACGGTCATATTAGGTGAGAAACCGTAATGAATCGGGATTACAAATCCCTCCTACTGCGTTATCTTCGCAAACTCGGCGAGGTACGCCGCCGCAATCTCACGATTCTCTTTGATTATCAACAAGTTCTCGTTATTCCGTTTTTCCGCGTTCTTAGAAAAGTTATACGATCCCGTAATCACCGTCTCTCCATCAATCACAATCACCTTGTGGTGCATAGCCCCACTACTTTTATCCAAAATAACTGGCAACCCCGCCTCTCTCATCGGTGTGTACTCAGAATATTGATTATTCGTCTGCTTCGCTTCAAACACACCCCGGACATCAATACCCGATTTAAAGCGGTCCCGCATCGCATCACCAAGTGCGTCGTGTGTAAACGCAAAGGTCATAAAATGGATCGACTCCTCCGCAGATTGGATCTCTTTCAGCAGTGGAGATATTGTGTTATCCGCTGGTGAGAAATAGGTGAAAATCTCCGTCCCATCGCCTAACGCCACCTTCGGATATGCCACAAACGCACCAGAAGGTTTGCCAGTCTGTACCGCAAGAAACAATTCTCGGAACTCCTGCGTGAAGTTATACGCCAGTTGCGCGGAGTCAATGAGTACCACGTTATTATTGTTCTTGTATGAGCCGTTATACGTGGTGTTATAAGAACCCGTCCAGACATACCGCCCATCAATTACGATGAACTTGTGATGCATTAACCCGTCATTATCATCGTCATCAACGACAGGAATCCCAACTTCTTGCAATCGCTCAATTTCGGAGTCATCAATATTATCCGCTTCCGTGACGATTCGCACCTTCACACCGCGGTTGTGTGCTTCTATTAAAGCATCTGCGACCGGCTCGGCATCTAAATCATAGAGTGCGGCATCAACTCGCAGTGTAGCAGCGCCGAGTCTATGGACAAGCCGTTTTTCCAAAGAATTTGGACTGCTAACCGCACCAACTTCACTGAAGTACACCTCCCACGCCGCCTCAGTCATCGGTTTCGGTCTATTCTTGTAATACCTTATCCCGAATCCGATAGCGACAGCACAGACCAAAATGAGAATGAACGGTATCCATAATCTCGATTTACTGTCCTGCGATGCTGTTGGGGTATCGTGTCCGTTCGGATCACTGTTCATATCTTTTCTATCTCCATAACAGTTATAAGTTAACAGTTAACAGTACTCAGTTAAAAGTAGTATCTTCCATCAGTAGTAGGAAAGGTAATCGTCAGAATGTATTAACTGTGTACTGAAAGATTTTTTTCGCAGAAAAATCGTACTGAAAACTGATAACTATTAAACTGATATTTCTCAGAAGTT